>NZ_JBFAJW010000005.1:0-689159 GCF_040655395.1 Nocardia sp. NPDC050435
GCCCGGTCCCATTCCGAACCCGGAAGCTAAGGCCACCTGCGCCGATGGTACTGCACTCGACAGGGTGTGGGAGAGTAGGACACCGCCGGAACATCCTTCACGATAGGGGACCCAGATTCTGGGTCCCCTATCGTCGTTTGGGCACCTTTTGGTCCCATTACGTCGCCGGATCTCGGCCCCCGAGGCGGCACGTGCTTGAATGCAGGGGGCCTGAAGAGCAGCTTTCCCGGAACGTAGAAAGGGATCACCGTGTCCGAGCAGAACGACGGTCGGAAGTCCTTCCGACGCGGCGAGGGCGCCGATCGCCCCTCCCACGGTGGCTCGAGCGGCGGTTCCGGCGAGAAGCGCGGCTTCCGCCGCAACGACTCCGGCAGCGGCGACTCCGCCGGCGGCGCCGAGGGCGGCCGCGGCGGGTTCAGACGCAACTCCGGCTCCGACGACCGGCGCGGTAATGACCGCGGTGGTTTCCAGCGTGACAGCGGCTCCGGCTCGCGCGGCGGCTACAACCGCGGCGGCTCCGACCGCAATGACGATCGCAGCGGCTCCAAACGCGACTCCGGTGGCGGGTTCAACCGCAGCGGCGGCTCGTCCGATCGCGGCGGCTTCAAGCGCGACGGCGGTTCCTCGGATCGCGGTGGCTACAACCGGGGCGGCGACGACCGGGGCGGTTTCAAGCGCAACAGCGATTCCGGCGGCGGCTACAACCGCGGTGGCTCGTCCGATCGAGGCGGCTACAACCGGAGTGAATCCTCCGATCGCGGCGGTTTCAACCGTGGCGGTGATGATCGCGGTGGTTTCAAGCGTGACGGCGGCTCGTCGGATCGGGGCGGCTTCCGGCGCAACAACGATTCCGGTAACCGTGGCAATGACGATCGCGGTGGCTTCAAGCGCGACAGCGATTCGGGCGATCGTGGTTACAACCGTGGCGGTGACGATCGCGGTGGTTTCAAGCGCAATAGTGATTCCGGCGATCGCGGCTACAACCGTGGCGGCGATGATCGCGGTGGTTTCAAGCGCGATGGCGGTTCGAGCGATCGGGGCGGTTACAACCGCAGCGGTTCCTCGGATCGTGGCGGCTTCAACCGTGGTGGTGATGATCGCGGCGGTTTCAAGCGTGACGGTGGTTCGTCCGATCGCGGTGGTTTCAAGCGCAACAGTGATTCGGGCGACCGTGGTTACAACCGTGGTAGTGATGACCGTGGTGGTTTCAAGCGCGACAGTGATTCCGGCGATCGCGGTTTCAACCGTGGTGGTGATGATCGCGGTGGTTTCAAGCGTGACGGTGGTTCGTCCGATCGTGGCGGTTTCAAGCGCAACAGCGATTCCGGGGATCGCGGCTTCAACCGTGGCGGCGGCGAGCGTGGTGGTTTCAAGCGCGACAGCGGCTCGGGCGATCGCGGTTTCAACCGTGGTGGCGATGACCGTGGTGGTTTCAAGCGTGACGGCGATTCCGGGGATCGCGGTTACAACCGCGGTGGCGATGAGCGCGGCGGCTTCGGTCGCGACGATGACTCTCGCGACGGCGGTGGGTTCAAGCGGGGCAAGGATTCCGGTGAGCGCGGTGGATTCAAGCGCGGTGGCTCCGACGAGCGCGGCGGCTCCCGGCGTGACGACCGCGATTCCGGTGACCTCCAGGATCGTCGTCGGGGCGGGGAGGGCAGCCGTGCGGAGGTCGGCGGGCGGAACCTGGATCGTCGGCCGCCTCGGCCGGAAGAGCCGGATCTGCCGGACGACGTGCAGGCTTCCGATCTGGACAACGCGGTTCGGCGCGATCTGCTGACGCTGGACAAGGGCAATGCCGAAACCGTGGCGCGCCATCTCGTGATGGCGGCGCGGTTGATCGACGACGACCCGGCGCTGGCGCTGGCGCACGCTCGGGCCGCCCGGCAGCGGGCCGGACGTATCGCGGTGGTCCGGGAGACCGCCGGTGTCACCGCTTACCACGCGGGTGAATGGGCCGAGGCGCTTTCCGAGCTCCGCACGGCCCGCCGGATGTCCGGTGGTTCGGGCCTGCTGGCCGTCATGGCCGACTGCGAACGTGGTTTGGGCCGGCCCGAGCGGGCCATCGAGCTCGGCCGTAGCGACGAGGCCCGCGAGCTGACCGGTGACGAAGCCATCGAACTGCGCATCGTCGTAGCCGGCGCGCGCATGGACCTCGGCGAATTCGACCAGGCCGTCGTCACCCTGCAAACCCCGGACCTGGATCCGGCCAAGTCGGGCTCCTCCTACGCCCGTCTCTTCTACGCCTACGCCGACGCCCTGGTAGCGGCCGGTCGCACCGACGAGGGCCTCACCTGGTTCCTCAACGCCGCCTCCGCCGACGTCGAGGGCGAAACCGACGCCGAAGAGCGCGCCCAAGAACTCACCGGCGACCTCTGACCCCACTCGACAAGCCCCCTGCGCCCCTCGGCGCAGGGGGCTTGTCGCGTTTCAGGTGCCGACAGCCCGGACAGGCGCCCACCACGGCGGTGAACAGGTCGCCCTTCTCGTTGACCGTGACACGTCCTCGATCGTGCTCCGAAGGAGGCTCATGATGCGCCCACACACGAAATGGATGCGGTGCCTGCGCGGACGGCCCGCGCAACGCCCCGGCTACGGCAATCGCGCAGCTCGGCTGTGCCGTGCGAGTTCTCGCCGCTCATCGTGAAGGCGGCGTTCCAGCAGGAAGTCCAGGTCGGAGTAGGGGGTGCGGCGGCCTGGCGGGAGAATGGTGCTGGGCCCGTGTAAGTTTCGGGCAGCGGCTTCGAAATGGGGTTGCGCGCCGGTGAATTCGTAGCCAAGGTGGGGTGAATCGGTCGTAGAATCGCAGGCGAGGGGTGGTCTCATGATCAAGCGAATGCGGTTGATGCTGGTTGCCGCTTTGTCCGTGCTGGTGGTGGCGTGTGGGGCGGGCGCACCGGCGCCCTCGGGGGTCACGCTGGAGCCGGTGCGGCCGATGCCGCCGCAGGCCACCGAGATCACCAGCGCGCCGAATCAGCGCGGTGATCAATCCTGCGATGCGACAGCGAGTTTGCGGCCCGGTGCCTTGCCGCCGCGCGGTGCGATGCCGGCGGGGAGTTCGATGGCGCAGATCGCCGCGAACGGGCGAGTGCGGGTCGGGGTGGCGCAGGACGGCTACCTGTTCGGGTTCCGGAACCCGCGCACGGGGGTGCTGGAGGGGTTCGACATCGATATCGCCCGGGAGATCGCGCGCGATCTGCTGGGTGATCCCTCGAAGGTGGATCTCGTGCCGTTGAGTTCGGCGGAGCGGATCCCGGCCTTGCGCGGCGGCCGGGTGGATCTGGTGGTGAACACCTTCTCCACGACCTGCGAGCGCAACAAGGAGATCGATTTCTCCGCCGTCTACTACGTTTCCGAGCAGAAGATCCTCGTGGTGAACAGTTCGGGCATCCGCTCGGCCGCAGATCTGGCCGGTAAGCGCGCGTGCAGCGTCACCGGCACCACCTCGCTGGAGCCGCTGTTCGCCCTGCCGAAACCGCCGACGGTGATCGGCATGCAGACCTGGACCGACTGCCTGGTCGCCTTGCAGCAGGGCGCCGCCGACGCGATCAGCACCGACGCGCCGATCCTGCACGGCCTCGCCTTGCAGGACAACAACCTGGAGGTGGTGGGCACTCCGATGGCGTTCGACTCCTACGCGATCGGCATCCCGGACGGCAAGACCGATCTGGTCCGCTTCGTCAACGCCAGCCTGGATCGGATGCGGGCCGACGGCACCTGGCAGGCGCTGTATCAGAAGCATCTGAGTCTGCTCGGTGCCTCGCCGGGCCCGCCGGCCCCGAAGTACAAGGACTGAAAGGCAATCCGGCCCGTTTCCTGTCGGCGCACTGGCGTAGGGTTTTGTGCCGTGGCGCGACTACGAGACGGCTATGAAGCCCTGCTTCTGGACCTGGACGGCACGCTGTACCGGGGCCCGGTGGTGATCGATGGCGCGCCGGCCGCACTGGCCGCGGCCCGGGGCGAGCAGCGGTTGGTTTACGTGACCAATAACGCCAGCCGCGCCCCGGGGACGGTAGCCGAGCACCTGGCCGAGCTGGGGTACCCGGCCACCACCGACGATGTGGTGACCAGCGCGCAGGCCGCCGCCCGGCTGCTCGCCGAGCGTTTGGCCCCCGGTGCGTCGGTGCTGGTGGTGGGTTCCGACGATCTGGCCGCCGAGGTGGACGCGGTCGGTCTGCGGCCGATCCGCCGGTTCAACGGCAGCGCCCCCGCCGCTGTGGTACAGGGACATTCACCACAAACCGGCTGGCCGGATCTGGCGGAGGCCGCCTACGCGCTGAGCGCCGACGCGCTCTGGATCGCCGCCAACACCGACAAGACCTTGCCGAACGAACGCGGCCTGGCGCCGGGCAACGGTTCGATGGTGGCCGCCTTGCGCACCGCGTCCGGCCGCGACCCGATCGTGGCGGGCAAGCCGTTCGCGCCGCTCATGGAGGACGCGCTGGCCCGCGCCGGTACCCGCAGCGCCCTGGTGGTCGGCGACCGCATGGACACCGATATCGAGGGCGCGAACACCGTCGGCCTGGATTCGCTGCTGGTGCTGACGGGCGTCAGCACGCTGGCGGAATTGTCCGATGCGCCGGAGGAGCTGATCCCGACTTTCGTCGCCGATTCGCTGGATGCCCTGAATCACCCGCCGGTCGATTTCGAGCCCGGGGGCGATCTGGCCGAGCGCGTGCGGCGCAATCCGGGCCGCGCGGTTCCGGTGCGCGCCGGGCGTACGCACCCGGTCGGCGGGGCCGAGAGCCGTCCCCCAAGCGGTTCTGAAATCCGATAGCGTTGTCCCCACGATGACTACTCGATTGGACCAGGAATGACGGCCCCGAACGGCCCCCGTCCCGGCGTTCCGCTGCCGGGGCAGCATCTCGCGCCGGGGCGTCCCGAGGCTGCCGATCCCGCGCGGATTCGCGCCGAGATCGACGCGCTGCTCGCCGAGCTGGAGGTGCGGGCCGATGTCTACGATTCGGCCGCGACCAGCGCCGAGTCGGGTGTCGACATCACCCGTCGCGCGCGCATCCTGGAGCAGGCGCACGAGGTGCTGGTGCAGGCGCTCGCCACGGTGGACAAGATCTGAGGTGGCCAAGCGCGCGCGGGTGGACGCCGAACTGGTTCGCCGCGGGTTGGCGCGATCGCGAGAGCACGCGGTCGAGCTGATCGGCGCGGGCCGCGTCCTGATCAACGGTGCGGTGGCGACGAAACCGGCGACCCAGGTCGATCCGGCGGCGCCGCTGCTGGTGCGGGCGGAGGCCGACGAGGTGTCGTGGGCGTCGCGCGGCGCGCACAAGCTGCTGGGCGCGCTGGCGGCGTTCGAACCCGCCGGTCTCACGGTGGCGGGTAAGCGCTGTCTGGACGCGGGCGCGTCCACCGGTGGTTTCACCGATGTGCTGCTGGCCCGCGAGGCGAAAGAGGTGGTCGCGGTCGACGTCGGCTACGGCCAGCTGATCTGGCGGCTGCAGAACGACGACCGGGTGCGGGTCTTCGACCGCACCAATGTGCGCGGCATCACGCCGGAATCCATCGGCGGCACAGTCGAATTGGTGGTGGGCGATCTGTCGTTCATCTCCCTGGCGCTGGTGCTGCCCGCGCTGGCGGCCTGCGCCGCGCCGGGCGCCGACCTGCTGCCGATGGTGAAACCGCAGTTCGAGGTCGGTAAGGAGCGGCTCGGCGCCGGCGGTGTGGTGCGTGATCCGGCGTTGCGCGCGGAAACGGTGCGCGAGGTCGCGGCGGCGGCCGCGGCGCTCGGGTTGCGTACGCTCGGAGCCGTGGCGAGTCCGCTGCCCGGCCCCTCGGGCAATGTCGAGTATTTCTTGTGGCTGCGCAAGGATGGGCAGTTCAGTTATGACGCCGACGAGGTGGCTGCCTTGGTCGAGCGTGCGGTCGAGGAGGGTCCACAGTGAGCGCGGAGCCGGCGGGCCGGGAAATTCTGCTGATCTCGCATCCCGGCCGGGCCGAGATCATCGAGACAGCGCATCGGGTCGCGAAGATCTTCGCCGATGCCGGGATCGGGTTGCGGGTGCTGGCCGACGAGGCCGACAGCACCCGCTTCGAGTGCGAGGATCCCACCCGGGATGTGCTGGCTCTGGCCGAGCCGGGCGGGTATCCGGCCAAGGTCGTCGACCACTGCCCGGACGCGGCGGTGGGCTGCGAGATGGTGCTGGTGCTCGGCGGCGACGGCACCTTCCTGCGCGCCGCGGAGCTGGCGCGCCCGGCGGCGGTGCCGGTGCTGGGAATCAACCTGGGCCGCATCGGTTTTCTCACCGAGGCCGAGGCCGAGCACCTGGACGAGGCGCTGGCCCAGGTGGTGCGCGGTGATTACCGCATCGAGCAGCGCATGACCATCGATCTCACCGTCCGGGTGGACGACGAGATCGTCGAAACCGGTTGGGCGCTCAACGAAGCCAGCATCGAGAACGCCGCGCGCATGGGCGTGCTGGAGGTGGTGCTCGAGGTCGACGGCCGCCCGGTGTCCTCGTTCGGTTGCGACGGCATCCTGGTCTCCACCCCGACGGGGTCGACGGCCTACGCCTTCTCCGCGGGCGGTCCGGTGGTGTGGCCGGAACTGGAAGCGCTGCTGGTGATTCCGAGCAACGCCCATGCCCTGTTCGCGCGCCCGCTGGTGACCAGCCCGGATTCGCGGATCGCGGTCGAGGCGGTGGCGACGGGGCACGATGCGATAGTTTTCCTGGACGGCAGGCGCACGATGGCCCTGCCGCGCGGGGGCCGGGTGGAAGCGGTCCGCGGCGCCGAGCCGGTGCGTTGGGTGCGGTTGGATTCCGCCCCGTTCGCGGACCGGATGGTGCGCAAGTTCCAATTGCCCGTAACCGGCTGGCGTGGCCGACGGCGAACGGAGAGCACGAATGCTGACCGAGATCAGGATTGACGGCTTAGGCGTCATATCTACTGCCACAGCACAATTCCACGAGGGCCTGACGGTGCTCACGGGTGAGACGGGCGCGGGTAAGACCATGGTCGTCACCAGCCTGCACCTGCTCAGCGGCGCCAGGGCCGACGCGGGCCGGGTGCGGCTGGGCGCCGCGCGGGCGGTGGTGGAGGGCCGGTTCACGGTCGAGGACGTCAACGACGCGGCCCGCGCCGAGGTCGGCGAGGTGCTGGAGGCGGCCGCGGCCCGTGCCGACGACGACGGCAGCGTCATCGCGATAAGAACCGTCGGCAGCGACGGGCGTTCCCGCGCGCACCTGGGTGGGCGCAGCGTGCCCGCCTCGGTGCTCGCCGATTTCAGCGCGCCGCTGCTCACCGTGCACGGCCAGAACGATCAGCTCCGGTTGCAGCGGCCCGAGCAGCAGCTCGCCGCGCTCGACCAGTTCGCCGGCGACACCGTCGGGCCGCTGCTGCGCAAATACGGTGTGGCCCGGCGGTCGTGGCTGGACGCCCGTTCGGAACTGCTGGAGCGCACCGCGCGCAGCCGTGAGCTGGCGCTGGAAGCCGATCGGCTGCAGTACGCGCTCAACGAGATCGACGCCGTCGCCCCGGAGCCGGGCGAGGACAAGCGCATCCTGGACGAGGTGCGCCGGCTCAGTGATCTGGATTCGCTGCGCGAGGCCGCCGCTACCGCGCACGACGCGCTCGCCGGTCCCGCCGACGCACCGGAGGACAATTCGGGTGCGCTGGCCGCGCTCGGCTTGGCCCGCGCCCGCATCGAGACCTCCGACGATCCGAAGCTGACCGCGCTCACGCCGCGCCTGGAGGACGCCATCGCGGTGGTCGTGGACGTGACCACCGAGCTGAGCAGCTACCTCTCCGACCTGCCCTCGGATCCGGGCGCGCTGGATTCGCTGCTCAATCGTCAGGCCGAGCTGAAGGGCCTGACCCGCAAGTACGCCTCCGATGTCGACGGGGTCATCGCCTGGGCCGAGGACGCCCGCACCCGGCTCGGCTCGCTGGACGTCTCGGAGGAGGCGCTGGCGAAGCTGGCCGCCGAGGTCGACATCGCCGCCGAGCGGGTCCGGGAGGCGGCCAAGAAGCTGACCACCGCGCGCAGCAAATCGGCGGGCAAACTCGCCTCCGCGGTCAGCGCGGAGCTGGGCGGGCTGGCGATGGGCAAGGCGCGGCTGGAGGTCGAGGTCCGTCCGGTGCTCGCGGGCCCGCAGGATTCCGCGCCGCTGACCGTCGGCGGCAAGGAGTTGCACGCCGGTCCGGCGGGTGTGGACGAGGTGGAGTTCCGGTTGTCCGCGCATTCCGGGGCGCAGTCGCTGCCGTTGAGCAAGAGCGCGTCCGGTGGTGAGCTCTCGCGGGTGATGCTGGCGCTGGAGGTGGTGCTGGCGAGTTCGGATCACGGCGCCACCATGGTGTTCGACGAGGTGGACGCGGGTGTCGGCGGTCGCGCGGCGGTGGAGATCGGCAAGCGCCTGGCTCGGCTGGCGCGCACGCACCAGGTCATCGTGGTGACGCATCTGCCCCAGGTCGCGGCCTTCGCGGACACGCACCTGGTGGTCGACAAGTCCGATGACGGCAAGGGCAAGGTGAACAGCGGGGTGCGGGCGCTGACCAAGGACGAGCGCGTCATCGAACTGGCCCGTATGCTGGCCGGTCTGGACGACACCGAGACCGGGCGCGCGCACGCGGAGGAGCTGCTGGATACGGCGCGCGCCGAGCGGGCGAGCGTCTAGCGAAAGCGCGGGGCAATACCGTGCGGTATTGCCCCGAACGCAATTCTTGTCGCGTTTAACGCAGCGCTTTCTTGGCGCCGCCCAGGAATTGGTTGATCAGCGTGCGCAGTCCGAGTTCGAGCACCTTGGCCGGCACCGGCAGGCTCGGCTCGGATTCCATCGTGTAATTCACGACGGTGCTGTTGTTGTCGGCGTCGGCGAAGGTGATGGTGCCGACGTGGCGCTTCACCGGGGCCCCGGCGACGATCTTGTATTCCATCCGCTCGTTCGGCACCAGCTGTGTGGTCTCCTCGGTGATGCCGAGGCCGCCGACGCCGATCAGGTACTGCGCGCCGACGCCGGCGGCGGCGCCCGCACCCGGCTTCTTCAGCGTGAAGTTCACGACCGGCAGGTAGGGGGTGATGCCGTCGCGTTCGGCGAAGAACTTGTAGACGACGTCGCGGGGGGCCGCGATGACGGTCTCGACCGTGCTGGTAACCATGGCGCAATCTCCTGTTCGAACTGTCTGTGACGGAAGCATATAGGTACCGATCACGGGCGCCGTGACCTCGGGCACCCCCGGCCTTCTCGACTTTCGCGCACCCGCCCCTCCGGTTATGCTCATGCCCGATTTTGAAACTGCCTGGCGTCCTGCATTTTTGGCGGAAGATCGGAATTTGTCACAGTCATCCAATCCCGACGGCGAGCTATACCGCCCCGCCGCGCCGGGCCCGCGATTGCCCTATCGAACGCTGCTGATCAGCGCCGGTGTCAGCGCCCTGGTGATCGCCGTGGCGGTGCTCGCGGCGCCCGCCGATTTCCGCGTCCCGCTGCTGGTCGGCACCGTGCTCGTGGCGCTGCTGGTCTGCGCGAGCCTGACCGCGGCGGTGTACTTCCGCGAGGAGACCCAGCGCATCCGCCGGGCCGCCGCGACCGCCAACGCCGACGCCGCCGCGATCATCGCGGCCGCCAACGAGGCCACCACCAAGCAGGCCTGGGACATCAAGAACAGCGAGAACCGCCGCGCCGCCGCGATGGCCGCGTTCGCCGGCGCCGCGGGCCGGATGCAGGCGATGACCACCTCGATGCTGGCCGAGCTGCGCGAGATGGAGCACCGGCACGCCGACCCGAAAGTGCTCGCCGACCTGCTCGAACTGGATCACCGCACGGCCCAGGCGGGGCGCCTGGCCGACAGCATCGCCGTGCTCAGCGGCGCTCGCACCGGCCGCCGGTGGGCCAAACCGATTGCGATGGAATCGATTCTGCGCGGCGCGATGGGCCGGGTCGCGGGCTACCAGCGGGTGCGCCTGCGCGCGGTCGCCGAGATCGCGGTCGCCGGTCACGCCGCCGAGGGCCTGATGCACACCCTGGCCGAACTGCTCGACAACGCCTGCAACTTCTCCCCGCCCACCACCGAGGTGCACGTCTACGCCGCCGAGGTCCCGGCGGGCGTGGTGCTCACCATCGAGGACTCCGGCCTGGTGATGAGTGAATCGGCGCTGCGCCGCGCCGAGCAGGCGGTGTCCGGGCAGGGCGCGGATCAGCGCGGCGCGGACCTGTCCTCGCTCACCGGCACCCGGCTGGGTCTGGCCGTGGTCGGGCACCTGGCCCGCAAGCACGGGCTGACCGTGTCCTATCGCCCCTCGGCCATCGGCGGCACCGCCGTGGTCGTGGTGGTGCCGCGCGATCTCACCACCCGCCTGGAACGCACCACCGCGCCGATGACGGCGCTGACGCCGCCGACCACCGGCCGCAACCGCATCGTCGAGACGCCCGAACCCGCGCCCGCCGCGCCGGAGCCGTTGCCGGTGGGCACCGAAACCACCTCCGGCGTGGTCGATTCCGGGCTGCCGAAGCGCCGCCGCGGCTCCACGCTGGCCGCGGTGCATCCCGAGGGCCTGCCCGATACCCGGCTGGAGCCGACGCCTCCGCCGCCGGTGTCGCGGCCGTCGGCCTTCGGCGCGTTCCAGCGCGCTGTGGCGCCGCGCGAACCGAATCCGGATCTTTCCTCGAACAGCAACGGCGCTGACGCTCGACCCTCTGCCCCTTCTGTCGCGCTGGAGAACGAACATTGACAACAACCGTGCCGTCACAGCTGGGCTGGCTGCTGGAACAACTGCTGACCCGTACCCATGGAACCCGTCACGCGCTGCTGCTCTCCGGTGACGGCCTGAAGATCTGCCACACACCGGAACTGGGCACCGACAGCGCCGATCAGCTGGCCGCCATCGCGGCCGGCATCCAGAGCCTCGCGCACGGCGCCTCCGTCGAGTTCGGTAACGGCCGCGGCGGCGTGCGCCAGTCCATGACCGAGTTCTACGGCGGCATCCTGTTCGTCGTCGAGGCCGGGATGGGCGCGCACATCGCGGTCGTCGCGAGCGAGGACGCCGACGCCGGGCTGATCGGGCACAACATGCGGGAGCTGGTCGAGCAGCTCGGCCACTATCTCGCCGCGCAGCCGCGGGTCGGATCGGCGCGCTGATGACCCGGCCCGGCCGTCCGGGACGTGACGACGACCCGGACCGGCTCTACACCCTGACCGGTGGCCGCAGCAAGCCCGACTCCGACAGCTTCGACCTGGTCACCCTGGTGGTCACCGAATCGGATCCGACGCCGGGCATGCAGTCCGAGCACGTGTCGATCCTGCGGATGTGCGCCGCGCCGACCGCGGTCGTCGAGATCGCGGCGGAGCTGCGCCTGCCGGTCGGCATCGCGACCATCCTGCTCTCCGATCTGCTGGACATGGGCAAGATCACCGTGCGGCATCCACATGCGGCGCCGAGTTCGCCTGGCGCGCCGTGGACTTCGCTGCCGGACGCCTCCACACTCGAGAAGGTGCTCGTTGGACTTCGCAAGCTCTGATCTGCGGCCCGCCCGGGCCGACGCGCCCCTGGCCGCTTCCACCAGTCAGGGGTTGAAGATCGTCATCGTCGGCGGCTTCGGGGTGGGCAAGACCACGCTGGTGCGCGCGGTCAGCGAGATCCGCCCGCTCGACACCGAGGCGACGATGACCCAGAGCAGCGTCGGCATCGACGATCTGAGCGCGGTGCGCGGAAAGTCCACCACCACGGTCGCTTTCGACTTCGGCCGGATCTCCATCGACGACGAGCACGTGCTGTATCTGTTCGGCGCGCCGGGCCAGGAGCGGTTCTGGTTCCTGTGGGACCGGCTCTTCGCCGGCGCGCTGGGCGCCATCGTGCTGGTGGACCAGCGCCGCATCGCCGATTCCTGGTACGCCATCGATCGGCTGGAATCGATGGGGACGCCGTTCATCGTGGCGTGCAACAACTTCGGCGGTGGGCACCGCCTCGAGGACGTCCGCGACGCGCTGGATCTGGACCCGCGGGTGCCGCTGGTCGAGTGCGACGCCCGGTCCCGCGAGTCCGGCAAAGGGGTGCTGATCACCCTGGTCGAGCATCTCTACGCAGCTAGGGAGGAATTCGTCCGATGACGTCGAGCCATTCCGGAGACATCGCGTTCACCGGCGATCCGGCGCCCTCGGGCTGCCCGGTGCAGCACGATTCCGGCGCGGTTCCGTTGAGCGGCCCGCGTTTTCACACCGATCCGCATCAGCTCTACCGGGAGATGCGCCGCGAGCACGGGCCGGTCGTCTCGGTCGAGTTGCCCGGCGGCATCCCGGCCTGGCTGGTCGTCGGCTATCGCGAGTTGCATCAGGTGACCAGCGATCCGGATCTGTTCCCGCGCGATGTCGGCCTGTGGAACCAGTGGCCGAACATTCCCGAGGACTGGCCGCTGCTGCCGATGGTCGGTCAGCCCATGCCCTCGATCTATTTCACCGCCGGGGCCGAGCACCGCCGCCATGTGTCGATGGTGGAACCGGCGCTGGAGTCGGTGGATCCGTTCGAACTGCGCCGCGTCTGCGAGGACATCGCCGACCGGCTGATCGATGGTTTCTGCGGTCGCGGGTCGGCCGAGATCGTCGGCGACTACGCCGAGCCGCTGCCGGTGCTGGTGCTGGCGCAGATCATGGGTTTCCCGGAGGCCGAGGGCCCGGAGCTGGCCTGGGTGATGAAGACCTTCACCGACGGCGGCGCCGACGCCCGGCAGGCGCACCTGCGTTTCGCCGAGCTGTGCGGAAAGCTGATGGCCACCAAGAAGGCCGTGCCGGGCAACGACCTGACCTCGCGCATGCTGGCGCATCCGGAGCCGTTCTCGGATCAGGAATACGTCATGGACATCATGGCGGTCACCGCCGCCGGTTATCTGCCCACCGCGGACTGGATCGGGAACTCGGTGCGGCTCATGCTCACCGACGACCGCTTCGCCGCCGCGCTGGGCGGCGGCCGGCGCAGTGTCGGGCAGGCGATGAACGAGGTGCTGTGGGAGGACACCCCCACCCAGATCCTGGCCGGGCGCTGGGCCGCGCGCGACACCCGCCTCGCCGACAAGATCATTCGCGCCGGTGATCTGCTGCTGCTGGGCCTGGGCGCGGCCAACGCCGATCCGCATGTGCGCCAGCATGTCTCGGTGAACACCGAACCGGCGCACGCCGGCAACAGCGCGCATTTCTCCTTCAGTTACGGCGAATATCGCTGCCCGTTCCCGGCGCAGCAGATCGCCGAGATCATCGCCCGGACCGGAATCGAAGTGCTGCTGGACCGGCTGCCCGACATCGATCTCGCCGTCCCCGTTCAGACCCTGGTGCGCCGTCCCTCCGCGTTCCTGCGCGGAATGACTTCGCTACCAGTTCTTTTCACCCCGGTACGTGCTGTTGGAGGGACGCTGTAATGCGGGAATGCCCACATCTGGAGACGATTGCCATCGACCCGATGGTCGGTGACCTCACAGGGGAGACCACGCGCCTGCGCGCGGCCGGTCGCCTGGCCAAGATCGACCTGCTCGGCGTCCCGGTCTGGACGGTGACCGAGCACGCGCTGGCCCGCCAGCTGCTCACCGACACCCGGTTGATCAAGGACATCAACGGCTGGTCGCTGTGGACCAACGGCGTGGTCACCACCCAGTGGCCGCTGATCGGCATGATCCTGGTCGACCGCTCGATGTTCAGCGTGGACGGCCCGGAGCACCGGCGACTACGCCTGAAGACCACCCAGGCGCTGAGCCGCAAGCGGCTCGAGGACCTGCGCCCGACCATCGAGTCCATCACCGCCGAGTTGCTGGACGATCTGGAGAAGGCCGGCGAGGCCGGCGTCGTCGATCTGAAGACGGTGTTCGCCTACCCGCTGCCCATGCGGGTCATCGGCAAGCTCATGGGGGTGAACCCGGCCGACGAGAATCTGCTGCTGGGCTGGTACAAGAAGTTCTTCTCGGTGATGACCCCGCAGGACGAGCGCTTGCGCGTCATCGGCGAACTCGACGTCTACTTCACCGAGATGGTGCGGGCGAAGACCGCGACCCCGGGCGACGACCTCACCTCCGCGCTGATCCAGGCGACCGACGGCGGCGAACCGCTGACCGAGGCCGAAGTGATCGGCAACCTGAAGGCGCTGGTGGCAGCGGGCCACGAAACCACCGTCAGCCTGCTGGTCAACGCGGTGCGCGCGTTGCTCGCCCATCCCGAGCAGCTGGCCGCCCTGCACAGCGGCGACCGCGAGTGGGCCGCGGCGATCGAGGAGACGCTGCGCTTCGACGGCCCGGTGAGCCACCTGCTGATGCGTTTCGCCACCGAGGACATCACCATCGGCGACCTGGTGATCGAGAAGGGCGACGGCGTGGTGATGTCCTACCGGGCCATCGGCCGCGACACCGACCTGCACGGTGCCGACGCCGACGAGTTCGATCTCACCCGGCCGACCGCGCCGCGCAACATGTCCTTCGGCTACGGCCCGCACATCTGCCCGGGGGCAGCGCTGGCCCGGCTGGAGGCCGCGATCGCGCTGCCGGCACTGTTCGCCCGCTTCCCGGAGCTGCGGCTCGCGGTACCCGACGGTGACCTGTCGAACCTGCCGGTGATGACCCAGAACGACTTGGCGGCGTTTCCGATTCACCTGGGTAATTAAGGCGCGACCTGGGCCAATGGTCGGCGCGCCTCCCCCCACAGCTCCGCGATAGTGAACATCATCGGCCTATGAAGATGTTGGCGCTGTTGTCGAGGAACACCGAAACGCTACCCGGTCTGACCGGTGTGGCCCGGGTGGATCGCAACACCCGGCGTCTGCTGCGGCGGGTCGGTCCGGGCGATGTCGTCGTGCTCGACGAACTCGATCTGGACCGGCTGACCGCCGATCGGCTCGTCGCGGCCGGAGTGTGCGCGGTGATCAACACCGCGCCCTCGATCTCCGGCCGCTACCCCAATCTCGGCCCGGAAACGCTGGTGGCCAACGGGATCCTGCTGCTGGACACCGCCTGCCCGGACGTCTTCGGCCGGATCAAGGACGGCACCAAGATCCGCATCGACGGCGGCGTCGTCTACGCCGACAAGCTGACCAAGAAGGACCCGGAGGTCCTGTTCGAGGGCGTTCAGCTCACCGACGCGCTGATCATCGAGCGCATGGTCGAGGCGAGAACCGGGCTGGCCGATCATCTGGAGGCGTTCGCGGGCAACGCGATCGAGTTCATCCGCACCGAGAGCCCGCTGCTGATCGACGGCGTGGGCATTCCGCAGTTGCAGTTGTCGATGAAGGACCGGCACGTGGTGGTGGTGGCCGACGGGCCCGGGCACGCGGCCGATCTCAGAGCGCTCAAGCCCTTCGTCAAGGAGTACGCCCCGGTCATGGTCGGGGTCGGCGCGGGCGCGGACACCCTGGTCAAGCAGGGGTATCAGCCGGATCTGATCGTCGGGGATCCCGAGGAGATCAGCACCGCCACCTTGAAATCCGGCGCCGAGGTGATCCTGCCCGCCGACACCGACGGCCACGCCCGCGGTCTGGAGCGCATCCAGGATCTCGGCATCGGGGCCACCACCTTCCCCTCCTCGGGCGCACCCGCCGACCTGGCGCTGCTGCTGGCCGGGCATCACGACGCCGCGCTGATCGTCACCGCCGGCGCGCCCGCCTCGCTCGACGACTTCTTCGACGCCGGTCGCCGCGAGAGCTGCCCGGCCACCTTCCTGACCCGGCTCAAGCTGGGCACCAAGCTCATGGACGCGAAAGCGGTCGCGACGCTGTATCGCAGCCGGATGTCCGGGGTGGCGATCTCGATGGTGGTCCTGGCCGCGCTGATCGCGATCATCGTGGTGCTGCTCGCCTCGAATTCGACCGGGGAACTGGTCGACTGGGTGGGCGCCACCTGGGACCGCGGCCTGTTCTGGGCGCGCGACACCGTCGACGGCCTGCTCTGAGACAACCGGCTCGAACCCCCAGCAACGGAGGATCATGATTTCGGTTCGGCAGCACCTGATCTCGATCGTCGGCATTTTCCTCGCGCTCGCCATCGGCGTGGTGCTGGGTTCGCAGACCCTGGCCGCGGACATGCTCACCGGGCTGCGTTCGGACAAGACCGAACTGCGCCAGCAGGTCGATCAGCTTTCCGAGCGGAACCGTCGTCAAGCCGAGGAACTCGAGGCCGCCGACCGGTTCGTCGCCGGATCGGCGGGCCAGATCCTGAAAGGTGCGCTCGCCGACCGGACCGTCACCGTGTTCACCACCCCGGACGCCGATCCCGCCGACGTGGAGGCGCTGACCCGCGACCTGGACACCGCGGGTGCGGCGATCACCGGGCGGATCGCGCTGACCGAGGCGTTCCTCGACGCGAGCGAGGGCGATCGGATGCGCACCTCGCTCACCAATGTGATCCCGGCCGGCGCGCAACTGCGGACCGGTTCGGTCGATCAGGCCAGTCTCGCCGGTGACCTGCTCGGGCTGGTGCTGCTGCTCGACCCGGCCAATCCGCAGCCCCGCAGCACGCCGGAGGAACTGGCGCTGGTGCTGGAGACCTTGCGCGGCGGCGGCTTCCTCGCCTACGGCGACACCCCGGCCCGGCCCGCCCAGCTCGCCCTCGTCATCACCGGCAACGGCGCGCGGGCGGGGGAGAACAACCAGGGCGACAACATCGCCCGCTTCGCCGGCGCCCTGCGCGCCCGCAGTTCGGGCACCGTCCTCGCGGGCCGCACCGGCGCCGCCGAGGGCCCCGGCCCGATCGCGAAACTGCGCGCCGACTCGGTCCTGGCCACCACCGTCACCACCGTCGACCACCTCGACCGCGCCATCGGCCGCCTCACCACCGTGCTGGGCCTGTCCGAACAGCTCAACGGCGGCTCGGGCCGCTACGGCACCGGCGCCCAGGCCACCTCCCTCACCTTCGCCGCCCCACCCCGGTAGCCCACGCCGCGGCGGTCCCGAAGCCGTTCCGGATGCCCGGTGCCGGTGCTCGGAGGCCGTGTTAATCTGCGGATCGCGTGTGCCCGCGTGGGCGGGCGCGCGATGGTCGGAGAGCTAGTGGGGGACAGGGCGTTGCGGAACGTGGGCTGCGCGGATTCCTCGGGCAGGAATGGGTGCGGTGCTGGTTTCGGGTGAGATCTTTGCCGGGTATCGCATTGTGCGCCAACTGGGTTCGGGTGGAATGGGCGCGGTGTATCTGGCCCGGCATCCCGAGTTGAGCCGGCCGGTGGCGCTGAAGGTGCTCACCGATGACGGTGCCGCCGACAGCCGGGCGCGGTTTCTGCGGGAAGCGAAATTGGCGGCGCGGCTGCAGCATCCGAATGTCGTCGCGGTGCTCGACCGGGGGTGCGCCGACGACCGGCTGTGGATCGCGATGCAGTTCGTGGCGGGCAGCGACGCCGCGGAACTGGTGCGGGGCGGGCTGTCCGCGCCGCGGGCGGTGCACATCGTCGCCGAGGCGGCCAAAGGATTGGACGCCGCGCACGACGCCGGGCTGCTGCATCGGGACGTGAAGCCCGCGAACATCCTGGTCGCGCAGGCGGACGGTGTGCCGGACCGGGTGCTGGTCACCGATTTCGGGATCGCGCGGGCGGTCGAGCAGTCGACGGCGCTCACCGCCGAGGGCACCGTGCTGGCCACCCTCGCCTACGCGGCGCCGGAGCAGCTGGAGGGCAGGACGATCGATCGCCGTGCCGATGTGTACGCCCTCGGCGCGACCCTCTATCACCTGCTGACCGGCTCGGTCCCGTTCCCGCGTACCGATCCGCTGACCATCCTGCACGCTCACCTGAGCGAACCGCCGCCGCGGCCGACGACGCTGAATCCGCTGCTGCCCAGCGGCTTCGACGCCGTGATCGCCCGCGCCATGGCGAAGGACCCGCGCGATCGGTATCCGAGCTGTGGCGCGCTGGCCGCCGCCGCGCAGGCCGTCGCGGCCGGAGAAGCCGAACCCGCGCTACCGAATCCGCGCCGGCGCGGGCGAATCCTGCTGGCGGCCGCGGTGATCGGCCTGGTGATCACCTCGGCCACGGTCCTCGGCCTGAGCTTGCGACCCGCGCCCGCACCGGCCGCGGCGGGCATCGCCGGCACTCCGAAACCGGCCCCGCCGACGAGCCCCGACGACGGGCCGTGGGGTGTCTACGGCGGCATCGCCGCGCGGTTCCCGAATCTGCTGCCCTCGTTTCCGCTCGCCCTCGGCTACAAGGGAATGTATTGCCGGGCAGTCGATTCCAAGGACGCGAGCACCAGCGTCCCGCTCACCGCCGCACCGGCAGGTCTGGCCACCCTGCGCTGCGACGGCGACGGCGATCCGCTGGAGATGGTGGCCATCACCTGCACGACGGACCGCTCGGCGCGGCCGAAACCCCACTTCGTCTTCGGTACCCAGCGCGGCGAGCAGCGCTGGACGAAGGGCGCCGAAACCGGCACGGCGGTATGGGGTGACGGCGAGACCGCGCAGGGCTACACCTACGGCCTCATGGTCACCTTCGACAGCGCCGACCGGAACTCCTGCTACCTCTACTCCTTCGGCCGCAACGAGGTGGCCGGGGCGGACCTGTTCGAGAAGTGGTGGGCCGATGCGCCGCTGTGACCGCCTGCCTGTTCTGCTGCTGATCGCCGGTCTGCTCGCCGGCTGCGTCGGCATGGTGCCCGGCACGCCCCGGCCCGCGAGCCCGGATCTGTCCATTCTCGATGTCGGAGAATGGAATACCACTCCGCTGCCGGTCCCGGCCAACGGAAAGCCCGGCTACGGCCGCATCCTGGAGTCCGCGCGCCTGGCCGAGGCGGTGATCAATCCGATCGATGTCGACGACACGCTGGTCTATCCGGTCTCGGCGTTGCTGCCGACGCCGCTGGCCTCGGTCGGCATCCTCGCCGACGTCGCTCGCCCGCCGCTCACCGAACACGGCATGGTGGCGGGCTATTCGATCACCGCGAACGACACCGGCGGCGAACGGTCCACGATGAACGGCAAGTCCAGGCTGATCCGGATCACGGTGCTGAGCCTGCGGGACGACGCGGCCGCGGCCGCGGCCGCCCAGCAGATCGCGGCGGCCGATTTCGCCGCCGGTGTGGGCAACGAGCTCGTCGATATCCCGGGATACGCAGGCGTGCACAGTCATTGGCGTCCCACGGTGCCGACCCTCGGCGTCTACGCCGCGCACGGATCGTTCCTGGTCGCCCTGTATCTGCGCCTGCCCGAACCGGATCGCGCCGCGCTGGCCGGGGTCGCCGCCGCCGTGCTCGACGCGCAACTACCCAGGCTGGACACCTTCACCCCGACCCGGGACGGCCGGCTGGCCGAACTGCCGCTGGACCCGGACGGGATGCTGGCCCGCATGGTGCCGATGCAGCCCGGACAGTGGACCTTCCCGTCGCTGAGCCGCCGCGAGAACTACTTCCGTGAGGTGTCGGTGGCGATCGGGGTGCGGATGAACGGCGGCGTCGTATTCGGACCCGGCGGCGTCGACCACCAGATCCGGGTCGAGCAGACCGATCGCACTCAACCGGGCGAGTTCGGCATCGACCGGATCGCCGGTACCGGACTGGAGAGCCTCTACCGCTTCCAGGACGCCGGCCGCGCCCGCTGGTACTACCGCGCGCTGGTGGACAACATCGCGAAGTCGGTCGCGGAGTCCACCGACGCCGAACGGGCCCTGATCGCCGGACCGGTGGGCGTGCCGGACGTGTTCTGCTATCGCATCGAGTTCAACGGCACCGATCCCTACCACCGCTGTTACCTGCTGGACGGCCGGTACCTGGCGACGGTGATCGGCCCGGACGAGACCTTCGTCCGCCGCCGGGCCGCCGCCCAGTACGCGCTGCTCGCCAACACCCGGTGACCGGCGGCCTGCGGCCCGGAGCCGAGGTGGCCGGGTATGTGATCGAACGCCGGCTCGGTGCGGGCGGCATGGGCGCGGTGCACCTCGCCCGCCACCCGCGCCTGCCCAGGCACGACGCGCTGAAGGTGCTGGCGCCCGGCCGCAGCGCCGATCCCGGGTTCCGGGAACGCTTCCGGCGCGAGGCCGAGCTGGCCTCCCGGCTCGACCATCCGAACCTGGTGTCCGTCTACGGCAGCGGCGCGGATGGCGAACTGCTCTGGATCGCCATGCAATTCGTCGACGGCCAGGACGCCGCCGCGCTCGTGCGGGCCGGCGGACTGCCCGCCGCCCGGGCCGTCGCCATCGTGGCCGAAGCGGCCCGCGGGCTGGACGCCGTCCACGCCGCCGGATTGCTGCACCGTGACGTCAAACCGGCCAACATCCTGGTTTCCCGGGACGGTGACCGCGTCCTGGTGACCGACTTCGGCATCGCGAAAGAGGAAACCGGCGGTACCGCGACCGGAACCATGCCCGCGACGCTTGCCTACGCCGCGCCCGAGCAGATCCGCGGCGGCGAGTTGGATCGCCGCGCCGATGTCTACGGTCTGGGCGCGACGCTGTACCACCTGCTCACCGGTCAGTTGCCGTTCCGGCGTGAGACGGCCGCCGCGATGCTGCACGCGCAGCTGTCCGCGCCGCCGCCGCGCCCCAGCCGGGTCGCGCCCGGCCTGCCGGTCGCCCTGGACGACGTGATCGCGCGCGCCATGGCCAAGGACCCGGCGCAGCGCTACGACGGTTGCGGCGAACTGGCCGAGGCCGCCCGGGCTGCCCTGGGCGGCAAGACCTTCCGGCGTGTTCGCCGGGTCCGTGTCGCGCTCGCGGCAGGCCTCGCGGCGATCACGGTGGCCGCGACCGCCGCGGCCCTCGGCCTCCGAGCCGACCCGCCGGTGGACCCGCCCCCGACCACTGCGGCGTCGGTGGCCGCGCCGTGGGGCAGCGCGGATTTCCTCGTCGCCGCCTTCCCCGATCTCCTGCCCGCCACGCCCGCCGCCCGCGGCCACCTGGATCTCAGCTGCAAAGCCGTCGACGACGCCGCTGTGCCGGGGATCGTGTGCACCGGCGACAACCCGACCGTCTGGTGGCTGATGGTCAAATGCCGCACCGATCGCGCGCCCTATCCGCCGATCACCACGCCGGGCGAAGGCGAGTCCGCCTGGACCCGCCCGTCAGGGTCCGGAACCGCTGTCTGGCGTACCGACCCCGACCAGTACCGCGGTCAGGTCGGAAAGCTCGATGTGCGGTTCGGCGAATCGAACCGCAATTTCTGCGCATTGCAGGCGTTCGGGATGTCGTCCGGGGGCGATCTGTACGACCGATGGTGGAGCGAGGCGCCGATCTGAGGGCTACCAGGCACGCGGGTGAACGTGACGTTCGGCTCATCGGGGGGAGGAGCAGACCGGGGCGTCCGGAGGTCAAGCCGGGGATGACGGGTGGGCGACTTGTGGGCAAACGTGCGTGGCGTTGGATCGGCGGGACCAAACAGTGTTACCGTGAAGACCCGTGGGTCAAACACGGATTCAGGCGCGAACTGCCACGAAACACATCTTCGTCAGCGGTGGTGTCGCCTCCTCATTGGGCAAAGGCCTTACCGCATCCAGCCTCGGTCAGCTGCTGACTGCGCGCGGACTGCGCGTCACCATGCAGAAGCTCGACCCCTACCTGAACGTCGATCCGGGCACCATGAATCCGTTCCAGCACGGAGAGGTGTTCGTGACCGAGGACGGCGCCGAGACCGATCTCGACGTCGGCCACTACGAGCGGTTCCTGGACCGCGACCTGTCCCGCGACGCCAATGTCACCACGGGCCAGATCTATTCGTCGGTCATCGCCAAGGAGCGCCGCGGCGAATACCTCGGTGACACGGTGCAGGTCATCCCGCACATCACCGACGCCATCAAGGCGCGCATCCTGGCGATGCAGGGCCCCGATCTGCAGGGCCACACCCCCGACGTAGTGATCACCGAAATCGGCGGCACCGTCGGCGATATCGAATCCCAGCCGTTCCTCGAGGCGGCCCGCCAGATCCGCCACGACGTGGGCCGCGACAACGTCTTCTTCCTGCACGTCTCGCTGGTGCCCTACCTCGCCCCCTCCGGCGAGCTCAAGACCAAGCCGACCCAGCACTCGGTCGCGATGCTGCGCAGCATCGGCATCCAGCCCGACGCGCTGATCCTGCGCTGCGACCGCGACGTCCCGCAGGCGCTGAAGTCCAAGATCGCGCTGATGTGCGACGTCGACGTCGACGCCTGCATCTCCACCCCGGACGCGCCGTCGATCTACGACATCCCGAAGGTGCTGCACCGCGAGGGCCTGGACGCCTACGTGGTGCGCCGCCTCGGCCTGCCGTTCCGCGACGTGGACTGGACGGTGTGGGGCGATCTGCTGGAGCGGGTGCACCACTCCCGCGAGTCGGTGGAGATCGCGCTGGTCGGCAAGTACGTCGACCTGCCCGACGCCTACCTCTCGGTCACCGAGGCGCTGCGCGCGGGCGGTTTCGCGCACCGCGCCAAGGTCAAGATCCGCTGGGTGCCCTCCGACGAGTGCGAGACCGAGGCCGGTGCGGCCGCCGCGCTGCGCGAGGTGGACGCGGTGCTGATCCCCGGCGGGTTCGGCATTCGCGGCATCGAGGGCAAGGTCGGCGCGATCCGTTACGCCCGCACTCGCGGCATTCCGCTGCTGGGCCTGTGCCTGGGCCTGCAGTGCGTGGTGATCGAGGCGGCGCGCTCGGTCGGCCTGACCGAGGCCAACTCCGCCGAGTTCGAGCCGGACACAAAGCATCCCGTCATCTCCACCATGGCCGACCAGAAGGACGCCGTGGCCGGGGCCGCCGATCTCGGCGGCACCATGCGCCTGGGCGCCTACCCCGCGGCGCTGACCAAGGGTTCGGTGGTGGCGCAGGCCTACGGGGCCGAAGAGGTCTCCGAGCGGCACCGGCACCGGTTCGAGGTGAACAACGCCTACCGCGACAAGATCGCCAAGAGCGGCCTGAAGTTCAGCGGCACCTCGCCCGACGGGCACCTGGTCGAGTTCGTGGAATATCCTGCGGAGGTACATCCGTTCTTCGTCGCCACCCAGGCGCACCCGGAGCTGAAGAGCCGGCCGACCCGCCCGCATCCGCTGTTCGCGGCGCTGATCGCGGCGGCGCTGAAGTACAAGGCGGCCGAACAGCTTCCGGTGGACCTGACCGAGGCCGACGAACTCGCGGGTGCGGAGAAGTAGGCCATGAGCGACAGAGGGGGCGCGGTGCCGGGCAGTCACGATTTCGAGACGGTCTCCAGTGAAACCGTCTACAGCGGGGCCATCCTCGCGCTGCGGTTGGATCAGGTCCGTATGCCCGGCGGCCGGGTCGCCGAACGCGAGGTGATCGAGCATCACGCCGCCGTCGCCGTCGCCGCCCTGGACGACGACGACAACGTGGTGCTGATCAACCAGTACCGGCATCCGATCGGCCGGCGGCTGCTGGAGCTGCCGGCCGGGCTGCTCGACGTGCCCGGTGAGGATCCGCTGGCCGCGGCCAAGCGGGAACTCGCCGAGGAGACGGCGCTGGGCGCACGCGAGTGGTCGGTGCTGGTCGACGTGGCGCTCTCGCCGGGGTTCACCGACGAGGCGCTGCGGGTCTACCTGGCGCGCGGTCTCTACGCGGTCGACCGTCCCGAGCCGGAGAACGAGGAAGCCGATCTCGGCGTCACCGTGCTGAAGGTCGATCAGGCGGTGCGAGCCGCGCTGGCGGGCGAGATCGTCAACGCCACGGCGGTGGCCGGTGTGCTGGCCCTGGCGGCGGCGCGCGCGGGCAATCTCGAACTGCGCCCCGCCGACGCGCCCTGGCCGGGGCAGCCGACCAGGTTCCTGGAGCGCAAGGCACGCTGACGCGCCCGTGCGCGAGTCGGCATCGGCTCGCGCGCGGTCGTAGGATCACCGGGTGCTCGCACGCGAGATCGACGCCTACCTCGACCATCTCGCGGTCGAACGCGGCGCGGCGCGCAACACGCTCGGCGCGTACCGCCGCGATCTGGACCGCTACCGCGACTACCTGAGCGAACGCGGTCGCGCCGGACTCGACGAGGTCGCGGAAGCCGATGTCGCCGAGTTCACCATGGCGCTGCGCGCGGGTGGGCCGGATCATCCGCCGCTGGCGGCGAGTTCGGTGGCCCGGGCGCTGATCGCGGTGCGCGGACTGCACCGATTCGCCGCCGCCGAGGGCCTGACCACCACCGATGTGGCGCACGCGGTGAAGCCGCCCGCGCCCGGACGGCGCCTGCCCAAAGCCCTGCCCTACGACAAAGTCCTGCGCCTGCTCGAGGCGGCGGGCGGTCAGCCCGGCAACGACGGGGGGCCGCGCGGGCTGCGCGACCGGGCGCTGCTGGAACTGCTGTACTCCACGGGCGCACGGATTTCCGAGGTCGTCGGCCTGGACGTGGACGACCTCGATCCGGGCGAGCGCGCGGTCCTGTTGCGCGGCAAGGGTGGTAAACAGCGCATGGTGCCGATCGGCCGGCCCGCGCTCGCGGCGGTCGACGCGTACCTCGTGCGCGGCCGCCCCGGGCTGGCCGCCGCCGGAAAAGCCAACGCGGGCGCGCTGTTCCTCAATGCCCGCGGCGGCCGGCTGTCGCGGCAAAGCGCCTGGCAGGTGCTGCAAACCGCGGCCGAGCGGGCGGGCATCGGGGCGGCGGTGTCGCCGCACACGCTGCGGCACTCCTTCGCCACCCATCTGCTCGACGGCGGCGCGGATGTGCGTGTCGTACAGGAACTTCTGGGTCACGCCTCGGTGACCACCACCCAGATCTACACCTTGGTGACCGTCAGCACATTGCGCGAAGTCTGGGCCACCGCGCACCCGCGTGCGCGCTGATCGCGTTCCGGTACGCGCCCTTCCGCGCAACGATCACGCGGTATCGTCTGGTGCGAGTACGTACGGCAGCTCGCGTGTCCGAACGCAAGTCTCGCGCTGTCAAGCGGTAGCGTCTAAAACAGAGCTGGACCGTACGAAAGCGAGGTCGGGCCTGATCGGTCTCGCTACGCTCGGCGGGCCGACCATTTCGAGCGACCTGCAAGCAGTCGCTACGGCACTGGGCAAACGCATAAGGAGCAGCGGGATCGTGACTACAGCAGGAGCGGCGGGACCGGTTTCCAACGCCGCGGCGGAAACGCTGTGGGCCAATGGGGTCGAACCCGTGCCGGAGAGCGCCGCCGAACTCGGACCGACGGGCAGGCCGTTACGCCTGGTGCCGGATCCGCAGCCGCTCGCCGAGCACGGTGACGCGCTGATCGTCGCCATGTGCAACCAGAAGGGCGGCGTCGGCAAGACCACCTCGACCATCAATCTGGGCGCGTCGCTGGCCGAATACGGTCGCCGCGTCCTGCTGGTCGACCTGGATCCGCAGGGCGCCCTGTCGGCGGGACTCGGTGTCGCCCATCACGATCTGGATCAGACCGTACACAACCTGCTGATCGGCACCAGCACCTCCATCGACGACGTGCTGATGGAGACCCGCATCGAGAACCTGGATCTGTTGCCCAGCAACATCGATCTGTCCGCCGCGGAGATCCAGCTGGTCAACGAGGTCGGCCGCGAGCAGACCCTGGGCCGGGCGCTGGAGCCCGTGCGCGACCGCTACGACTACATCCTCATCGACTGCCAGCCCTCGCTGGGCCTGCTCACCGTCAACGCGCTCGCCTGCTCCGACGGCGTCATCATTCCGATGGAATGCGAGTACTTCTCGCTGAGAGGACTCGCCCTGCTCAACGACACCGTGGAGAAGGTGCGCGATCGCCTGAACCCGAGGTTGAGCCTGTACGGCATCGTGGTGACGATGTTCGACGCGCGACTACTCCATTCCCGGCAGGTCATGGCTCGCGTCGTCGAGGTGTTCGGCGACCTGGTCTACGACACCGCGATCTCGCGCACCGTCCGGTTCCCGGACGCCAGCGTGGCCGGTGAACCGATTACCACGTGGGCGCCGAAATCCGGTGGCGCCGAAGCGTATCGGGCGATGGCGAGGGAAGTCATCCACCGGTCCGGCCGGTGAACGGCACCTTAGAACCCGCTCCAGCTTCGATCTCGGACCAGGACGCCGCGGGTGCCGCCGTCCTGCCCGAAGCGCCCGAGAAGTCCGGATTCCACCTGACGCTCAGCAACTTCGAGGGTCCCTTCGATCTGCTGCTCACGCTGATCAGCTCGCGCAAGCTCGACGTCACCGAGGTGGCGTTGCACAAGGTCACCGACGAGTTCATCGCCTACACCAAGGCATTAAGCGCGGCATCGCGCAGCGATTCGGTGAGGGGTGGCGGTCGGGCGACGGGTGGGCCGGCCGGGATGGCCGAGGAGACGGGGCTGCGCGCGGACAAGATCCTGGATCAGACCACCGAGTTCCTGGTGGTCGCGGCCACCCTGCTCGACCTGAAGGCGGCCCGGCTGCTGCCCTCGGGCGAGATGACCGACGCCGAGGACCTGGAACTGCTGGAGGCGCGCGATCTACTGTTCGCGCGGCTGCTGCAATATCGCGCGTTCAAACAGGTGGCCGAGTTGTTCGGCGAACTGGAGGCGGTGGCGCTGCGGCGTTACCCGCGCTCGGTGAGCCTGGAGGAGCGCTTCGCCGGCCTGCTGCCCGAGGTTACGCTGGGAGTGGACGCGGCCGGGTTCGCCCAGATCGCCGCCGTCGCCTTCCGGCCACGCCCGGCGCCCAGGGTCGGGCTCGACCATCTGCACTCGCACGCCATCTCGGTCGCCGACGAAGCGGCCTGGGTGCTGGAACGCCTGCGGGAACGCGGCGCGGGCGGGTGGACGACCTTCGCCGAACTCGTCGCCGACTGCGAGACGCCGGTGCAGATCGTGGCCCGCTTCCTGGCGCTGCTCGAGCTGTACCGGGGGAAGTCGATCGAGTTCGACCAGCCCGATCCGCTGGGCCCGCTGGCCGTCAGCTGGATCGGCGAGGTGGACCCGGACGCGCCGGAACCGATCGTGACCATCGAGGAGGATTACGGGTGAGTGAGCCCAGCGGTGAGATCGAGCCGGGCGGTGCGGCCGAGACGAATGGTGCGGGCGAGCCTGCCGAGGCCGCCGGTCAGACGGCGGCCGCGCGGATGATGGAGGCCGCGCGGTTGGCGGAGGTGGCCCGGTTGGCGGAGGTGGCCCGGTTGGCGGCGCTCAACGCGCGGGCGACCGAGCCCGCGGTCCCGAGCACCGCCGAGCTGATCCAGCGCGACGCCGAACTGCTGGCCCA
Source organism: Nocardia sp. NPDC050435 (assembly GCF_040655395.1). Lineage (NCBI taxonomy): Bacteria > Bacillati > Actinomycetota > Actinomycetes > Mycobacteriales > Nocardiaceae > Nocardia > Nocardia sp. NPDC050435. The sequence goes on from NZ_JBFAJW010000005.1 coordinate 27,006, forward strand.
GGACGGCGTCGAGATCATCGCGCTCGACACCGAGCCGGCACCGGCCGATTCCTCCCTCGCCTACCAGCCCGAAGACGAGGCGTCCGTCACGCCCGCGACCCTCGACGACGACGAATTCCGCTCCGCCCTCGAGGCCATGCTGCTGGTCGTGGACGCGCCCGCCCCCGCAGAACAGCTGGCCGCGGCCATGGACGCCGACACCGAACGGGTCGAAGACGTCCTGCGTGCGATGTCCGCCGAGCTCACCGCCCGGCGCAGCGGCATCGATCTGCGTTTCGTCGGGGACGGCTGGCGCTTCTATACTCGCAGCGAGTACGCACCCTATGTGGAGCAGGTGCTGCTCGACGGCGCGCGAACAAAATTGACCCGCGCGGCGTTGGAAACATTGGCGGTGGTCGCCTACCGCCAGCCGGTCACCCGGACCAGGGTGAGTGCGGTCCGCGGCGTGAACGTCGACGGAGTGATGCGCACACTGCTGGCTCGCGGCTTGATCGCCGAGGCCGGTGCGGATCCGGAGACGAACGGCACGCAGTACCGCACGACCGAGTTGTTCCTGGAGCGGATCGGGCTCGCGTCACTGTCGGACCTGCCGCCCCTGGCGCCCTTGCTTCCGGGCGTCGACCTGATCGATGAGATCAACGACAGTCTGGATACCGATCCCCGGTACACCAGGCTGAAAAAGAACGCTGAGACCGACTTGGATCTCGGCACCGACGACTAGGAAAAACATTGAATACGCCCGCTCGCCGAGATGGCACACCGGATCGTAGAAACAGAAGTGACCAGCCGCCCGCCCGTGGCGGCTCGCCCCGCAGCACCGGATCGCGCGGGGCCCGCGCGGCCCAGCGTGGCGCCGCCGCCGAGCGCGGCGGCTGGGGTGAAGATCGCGGCGCTCGCCGTGGCGGCTCCGCCGAACGTGGCGGTTGGAGTGAGGACCGTCGCGGCGGCCAGGGTGGCGCCTCCCAGCGTGGCACCGGGTCGCGCGCCTCCTCCCGCGGCGAATACACCACGCCCAGCGGCTCCCCCCAGCGCGGGTCGTCGTGGAGCGGCCAAGGAGAGCGTGGCGCTCGCGGCGCGGCTCCCGCCTCGCGGTCCGGCGGCCCCGGCCGCGGTGGTACCGGGCAGGGCGAGCGCGGCGCACGCGGTGCGGCCCCCGCCGCGCGGTCCGGCGCACCGAGCCGTGGCGCCACCGGCCAGGGTGGCGCTCGCAAGCCCGCGACCGCGCCGAAGAAGACCCCCAAGGTGCAGCGCCCGAGCGCGTCCGCCCCGCTGCTGAGCAACGCCAAACCGGCCCGGCATCAGCACGTCGAATCCGAGACCGAGGTCTACACCGGCGACGCGCACGTCAAGCTGCCCGCCGGCGAGGGTGAGCGCTTGCAGAAGGTGCTCGCCAAGGCGGGTGTGGCCTCGCGCCGCGCCGCCGAGGAGATGATCGAGCAGGGCCGCATCGAGGTCGACGGCGCCATCGTGCAGGAGCAGGGTCTGCGCATCGATCCGCAGAAGGCGGTCATCCGCGTCGACGGCATCCGGGTGATGGTCCGCGAGGAACTGGTGCACATCGCGCTGAACAAGCCCAAGGGCTGGCAGTCGACGATGTCCGACGATCTGGGCCGCCCCTGCGTCGGCGACATCGTCGCCGAGCGCATCGCGGCCGGGCAGCGGCTGTTCCACGTCGGGCGCCTGGACGCCGACACCGAGGGCCTGCTGCTGCTCACCAACGACGGCGATCTCGCGCACCGGCTGATGCACCCGTCCTTCGAGGTCTCCAAGACCTACCTGGCCACCGTCAACGGTGAGGTGCACAAGGGCATCGGCAAGCGGCTGCGCGACGGTCTCGAGCTCGACGACGGCCCGGCCAAGGTGGACAAGTTCCAGGTGCTCGAGCTCGGCGAGGGGCGCTCGCTGGTGAAGCTGGAGCTGCACGAGGGGCGCAAGCACATCGTGCGCCGCCTGCTCGCCGCGGTGGGTCACCCGGTGATCCGCCTGGTGCGCACCAATATCGGACCGGTCGCCCTGGGCGACCAGCGGCCCGGCACCCTGAAGGTGCTCGGGCGTGGCGAAGTCGGCAAATTGTACGAGGCGGTGTCGTTGTGAGCAGTGTGGAGATTTCCGTGGAGATTACGGAGAAGCTGATCGGCAGCGGTCCACTGGTCGTGGCCATGGACGGCCCTTCGGGGACCGGCAAGTCCAGCGTGTCGCGGCTGCTGGCCACCCGGCTGCACGCGCGGTATCTCGACACCGGCGCCATGTACCGGGTCGCGACGCTGCGTGTGCTGCGCGCGGGCGTCGACCTGGAGGACGCCGCGGCGATCGCGATCGCGGTCAAGGAACTGCCGCTGCACATCGGCACCGACCCGAGCCGCGAGGTGATCGAGCTCGACGGTGACGACGTGTCCTCCGAGATCCGCGGTGACGCGGTGACCAAGGCGGTCTCGGCCGTGTCCGCCGTGCCGGAGGTGCGCGAGTTGCTCGTCGCCCTGCAGCGCGAGATCACCGCCGAGGCCGGCCGGATCGTGGTGGAGGGTCGCGACATCGGCACCGTCGTGCTGACCGACGCCGACGCCAAGATCTACCTGACCGCCTCCGCCGAGGCGCGGGCGCAGCGGCGCAACCAGCAGAACATTTCCGAGGGTCGCGGCGACGACTACGCCGCCGTGCTGGCCGACGTGCAGCGCCGCGACAACCTGGATTCGACCCGCAAGATCTCGCCGCTGCGGCCCGCCGCGGACGCGGTGCTGGTCGACACCAGTGAGCTGAGCAAGGACCAGGTCATCGACGAGTTGTATCAGGTTGTCGCCCAGCAGCTTTCGACGACAGGAGAGTCCCGGTGACAGAGGATGTACTGGCCGGTGACGGCGTCTGGAGCGACGAATCCGACTGGGAGCTGCTCGGACTCGACGGCGAGGGGGAGGGCGAAGAGTATGTCGCCATGCCGACCCTGGCCGTGGTCGGCCGGCCGAACGTCGGCAAATCCACACTGGTGAACCGCATCCTGGGCCGACGCGAAGCGGTGGTCGAGGACATTCCCGGCGTCACCCGGGACCGCATCTCCTATGAGGCCAGCTGGTCCGGCCGGCGCTTCTTCGTGCAGGACACCGGCGGCTGGGAGCCCGACGCCAAGGGGCTGCAGCAGTCGGTCGCGCGGCAGGCCGAACTGGCCATGGAGACCGCGGACGCGATCCTGCTCGTCGTCGACGCCACCGTCGGGGCCACCGCCACCGACGAGGCGGCGGTGAAGAAGCTGCGGCGCTCCAAGATTCCGGTGATCCTGGTCGCCAACAAGGTCGACTCGGCGAAGCTCGAGGCCGAGGCCGCGTCGCTGTGGTCACTGGGTCTGGGTGAGCCGCGCATGGTGTCGGCCTCGCACGGCCGCGGCACCGGCGACCTGCTCGACGACGTGCTCGCGGTGCTGCCGGAGACGCCCCGCGAGGGCACCGGCGGCCAGGGCCCGCGTCGTGTCGCGCTGGTCGGCAAGCCGAATGTCGGCAAGTCCAGTCTGCTCAACAAGCTGTCCGGCGCGGAGCGCTCGGTGGTGCACGATGTCGCGGGCACGACGGTCGATCCGGTCGACTCGCTGGTCGAATTGGGCGGCAAGATCTGGAAGTTCGTCGACACCGCCGGTCTGCGCCGCAAGGTGTCGCACGCGAGCGGCATGGAGTTCTATGCCTCGCTGCGCACCAAGTCGGCGCTGGAGGCCTCCGAGGTCGCGATCATGCTGATCGACGCGTCCCAGCCGATGACCGAGCAGGATCTGCGGGTGATCAGCATGGTCGCCGAGTCCGGCCGGGCGCTGGTGCTGGCGTTCAACAAGTGGGATCTGGTCGACGAGGACCGCCGCCTGCAGCTGGAGAAGGAGATCGACCGCGAGCTGGTCCGCGTGCCGTGGGCGCAGCGGGTCAATATCTCCGCGCACACCGGCCGGGCGGTGCAGAAGCTGGTGCCGGCGATGGAGACGGCGCTGGAGTCCTGGGACAAGCGCGTTCCGACGGGCCGGTTGAACAACTGGCTCAAGGAAGTCGTCGCGGCCACGCCGCCGCCGATGCGCGGCGGGCGGCTGCCGCGCGTCATGTTCGCCACCCAGGCGACCACGCGCCCGCCGACCTTCGTGCTCTTCACCACCGGCTTCCTGGAGGCGGGCTACCGCCGCTTCCTGGAGCGCCGGCTGCGCGAGGAGTTCAACTTCGACGGTTCCCCGGTCCGGATCTCGGTCCGCATCCGCGAGAAGCGCGACCGCAAGAAGTAGTTTTCCGCCGAAACCGGGCGGCAGCGATTCACGCTGCCGCCCGGTTTTTTGCGGTGGGAGACACGAGCGGTTACACCTAACTGGCAATCTGGCGGCGGATGCCATCAGAATGGGGGCGGGTGACGCCGGTGTCACCCGAGGAGGTGGACGATGGCGGTCGAGACGGCGCAGGAGCGGCGGGCGCGCCGGGTCGAGCAGGTGTATGCCCAGTTTCCGGAGATCGGGGCGGCCCGGCCGGACAAGGCGACCAGCGCGGCACTGCGGGAGTTGCGGCTGCCGCAGATCATCGAGCGCCTGACCGAGGACTACGCCGAGCGGCCCGCCCTCGGGCAGCGGCGCGCGGAATGGGCCGAGGACGCGACCGGGCAGCGCGTCCGGCGGTGGCTGCCGGAATTCCAGACCATCACCTACGGCGAACTGGGCGCGCGGGTCGACGCGGTGACGGCGGCCTGGTACGAATCCGGTGTTCGGGCTGGGGATTTCGTCGCGATCGTCGGGTTCACCAGCATCGACTATACGATTCTGGACCTGGCGTGCGTGCGGCTCGGCGCGGTCGCGGTGCCGTTGCAGGCGAGCGCGCCGGTCGCGCAATCGGCTGCGATCCTCGCCGAGACCGAGCCGCGGGTGCTGGCCGCGAGCGCGGACCTGGTGGAGTACGCGGCGGAGTGTATGAACGCCGCGGGGTCGCCCGAGCTGTTCCTGCTCTTCGACTTTTCGTCGGAGGACGAGAAGCTGAGCATCAGCCTGGCCGGTCACTCGCGTCTCGACACGCTCGACGCGCTCATCGATCGCGGCCGAGGGCTGCCCGCCGCACCCGTGTGCGCGGCCGACGACGACACCCTCACCCTGCTCATCTATACCTCCGGCAGCACCGGAACGCCCAAGGGCGCCATGTACACCGAGCCTCTGGTGCGCAAGATCTGGCTGGCCCAGCCGCCGGTCGCCGCGATCAACCTCAATTTCATGCCGATGAGTCATGTCGCGGGACGAATGACCCTGCACGGCTTGCTCGCCCGGGGCGGAACCGCCTATTTCGCGGCGCGCAGCGATATGTCGACCCTGTTCGAGGACATCGCCCTGGTGCGCCCGACCGAGATGTTCTTCGTTCCGCGCGTGTGCGACATGGTCTTTCAGCGTTTCCTCAGCGAGGTGGACCGCCGCTGGACGCCGGGCAGCGACCGCGCCGCCATCGAAGCGGCGGTGAAAACCGAACTGCGGGAACAGTTCCTGGGCGGTCGGGTGCTGACCGCGATCTGCGGCAGCGCCCCGCTCGCGGCGGAGATGCGCACCTTCGTCGAGTCGGTGATCGACCTGGAACTGCACGACGGCTACGGCTCCACCGAGGCCGGCGGCGGACTGGTGATCGACAACCGGGTGCGCCGCCCACCGGTGCTGGACTACAAGCTCGTCGACGTGCCCGAACTCGGATACTTCCGCACCGATCGCCCGCACCCGCGCGGTGAGCTGCTGTTGAAGACCACCGCGATGATCCCCGGATATTTCAAGCGCCCCGACATCACCGCCGAGGTCTTCGACCCGGACGGCTTCTACCGGACCGGCGACATCGTCGCCGAACTCGGTCCCGACGAACTGGTGTGCGTGGACCGGCGCAACAACGTCCTGAAGCTGTCCCAGGGCGAATTCGTCACCGTCGCGAAGCTGGAGGCGGTGTTCGCCAGCAGCCCGCTGGTCCGGCAGATCTTCGTCTACGGCAGTAGCGAGCGCGCCTATCTACTGGCCGTCGTCGTGCCGACCGAGGAGGCGCTACAGCAGCCGGATCCGAAAGCGGCGGTGCTGGATTCGCTGCAACGCCTGGCCAGGGACGGCGAGCTGCACTCCTACGAGATCCCGCGCGACCTGCTGCTCGAGACCGAACCCTTCAGCGCCGCCAACGGTTTCCTGTCCGGCATCGGAAAGCTGTTGCGGCCCAGGCTGAAAGAGCACTACGGCCCCCTCCTGGACCAGCTGTACACCGATCTCGCGGCCGCGCAGACCGGCGAGTTGATCGCGCTGCGGCAGTCGAGCGCCGACCGTCCGGTGCTGGAGACCGTGGGGCGCGCCGTGCGGGCGCTGCTCGGCTGCGCCGACACCGATCTGCGGCCGGACGCGCACTTCACCGATCTCGGCGGCGATTCGCTCTCGGCGCTGTCGCTGTCGAATCTGCTGCACGACATCTTCGCGGTCGAGGTGCCCGTCGGGGTGCTCACCGGCCCGGCGGCCGATCTGCGGCAGATCGCCGATTACCTCGTGGCCGAACGTGATTCGGGCCGGCGGCCGACCTTCGAGGCCGTGCACGGCACCGGCACCCAGGTGCGGGCCGCCGACCTGACGCTGGATCGCTTCCTCGACGCGGCCACCCTGGACGGCGCCGCGCGGCTGCCGCGCGTCATCGGAACCCGCACGGTCCTGCTGACCGGCGCCAACGGTTACCTGGGCCGCTTCTTGTGCCTGGAATGGCTGCAACGACTGAAAACCACCGGCGGCACACTGATCTGCCTGGTCCGCGGCGCGGACACGACGGCGGCCCGGCAGCGCCTGGCCGCGGCTTTCGACTCCGGCGACCCCGCCCTGCGCCGCGAATTCGACGACCTCGCCGCCGATCACCTCGAGGTCGTCGCGGGCGATGTCGGCGAGCCGAATTTCGGCCTGGACGAACCGGGTTGGACCCGGCTGGCCGAAACCGTCGACCGCGTCGTGCATTCGGCCGCACTGGTCAATCACGTGCTGCCGTATCGGCAGTTGTTCGGGCCGAATGTCGCCGGGACCGCCGAGGTGATCCGGCTGGCGCTCAGCGCGCGGCTCAAGCCGGTCGATTTCCTGTCCTCGGTCGCGGTGGCCGCGCAGATCGATCCCGCCGTCTTCGACGAGGACGCCGACATCCGCCGGATCAGCCCGCTGCGCCGCCTCGACGACGCCTACGCCGGCGGCTACGGCACCAGCAAGTGGGCCGGCGAGGTGCTGCTGCGCGAAGCGCACGCGCACTGCGGGCTGCCCGTGGCGGTGTTCCGCTCGGACATGATCCTGGCGCACAGCCGCTACGCCGGTCAGCTCAACCTGCCCGACATGTTCACCCGCCTGTTGCTCAGCATCCTGGCCACCGGCATCGCTCCGCGCTCGTTCTACGCGAGCGACCCCGGCGGCGGTCGCCGCCGCGCCCACTACGACGGCTTGCCCGCCGATTTCACCGCCGCCGCGATCACCGCGCTGGGCGGGCGCCGCACCGGCTATCAGACCTACGACGTGCTCAATCCACACGACGACGACATCTCCCTGGACACCTTCGTCGACTGGCTCGTCGAGGCCGGGCACGACATCCAGCGCGTCGACGACTACGCGGATTGGCTGTCCCGTTTCGAGAACGCCCTGCGTGCGCTGCCGGAGGAACAGCGCAGGCAATCGTTGTTGCCGCTGTTGCACGCGTTCGCCCGACCGGCCCGGCCGCTGGCCGGCGCCGCGCTCCCGGCCGAGCGCTTCCACGCGGCCGTGCGGGCCACCGGCTCCGACATTCCGCACCTGGAACCGGCGCTGATCGCCAAATACGCCTCCGATCTGCACCTGCGGGGATTGCTCTAGGACGTTAGCTCCACCGATGCCGGGGTACTCGCCCGGCGTAAAGGAGGTGTGACATGCCCAAGGCATGGAGTGACAAGCGCGAACGTCAGTACCAGCACATCAAGGACTCGGAGAAGAAGCAGGGCGCGAGCACCGAACGCGCCGAGGAGATCGCCGCGCGCACGGTGAACAAGAATCGCGCGCAATCCGGCGAGTCCAGAACCGCGAGCCGCACCTCGACGCGGGACATGTCCCCGCAGCGGCGCGGCGGCCTGCGCTCGGGCACCAAGCGCCCGAAGGGGCCGACCCGGGACCAGCTCTACAACGAAGCCAAGCAGCGCAATATCAAGGGCCGTTCCTCGATGACCAAGGGAGAACTCGCCGACGCCCTCGGCAAGTAGACGGGGGAGTGTCGTTGGACAACGTGACCAAGCGGCTCGCCACGGTGGCCGCGGAGAGCGGGCTGAGCATCGCCGTCGCGGAATCGCTGACCGCCGGCAATTTGGCCGCCGCCCTGGGCGCGGCTCCCGGGGCCGGTGACTGGTTCCGCGGCGGCATCGTCGCCTACTCCCGCGCGGTCAAACACGATCTGCTGAAGGTTCCGCCTGGGCCCGTCGTCTGCGAGGCCGCCGCGCGGGCGATGGCCGACGGCGTCCGCAGTCTGCTCGAGGCCGACCTCGCGGTGGCCGTCACCGGCGCGGGTGGTCCGGACCCGCAGGACCGCGAGCCGCCGGGTTCGGTCTGGTTCGCGGTGGCGACGGTGGACGGCACCGTCGCCACGCACCGGCAGTTCGACGGCCCGCCCGAGCAGGTGCTCGAGCACACCGTCGATCACGCGCTCGCATTGCTGCTCGCCGCCGCGCAGGGGCGTTGACGCGTCTGGCTGCCGCGCGTTCAGGCGTTTTCGGCGGTCTGCCGAGCGAGATCGGGCGCGGCCTCGGCCAAGGGAAGTGTCCCGTTGGCGACGGCGTTGGCGGTGGCCAGATCGAGGGTGAGTTCCTCGGCGGGGCCGGGCGCGGGGCCGTCGTGGTGGCTGATCCCGGCGGCATCGATGACCACGTGAAAGGTGGTCTCGCCGATCCGCACCGTGACGGTTCCGGTGCCGACGCGGTCCGCGAGCGCGCGCCCCAGCGGCAGTGCCAGCCAGTGCGCGCGCACCGCGTCGGTGGGGCGGCGGTCGCCGAGTAGCGGTGTGCCCCAGCGCGAGAGCGCTTCGAGCACGGGGCGCAGTGTCGAGCCCTCGGCGGTCAGCTCGTAGGCGGACGTCGCGCGCGGCCCGATCCGGTGCCGGCTCAGGATGCCGTCGCGTTCGAGATCCTTGAGCCGGGCCGCCAGCACATCGGTGCTGATGCCGGGCAGGTCGGCGAACAGGTCGCTGTAGCGTCTCGGGCCGGACAGGAGTTCGCGGACGATCAGCAGACTCCAGCGATCGCCGATGACCTCGAGGGCCCGGCTGGCGGCACAGTAGTGGTCGTAGCTTCGGCGCGGCACTCCCTCACTGTAGTCATCTGCTTGGAATTTCCAAGTGACTACTTGGAAATTCCAAGTACAGTGTGCGGAGGTCATCGCGAGAAGGGACGTTCATGCAGATCAGGCAGTCGAGCAAGTTGGCGGGTGTGTCCTACGAGATCCGCGGTCCGGTCGCGGAGCACGCGGCCCGGCTGGAGGCCGAAGGGCACCACGTGGTGAAACTGAACACCGGCAACCCGCAGCCCTTCGGGTTCGAGGCGCCGCCGGAGATCCTGCAGGACATGGTCCGCAACCTGCCGCTGTCCAGCGGCTATTCGTCTTCGAAGGGCCTGCTCTCGGCGCGGCGCGCGGTCGTGCAGTACTACCAGACCCTGGGCGTCGACGGCGTGGATGTCGAGGACGTCTTCCTCGGCAACGGCGTCTCCGAGCTGATCATGATGGCGATGACCGCGCTGCTGGAGAACGGTGACGAAGTTCTCGTGCCCGCACCGGATTTCCCGCTGTGGACGGCGGCGACCACGCTCAACGGCGGCCGGCCCGTGCACTACCTCTGCGACGAGGCGGCCGACTGGTTCCCGGACGTCGCCGACATCGAGTCCAAGATCACCGACCGCACCCGCGCCATCGTGCTGATCAATCCGAACAACCCCACGGGCGCGGTCTATTCGCCGGAGGTGCTGCGCGAGGTGCTCGAGGTGGCGCGCCGCCACGATCTGATCGTGTTCTCCGACGAGATCTACGACAAGATCCTCTACGACGATCTCACCCACACCGCCACGGCCTCGCTGGCCCCCGATCTGCTGTGCTTGACCTTCTCCGGTTTGTCGAAGTCCTACCGCTGCGCCGGTTTCCGGTCCGGCTGGCTGGTGGTGTCGGGGCCGATCCAGCACGCGCAGAACTATCTCGAGGGCCTGACTATGCTCGCCGGTCTGCGGCTGTGCGCGAATGTGCCCGCGCAACAAGCGATTCAGGCCGCGCTCGGTGGCTACCAGAGCATCGAGGAGCTGCGGATGCCCGGCGGACGGCTGCGCGAGCAGCGGGACCGCGCCCACGAGGCGCTCGCGGCGATCCCGGGCATCACCTGCGTCAAACCCCGGGGCGCCCTGTACGCCTTCCCGCGAATCGACCTCGACATGTACCCGATCCACGACGACGAGCGCTTCGTGCTGGATCTGCTGCTGCAGGAGAAGCTGCACATCGTGCAGGGCACCGGCTTCAATTGGCCGCGCCCCGACCACTTCCGGATCGTCACCCTCCCGCACGCCGACGAACTCGAGGCCATCATCGAGCGCATCGGCCGGTTCCTGGCCACCTATCGGCAATAACCGTTTCCCGTTCCTGCCCGCCTGATCCGCGGGAGTGTCGAATTCGCCGCTCGCATTGGTGAAGGGGATCTAGAATCAGTGCAGACCCGCGCCGTTCGCGCGCGGGTGAGTCCACATCGCACGAAACCCGGGTGGCCGGGCGTCCGGACGGGCTAGCGTATGCACAAGGTTTGCGGGCGGCGATTGCGGCGGTGATGGGATGTACAGCGATACTCAACTGAGCCAGCCGCATACCTCGCGTGTCTACGATTATTTTCTCGGCGGCAAAGACAACTACGAGGTAGACCGGCGGGCGGCGGCGGAAATTCTCCAGGTGTGGCCGCATATTCGCACCGCTGCCCGGGTCAATCGACGATTCATGCACCGCAGCACGCGATTTCTCGCCGAAGCCGGGGTCCGGCAATTTCTCGATATCGGCACCGGGATCCCCACCGAACCCAATCTGCATCAGATCGCGCAGCAGACCGCCGCGGACTGCCGGGTGGTCTACGTCGACAACGATCCGCTGGTCCTGGCCCACGCGCGCGCGTTGATGACCGGTGCGGGGAAAGGGGAAATCGCCTATATCGAGGGCGATGTCACCGACCCGGCCGCCATTCTCGCCTCTCTGAATCGCCTCGGCGTCCTCGATTTGAACGAACCGGTCGGTTTAAGCATGCTGGCCCTCCTGCATTTCGTCGAGCACGGCGTCGACGAGATCCTCTCGGATTTCCTCGACGCCCTCGCCCCCGGCTCCTACCTGGCGATCTGCACCATCACCGCCGATTTCGCCCCCGAACAGGTCATCGCCGCCCAAGAGGTCTACCGGGTCCGAAAGCTCCCGGCCCAGGCCCGCTCTCGCGCCGAAGTCGCCGGCTGGTTCGCCGAACTCGACCTCGTCGAGCCGGGCGTCGTCCCCCCACACCGCTGGCGCAGCACCGAAATCTCCACCTTCCCCCCGTCCTACGACGCCAAAATCTCCTGCTGGTCCGCAGTAGGCCGCAAACCCTGACCCCGCTCACTCCGCGACCTTCGAGGCCAATCCCGGTGTCTCGGCCGCCATCCGCTGCACATAGGCGACCGCGTCGCCGACACTGCGCAGGCTCGCCAGGTCCTCGTCCGGGATCTTCGCCCCGTACTTGTCCTCGAGCTGCACAGCGATCTCGACCAGCGACAGCGAGTCGATCTCCAGGTCGTCGACAAAGAGCTTCTCGCTCGTCACCTCGGCGGCCTCGATGCCCGTCACCTCCTCGACGATCTCCGCGATACCGGCGACGATTGCTTCCTGCGTGATAGCCACGAATTACCCTTCTCGGTGTAAATCTCTGTCCCAGTGGGCCGCTCGCCCGCACACGGAAGTGAGTGCGGACCGCGGTGCCAGTACGCTAGGACCTCCACCGGGGTGGAGGTTCAACAGCTTGTGACAGACAACACACAGTCCGGTGCGTCGGTGAGCATCGGCGAATTGGCGCGCAGCACCGGCGTGGCGGTGCGCACGATCCGGTTCTATTGCGACGAAGGCATTCTGGATTCGCATCGCAGCGTGGGCGGCCACCGGCTGTTCGAGGCCGAAAGCGCCACCGCGCGATTACTTCTCGTGCGCCGTTTGCGCGCGCTCGGTCTCGGATTGGAGTCCATCGCCGCGGTGCTACGCGGAGAACGATCGATGGCCGAAGTCCTCGACGCCGAAAGCGCCCGCCTCGACGATGAATTCAGGACCCTTGCCTGGCGACGCGCATCCGTGCGCGCACTCGGGTCCGCGAGCTCGAGGCAACGCGCAGACCGCCTGGCATTGCTTGCCGCCGCGCAGGACGGTGGGGCCATGCACGACGGCCTGATTCGGTTCTGGCGAAGGGTCCTCGCCCCGATCCCGCGAGACGACATCGATCGGTGGGTGGGCTGGAACGTCCCCGAACCGCCCGCCACCCCCTCCGCCGCCGACGTCGTCGCCTACGCGGAACTGGCCGCCTTGGCCGCCGCGCCCGGAACCGGAACTCTGGTGCGCCATCAGTATTGGCGAACGTGTCCGGAGCTGATCCGCGATCCACGGACGCTTTACGCTGAGGTGGGTGACGCGGCGGTGGCTGTGGTGCCGCTCGTGGCGGACGGTGTCCAACCGTACGCCGGCCCCGAACTCGATCGCTTCGTCGACGCCCACGCCATCGCCCGCCGAACCCGCGACTCACCACATTTCCGTGCGCAATTACTCGCCGGGGCAACGGATGCCGATCCTCGGATCTACCGATACTGGGCGCTGACCCGCCACTTCCTCGGTACTCGCGTCACGGTCGGGCAGGCCCACGATTGGCTCTTCAACGCGCTGGCCGGTGCTGTGGCCGCTGGAGAGTGAAGGCGACGTCGAGGGTGCCGATCCGTCGACCGGCATGGTCGCGATCGTTGCTATGTTGAGGCGTGATCACCTGTGTCGTGGAGTACGTGATCGATGCCCGCCAGATCGATGCGTTCGAGCGTTTCGCTCAACGCTGGATGGAACTCGTCGATCGTCACGGCGGCACGCATCACGGCTATTTTCTCCCCGCCGAAGGCGCGAGCGACAAGGCCCTCGCCCTGTTCAGCTTCGACAGCCTCGCCGCCTACGAGCAATACCGCACGCTCTTCGGTTCAGACCCCGACTTCATCGCCGCGGATCGCATCCGGGACGAGAGCGGCTGCGTGCTCCGCTACGAGCGGACCTTCATGCGTCCGTTGCTGCCGGGTAGCGGCGAGGCGTAAGTTGCCCATCGGCGGATCTACGCATCTCGTTTGAAAGAGCAGAGAAACACAACGAACGGTAGGGCGAGGGCCGCCAGGGCGAGCAGTACCGGCCCCGGCCCCGCGCGGTCGATCAGCGTGCCGACGGAAACGAGAGCCAGCATTCGGACGGTTGCGGTCACGGCGGTGCCGGCACTGAACACTTTGCCGCGCAGGGCATCCGGTGTGATGCGCTGACGGATCGATGCCACCACGACGAACCCCAGTGCCGAGGATCCATCGACCACCAGCACCGTCGCCGCAAGCCACAGGGGTCTGTCGAACAGCGCGAGCGCCGCGACCGCGCCACCGTTCACCGACATCACCGCCGCCAGCAGGACGGGCCACCGTGGGGTGTCGCAGAAACGCGCGAGCACGAAGCTGCTGAGGAGGCCGCCGAGGCCCGCCGCGGACACGATGAGTCCGGTCGCGAGTGGGGTGAGGTGCAACTCCCGCTCCGCGCGGACGAGCAGCGGCAGAAAGGTCACCGCCGCGAGTAGATGCTGGTAGCAGGCGCAGGCGAGCAGCACCGTCTGCGCGCGATTCGCGCGCACCAGCCGCAGCCCGGCGAGCACGGACCTGTCGCCATCCGGCCCCTCGGGGGTGGGGATGCCGACCGGCAGCCGGGCCAGCAGAGCGGCCGAAGCGACGAAGCTGGCGGCGTTCGTCAGCAACGCCGCCAACGGCCCCAGCGATTGCAGTAGCCAGCCGCCGACCGCTGGACCGGTCAGGGTCGCCGCGGCATCGGTCCCCTCGACCAACCCGTTGGTACGCACCAGTTCTCGATCCGTGACCAGGCTCGGAAGGTAGCTGCTCGCCGCCGTGTGAAACACCGCGTCGCCGGCGCCGGCTACCAGCGCGAGCAACACCAGCGGCACCAACCTGGCCCCGCCGAGTACCAGTTCCATGCCGATCCCGAGGAAGACGGCTGCCCGTGCCAGGTCCGCGAGCACCATGAGGTGCTTGCGCTCTCGTCGATCCACCAGAACGCCGACCTGGAGGGCACCCAGTATTTGCGGGAGCTGGAGGGCGGCGCCGACGGTGCCCGCTGTCGTCGCGGAACCGGAGGTCGCGAGCACCGCGAGTGGGAGCACGAGATCGGTGACGCGGTCACCGAAGATGCTCAGCGCGCGGGCGAGGAGGAAGTGCGGAAGCGCGCGTGAACTCATAACCGACTGTGCTCCAGCGTCTTCGGTGGGATCGGGATCGACATGGAGCGGTCCCGCCTGAAACGGTAGGGTCGCGTGTCGGCGCCCGGTGGACGGCGTTCGCATGGAGGCAACGCATTCCGGAGGCAGCCTGATGTCCACCGATGACAACCGGGTTCGCGCGCTCGGCCGTGAGCTCATCGAAACCCACGACTGGTTGCGTGGCGAACTCGAGCGGATCGCTCGCGAGCTGGACGAGCACGGAGGAACTGGAGCGGGCGGGACACCGCGCGAATTGCGCGGTCATTGCCTGGCTTTCTGCCGTGCCCTCACCAACCATCACACGAACGAGGACGAGGCGGCGTTTCCCGTTCTCGCCCAGCGGTTTCCGGAGCTGGCCCCGGTGCTCGGTGAGCGCGCCGCCGATCACCTGCTGGTGGCCGACATCCTGACGAGGATGACCGACCTGCTGACCGAGGTCACCGCGGCGAACCTGGCCGCGGTGCGCAACGAGATCCAGGGTTTGTCGGCCATCCTCGAATCACTTCCAGTGGGAAGAACGCCGGATCACGGCTGCCCTGGACGAGCTTTCCGCTGCCGACCACGACGGGCGGGAGTTGTTCGGCGTGCTGAGTCGCGAGTCGCGCGCGGATCGCGCCTAGATTCCGGCGTGGGCGCTCAGCAGCGCGTGGTCATCCTGACGTCCGGCCACGGCGGACGGCGCAACAGCGCGCCGGTCACGAAGGCCGCGGCCACCAGGCCGGTGACCGTGCCGACGGTGGCCGCGATCAGCGAGCAGCGGGCCTTCAGCAACCCGATTCGATCCTCGGTGGCCTTCCATGTCACCTCGGTGCCGTGCACGACGAATATCCCGACCGGGCGGGCCTCGTTGTCGCCGAAGGCCGATACCGTGATGATCGTGGCACCCTCGGGTGTCTGGTAGGGCTCCCCGTAAGCCAGCGTCTGCCCGCTGGAAATTTCTCGCACCGTCACAGCATCCCCTCGGTTTCTCGGACCGTCGCCACCAACTTACCGCCACGCAGCGGTGTAGACGGGCCAGCGTTCGGCGGCGAGTGAAAGCAGTTGGGAGCTGAGCAGTTCCAGGAGTTCCGCGAGCGCCTCCGGCGCGCCCTCGGCGCGGAGGTGGCCGGCGGCGAGCGCGTCGACGATCGTCGTCCGGCCGCCGGCGAGCGCGGCGGCGGTGGCCGAGTCGGCGCGCAGGATCGCGTCGGCGGCGGTGTCGCTCGTGCCCGCGACCACGTCGACTCTTCCCTGCTGGACGCGCAGGCGGGCGACGCTGTCATCGATGCGGAACTCGTACTCGGCGTCGGGGTTCGGCAGCGGCGTGCCGTCCAGACGATCGGCCAGGAAGACCAGCGCCCACTCGGCGCGGAAGCTCTCCTCGGGGGAGCGGGGCGAGCCCATGAAATGCCGGGTGCCCCACAGTGCGAGCGGCACCATGGCGCGGGCGAGTTCGTGGCCGCGCGAGGTCAGTTCGTACACGACGGAGGCGACGGGCGGATCGAGGAGCCGCCGCTGCGCCACCCCTTCGGCCTCGAGTTGTTTGACCCGGGTCGCCAGCAGGCTGGTGCCGATGCCGGGCAGGGCGGCGGCGAGGTCGGAGTACCGCTTGGGCCC
This sequence comes from Nocardia sp. NPDC050435, assembly GCF_040655395.1. Taxonomy (NCBI): domain Bacteria; kingdom Bacillati; phylum Actinomycetota; class Actinomycetes; order Mycobacteriales; family Nocardiaceae; genus Nocardia; species Nocardia sp. NPDC050435. Next base: position 43,112 of record NZ_JBFAJW010000005.1, read on the forward strand.
CGACATCAGCTCGCGCACGATCAGCAGCGTCCAGCGTTCCCCGACTATGTCCAGCGCGTGCGCCAAACCGCAGAACTGGTCATAGGAACGTCGCGTCATGGCGTCAGCCTAACAGTGAGAGAAGATGTTTCAGCATCGCACTTCAAAATAATGAGTGCACTTCAAAAAGTTATGTTACGGTGGCGGCAAGGCAGTTCAGGGTCGGAGGGGTGAGGAAACCGTTATGGCACAGAATGATTCGTCGTCAGAGGTAGTCGACTGCGGCGACCGGGCCGAGTTCGTCGAGTTCTTCCGGGAGGGCATGGCCAAGGGGGAGCGGGACGCGTTCATCGCGCACTTCCTCCCGCGTATCACGGCGGCGAGTGAGCAGCGTCAGCCGCTGTCGCGCAGCGGAAGAGGTCAGGCCGGGTTCCAGCGCATGTTCACCGGCGTGTTCGCGGTCGTGCCCGATCTGCACGGCGTCGTGCATCGCTGGGGTCCGACCGAGGACGGGGTGCTCATCGAGTTCACCCTCGCCGGCACCCTGGCGGGTCAGCCGATCGCGGTCGACATCGTGGACCGAATCGTGTTGCGCGCGGGCAACTTCGTCAGCAACGACACCTATTTCGACCCGATGCCGCTGCTCCCGCGGCTGCTCGCGCACCCGCTCCTCGCCACACGACTGCTGCTTCCGCGTTTTCGTCGCTCGCGCCAGGAGGCCGAGGCCGCGCCGCCGGGCAACGCGTTGAACCTGCTGGCGTTGGGACGGCTGGCCCTCGCGATCGTCTCGCTCACCGCCCCGCGGCGGTTCGGCAGGCTCGTCGGCGTGCGGCCCACACCCGAAACGACCTACCTGACCCGCATCTACGGCGCGCGAGCGCTGGCCATGGGCGCGGCCTACCTGACCAGCGGCGCGCAGGAGCGCGCGCGATGGAAGAGATTCGCTCTGGCAGTGGACATCTCCGACACCGTCGCGGGTCTCACCCACCTGGCCCGGCGCGATGTCCCGATCCGGGCGGCACTGATCATGGTCGCGCTCACCGGTTCCTACGCGGCGATCGAGGTCGCGGCGGCACGGCGATGATCGCCAGAACGCTGATCGTCGGAGCCAGCGGCTACAACGGGTCGAACCTCGCGCGCCGATTGGCGTTGGGCGGCCACATGGTTCGCGGGCTCGTTCGTGACCGAACCCGGGCCGTCCCCGGTCTCGACGACGTCGTCACGGGAGATGTCGTCACAGGATCCGGATTGGATCGTGCTCTGGACGGAATCGATGTCGCGTTCTACTTCGTGCACGCGCTCGACAGTGCCGAGGAAACCGACGAACGGGATGTCCGGGCGGCGCATCGGTTCGTGCGCGCGGCGACGGCGTCCGGGCTGGCGCGCGCGGTCTTCTGCACGATGCTCGCGCCCCCGCCCGGTGCGGAAGTCCCTCGCTATCAACGCAATCGGCTCGCGGTCGAACGAATTCTCCGGGCAGGTCTGCCGGGTATGTCGGCGCTGCGGGCGGGCATGGTTCTGGGCCCCGGTTCGCGCGCGCCGCTACCGTATCTGCGGCTGGTCCAACGCGCGCCGGTGCTCCCGCTGGGGCCGTGGCGCACGAACCGCGTCGCTGTGCTCGATGCGCCGACGGCGACCGAATGTCTCTACCGCGTGGGAACTCGGGACGAATTCGCGGGCCGATCGGTGGACGCGCCCGCCTCGGCCCAGCCGACGCACGAGGAACTCGTCCGAGGGCTGATCGACGTCCTGGGCCTGCATCGCCGGCGAATGATCGTCCGAACCCCCTTCGACAGCGCGCGAGTCGACGCCCGGCTCATAGCGACGCTCACCGGTCAATCCTACGAATTCTGCCGATATCTGCTCAGCGGCAACCGATTCGACTACATAGTCGATCCCGCACGCGCCGCACCGTTCGACGACATCACCCCGGCTCCGCTGCGTGACTGTCTGCTGGCCGTCGCTGCCGCGCCACCGGACGCATTCCGAAATCCGTCCCGTTTCCCTCGGACAGTCGAGCGATGAACGATCATCCGTCGACCCGGGCCGCATGCTGACGGCCTACCCGGTCTTCGGCGGGCTCCGCGCGCGACAGTGACGCAGACTCGCCCGAAACGAGTGCGGCGATTGATCGAACATACGTTCTATCGTGCGGTAGGCTGCGTCGCGTGAACACACATTCGACCGCGCTCGCGCCGGATGAGCGGGCCGCAGGATGGCCGGACCTGGCCGATGTCGACTTGCTGCGCATTCTCGTCGAGACCGAACGCCGCCGCAGGCGGCTGGATGCCGCCATGCGCGCGGCCGTCGCCGAAGCCGAGCGCCGCGGGCTCGCCGCGGACACCGGCTATCGGGACACCGTGGAGTTGCTGACCGATCTGCTGCGGATCAGCGCGCACGAAGCGCGGCGGCGGATCGAATACGCGGCTCCGCAGGTTCGGGCCCGCTCCCGCAAGGTGTGGCGGGTGCTGGCGGCCGCGAGCTGAGCGCTCAACTCCCGAGGGTCAGCACGACGAGCGGAACCGCACGGTCGACCTTGGATTGGAAGTCCGCCAGCAGCGGGTTGTTGGCCATTACCCAGCCCGCGAATTCGTCGTACTCCGCACCTTCGAGCACCCGGCCGGACGCCTGGTAGGTCTTGTCCCGGAGTTCGACGGTGACCTGCGGATTCGCCTTGATGTTGTACCACCAGGCGGGGTACTTGTCCTCGATGAACGAGCTCACGTACAGGGTGTCACCCCGGTAGAGCGGACCCAGCGGCGTCGTGTGCCGCTTTCCGCTCTTGGCTCCGGTGGTGGTGAGCAGGATGAGATCCCCGCCCGCGTAGGCGCCGCCCACCTTGCCCGAGTTCGCCCGGAACTCCTCGATCACGTCGTCGTTCCAGTTGGCGATGCCGCCCTCCTGGTCCCACGCCTGGTTCCACGGCGCGTCGGGATCGTTGTAGTCGGTGATGTCGGCCTGTGCCGGGGTCGTTTCGCTCATGATTCGAGTATGTCCGGCAGATAGGACAGTTGCGGTCCTAATTCACCCGGGAATTCGGAACGCACGGCGATAGGCGCCCGGCGTGGTGCCGACCTGGTCGCGGAAGCGGCGGCGGAGATTGACCGCTGACGCGAGCCCCACGCGGCCGGCGATCGCGTCGACGGAGAGGTCGGTCTGTTCCAGCAGCCGGCGCGCCTCGGCGACGCGGCGGGCCAGCAGCCACGCACCGGGGCTTGTGCCGAGTTGCTCGGCGAAGCGCCGGGCCAGGGTACGCGAGGAGACATTGAGGTGGGCGGCCATGTCGCCGACCGACACGGGAGTATCCAGGCGCGCGGTGATCCACTCGAGCAGGCCGTCGAGCGCGTCCCCGGGCGGTGGGGCGGGGGCGTACTGCGCCTGGCCGCCTTCGCGGTGCGGCGGCAGCACCATGTGCCGGGCGAGCAGGGCGGCGTGCGCGGCGCCGTGATCGCGGCGCACCAGGTGCAGGCACAGGTCGATGCCCGCGCCCGCCCCGGCACTGGTGGCGACATCGCCGTGATCGATATAGAGCACGTCCGGTTCGACTCGGATGCCGGGGAATTCGCGCGCCAGCTGCTCGGCGCGCGCCCAGTGCGTAGTCGCCGAGCGGCCGTCGAGCAGGCCCGTGCGGGCCAGCGCGAACACACCGGAGCAGATCGTGACCAGCCGCGCGCCCCGGGCGTGGGCGCGCAGCAACGCGCGCCGCACCCGCGGCGGCAGCGGCGCCTCCACCGGCGACCAGCCCGGAATGAGCACGGTGTCCGCGGCCGCGAGTGCCGACAGCCCGCGCGGCACGGACATCGCGTACCCGGCCGTGGTCGGGACCGGGCCGGGCGTCTCGGTGCACACCTCGAACTCGTAGTGCTGCGGGATCCCGTCCCGAAGCGTCCCGAAAACCTCGACGGCACAGCCGAGTTCGAAGGTCGGCTGCACGGGCCGGACCAGCGCCACCACTCGATGCATGGCAGAAAAGTACCCTATGGTGTCTTTCCCGACACTGTCCGGCGTGCGCGGCGTGCGGCAGCGTGGCAACCATGCATCCCGAAATCCTGGCCCAGCCGGGCTACACCTCCGCGTCCGTCGCCGAATCCCCGGTCCGCGAACTCTTTCCCGGAATCCGGCTGCGCCCCCTGTGGCGCGGCCCCTCCGGCGCGCACGCCAACGTGCTCGAGATGGATCCGGGCAGCACCTGGCCGCGCCGGGATGTCCACGAGCCGGGCCCGGAGGAGGTCTACGTCGTCGCGGGCACCTTCCACGACGGCGCCCGCGACTACCCGCCGGGCACCTTCCTGCACGCCCCGGCCGGCACCTGGCACCTGCCCGCGAGCCGGACCGGCTGCACCCTGTTCCTCTTCTATCCCGAGGGCTGAGCCCCTAACCTGCTGTGGCGCTCTCCAATTCGATCAGGGAGATCTCCAGGTGGTCGAGCAAGCCGTCGAGCTCGGGCACGGCGTCGCGGCATCCGACGATGCCGAAGTCGATCGTGTCCATGGTGCTGGAGATGGTGAAGTTCAGCGCCAGCCCATCGAGCACGATCGACATCGGATAGTTCGCCGCGAGCCGAGCCCCGTTCCAGTACAACGGTTTCGACGGGCCCGGAACATTGGAGATCACGATGTTCACCGGCGCGGTGGCCACCGCCGGGGCCGAGAGGGGCAGCAGCGTCAGGGCGATGGGGCTGAGCATCAGTGCCGAGAAAGCCATGGACTGCACCGGGGACAATGCCGAGTGCACGGCTTTGGCGTTCCGCATCGAGGTGATGACGCGGTCCATGCGCACGGCGGGATCGGCGACATCGGTGGCGATGTCGCACAGCGCGGCCGCCACCCGGTTACCGCCGGTGTCGCCGCCGTCGCCGGCACGCAGCGAAACGGGCACCATCGCGATCAGCGGGCGGTCGGGCAGGGCGTCGCGCCCGAGGAGATAGCGGCGGAGCGCGCCGCTGATCATGGCGATCAGAACGTCGTTCACGGTGCTTCCGGTGGCCTTGCGGATCGATGTCATGCGGTCCAGCGGCCACGAGCGGGCGGCGCAGTGCCGGGCGGTGTGCACGGGAACGTTGAACATCGAGGACGGTGTGTCGAATGGCGTCGAAACCCTGCTCTGCCACAACGCTTTCGAGATCTGACCGGTCAGCCCGGGCGTGAATCGTAGCGCCGTGGCGAGTCCGCGCCGCAAGCCGATCCCATCCGTGTCGTGCTTCGCGCGCTGGCTTCGCGAATGCCACCACCCGCGCACGTCGGGGCAGGCCGGATCCGCGTTGAGATTGCGAATAATGTTGCGCTGCGCGGATATTCCGTCGAATGCGGCATGGTGCCACTTGATGTAGACCGCGAACCGGCCGTCGCGGAGCCCGTCGATGACGTACACCCGCCACAGCGGACGGGAACGATCCAGCAGCGCGCTCTGCAGATCCGAGATCAGCTCCAGCAGTTCCCGGTGATCGCCCGCACCGGGCAGGGTCCGGCGGCGCACGTGGTAGGCCAGCTCGATCTCGGGGGCGGTCTCCCATCGGACCTTGTCCGCGAGGAACGCCCGCGCCGGATGCTTGCGGAAGGTGCGGTGCACCTCCGTGTCGGCGAGAAGTCGCCGGTGCAGGTCGGCGACGAAATCCGGTCCGCCGCCGATTGGAGGCTCGAACAGCTGCAAGGTCGCGAAGTGCATCGGTTTCGTGCGAGCTTCGGCGAGGAGGAATAGGGAATCGAGCGGTGCGATCAGTTCCATCGGTGCGGTCTCTCGGCTCGGCGTTTCACGATTGCGGGCGGTACAGACAGAGCGTGAGATGGCTGGGCCGGGCCGGATCCAGGAGAATCCGCTGGGTTCCCCGGATCCGGCGCAGGCCCGGCGGGACGACGTGCCGCGGAAAGCTCGCCCGCCGGACCGCGACCCGGAGGCGATCCCCGGCGTCGAGGACCGCCTCCACCGCGTTGAGTGCGATGTCGAGTTCGTGCGGTTCGCCGGGACGTACCTCCTGCACGGACTCGGCGGTGAGCGGATGGCGCGGCTCGATGAGCTCGCCGTCGGCGTAGCGGCTGTCGTCGGTGTCGAGGGCGCGTAGGGAGGAGCGCAACGCGCCGTGGGCGAGCCCGGAGGAGGCGCCGGCGCTGTCCACCCGGGATACGGTCGCCACCCACAGCGCCTCGTGGCCGGTGGTGTCGACGACCAGGTGCAGGCTCATCGGGCCGGAGATGATCGTCCGGGCGGCGAAGGGCACCGTGGTGAAAGTGGCCGCTGATTTCTCCTCGCCGCGCTGGTCGACGGTAGCGCGGCCGAACGCGGTGATCAGGCCGCCGGTGGCGATCGCGGCATTGTCCGAGGTCAGGTGGAAACCGTTGTCGCGCAGTGTGATCGGTCTACCGACCATCGGCGCCGCGGTGCTGAGCGCTCCGTCGTATCCGGAATGCGCTGCGCTGCCGCCGATGTCGCCGGTCAGGTAGAACCGGGCCGGCTGGGCCTGCGGCGGCGGGAACTCCGCCTGCGCGATCCACTCGCCGTTGAGCTGCCCCAGGACGATCGGCCCGTAGTGCTCGATGCCGTTGCTTTCGTTCTCGACCCAGCGGTTGAACCAGGCGCACTGCAACTCGTCGAGGCCGGGCGGGTTGCCCGGTGCGCCGAGCGCGGAGCCGGGGGTGAAATGGTAGCTGTCCTCGACGAGGACCTGTTTGCGACCGGGCGGCAGGTCGAGGCGGGTGTAGAGACGCAGTGGCGAGTGGTTGAAGATGTCGTGCCAGCCGCCGACCAGGAAGGTGGGCACCTCGATCGCCTCCAGGTCGGGCCACCGCTCGGCCCACTTCTCGTTGCGGTACAGATCCGGGTCGTCGTCGCGCAGATACCCGGGCAGGACGCGATCCAGCCAGGCCAGCGGCGCGGACAGGCGATCGCGCAGGAAACCGGTCAGCGTGGAATCCCGCAGCAGCACCGGAAGCGGCGGAAGGAACTTGGCGGCGGTGATGACCGAGGTCCACGCGAGGGTGAACGGCGACGGAACGCCACCGGCATAGGCGATTTCGCGGTCGGCGTTCTCGGCCCCCTCGATCGCGAACACCGCCTTCAAGCCGGCGGGGCGCAGGCCGGCGGCGGTGAGCGCGGCCATCGCGTGATAGGAGATGCCGGCCAGCGCGAAATCGCCGCGACACCAGTGCTGGTCGCGCACCCAGTCGATCACTTCGAGGTAGTCGCGCTGCTCGTCGATTCCGAGGAACTTCCACTCGCCCGTGGAGGCGCCGGTGCCGCGCACGTCGACCAGGACGTAGACATACCCGCGGCTGACCAGTGTGTGGTTGGCCGCCGCGGCGTCCGGTGTGCCGCCGGCGAGGGTGCGCAGCAGGCGGCCGAGGCCGGCGGACTCGCCGGCGCCGAGCCGGCCCGCCGCTCGGCCCAACGCGCGGACCACGCGCGACTCCGCCAGTTCCACGAGCCATTTGTTGTAGACCGTGAAGGTGATCACGGCGGGGCGCGGGGCGGCGGTCGGTCCGGCCTGGTCTCCGGGGTGCGCGATGTCGGCGTAGAGCACGGTGCCGTCGCTCATGGGAATGGGAATGTTTCGAAATCGGTGAATATGGGAATACTTGGGCGGGCCGATATCGAATCGAATTGTGGGACCCGGTTTCGTGGCGGCATTCTCGCTTGTTTTCGATAAATCATCGGCCACGGTCTTCTCCTGGGCGCAGGCGGTAATTCGGTGCAAGCAGGAATGGTCGAGCAAAACGCCGGGCAGCACGGCAAGCGGCTCTCGGTGCGCGGCGAATGGTGATGCAGAGGTGCTATTCGAACTGGTCAGGCCAGCCTAGCATGACCTTGCTGCGGTCGATAGTCCCTCTCGCGCAATGGTTTTGATGCGAGTCGTTCCGAAATCCACACACGGCGAGAGTGCATTTTTCTTTACACATGAACGACTCCTGTGTTTCCTTCTATTTCGAGCTTTCGAGGTATGAAGATGAAAACGCACCCGCTTCGGCGCGCGGCGGGGGCGGCGGGTAACGTCGGCCGGCGTTCGAGGCAGTTCCCGCTGTACACGTCGTCTGCAGAAGGAGTTCCGTGAGCACGTCCGCGCGTTCGGTGAATCTCGACCGTCGTAGTTTCCTGGTCGGTCTGGGCCTGCTGCCCGCGCTGGCGGCCTGTGAGCGGACCGAGGCGCCCAAACGGCTGACCGGGGTGGATCTGGCGGGCTCGGATCCGGGCATCGCGCCGCGCACCGATCTGTACCGCTACGTCAACGGCAAGTGGCTCGGGGAGTATCGGTTGCCGCCGGACAAGGCGTCCTACGGGACCTTCGCCGAGGTGTCCGATCGCACCGAGGCGCAGTTGCGCGACCTGGTCGAGGCGATTCGCCATCCGGCGGCGGGCAGCGAGGCGCAGCAGGTGCGCGACCTCTATGACGCGGTGCTGGACACGCGCGCCCTCGAGGCGAAGGGGATGACGCCGCTGGCGGACCTGTTCGCCGGCATCGATGCCGCCGCCTCGAAAGCCGATCTCGCCCAGGTGATGGGCGGGCTGCCGCTGGCGGGGCTGATCGGGCTCGACGTCGGCCCCGACCCGAAGAACTCCGCCGCGAACATCGCGACGATCTCTCAGTCGGGTATCGGCCTGGGGGAGGAGTACTACCGCAAGCCCGAGGCCGCCGAACAACTCGCGGCGTATCGCGCCTTCCTCGAACGTGCCGCCACGGCGGCCGGTTTCGCCGACCCGGTGCCGCTGGCGCACCGGGTCCTGGACCTGGAAACCCGGATCGCGGCGCTGTTCTGGGACAACGTGCGCGAGCGCGATCCGAACGCCACCTACAACCCGCGCAGCTGGGCCGAACTCGTCGGCACCGCACCGGGATTCGACTGGGACCGCTGGCTGGCGGGTCGCACCGACCGGCCCCGGGAGCTGTTCGGTCAGGTGGTGCTGCGCGAGCCGTCGTTCGTGACCGGCGCCGCGCAGCTGTGGCAGGACGTCGACCTCGCCCTCTGGCGTGAGTATCTGAAGCTCGGCCTGGTGCGCGTCTTCGCGCAGTATCTGCCCGCCGATCTCGCCACGGCCTACTTCGACTTCTTCGGCAAGGTGCTCGAAGGAGCCCAGCAGCAGCCGGAGCGCTGGAAGACCGCGCTCGCCACCGTCAACGACTATCTCGGCGACCAGCTCGGAAAGATCTATGTCGCACGGTATTTCCCGGCCGAGTCCAAGCAGCGGGTGCAGGACATGGTGGCCGATCTGCTCGCCGCCTACCGGCTCGACTTCGAGCGGTCGGAATGGATGTCACCGGCCACCCGGGCCGCCGCCCTCGTGAAGCTGAACAAGATCACCCCCAAACTCGGCTATCCCGACACCTGGCCGGACTACTCGGGGCTGCGCGTCACCCGTGGTGAACTGGTCGAATCCTTGCGCGCCGCACTCGCTTTCCGCGACCGGCGCATGCTGGACCGGCTCGGCAAGCCGGTCGACAAGTCCGAATGGGTGATGCCCCCGCAGACGGTGAACGCCTACTACAACCCGAACGCGAACGAAATCGTCTTCCCCGCCGCCATTCTGCAGCCGCCGTTCTTCGACACCGACGCCGAACCGGCGGTGAACTACGGCGCCGGCGGCGCGGTGATCGGCCACGAGATCGGGCACGGATTCGACGACGAGGGCTCCCGCTACGACGGTGACGGCAACCTGAAGGACTGGTGGACCCCCGAGGACCGCGCGGCGTTCGACGCCAAGACCGACCAGCTGATCCAGCAGTACAGCGCGCTGGTACCCGAGGGCCTGCCCGCCGGCGCGCACGTGAACGGCGCGCTGACGGTGGGGGAGAACCTCGCCGATCTGCACGGTCTGCAGATCGCCTTGGCCGCGGTCCGATTGGCCGCCGAGCGCGACGGCGTCACGCCCGCGCTGCGCACGGTCTTCGAATCCTGGGGCCGGACCTGGCGCACCAAGACCACACCGGAGTCGCTGCGGGCACAGATCGCCACCGATCCGCACTCGCCCGCCGAATTCCGGTGCAACCAGACCGTGCGCAATCTCGCCGAGTTCTACGAGACCTTCGAGGTCCGGGACAGCGACGCGATGTGGCTGCCGCCGGACCAGCGGGTCACGCTCTGAGTGTCGTTCGAGCTCAGGCGATGCCGGCCGTGAGCGGGAGTTCGGTCACCGAGGTGCCGACGTGCAGGGTGAACGCGCCGGGTTCGACGGCCCAGCCCGTTTCGGTCCAGTGCTCGAACGCGCGAGCCGGCAGTTCCAGCGTCACCGTCTCGGAGGCCCCGGGTTCGACGGTGACGCCACGGAATCCGGCCAGCCAGCGCACCGGGCGTTCGACCTCGCTGTCTTCCCGCGAAAGGTAGGCCTGGAGCACCTGCCGCCCCGCGCGGTCGCCGGTATTGGTGACCGTGACGGTGGCGGTGCGCCCGGTGATGCTCAGATCGCTCAGCTCCCAGGTGGTGTAGCCGAGACCGTGCCCGAACGGATAGGCCGGTGCCACTTCGTTTTTCAGCCAGGCCCGGTAGCCGACGTGGATGCCCTCGGAATAGCGCAGTGCGCCCGCGGCGTCCGGGGTGGTGTTCAGCACCGGCACGTCGTCGATGCGCGCGGGCCAGGTGGTGGGCAGGCGGCCGCCGGGTTCGGCGGCGCCGGTCAGCACGTCGGCGAGCGCGGCGCCGAACTCCTGCCCGGGGAACCAGGACAGCAGCACCGCCGCCACGTCGTCGCGCCACGGAAGCTCGACGGGCGCACCGGAATTCACCACGACGATGGTGCGTGGATTGACGGCCGCGACGGCGGCGACCAGTTCGTCCTGACGGCCCGGCAGCCGCAGGTCCGTGCGGTCGAAGCCCTCGGATTCGATCTGCTCGGTGGTACCGACCACGATCACCGCGGCATCGGCCTTACGGGCCGCGTCGACCGCGGCGGCGAATTCCTCCTCCTCGGAGCGCTGCGGCCGGGTGACGCCGAAGGTGAGCCCGAGAACGACGCCGAGCCCCGGAATCGCCGGCGGCGTCGCCACCGTGATGCGCACCTCGACCTCCTGACCGTCCGCCAGGGCGCGGGTGACCGAACGTTGCGGCGGATAGAGGATCGCGCCGACCGGGTCGGTGCCCTCGAAGGTGATGGTCTCGGAAATGGCGGTCTCGCCGTCGAGTTCGAGCCGGGCCTCGCCCAGCGTCCCGACCCCGATCTGCCAGTCGCCCGCGACGTCCGCGCGCAGGCGGGCGCGGATCTCGATGGCGCCGGCCTCGGCGGCCTTCTTGTCGCCGAAGAGCATGAGGTTGCCCGCGGTGCGGTGCTGGGTGTCCAGGACGGTGTCGCCGTCCAGGTACCGCAGCGACAGGCCGGGTGTGCCGGTCTCCGGGTCGGTCACCAGCTCCAGCGGCACCGGGACCAGCTTCTCGGCCAGCCGGACCCCGGGTGTATGCGTCACGGAGAGAACGGCTTCCAGCCCCTCGAGCGGGGTGGTGGTGTGCGCCGGGATGACGGTGGCGCTGCCGCCACCCATGAACCGCGGCAGCGCGGCATGCGGGCCCAGCAGCGCGATCTCGGTCCGCGGTGCGAGCGGCAGCACGCCGTCGTTGCGCACCAGCACCATGCCCGCGGCGGCCGCCCGGCGCACGAGTTCCTGCGCCTGGGCGTCACTGAATTCCGGTGCGGGCGTGGGCTCGCCGTCCAGCGCACCGACCCTGATCGCGAAACGCAGGATTCGGCGGACCTTTTCGTCGATGGCGGATTCCGGCACCTCGCCCTGACGAACGGCTTCCTCCAGCGGCGCGCCCCACAGCATCGGCGGCCCGGGCATCGCGAGGTCGGTGCCCTTGGCGGCGCCCGCGGTGGAGCGCACGGCGGTCCAGTCCGAGACCACGACGCCGTCGAAACCCCAGCTGCCCTTGAGCGGTTCGTCGAGCAGCCGGTTCTCGGTCATGGTGACGCCGTGCACCGAGTTGTAGGCGTCCATGACCATCCACGCCCCGGCCTGCACGCTGCGCTCGAACGGATACAGGTACAACTCGCGCAGCGTGCGGTCGTCGGCCTGGATGTCGACGGTGAAGCGGTCGGTCTCGGAATCGTTGGCCACGTAGTGTTTCGGGCAGGCGCTCACGCCGTGCGCCTGCACCGAGGTGACGTAGGCGGCCGACATCTCGGCCGTGAGCACCGGATCCTCGGAGAAGCATTCGAAATGCCTGCCGCCCAGCGGGGATCGGTGCAGATTGATGGTCGGCCCCAGCACCGCGTAAACACCCTTGCGCCGGGCCTCGTGCGCGATGAGCGCACCGATCTCGGCCAGCAGTTCCGGATCCCAGCTCGCCGCCACGGCGGTGCCCGAGGGCAGGCTCACCGACGGGTCACGCTCGTCCCAGTGCTCGCCGCGCACACCCGAGGGGCCGTCCGAGACCGGCATCTCGGCCAGGCCGAGGGCTGGGTCCCCCGCCATCCGGAACATGCCCGACCCCGAGATCAGCCGGAGCTTCCCCGGTAGGTCGAGCTTCGCGAGCAGTTCTTCGATGCGGTCGTCCATGCTGCTGTCCTCTCAGAAAGTCGGATGGCGAATTTCAGGCTACTGACGCGGCCCAGAAGTCGACGAGGTCCGCGCACACCTGCTGGGGCACGTCCTCGTTGGGCAGGTGGCCGACGCCGGGGTACACCGCGCGGCGCGCGCCCAGCTGCTCGGCGAACCGCTCGTGCACGTCGGGCGCCCACAGATCGCCGGTGTCGCCGTAGGCGACGAGCAGCGGGACCCCGGCCGCGCGCAGCTGCGCCGGGTCGGACAGCGGCGGCACCTCCATCGTGCGCAGGATCCCGAGAATGTTGGCCTTCTTGGTGGCCAGGATGCGCTGGTGCAGGAACTCCAGCCGTTCCGGCGCGGGGGTCAGGCCGGAGGCGAACATGGCCGTGCTCATCTGCTGCCAGATCAGCTCTTGGCCGCCCGCCTCGACCGCCTGGGCGACCAGGCTCGGCGGCGGAAAGTTGATCTCCTGCACCGAGGACGGACCCGAGGCCAGCAGCGTGAAGCTGCGAAAGCGCTCGGGCCGGGCGACCACCGCGACGCGGCCGACATACCCGCCGAAAGAGTGGCCGACCAGGTGCACGGGCTCGTCGCCGGCCACCTGGTCGAGGACCTTCAGCAGGTCGCCGGAGAAGTCGTCCATGGTGTAGCCCGCGACGTCCTCGGGGCCGTCGGACTGCCATTGCCCGCGCTGGTCGTAGGCGACGGCCCGGTACCCGGCGGCGGCCAGCAGCGGAAGCAGGGCCTCGAAGTCCTCCTTCGAGCCGGTGAATCCGGGGACGAGCAGCGCGGTGCCGCGCAGTGGCACGCCGGGCGGCGGCACGGCTTCCCAGACGGCGAGGGTTCCGTAGCCGCCGTCGACGGTGCTCGGAACGATGTCGGTGCTGTGCGCGCTCATGCGGGTCCTTCCGGTACTGCGTGTCCGGGGCCGAGTCTGCCAGCGTATTCCGTGCAAACCGAGCGATCACTCGGTAATGTTATCTATTCGAGATATGTGGGTCTCGTGGCCGGAGCGTCCTGGCCCGGCCACTAGTCTCGAGCGATCGGAAAGGAGCTGGAATGGCGGAACGCCGAAGCCGGCCGCGCGGCGCGGCACGGCGCGAGATGATCCTCGACGTGGCCCTGAAATCCTTCGCCGAGAACGGATTCCACGGATCCTCGATCGCCGACATCGCCGCGCTGTGCGGGTTGTCCCAGCCCGGCCTGCTGCACCATTTCCCCTCCAAGGCCGCGCTGCTCGCCGCCGTCCTGGAATATCGCGACCGGATCGATGCCCAGCGGCTGGAGTGGAGCGACGCGCCACGCGGCCTCGACGCGCTACGCCGCCTGGCCCGGCTCGTCGACCACAATGCCCACGTGCCCGGCCTGGTCCAGCTCTTCACCGTCGTCACCGGTGAATCGGTCACCGCGGACCATCCCGCGCACCAGTGGGCGACCACCCGGTACCACAGGCTGGAAGCCGATCTCGCCCAAGCGCTTTCGCACGGCGTCGCCGACGGCGCCATCCGGCCCGGCACCGACACCCGGGGGCTGGCCCGCCAGGTCTTCGCGATGATGGACGGCCTGCAACTGCAGTGGCTGCTGGACCCGGACAACGTCGATATGCCCGGCCTGTTCCGGTCCTACATCGAAACCGTGATCGCCGCGATCGCGGCCTGAGGTCACAACGTCGCGGTGGTGATCGTCACCGGCCGGGCGGGCGCGCCGTCGCGCGGGTAGGTCTCCGAACCGTCGACCTCGTCCGGGAACCGGTAGCCCGGTCCGCCTTTCTCCACCTCGTAGATGTCACCGCACTGCAGGACGCCCAGGCGGGCGCTGTCGGTCAGCCGCCAGCACCGGCTCTGGTCGTAGAAGCGCTGCAGCACAAGGCTGGTCATGTTCTGCACCGCGCACGGTGCGGCGCCGGCCCGATCGAGCCGGATGGTCACCGGGCCGGAGGTGAAGTGGAATGTCACATCCAGCGTGCCGAGCGTCGGGGCGAACGCGGGCGGCGGAACCACCGGCCGCGCCGCCGGATTGTCCGGGGTCGGCGTGAACTCGCAGCCCACCACCGGTGGCGCCGCCCCGGCGGGTGTCGATCCGGCGACCGACCCGGCCAGCGCGGCGACGGACACGGCGAGCGCGAGAACCCAACGGGATGCCATGCTTGGCAACCTAGCGAATCCCTCGGCGTTCCGGCGGGTTCGCGCGACTACTTTGCATGATCCTGAGCTGCTGGGCTAGGTGGCGCAGAACTCGTTGCCTTCCGGATCCCGCATGACCCACCAGTGCCCGGCCGGGCCCTGATCGACCTCGCGGACGCGCGTCGCGCCGAGTTCCTCCAGGCGCGACGCCAGTTGCTCCAAGCCGCCGGGCGCGCCGTGGACATCGATGTGTAGGCGGTTCTTGACTGTCTTGGGCTCGGGAACATCCTGGAACAGGATGCGCCGGCCCTGCCCGATGCCGCTGGTCGCGTCGAAGGGATCCTCCGGGTGGCGTACGGCGGCGAGCCCGCGGAAGTTCTTGCGGCCGTTGTGCTCCACGACCGCCGCCTGCGGCAGCTGCCCGCCCGCGAGCAGCTGCTCGATCAGAGCGGTCGGATCCTCCACCTCGTACTCCAGCGCCGCCGCCCAGAAGTCGGCGAGGACGGGTGCGTTCACGCTGTCGACTACCAGTTTCCAACTCAGTGCCATGCCCGTAGACGCTAGCCAAGACCACCGACAAACGTGCCCGATCGCGGCGGCGCGCCCTAGGATTTCGGGCAGTGCCGCCACACCGATCGCGATGAGGAGAACGCCGTGTCGGACAGCTTTCTGCTGGCCACCCGAATCCCGATGAGCCGCAAGGAATTCGAGCAGTGGCTCGATACGGCCGCGCCGGAGGTCGCGGTCGTGGAGAACCCGGAGGCGATGTTCGAGGGCCGGTTCTGGGATGGTCAACCGGCGCGGTGGCAGCAGGCCGAGGTGGGCGTCACGGCCCGTGAGTATTTCGCGGAGAGCGCCGGTGACCCGTATTCCACCTGTGTGCTGGTGCATCGGGACAGCGCGCTGGAGGCGTATCTGATGTACTTCGGGTTCCGCGAGCCCGACATCTATACGGCGCTGCTGCTGTTCGCGGCCGCCGGGCAGGTCGCCGCCGCGCCCGCGACCGTTCTGTTCTGGGCCGAGACCAGCGGTGTGCTCGGCACGGCCGATTGGGACGGCTGGCTGGCGACGCTCGCGGTCGGACCGGCCCGGGCGCGGTTCAGCTCCGATCTCGACCTGGTCGGCGTGGTCGACGCGCTGCGTCCGGTCGAGGAGCGTTTCTTCGAACTCGTCGAGTTGCTCGCCGAAGCCGAGGAGGCGGAGCAGGAGAGCGACGCCGCCGTCGACCCGAGGTTCCTCGATCCCGCCATCCTCGCCTAGAGCCAGGCGAGATCGTCGACCGCCAGCCAGGGTTCCCGGGCCAGGGCGCTCGGGGTGAGCCCGGTGAACGCGGCCACATCGCGATGCAGATGCGGTTGATCGGCGTAGCCGCTCTCGGCCGCGGCGCGGGCCGCACCCATCCCGGCGGCCAGCAGGTGCGCGGCGTGATCGAAGCGGATCAGACCGGCGGCGCGCTTGGGCGGCATGCCGAGCTGGGCGTCGAAGCGGGACCACAGGCGCTTGCGGCTCCAGCCGACGTCGGCGGCCAGCGTGCCTACCCGGATCCGGCCGCGGCTGCGGGTGAGTTGCCGCCAGCACCAAGCGATCTCGGGGTCCACCGTGGCGGTGCTGCGCCGGCGGGCCAGCAATGCTTCGGTCAGTGCGAAACGTCCGGCCCAGCTGCCGGTTTCGCTCAGTTGCTCGCAGATCCGCCGCGCCTCCCGGCCCCACAGCTCGTCCAGGGGAACCACCGCGCCCTCGAGTTCGGCGGGGGAGACGCCCAGAATCGCGCGGGCGACCACGGGAGACAAACGGATCTGGATGCATTCGACCTGATCGCCGTGCACCCACAGCGCGGCCGGCCCGGCCGCCGCGACCAGGCTGCCGGCCCGGCGAGCACCGGTGGTGGTGTCGACGAGCGGTGTGCTGGAACCGAATTCGAGTAGCAGGGTGACCGCCGGATGCGGGATCGCGCGATGGCCCTCGGGCGTGGCGCCGCGGTCGCGGAACCCGGCCATGCGGACGCCGGGGAGGCGCGGCCGCGGCGGC
Source organism: Nocardia sp. NPDC050435 (assembly GCF_040655395.1). Classification (NCBI taxonomy): domain Bacteria; kingdom Bacillati; phylum Actinomycetota; class Actinomycetes; order Mycobacteriales; family Nocardiaceae; genus Nocardia; species Nocardia sp. NPDC050435. Next base: position 59,699 of record NZ_JBFAJW010000005.1, read on the forward strand.
CGCCGAACCTCCCACACCGCCGTCTCGCCGCCGGCGCAGCCCATGCTCGAAATGCTAACGCGCACGGGCGCGCTCGCGTCAAGCCTCGGTGAACGTCCATCGGGTCGTGCCACCCGGCTCCACGGTGGAGACCGACACCGCCGAGCGCGGCGTGATCCGGTAGACCCGCCACGGCGCCGGGCCCACCGCGGGCGCGTTGAACGGCGCGGTCAGTCCGATACCGGACTCGTCGACGGCGCACGGCCAGCCACCTTCGGCCCACACCGCCGCTACCCGCGCCACAACCTCCGCGTCCTCCACCTTCTCGGCCACGCCCTCCACGACGAGATCGAAATCGTGCGCGGACACGCTCACCACACTGCGCGGGTCGCGCGCGATGTTCTTCGCCTTCTGCGTGATGTCACCGGTCTGGAACCAGAACACCCCATCCACCCAGGCCGCACCCACCGGCGTGACGTGCGGGGTTCCGTCCCCGTTGATCGTCGTCAGCCAGGTGGTGTAGCGGTTGGGCCCGCCGGTATCCGGCGCCTGCGTAATACCGCTGTCGAGCACCCCGGTCACTGTCTCCCACTCTTGGACCCGCATCCCGTTGGAGTCGTCCAGATTCTTCGCTTTCATCGTCTCGCCTCCGGTCGTCGTCTTGTTAGAACAGACGATCCTCACTCCGGGAATTCATCGCCGAAGCCGAGGTCACGGTCACCGAGGTGTTGGATTTCGAATTGCGGAAGTCCAGTTCGGCTCACGGCAGGTACGGATCCGCCCTGCAAGGGTTCTTTCAGCCTTTCGCAGGTTCACCTCGATAAGACATATAGCGATAAGCCGGGCAGTGGTCCGGCGTCGGGAGGTCGCTCCGCTGCGTGCGGGCAGAGTGCCGAAAATGGGGGGAAAGATGACGTCGATCGTCGCTCGAATCAGCATGGGCATGGCCGGTGCCGGGGTGGCCGCAGTGCTGACCGCTCCGATCGCCCAGGCCGACTACTCGAGAGGATCATGCCTGGTGGTGGAGAACAACAGGGCTACCGCCGTGGAGGTCACCGTGAAGAACAAGCCATACACAGGCAAGTCCTGGGTTATAGACCGCTACACCGATTCGGTTCTGTCCATTGGTGGTCGCAAGATCGTCAACTCGGACGGCGGCTGGCGGATCGTGGCCCCGCAGGGCCAATGGCGTTTCGATCGAGACATGTACGACGGTCGGGGTTGTAACGGCACCTGGATCTACCGGGTGTCGTGAACCGTCTCGTGGGGATCCTCATCCGAAGCACGTTCCGTCGGATTCGGCTGTGTTGGGCAGCCCTAGGTCCACATGGGAATTGTTTCGATGAGCATCCTCACTGGCCTGGTCGTAACATGTCCGCACGAGCGAGGGCTTCGGCTTCCATCGCCGTGATGAACGCGGTGACGTCGGATCCATAGATGCCCCAGCTGTTCACGCCGCCGAGTTCGACGAGGCGAAGCGCGCCGGTGGTATCGACGCCGACATCGATGGTGACCATGGTGCAGCCGTGAGCGAGTAGCCGCCGCGCCGCGGTTTCGGCGAAACCGCGAACGTGGTCGGGGACGGGAAGGTATGGCTCGGCCGGATACGAACTTCCGCACACGAAGCGGCCGTCGCGGCAGAAGCAGCGGTACTCGGTTTCGAAGGACACGACCTCCGACACGACGACGAGCTCGTCTCGGTACTGGTCGTAGATATCGAGCCAGTGCTTCAGCTCTGTAATCGCATGCACGCCTGCGGGAAACAGCTTGTAGTTCGTATCACTGCGGAGGAAGACCTGGTCGCTGGCGAACATGCGTCGCAGCGGTAGACCGGGGACTGCCGAGAACGGGACGAAAATGGCGGTGCGTCCCAGTAGGTCGTAGATGTGCCGGTAGTAGAACGAGCAGCGCAGCATCGTGTAGTCGTCGAAGACCGCTTCTCCGAGCCGCGGCACGCGACGGAGGCTTCTCATCGTGGGCATCGTGCCGTAGCCGACCATCGGGCGGCCGTCTTGGATTACGGGCCAGCGTCCCGTCATCGCGTCCCGTGGTCGAACGATCAGGGCATCGTCGAGCTCGGCCGCGACGAGAGCGGAGCCGGGGAATTCCTCGTCCAGATCGAGGAGCCATTGCGGTCGCATGGCACGATGCTATCCATGCCGAGCGCGGTGGTGCTCGGCAATCTTGTTGGGGCAGTCAGTGATTGGGGCGCTGTCCGCGCCGCTCGCGGTGCCTGCGCATCGATCGGGACTGCTGCAGGTTCGGGTCGCATCTCGAGGTCGAGATCATATGTGCTGACCGTTCATCTCTGCCGCGAGCGCTCCGGTAAGTTCGCCGGGCCGTGACATCGAACGCCACGGCGCGGTGGCGAGAGGGACTCACCCTGCCCCGCTGGCCGCCTGGACCGGAGCGGCCTCGGCCTCCGCCCTTGCGGCAGATCAGCCTACTGTTGCACTGGAATGTCTGGAAACGGGTTCGCGCGGCGACGGAGGGCAGTTCGCGACAGGGTTTCGCCCGGCGATCAGGGGAACCCGCATTCGGCACTGGTCCCGAACGCAGGTCGGTACCGTGCGATGGTCTCACTCGACAGAAAGGAAACACGGTGGCCATCACCGGTTTCGTACCACAGATGTTGCCCAGGTCGATCCGGAGCCTAGCCCGCGGGGTACCGCCCGCTCCGCCCGGCACCATCTTCGCACTGGGATCCGAACACGGATACGCCTTTCCCCCCGGTAATTTCACGGTCCACTTCGGCCGGTCTCGCGATGATGTCCACGTGCCGGTCGGAGTGAACGATTCCCGGATCAGTCGCAAACATGGAGTGCTCGAAGGCGACGGCGCACAGTGGCGCATACGGAATCATGGTCGCCTGCCAATCCGGCTACCGGGGGATAAACTTCTGTTGACCGGCCAGGACATCATCGTCGAGTACGGTTACACGCCATTGTTCATAGGCTCCCGGAAACACCAATCTCATCTGCTGGAAGTGCATTTGGTCGCCGCGCGGACAAGCGATCATGCCGCTCCCTACAACAGCCTCACCACACCTCCTGAGGTGTATCGGCTGAGTTTGGACGAGCAGCTGGTACTCACCGCGCTCGCGCAACGATATCTGCGTCAGGAGCCCTACCCCCAGCCTCTCTCCTGGAAACAGGTCGCCGACGAGCTGAACAATTCGCCGGACGAACGGATGTGGACACCCAAGACCGCCGCCCACATCGTCGCCACCGTCCGTGCACGGCTGTCCGCGGGGCCCGACCCGATTCCCGGTCTGCGGGTCGAAGACGGAATCGGCGAACCGGTCGGCAACACCCTGAACCACCATCTCATTCAGGCCCTTCTGGGCTCGGCGACACTGGTGCCCGCGCACCTGCAGATGCTCGGCGATACCGCAGCCGAGGATTATGTCGAGGCATTGTGACCGATTCGGGCACAACATGATTCGTGCCAGCGCTACGAACGGCCGTACCCTGCCGCGCGCATCGGTGGCGACACGGCAGTCGGTGACTCGTCTCGACTGTCCTCGTTCGCACATCTGCATTAGTTTGGGCGACAGGGCGCACCGTGCCCTGTCGCGGGTGTGGGGCCGTACCCAGTCGATGAGGAGTGAGGGGTTGTTGCTGCGAGACGGCGAGGTGTTCGCCGGCTACACCATCGAAGGGCGACTCGGATCCGGCGGCATGGGAGTGGTCTATCGAGCACGCCATCCCAGGCTTCCGCGTCGTGTCGCAGTGAAAGTGCTCCACGATTCTCTCGCCGACAGTGCTGCTGCGCGGAGAGCATTCGACACCGAAGCCGAACTCGCCGCAGGGCTGGATCATCCGCACATTGTCGCCGTCTACGACCGCAGCGATCCCGGAGATCCGGTGTTGTGGATGGCGAGCCGCTTAATCGAGGGCGGTGACATAGCCGCACTGCTCCACTCCGAGGCTGGTGGCTTGGATCCGGATCGTGCTGTCCGCTTGATCGGCGGCGCCGCTCACGCACTCGACTTCGCGCACGAGCGCAAGGTTCTGCATCGAGATGTGAAACCCGCGAACCTCCTCCTCTCCTACGACTCCGTTCACGGTGAACATGTCCTGCTGACCGATTTCGGGATTGCCCGGGCGCTGGACGGCACGCTCACCAATCACGCGGTAGCCGCCTCGCCGCCGTATGCGGCACCCGAGCGTTTCGACTCCACGCAGGCAACCGGGCCGCGCGCCGACCAGTACTCCCTGGGTTGCACGCTGTATCACCTGCTGACCGGCCAATATCCGTTCTCGGGCGAGGATTCGATGGCCATCGCGCTCGCCCACCGCATCCAGCCGGTCCCCGATCCCCGGGCGGCGCGGCCCGCGTTGCCGCCCGCCCTGACAGCGGTCTTCGCGAAGGTCCTGGCCAAAGATCCCGACGATCGATATCCGAGCTGTGTCGACTTCGTCGATGCCGCAGCGCAGGCGTTGTCGCGTCCCCTCGTCTCGAACCGCTATGCGGGGGCGACCGACTTCGCCGAGGACGGCGTTCCCCAGCCGGATCGTTCACCTGCCGCTGTGTCGGGACGGCCGTCGGCGGGAGTCGTCACGACGTTGATCGTCGCGGCGGTGCTGGGCATCGTCACGATCGTCGCGGTCGCGGCCTTGCTGCCGAGCGGAGGTCGTAGCGCCTATGACCCGCCTCTGGCAACCACTTCGATCACAAAGCCACCACCGGAGATCCTCAAAGCCGGCGTAGGCGACTGTATTTACGGCTCCGGGCCGCACGATGTGGAATGGACCCTCGCGAAATGTACCCTCTCCACGTTCACTGTGCTGGAACGCGTGATCGGCGGATCCGATATCGATGACTGCACTTCGCCGGAAGTGGAACTCGACTGGGCGCATCTGATACCCGGCTCGGATGTCCTGTTGTGCTTGCGACTGCAATACTTCGGGATATACGACGTGATAGGCCACACAGAGGTCGGTAGCTGCCTGGCCGTTACCGGATCCGGTGAGAACACATCTGTTCAGAAATCTGATTGCAACCACACCAGCGCTCTCCAAGTGAGCCAACGTATCGAGGAATACGATGTCGGGAAAACCTATTGCCGCGGCTATGAGACCTCAACCAGCTGGAAGAGTGAAGTCTTCCCCGCTATCGCCTTCACGGTCTGCCTGGGCCCGCGCCAAGGGACGTGAACGATGACAGAACCAACTCGGCCGCCGACGGACGCGCAGCGGAACCCGATGCCGCAACGCCACTCTCCCCGCCGCCCGCTCGGGACCGATACGCGGTGGCTGATCGGTGGCCTGGGCGCTGTGGTGGTTGTTGTCGCCGTTGCCCTTGCGATCGTCGTCTCGACGAGATCCGATTCCGGTGGCGCTGGCACCGCTACTCCTGTCGCTTCCACGGGGTCGGCCGATCGCAATTACCGCAAGTCGGAGAATATTTGCAGAAGTGTCGACACTTCGCGAATTCCCGCAGAATTGCGGATCGCACAACTCGAGGATCGCCTGAAAACCAGGCCGACCGAGGGGATCTGCCAAAATGCTGGTGAAGGGCAAGCGATCAGTCGATCGTTCCTGGGGCTGTATTTCACTATTTCGAACACGGCTGCCGAGGCCGCAGGTCCGTACCAGCACGCATTGGGTGTGTTGTTCGGCGACAAGAGGTCGGAACGACTCGAAGGGCCGTGGGATGAGGCTGTCATCGAGGTGGGCGATACCGAGAGGCCGGGAGTGGTTGTGCGAGACAAGAACCTGAGCTTTTCGTTCTCCATTCTCGCGCCGATGATGGTCGCGATCAGCAAGGAGGATGCCAGGAGAGGGGCGATCGAGTTGGCCAAGGCTTTCTTGGCGGCTGCGGCTTCGGAAGCCGCGCGGTAGCCCGCGGCGCGTCGTTTCCGCTCTCCCACTCGTTCGACCTACGCCGAGAGCTACAGACGCGTGGGCGCCCGGCTGGACGCCGGGGCAGGTGCGTCATGCTGGGCCGCTTCCACTATCGCCTCCGGGTCGATGGCGGCGATCGCCTGTGCCGTGACCGCCCAGTCGCAGTCGCCGAGGGTGAGGGCGAGTGTCAGGAGTTGGCGTGCTCGATCCGGTTGTGCGTGTGGTGCGATCGCGCTCAGCGCGCGAGCGATGTCGGCGCTGTCACGCTGGCCGAGGGCGAGTTCCTGTGCCCGGTCGATATCACCGGCGGCGGCGACGGCTTCGGTGAGAGCGGCTCGAATGTCGGCTCGCATATTGGTTTCGTTCACCAGCTCGAGGTGCTCGGCCGCCCAATCCAGTTCGCCGGCTTCGATCATGATGTCCAGTAGGTCGCGGGCGAACTCGGTCGGAAGGTTGTGATGATCGCCTTCGTCCTCGGGGATCTGGAGTAGTCGTCGATTCAGTGTGGCTTGCCAGGCCACTCCACGGTAGGTGCCGGCGATGAGTTCGGCTGTGACATCGGCGTATCGGGGTAATGCTGCCCGACCTGGTACGGAGGCGTGAATTCTGCAGAGCTCACACAGGAGATGTACTCGCTGCTGTGTGGTTTCGGCGGCGTCGGCGAGCCTGTGGACCTCCTCGGAGAGCTTTCCGATGTCCTCGAGCAGATTGTTGTCGACGAGAGCTCGCATCAGGTCACACAGAGCATAGGCACGCCAGAATCGCTCATCTATGGAGCGCGCGAGGTCCTCGGCGAACTCGGTGCGCTGCGCCGCGACGGAAAGCTCGATGATTTGGTTGAAGGTGCACTGTCGTGCTGTCGAGCAGGTCAATGTGCGGGCGACCGACGTGGCGCGATCGAGCAGTTCGGCCGCGCGCTTCGGATCGCCGATGGCCGTGTAGGCATCGGCGAGATGGCACAGCACATGTGCGGCGGTGTGGGGGCCTTCGACGGTGTCGGCGAGTGCGCCGGCTTCTGCTAGGAAACTGTCGGCGATCTCGGGATGTCCGGCCCTGGCAGCCGCCGCGGTGGCGCGACTGAGTGTCATCGAACGGCATTGGGCATGGTCTTCGAGGTGCTCTGCCAAACTCCGGACCGTAGCGAAGTCTCCGGCCGCCGCGAAGGTGCCCGCCAATCCGGCCAGCAGGGTGTGACGATACTCGGTGTTCTCGATCAATTCGGTGAGAGCGACGAGGTCGAGGGCGTCCTCCGCGCTGCCGGTGCGGACGACCCGCTCGGCGAGCCAGCCGATCATCCGGTCCCGGAAGTCTGCCTCCCACTCGTCGTCCTCGAACTCTGCCGCCCACCGGGTGGCCGCTCGGCGCATGAGGGAAAGCGAAAGTGAGAGATCCCCGGTCACGGCAACAGCCGCGACGAGGGCTAGCGGCCCACGCCACCGGTGCTCGGGCCGGCTCGAGCGCGCGGCGACCTCGGCGCGCTCCACCCATCGGGTGGCGAGTTGCTGCTGCCCGGTCGCCGCGAGTGCCAGCCCGAGTGCGGTCAGCTCGTGGGCGAGCGAGTTCTGGTGTTCTGATCGATGCACCGCCGCATCCGCCATGGCGATCATGCGCCGCAGGTTGTCCGGCCGGATGGTCTGAGCGTTCGCGATCCACGCGGCCAGGCAATGGATTTGGTGCGCAGGGCTCGCGAAGGCGGCGATGGTGCGCTCGCACCAGTCGTCGAGCCCATGTTCCGCCATCCGAGCGATGAGCTCTGTCAAGTCGTCGCTGTCGACCCACCGCACATCGGCGCACACTTCGTCGGCCAGCGCGGTGGCGCGGTGATGTTCGCCCACGGCCAGCAAGGCCGCCGCGGCGGCGATCTTCTCTTCGTCGCTGGAGTCTTGGTGTCGCACGATCTTTCTGGCACGTTCGGCCGTGCGGCGGGCGTCGCGGGTATTCCCGACAGCTAGCTGCGCTCGGGCGAGGCTGGACAGGACATCGATCAGCTCGTCTTTGTCGCGTATCCGCCGCATCGCGCGTTCGGCCCGGGCGAGCGTGTCCTTGGCCCGCGCAGATTCGGCCGAGACCGCATAGGCGCGGCTGACTTCCGCGAACGCCCGTGCGCGCTCGGCTGGATCCCGCATCGTCGCCGCGCGAGTTTCGGCGGCTGAACGATCGCCGACGGACAGCAGCGCCTCGACGATCGCACGCTGCGCAGTGTCATCGGAATCGGAGACCGCGACCGCGGTGTCGACCATTCCGGTGACCACGGCCGCACGGATCAATTTCGCACGGCTGGTGTCGTAGATGTAATCGTTGCCGAGAAGTTCACCACCGAGGACGGTCAGACGTCGCGCCCCGTCGATGTCACCGGCGGCCGCGAGGGCTGTCGCCGCGGCGCCCAACGCGGCGACCCGGTCGGAGTCCCGGCGGATCGACAGTGCCAGCGCCTCGGCGTAGGCGGGGCGGCCGATGGCGACCATGGCGGCGGGCAGATCTTCAGGGATGTAGGCGTTGCGCTCGAGCAGCCGCTCGCGGCTGATCGCCAGGCGAAGCGCGGTGCCGAGATCGGGTTCCAGGTCATGACACAGCGCTTCCTGTGCGGCCGCGACTTCCACGAGCGCACTCGAGTCGCCGCCCGAGCTGACGCGCATGCGGTCGTGGCGGGCCCAGTCGATCGCGCACATCGACATGCGTGTGCTGTCGCCGAGGGTGGTCAGCAGTGAGAAGTAGCCGCGGAGCAGGTATTCCGGCGTACTCTCGGGCCACTGGTGTGCACGATATCGGTCGGCCCAGGCGTGGATTTCGTCCCTGTACTCGCCGAGCCGCGTTGCACCGATCCTGCTGGTCGCTATCTGTTGCAGTTCCTCGTGAGCAAGGATGTAGTTGTGAGGTCTGGCCGCCGGATCGAGCAGGCTCGGCCGGGCCGAAAAGGACCTGCCGGTGACAGATCCCAGCTGATCGGCGACGTGTCCCGGTGAGATCCCGAGCAGATCGGCGAGATCCGCGGCGGTCAAGCCACCACCCGAGGCGACGACCAGCCCCAGCAGATCCTGCTCGGAGGACGTGCCATAGAGCAACCGCTGCAGTTCCCGTTCGGCTGCCGTCCTGATCACGGTGGCTTGCGACGATTGACTGAGGGCCCGGACGATGGACGTGTCGTGCAGGGGGTGGTTCCCCTCCACATCCGAAGGCACTGCGACCGGTCGTCCCGATAACAGGATGCGTACCCCATCGGGCGGCAGTGCGGGAAGCAGAGCGGCGATGCTGTGGCCCGCCGGGCCCGGCACCATGCCGTGATCCTCATCGATTCCATCGATGAGCAGCACCAGGGTGCGGCCGCTATCCCGGCAGACCGACGCCGCGGCGTCGAGCATGGCCAGCAAGTGGGAGTTACGCGTGGCGTCGGTGAGGAACGCGGGGATCGGGCGCCCGGCAATCTCGGCCAGTTGCTCGATGACAATATCGGTGAAGGCTATGTAGTCGCTCTGCCCGGCCCATCGCGAGGTGACAAAGAACGAGACGACGGTGACGGCAGGCGGCGGATGCGTGACGAACCACGACATCAGCGCCGACTTGCCCCACCACGCGGGAGCCTGCCACCACTGCCAAGACGGCGAACCCTCGGACGCGGCAAAGGCTGCCAGCTCCGCGAGTTCGGCGTCTCGTCCTTCCAGCTTCTCGGGTGCCAACTGCCGGACTTGGCGTAGGTACTCCGACTGCGGCAGGGGTACCGATGCTTGATAGATGTCGCCGTGCAGGATTCCGCTGACCGCGACTCCGCCCGGCGCCGCGATCGCGGGTCCCGAGTTGCGAACCGAATAGTTTTCAGCCACAAGCAATTGCCTCCGACGCTCAAGCCGGAGATCCGGGCCGGGGATCATCGATGCGCTCGACTCCGCTGACGGCGGTGCCGCCGGCGGCGGCATCAGCGGGTCCGCTGCCATCGACAGTGATGTCACCCGATGGCGAATTCCGAGTGCTTGCTCCCGAGATTGCCCTGCCGTCCAGGCCGGACGTGGCGGGGCCCGAGTTCCGAACCTGGGTCGAACCGGATTTCGGTGGCTGTCGCAAGGCGGTCCAGATTCCCACTCCGACTGCAGCGACGCCGGCCAGCGCCGCTACGGACGGGGCGATCTTGCCGGCTTGATCCCGTTGCAGGACAAAGAAAATCACCGCCAAGATGGCAATCAGGAAGCAGGTCGCGATCACTACATAGCGTCGTGCATCGATCACGATCCAATCATCCACCGTGGCAGCGATATATGTGAATGGATTCCGGGCGTCACCGTGGCCGTTAGGGGATCGGCCCCGCCGCGCATCGGCGAGGTCGTCCAGCCCGCACGCCCCGGCGGCGCCGTTCCCGGCGTTTCCGGTACTACTCCGCGCCGGCCTCGTGGACCCGATCGACGAACACCGGTTCTCACTCGTGGGCGACAACCGGTGTTCATCGAGCTGGAGTCAGTTTTCGGCAGACCGCTGCTCGGAGTCCGTTCCGGTGAGCAGAGGCAGCGGCTTTTGAGCCCCGGTCTCGTCGGACCGCGCCGATTGGCTACTTTCCTCTTCGGCCGCCGGGGGCCGCTTGGTATCGGCCGTACCCACCGATGGTGTATCAGCGCTCGGCGACGCGCCCTCCTCGACGCCGGGGCACGTGGAGTCCGATTCGCTGGTGCCGTACTGGGCGCGTTCGGACCGCGCGGGCCGGTCCTCTTCCGCGCGCAGCACCGGCGGCGGCGCGGACTGCTCACCGGTCCCGGTGCTGTTCGCGTCGGGCTTCGCCAGCGGCAGCCCTTCCTCGTCGTCGACGCCGAAGTCCTCGTCCGCTCGGCTGCGCGCGGAACTCTGTTCGCCGGCGGCCGCGCTCTGCTCACAGGTCTGCGGTTTCCCCTCCGCAGACGACAACGGCACGGGCACCGGGATGGGGATGGGAATCGGGAGCTGTGCGGCTTCGCCGCCGACCTCGACGCCCGGCGCGTGGACGGCCGGGACCGCCGCGGCCGGAGCGGCACCCAGGGCGAGTGCCACCGGGACGGTGAGCGCGGCCAGTGTGGTGGCCATGGCTCGACGCATGATCATGTGTGACCCCTTCGATCGTGTGGATACTCGTGGCTGATCGAACCCACCGAACCTAGGCGCGCGGTCCGCCGCCGGAATCGGGGCGCGCGCGAGCCCATCAGCCCCGGGCGCGTGCCGCCCTCCGGGTGTTGTGTCCACCGGTGGGTAGGGCCACGAGAGCGCGGCACATGGCCGCGGTGCCGTGTGCAGCTACAGCAGACTGTGGGTGCTGAGCCGGCCGAGGCAGGTCTCGACAGCATCGGCCGCGGAGCCGGTGGTCGCGCCTGAGGCCCACAATTCGGTCGCGAGACGGACGGCGGTGTTGGCGACGGCCGCGGCCAGGGCCACGTCGAGGTCGTCGGTGGGGCGGCCGGTGCGGGCGGCGATGATGGGGATGAGTGTGGTTTCGCAGTCGCGCTGGACGCGCAACCAGGTCGAGCTGAGGGCCGGGAGTTCGGTCGCGGCGAGCAGCAGGGGGCGCAGCAGGGTTTCGGTGATGCCCTGTTCGGCCAGGGAGGCGGCGGTCGCGGTGCGGTAGGACTGGGCGAGGGCCGCCCGCAGCGGCTGGTCGGGCGGGCAGGCGGCCAGTTCGTCCGCCCATGCCTGGGTGCCGAGGGCCAGCAGTGGGGCGACCACGTCCTCTTTGGTGGCGAAATAGCGATAGAAAGTGCGCAGGCCCATGCCGACCTCGGCCGCGATGTCGTCGACTGTTGTTGTGCCATAGCCGTTTTCGGCGAAGAGACGGGCCGCCACCAGTGCCACTTCCCGGCGGGTCGCGGCGCGGCGGGTCTCGCTGAGCGCTGGTCGTCCCGGCCCGCGCGCGGTGCGGCCTTTCTCCTTGGTCACGAGGGGCACTCTACCGAGTGGGCAGGTTTGATGGCACACTGTGTCATATTTGGCATAGTATGTCAGTAAATGCTCGTAGAGATCGGAGAGAACCATGAATCGCCTCGATAATCGCCGCATCCTGGTGACGGGCGCCGGGTCCGGCATCGGTCAGGCCACCGCCCTTCGCCTGCTGGCCGAAGGCGCGATCGTTGTCGGCGCCGACGTCAACGCCGAAGGTCTGGCGCTGACGCGCAAGCAGGCCGGCGCGGACGAGCGTCTCACCACCCTCGAGATGAACATCGCCGACGAGGCCGACGTCATCGCGGGTGTCCGCAGCGCCATCGACACGCTCGGGGGACTGGACGCCCTGGTCAACGCCGCGGGCATTCTGCGTGCGGCCCACACCCACGAGACCTCGCTGGAGCTGTGGAACCAGATCATCACCGTCAACCTCACCGGCACCTTCCTCGTCACCCGCGAGGCGCTGCCCGCGCTGCTCGACAACCCGAGCAGCACCGTCGTGAACTTCAGCTCCACCTCGGCCAACTTCGCCCACCCCTACATGGCGGCCTACTCCGCCAGCAAGGGCGGCATCCAGACCTTGACCCATGTATTGGCTCTGGAATACGGCAAGCGCGGCCTGCGCGCGGTCAGCGTCGCGCCGGGCGGCATCAAGTCCGGGATCACCGACGCGACACCCGGCTACCTGCCCCAGGACGCCGATTGGTCCCTGTTCAGCCGCCTGATGGCCATTGTCCCGCAGGACAATCCGGCCGAGATGGCCGGTCCGGAGAACGTCGCGGGCGTCATCGCCATGCTCGTCTCCGACGACGGCCGCTTCATCAGCGGCACCGAGATCCGGATCGATGGAGCCGCGCACACGTAAGTCGTCGCTCGGGCAGTGCCTGGACTTTCAGATAGGTAGCCGACCGCGACGGAGGTAGTTGCGATCCCCATCAGCACGACCCGGGTTCAGTTGTGTGACTTGGTGTAGTACTCCGACCATCGACTCGTGGCTGTGGCGTAGACCGTGCTCCAGTTGGTGCTCTTCTCGGTGTAGGCGGCGCTCCAGTTGCTGGATTTCGTGCTGTAGCCATAGCCCCACAACCGGGCTTTGCGATCGTAGAAGTGGCTCCACACCGCGGATTTGGTGTCATAGTTGAGTTTTCCGGCTCGTACCAGCGCCTCGATCACCGTGTTGGCGTGTGCCTGCTCGGTGTTCGCGGCCTCCATGATGCGTTTGCCGATGGCGTCGGCCTCGGTCATCTTGCGGGTGCCCTCGGTGGTGATTCGCGCGAGTTCGGTTTGTTTCCACTGGTTCCAAGCCGCCATCAGCCTCTGATATTCGGCGTCGAGGTAAGTGTCGAGGGCGCGGGTGTCCGAGGCGGCTGTGTAGGTTCCGTTGCCAGCAGCGGCGATCGCTTCGAGGGCGGCCCGGTCGGCGTCGCCCGCGTGGAAGCCGACCACGTTCACGATCGGCTTGATGCCGCTGCCCGCGAGTTCTTTGGCCGCGCGCACCGGATCGCCGCCGCAGGTTTCCAGGCCGTCGGTCACGATGTAGGCGATGCTGTCGGTGGCGTTCGCCGGAATATCGGCGGCTACGGCGGCGATCGAGGAGGCCAGCGGCGTCCACCCGGTCGGCTTGATCCCGGTCAAAGCGGCGGCAAGACGGGCAGGGTCGGCCTTATCGCTGTAGACGATTTCGGTCGCGGCGCAGGATTCGGATCTCCCGGCCTCATCGTTGCCGCCTCGGTGGCCGTAGACGCGCAAACTGACTGTCGCGTTGTCGGGCAGAGCGGTGACGAACCGCGTCAGCGCCGATTTCGCCTCGTCCAGGCGGCTGCCTGCGCCGGAAGGTTCGGCCATCGACCCGCTGGCGTCGAGGACCAGCGCGAAATGATTGGTGCCGACCGCGGCGAGGGCCGGTTCGCCCTCGGGACTGGGTGCGGTCTTTCCGATTCGCGGATCGAATTCGATCGTCTGCCGCACTGCTGTGGCATAGTCGCCATGGATCTGGGACAAGATTCCCCGTTGCCATTCCTCGGTGGTGCGCGGGGCCATGATCTCGAGCGCTTGCAGCACGGCCTGTTCATCGAACTTGTCGCCCGCGTATCGGCCGGGTTCGTACATCATCAGTTTTTCGGTGTCGGTCAGTTCCCTGGGCGCGTCAGGGTAGGCGACAGCGGCGAGAGCAGGGATAACTCCCGGAGTGAGCGAGGGTGGTGGCGCCGGTGTGCCGCCGGTCTCCGCACAGGCTGCGGTCAGACTCACGCCGAGCGTGAGGGCGCACAAGAGCTGGACGATGCGAGACGACATGGAACCCCCCGGTGCACGACAGTTTCGATCCAGCGATACTACAGCATCGTGAATCTGGGTGGGAGCGTCAGGGCTGGCTGGTGAGATCCCAGGGCTGCGCGGCCTGGCGCACCGCGGCGCGCACGGCGAACGCATAGCCCAGCAGTGCCAATACGGCCGCGGGTGCCAGGACGAAACCCAGCCCCCACCAGGCTGGAGTCCATACCGCACTCGAAATCGCCGCGCCCGCAATGAGCCAGAGGATGTGGCGGCGCGCCCGCGCATCGGACTGCGCGGGCGGCAACCAAGGATAGGTCAGCAAAACTGCTGCGAAGCAGGGGAATACCGCCAACAACGCGGTTATCGGTCCGTCGGCTAGTGCGAAGTAGGTGAGGGCGGCGGCGCTGCCGAGCAGGCAGACGAGCCGATACGCGCCGAGTACCTGCCGCCGAGCTGAACTCTCCATGCCTGCATTCTAAATAGCCGCTCGGCCGCGGGATCTAGAGCGGCGGGCCGTATCCGGTACACGCCGGTTGGAAGTTCGGGACATTCGGGCCCAAGGCGTTGAGGACGTTCTGCATTGTCGGGCCGTCGGCGAACATGCCGATATGTCCGACGGGATTGCCGGGGCACTGGTCCTGGATCAGGATGTTGGTGACGTTCTCGCCCTGGAGGAACGCGTTGGTATAGGGCGTGATGACCTTGTCGTGTGCGGTCTGGATCACGACGTAGCGGATGCCGGGCACCGTGTCGCCATCGGCGAAAAGGCTTTTCATGAAGGGTGATTCGGAACTCTGCTGGCCGAAGGCGGGGGCCTGGATCAGGTCGAAATAGCCGGTGACCCAGCCGGTGAGGCGGAGGTTTTCGGCGAGCGTGCCGAGCCCGTTGCTGGTGGTGCCGTGGTTGCTCGGCGACAGCCCGATCAGTGTCCGTACCTTGTCGGCGCCGCCGAGTCTTTTCAGATAGTAGTTCGGCATCATTCCGCCTTGCGAATGGCCTACGACATCAACCTTTTCCGCGCCCGTGGTTCGGAGTACCCGGTCGACGAAATCCGCCATGGTCCGCGCCGAGGCCGGGATGTCGCCGATGCCGCCGTACAGGCCGAGGGAGAGCAGGGTCGCGCCGTAGTCGAAGGCGAAGACGCAGTAGCCGGCGTCGGCGAGCATGGGGGAGAGGTTGATCCAGTTGAGGGCGGCCGTGGTGCCGGTGGCGTGGACCAGGACGACGGGGGCGGGGTGCTCGGCGGAAGGCTTGCAGTTCCAGTCGTTCGCGCCGAAGGGCGACAGACCGGTGCGCAGCGGGGTGGGTGCCGAGGCGTGGGCGGGGACCGTTGCTGTCCCCGCCAGCAGAGCAGCCGCTGCCGCCGCGGCGACGGTGAATCGGTGGAATCGGCCGTGTTTCATGAATTACTTCCCAGTGACGTGGCGGCCGGTTCCGGTATCGACGGTGATCGGCCTCGGTGTAGGTCACGCCGCGGGCCCGGCGGAGTGTGACCTACTACACTGAAACACATTGGTGATGTGTTGCACAAGGTCTCACGCTGGAGCGGAAGCCTGCAGAACGCTCTCGACCAAGTGCTGCACCAGGGTTACCGCGGCGGGGAAGTTGGCCGCGTGGCCGGCCAGGACGTCGGAATACAGAATCGCGTCCTCGAGCCGGACGACGGCGAAGCTCAGCGTCTGCACGTCGACCACCGGCGCCAAGCCGCCCTCGAGGATGTCGCGGTCGAAAAGTGTTGCGTGCGCGGCGATCAGGCGCGGCTGCACCTCGCCCTGCGGGTTGGTGAGCACCCGCAGCGCGGTCGGATCGTTTTCCAGTAGCCACGCGAATCCCGGGTCGCCGACCACGGTCGCCCCGTAGTACTCCAGGATTCGCAGCGATCGCAGCCGGCCTCGGTCGTCGCGCAGCGCGGTCCCGTATTCCCGCTGCCACCGATCGTTCGCGCGGGACAAGGCCGCCTCGGCGAGCCACCACAGCGCTTCGCCCAGCAGTTGCTCGCGATTTCCGACCTTGCGGAACAGGGTTGTTCGCGACATGCCGAACTGGGCCGCGATCGCCTGGGTGTCGAGCCGGGTGCCGCTCCGGATGAGGTCGGCTGCGTACCGGACGATTTCCTCGGGGGTGGCGTACACATCCGTACCTTATGTCCGCCGGGGTTGCCCGGATCGTCGACCCGGCTCCCGCGTCGACGATCAGGTGCGGACTTCGGCCGCGACGATATCTGTCGATGTTTTACTGACCAGTAAGGCAGTGCCTTCCGGCTGTGCTCAATCATGGCCCTGTGGAGCCTGATTCGCTGAGTTGATATTGACAGCGCCCTCCATCAAATGGAACATATGCAACTGCATGTTCCATTCGCTCGGCGATCCGCCGGCGCGTTCGAGTCGACGGCTCGGGATCGGAGATTCTTGTGAAGGCTTGGCAGGTAACACGGCTCGGAGCGCCGGAGGCGGCCCTGCGGTGGACCGAAATCGAGGACCCGGCGCCCGGCCCGGGCCAGTTGGTGGTCCGGGTCCTCGCGTCGGCGGCGAACTTCCCCGACGTGCTGATGTGCCGCGGCGAGTACCAGGTCCGCCCGGAGCTGCCGTTCACGCCCGGAGTCGAAGTCTGCGGCGAAGTGGTCGCCGTCGGCGCGGACGTCTCCGGGATCGAGCCGGGCAGCCGGATCGTCGGTGTGACGGTCATGCCGCACGGCGCGTTCGCCGAGTTCGCCGTGGTCAACGCGCATCAGGCGTTTCCGGCGCCGACCGGTCTGGCGGACGCGCAGGCCGCGGCGTTCCACATCGCGTATCAGACGGGATGGTTCGGCCTGCACCATCGAGCCGGGCTGCGATCGGGCGAGACGCTGCTCGTGCACGCGGCCGCGGGCGGAGTGGGCAGTGCGGCAGTGCAATTGGGCAAGGCGGCGGGCGCCCGTGTCATCGCGGTCGCCGGCGGAGCCGACAAGGCCGCGCTCGCCCGGGCGCAGGGCGCCGACGTCGTGGTGGACCGAACCACCGAGGATTTCGTCGCCGTGGTCAAGGCGGCGACCGGCGGTGCGGGCGCCGATGTGGTCTACGACCCGGTCGGTGGTCAGACCTACCTGCGCTCGACCAAGTGCGTCGCCTCGGACGGCAGGGTCGTCGTGGTCGGATTCTCGGCCGGCGAAGTACAGGCGCCGATGCTCAATCACGCTCTGGTGAAGAACTATTCGATCATCGGCCTGCACTGGGGGCTGTACTCGGAGCGGCGGCATCCCGCGGTCGCCGAGGCGCACGCCGCCCTGACCGATCTCGCCGAGCGGGGGCAGATCGCTCCGGTCATCGACAGCCTGTGTGCCCTGGCCGACCTGCCCGAGGCGCTGACTCGCCTGGCCGCCGGCGCCACTGTCGGCCGCGTCGTCGTCCTGCCGTGAACACCCCGAACACCTTCGCGGCCCGGCCGCACACACCCGAGGAGCACCGCACGCCATGGCCAACGTCGTCGATCGGATCTGGCAGCATGCCGTCACCGACCCGCATCGGATCGCCCTGCGCACACCGTCGGAGGAGCTGACCTACGGCGAATTGATCAGGCGAGCAGCCTGTTTCGGCGGGCGACTGCGGCGAAGCGGCCTCGAACCGGGTGATCGGATGGTGTTGATCGCACCCACTCGGCCGGAGTTCGTCATCGCCTATCTCGGCGCGCAGATCGCCGGAGTGGTCGCGGTGACGATGAACACGATGGCCACCGATCACGAAATCGATTGGGTGCTGGCCGATTCCGGGGCATCGCTGGTCGTCGATTGGCATTCGGGCACGGGTGCCGGTGCGGTCGCGGCCGCGAAGCACGGCGTCCGCTACGAGATGCTGGCTCCCGGTGTCGGTGTCGTCGCGGAAAGTATGCTGCCGGAACCGATGTCGCGCCGCCCCGACGACACGGCGGTGCTGCTGTACACCTCCGGGACCACGGGCAAACCCAAAGGCGTCGAGCTGACCGTCGCCAACCTCACCCACACCGCCGGTGTCTACATCGACCAGCTCGGGTTGGTGCCCGACGATCGAGTCGGCACCGGGCTGCCTCTTTTCCACGTCTTCGGGCAGGCGGTCGCGCTGTTGACCGCGCTGAGTCTGGGCTGCCCGTGCTCGCTGCTGGACGGTTTCACCCCGGCCGGAATGCTGGACCTGGTGCGCGACCACCGCTTGACCATCGTCGCCGGTGTGCCGACCATGTGGAGTGCGATGCTCCAGGCCGGGGCTGACCACGGCCCGGACGATCTGCGCAGTCTGCGCCTTGCCGCGTCCGGTGGGGCGGCACTGCGGCCGGATCTCGTCGAGGCGTTCGGGCAGCGGTACGGGTGCCGCTTGTCGCAAGGTTATGGCTTGACCGAATCCACGGGTGCGGCAACGTATATGGCGCCGGATCGGCAGTATCCGCCGGGCTCGGTGGGGCAGGCGTTGCCGGGGACCGAGATCGAGATTCGTGACAATGGCGGCTCGGTGCTGCCGGTCGGGGCCGTCGGCGCGATCTACCTGCGGGGGCCGAGCATCATGAAGGGGTATTGGCGGCGTCCGGAGGAGACCGCCGCCGAGCTGTCCGGAGGTTGGCTCGCGACCGGTGATCTGGGCCACCTCGACTCCGACGGCTGCCTGTTCGTCGTCGACCGGCTCAAGGATCTGATCATTCGCGGTGGATACAACGTCTATCCCACCGAGGTCGAGGAAGTTCTCTACGGGCACCCCGGGATCGCCGAGCTGGCAGTCATCGGAGTTCCGGACGTTCGATACGGCGAAGAGGTTGCCGCGGTCGTCGTTCCGCGACCGGGCCACAGCCTGACGGCCGAGGAGATCAGAGACTGGGCCAAGCAACGACTTTCGGCCTACAAGGTGCCGCACCGGTTCGCGTTCGTGGACGCGTTACCGCTGGGGCCCACCGGCAAGGTGCTCAAGCGCGCCGTCGATCGGAGCGTGTTCACCGACCCGAGCTGACCCGGCGCGCTCACCCGATCCCGAGCAGGGTTCGCGTGATCTGTCGCAGATCACGGAGATCATCGTCGATATCGCCCGCCGTGCCCTCGTAGAGGAACGCTTCACCCACCCGGGCCAGGGCGTAAGCCAGCGCGGTGGTTTCGATCGGCGGGCGGTATCCATCGTGGTCGCGGGCGCGGTCGAGCAGGGCCGCGATCACCGCGACCGTGGCCGGGTGTACGGGACCGTCGGCGCGGGTGATCAGGCGCAGTGCCGAACCCGGCTCGTTGTCCAGGAAACGCCGCAGGGCCGGGTCCGTGGCGATCGCCCCTGCCGCGGCGTCGAGGACCTCGGCGATGCGGTGAGCGCCACGGCTGCCGCACCGATGGTCGGCTCTGGTGACCAGCAGCTGGAATCGGTGCGCGAAAGCGGCGCCCAACAGCCCCTCTCGTGAACCGAACCAGCGATAGAGCGTGGTGCGGCCGATGCCGAGGTGTGTCGCGACCGCACCTGCCTCGAAGCGGTCCTCGCTTCGGAAGTAGCGGATCGTCGTGTCCAGGACCTGCTCGGCGGTGGCTGCGGGCGGCCGTCCGCTCGGGCGCGGCCCTGGAGTCGAGTGGGCAACGGTGAGTGGCGGATACGGGTCGGCCGGGACTCGCGCCGATGCCGCGGACGGGGCGAGAGAATCGAGCTTTCCGGCCGCTATCGGGTCCAGGTGCCGGAGCGCGCCGACGATCATCGAGACCGTCAGCTCGGTGGCCGCGGTGAAATCGAGATCTTGCTCGACGGCCTGGATGACGCCGCGCACAGCGATATCCGCGACAACGGAGGCACAGAATTCGGCGCTCGCGCCCCCGGTGTCGCGCGGGGCCTGCTCGGCCCGGATCAGCGCCGCGATCTCCGCCCGCACCGCGGACATCGCCTCGTCGCGCAGTTCCCGTGCGTACGGGCGATTAGCCGCGCCGTACAGGAGTAGGAATCCCCGGCCGTGCCGGGCCGCATAGTCGAACAAAGCTCGAGTAGTGGCGTCGGCATGTTCTCGGAGCCCCGAATCCCTTGCCTGCCGGTAGCTTTCGAGCATCCAATCCCGCAACCGTTCGGATTCACGGCGCACACACGACTGGAACAACCGTTCCTTGTCACCGAACCGTGAGTACAGGGTCGGTTTCGAAGCGCCGGCCGCCGCGGCGAGTTCCTCCATCGTCGCCCGGTCGAAGCCGTGCTCGGCGAAGACCGTCACCGCCCCGTCCATCAGGGTGTCGTCGGTCCGGCGGACCGTCACCGAACGCGCGCCCTGACCACTGCCGTCGAGGTCGGGCACACGGTTGGAGACGGTCATGACGGGCAACGTTACCGGCCCGGTAGCCGCGCCGGGTGGAGGGCTCGAGCGGCCGCTCGGCCACGGGCCGTCTATGAGCAGAGCCTCGAACGATCAGCTCATCCGTCCAGTCGAATCCGGATGCCTATCATGCGGTCGGAGCCGCCGCGCAGTGCGTTGCCCGCCAGTCCGATTCGGGCCACCAGACCGTATTTGCGCTTCATCAGGGTGACGAAGTGCGCGCTCTGGTCGGGGCTCAGTAGTTCGGCGGTGCCGGGTGCGGGGGTGCCGAGTGGGTTTCCGCGCCGGTCGCAGCGGGTGACGGTGATGCGGTCGCTGTTGCGGATTCGCTTCACCTTTCCGGCGTCTGCCGCGCTCCAGACCGCCAGCGTCGCGCCGTCGCGCATCACCCAGACCGGGGTGGGGACGGGGGTGCCGTCGCGGCGAAAGGTTGTGAGCAGCAGATACTTTCCGGTCGACAGATGGTCGAGCGCTGTGTCACCATGTCTCATGGTTAGATACTAACCAGTTAGTTAGTTTCGGGTGGCGGAAGGGATCGGCGTGGGACGATTCGTCTGGACTGTGCTCGCGGGGTTCGCCGTGGGTACCCCCGCGATTCCTGTCGGTCTTTCGCTCTCGCTGTCTGGTCCGGCCGCGCTGTCGGCGGTGCTGCTGGGTGCGGCGAGCTGTGTGGTCTTCGCGGTTTTCGCCATGGAGCGCGCGCGGCTGCTCTGGCGGTCTTGGCGCGTGCGTGGGAAAACCGTTGCGGTGCAGGCGGTTACCGTCGCCGATCCGGATTCCGCGGCAAGTGCCCGGCTTTCCGGTGCCGCTGGGCGACGGGCACGCCGGGTCGTTGCCCGGTTCGGTGTCGCGGGTTTCGGAATAGTGGGGCCCGCCCTTTTCGGGACGTGGGGTTCCGCGTTGCTCGGTTCCGCGCTGGGTATTCCCCGGTGGCGGCTCATTCGCTGGGTGATGACCGGCGTCACGCTCTGGTGCATGGTGCTGCTGATCGCCTCGGACGCGGCACTCGCCTGGTTCGGAATCGGGTAAGGAGGCCGGTCGGTTCCCGGGCTGCGGACCAACCGGTCCGCCGCGACTACGATCGACCCTATGTCTCGGGCCGACGCTACCAAGGCGCGCATTCTTCAGGCGGCCACCGAAGAGTTCGCGACATACGGAATCGCCGGGGCCCGGGTAGACCGGATCGCCAAGAGCGCGGCCGCCAACAAGAATCTCATCTACATCTATTTCTGTAGCAAGGACCAATTGTTCGACGCGGTCTTCGACAGCCGTGTCACCGAGGGCCTCGACTCGGTCCCTTTCACCGCGGACGACCTGCCCGAGTACGCCGGACGGGTTTTCGACTACTGCCAGGCTCATCCCGAGGTCATCCGGTTGTCCACCTGGCATCGGCTCGAGCGCGATCAGAGCGCGGCCGCCACGTCGACGACGCACGACGCCAGGGTCGAAGCGCTGGCGGCCGTGCAGGAGACGAGTGACATCGGCACCGGCTTCGCGCCCGCAGCGCTGCTGACCCTGGTCATGAGCATCGCGCTCGCGTGGAGCCCGAGCAACGTCGCCGGAATCTCCGTCGCCGAAAGCGATGACGCGACCGCCGAGGACCGGCGCCGCGCCATCGTCGAGGCGGTGCGCCGCCTCCTGTGAACCGGCGCGCGCTCGAATTTCCGGGCGACCGGGGAACATTCGTTCAAGACTCGAATCAGCCACCCGGCGAGGCTGATTCGTATGACTACGACTGACAGATCCCGCACCGGTCGGCGGCTCGGCCTCGCGGTGGCGGTTTCGGTGCTGGCCGGATTGCTGGTGTCGAACACGATGGCGGTGAACCGCGAGGAGGCTCGGGCCACCGGTGCCGGGTTGATCGCGCTCGACGGCGGGGAACTCGCCGTCTACCAGGACGGGCCGGCGGGAGGACCTGCGCTGGTGCTGATCCACGGGCTGGCCGCCTCGGCGCACTGGTGGGACGCGGTGCTGCCGGAGCTGTCGCGCGCACACCGCGTGATCCGGATCGATCTGCTCGGGCACGGGCGTTCGGCCAAACCGTCGGGCGGCGGGTATTCGATTCCGGAGCAGGCGCGCCGGGTCGGCGCGGTGCTGGACCGGCTCGGCGTGCGGCGGGCACTGGTGGTCGGGCATTCGACCGGCGGTTCGGTCGCCACTTCGCTCGCCGAGCAGCGCGGGGCACTGGTGAGCGCGCTGGCGCTGGTCGACACCGGTCCGCGACCGGACGCGTTCGTCTCCGCGGGCCCGGCCGGGCGGCTATTGACCGTTCCTGTTGTAGGACAACTGCTGTGGCGATTTCGTACCGATGCCCTGCTTCGGCGATCGATGAGTTCCGCCTTCACGCGCGAGCTGGAGATCCCGGCACGGCTGGTGGCGGATCTGCGTGGGCTGACCTATCACGCGCTCACCGCGACGTCGCAAGCCTCCACCGACTATCTCGCGCAGCGGCCCATCCCCGAACGCCTGAAAACTTCGGACAAGCCGCTGCTGGTGCTCTTCGGCGCGGCCGATCGCAGGTGGCGGCCGGAGTCGGCCGCCGACTACCGGGTGGTGCCGGGGGCGCGGGTCGAACTGCTGGACGGTGTCGGGCACTCACCGATGGTCGAGGATCCGGCGCGCACGGCCGCCGTGCTGCTGGATTTCGCCGCGGCGCACGCCGGGTGACCCGTTACCGGCGTGGCGGGGCGAAGCGCCGCTGGGACTGCTCGCGCTCGGCGGTGATCTCGACCCGGCGGCGCGCCATCGCGGCCGCCGGGTCCGCGCCGGTGGTGAGGGCGGTGATCAGGGCCGCGGCGTCGTCGATGGCTTCGCGGGCGCCACGGGCGGCGGCCGGGGTGATGGCGTGGTCGGCGTCCCCGCACAGGATCACCGGCGCGGCTGGGGGCGCGGCGTCGGCGAAGGGAACGATGCGGGTGTTCGACACGTGCACCTGATCGGTGGCGGCCAGCAGCGCGTCGAGCGTGTCGGACAGGCGCGGTGCGGCTTGGCGGAGCACGTCCGACCAGCGCGCCGTCGGGTGCGTGCCGTTGTCCTGCTGGGGGATCGGGTCCCGGGTCAGTCGTACGAACCAGGACGCGGTGGCGCCGGACCAGTGCTGGCCGAAGGTGGCCAGCGGCAGCGGGCCGGGGCCGGGCACGCCGTCGAAATGCATGGTCTCCGGCTCGGTGGGGAGCTGCACCGGCCGCGTGGCCGTGCCGTAGACGATGATCTGCCCGGCGTAGCGCGCGGCGCGCTCGGGTTCGAGCCGGCGGCGGGCGAGGGAGTCGGTGCCGTCCGCGGCAAGCACCAGGCCGGGGCCGCTGATCTCGCGCGCGCCGCTGAACAGGGCGCCGGTTTCGGGATCCAGGCGGGTGACCGGGGTGTCGTAGCGAATATCGGCCGCGGCCGCGAATTCGCTCAGCACCCGCATCAGCTCCGTGCGCCGGTACAGCCGCTGGCCGTGCCCGTCCGCGACGCGGCGGCCCTCGGGGAGATGGTGAAAACGCAGTTCCCGCACCGGATACGAGGCCGCGTGCAGGTCCGCGCCCGGGACGCCGAGCCGGTCGAGCACCTCGTGCGCGTGCCCGTCGAGCACCAGGAACGCGCCGCCGCCGGCGCCGCTCTGCCGTTCGTAGACCGTGACCGGGTGCCCGTGCCGGGCCAGCGCCCCCGCCAGGACGGTTCCGGCGATGCCGCCACCGATGACCGTGACCATTGGTCCCCCTAGACTCCCGAACACCTACCCAGAACAGCGGATCGCTTGCGGCAGAATACCTTTAGCCGTGGCGAAGGGGCCAGTGCGGCCCGGGCCCGCCGGGGCCGACACTGGCCAGGGTGCCTTCGTGCCGCCCGCGTGTCGGATACCGCCTCCACCCTTCGGCCGCCTCCGGTCGGCAAGCTGATTCGGTCGAGTTGACCAGCGGATTGGGAGGTGGCCCGATGGGCCGTTCGGTGCGACTAGCCGTGGTGACCGTGGCACTGGGCTGCCTGATGAGCGCGCCCGCCGCCTGGGCGGACCCGCTCGACCCCGAGGTCCCGCCGCGGACCTCGATCTCGGTGCGCACCTCGTTGCCGAACGTGCAGTGGGGTACGCCCAACGAGCACGACGAGCGCGGCGCGCTGTCGCTGGCGAAGCTCTACATCGTGGACTACGCGCTGCGCCACGGCGACCGCTCGCCCGAGGACCGCGCCCTGGCCGAACGCATGATCCGCTACTCCGACGACGGCGCCGCCAACACGCTGGCCGCCAAATATCCGAACGCCATCGCGGAGGTGGCCGCCGAATACGGTTTGCGCGCAACGCATCCGCACGAGAGCTGGCAGATGAGCACGACCAGCACCGCCGACGTCGCCGACTTCCTGAACAAGAAGCGGGTCAGCGACCCCGAGTCGCCAATCCTGGACTGGATGTCGCAGCCCGGCAGCGTGGCCGCCGACGGCACCGTCCAGGACTGGGGGACGGCCTGGCTGCCGGGAGTGATCGGCACCAAGTGGGGCTGGTCGGACTACGACACCGTCGAGGTCGCCTCGGCGTCCTACGGCATGGGGTTCACGGTTGCCGCGCACACCTACGGCACCGGGCCCGAGCAGACCGCCGACGTGCTGTCCGCCGTGCCGGATGTGCTGACCAAACTGATCGCTCGTCGCCTGGGGCTGCGGGTGCTGGAGTAACTATTTATCACAGCTGTGATAAATTGAGTTCATGCCGGCACGGATCGACGCGGAACAGCGACGCAGGGATGTGGTCGACGCGGCGTTCCGGCTGCTGGTAGCCGAGGGCTTCGCCGGCCTGTCGCTGCGCAAGGTGGCGGTCGAGGCCGGTCTGAACATCGGTTCGGTGCGGCACTACTTCGAGGATCACCGGGATCTGCTGGTCGCCGCCGCCACCGAGGTCGGCGATCGCATGGGCGCTCGGCTCGAACGGCACCCCACCGCGGCGCTGCGCGGACTGACGGGCGCGGCCGCCGCGGACGCGTTGCGGGCGCTGGTCGAGGAACTACTGCCGGTGGACGAGGCTCGGCGAACCGAGTCGATCGTGCTGCTGGAATTCATCCTGGCCGCGCGGGTCAACCCCCTCTTCGCGCCGGTGACCGAGCGGATGGCCGCCGACCTGCGGCTGGTGCTGACCGAGGCGCTGCGCGTCCTCGGGGTTGCCGAGCCCGCCGAGCGGGCCGAACAACTGGCCGCGGTGATCGGGGGCTTGGCGATCGACGCGGTGACGCCGCACGGATCGCTGTCCGTCGAGCGAATGCGCACAACCCTGCGGGCGCACCTGGATTCGGTGCTGTCCGCCTGACCTGACCCCATAATTTCCGACCCGGCGCCTGCGCGGCCCCGGGGAAACCGTTCTGCGCGAAGGAGTCTCATCGTGCCCGCGTGGCTGTTCGCCCTGTTCGCCGGCGCTTTCGTTCTCTACACCGACGACTACGTGATCGCGGGCGTGCTGCCCGAGATCGCGCGGGAGTTCGGTGTCGGCGAGGCGCGGGCCGGTCAATTGGTGACCGTGTTCTCCGTGACCGTCGCGCTGGCCGCGCCGGTCGCCGGAATCGCGCTGGCGCGCGTCTCCCGACGGCTGTTGTTCGGGGTCGCGCTGCTGATCTTCATCGGCGCGAACCTGGCTGCCGCGGTGGCGGATTCGTTCACGATGCTGCTGATCCTGCGGGTGCTGGCGGCGCTCGCGGCGGCGGCCGCGACCCCGGCGCTGTTCGCCTACGCGGCCGAGCGTGCGCAGGAGGGACGCACCGGCCGCTACGTCGCGGTCGTGGCGCTCGGCGTCACCGGATCGCTCGCCGCCGGAGTGCCGATCGGCACCTGGATCGGCGGCCGATTCGGCTGGCACGCGACCTTTCTCGCGATGGCGATCGCCGGGGCGGCCGCGCTGGTCTTCCTGCTGGGCACGCTGCCGGACGCTGAGCGCGCCGGTGGGGTGCCGGGACTCGCCGAGCAACTGCGGGTGCTCGGAAGTCCGCCGGTGTCGCTCGGGCTCCTGGCGAACTGCGTCCTGATGACGGGCTCGATGATGATGCTGACCTACCAGGCATCGTTTTTCGCCGCCGTCAGCCGGGCCGGCGTCGATCAGCGGGCACTGGCGTTCGCGCTGTCCGGAACGGCCGGGCTCGCGGGGGTGTGGCTGGGTGGGCTGGCCACCGACCGCTGGGGGCCGGATCGCAGCCTGCGGGTCGGGATCGGCAGCTTCGTGGGCACCATGGTGGTGCTGTGGGGGCTCGGATTCCTCCGTCCGGTACCGCTTTTCGTCATCATGGGGATCGGGACGCTCCAGGGCGGCATCGCGTTCTGGAACGCGCCGGCGATCCAGGCCCGGCTCTACCTGCTCGCCGGTCCGGTCGCGGGGCAGGCGCTGGCCCTGAACACGTCCGGAACCTATCTCGGGGTCGCGCTCGGTGGCGCGGTCGGGGGGCTCACATTGAGTTGGGCCGGGGCCGAACAGCTTCCGATCGTCGCGGCTGTGCTCGGTGCCGGCGCTCTGGTGCTGCTGGGCATGGCGGCGCGCGCGGAGGCTCCCGCGGCCACCCGGCTCAGGGCGCGGTCGGGCGCCAGACGTCCCGAGCGATGATCTCCAGGACGAGTGCGCCGATGTTCCAGGCGTCGTCGGCTCCGCTGTGGTGCCGCCCCTCCAAGGGGAGACCGGCGATGCCGAGCGCGCCTGCCATGCCTTGGCGGCGGTTGAGCCGGTATGCCTCGGAGAACAGCATTTTGGCGTTGGTGTATACCGCGCCGAACGGGTACGGGGTGCCGGTTGCCCGGCACTGGGCGAGGAACTGTTTGCGGTCGTAATCGCCCCAGCTGGCCCACGGCCGGGTACCGGCGGAGTGCTCGGCGGCGAGCACCCGGCAGGCCGCGGCGAAGGAGACGCCGGTGTCGACCTCGTCCTGGGTCAAGCCGGTGAGCTCGGTGCAGAATTCGCTGACCGTGGAGCGTGTGGGCCGAACCAGAATGCGGTGCTTGGCGATTCGCGCACCGGCGTCCAGATCGACTACGGTGAGCCCGATTTCGATGATCTCGTTGACCGCGCCCGGCGGCGGTTTGCCCTCCCAGCAGGTCGCCTCCACGTCGACGACATTGAGTAGTCCTTGATTCATCGGCCGAGCCTAGGACTCGCTCTGCGCTCCGCTCAATCGAATTAGCGCCCGCCGGTCAGCCGATTCGGGCCGAGGCGGGCACGAACTCGGCGGGGACCGTGAAGACGGCGAGATAGTGGTCAGCGGTCACGCATCTGATGTTCTCGCCGCCCGTCGGCACCGGGTGCAGCTGCTGTTTCGAAATGGCCAGGTAGGCGCTGTCGTTCTGACAGCCGAGCAGGACGAAGCCGAAGGCGCGCAGGTCGCGGCCGCGGTCCAGCACCTCGGCGCGGATCGAATCCGCTGTGCCCGGGGGCAATCCGCGCAGGAAGGTCTCGAGCTGATCGAGCTGGCTGATCTCCATGCCGCGCGGATCCGTGCGATCGATCCGCTCGAAGGCGAGCAGGCTCGCGGGGCCGGGTGCGCCGAGCAGGTTGGTGGCCAGGCGGGCGTCGGGCCGGACCTCGCCTTTCGGCATCGCGAAGACCGCCAGATGTTCCCAGCGGGCGTAGCACTCCTCGGGCCCGTCGGAGGCGCCGGTGAGGCGGGTCGAGTAGCTCGCGCCGCCATCGGCGGTGGTCAGTTTCGCGCCGTCGCCCGGTGCGCAGGTACCGCCCCAGGTGAACGCGATCAACGTCTCGCGGTCCAGATCGCGGCCGGACAGCTTCTCCTGCACCAGCTCCTGCTCCACCCCGGAGTAGTTGGCGAAGCGGCCCGCGTACTGCGTCACCTCCGCCGCCGAGCGCAGGATCGCGTCGCCCTCCGGCGGCAACCCGCGTGTGGGTACGAACAGGACGAGCTCGGCAAGACCGACATCGTGGACGGAGATGGTACGGCCATGGGGGCCGAAGTCGTTCCCGTCGGCCAGGCGGGCCAGCACGGCACCCAGGACCAGCCCGATCACCAGCGCGGCGACGATGCTCACCCAGTATTTCCCCCGTATGCGCATTCCTCCACCGTGCCACGAACACCGGCTCCCGGCACGAGCCGCGGCTATTCGGGGGACGCGGCAGGACGGTCGAGGATGATCGCGGAGGCGCGGGCGCGGACCTCTTCGCGGGTGCGGCCGGGGTGGCCGGCGGCGAGGAAGTGGTTGCCGATGGCCAGGCAGAAGGCGAGCAGGCTGCGGGCCTCGATTTCGTCGGGGTCGGTGCAGAAGGTGCCGATCATGTCGCGCAGCAGGCCCATGCGGACGTCGTCGACCCGGCGCAGGCGCTCGGTGACGGCGGGATCGCGGCGGGCCCAGTCGCGGATCGCGAGGTCGATGCCGAGCAGGCGGTCGCCGGAGAGGGTGAGTCGTCCGGCCAGCACCACGCGGTCGCGCGGATCATCAACGCTCGCAACACGTTCGAGCACATCCACGGTGCACTCGCGTTCCCATTCGTCGAGCATCGCCTCGAGCAGACTGTTGCGATCGGCGAAGTAGCCGTAGAAACCGCCCTTGGTCACGCCGAGGGTTTTGGCCAGCACTTCGACGCGGACGGCGTCGACCCCGCTGGCGGCCAAGGTGTGCAGTCCCTGTTCGATCCACGCCCGGCGTGGAGTGCGCGCAACGCCCATGGTGCGGCTCCTCTCCGGGAGCCACCGTAGGCGACCGCGCGGCGGAACGGGTTATCGGGCCGGTTGCCCGGCGCAGAGCGCGGCCGTGAGAACCCGGCCCGGCGCGGGGAAACGCTCCGCGTCGACGAAGTCCTGATTCATCGCGACGGCCACCGCGCGGCCGGTCGCGGGCACGACGCCGCCGTAGGTCAGCGACCCGGGGATGCCGCCGTTGTGCCCCCAGAACTCCAGCCCGCACGGCAGGGTGAGCCGCAGCAACCCGAGTCCGTAGGTCATCGTGCTGCTGCCCTCGATCGCCCGGACCTGCTGCATGTCGGCCAATTGCGCAGGGGGCAGCAGCTTTCCGTCGAGCAGCGCGGCGAAGAAGCGGGCCAGGTCCGCGCCGGTGGAGACCATCGCGCCCGCCGCGCCGGCCGCGGACACGTTTTGATCGGTGTAGTCGACGCGCTCGCCGCGGACTTCGCTGTAGCCGATCGGATGTGGGCCGCGCAGGGCTGTTTCTCCGGGCTCGGGGTAGTAGGTGTCGCGCAATGCCAGCGGCTCGAGGATGCGGCGGGTGATCTCCGTGCCGACGGAAGTGCCGGTGATCTGCTCGATCACCATGCCCGCGACGACGTAATTGGTATTGGAGTAGGCCCATTTCGAGCCCGGCTCGAAGTCGGCGGGGGCGTTCAGGGCGGAACGCAGGATGGCGGGTACGTCCGCGATCTGCCAGCGCACCTGCGGGGAGAGATAGTCGATCTGGTGGGGTGCCGGGGTCGCGCCGAACTCCGCCGCGAATTCGGGTAGACCGCTGGTGTGCTGCAACAGGTTTCGGAGGGTGATCCGGCCGCCGTCGATGCCCGGGCCGTGCACCACGCCCGGCAGGTAGCGCTCGACCGGCACGTCCAGTTCGAGCCTGCCCTCGCCGACCAGTTGCAGCGCAACCGTGGCCACGAAAGTCTTGGTATTGCTGGCGATCCGGAAGCGTGCGTCGTCGGCGAACGGTGCGCCGGTGGCCAGATCGCCCGCGCCTGCGCTCACCTTCCAGACCTCGCCGCGATCGTCGATGACCGCCTGGCCGCCCGGAAAGCCCAGCCGCACCGCGTCGTTCAGTGCGGCGGCGACCGCTTCGCGGCCGACTTCCGGCCCGGGCTCGGCCTGGTCCGCGCCGCACGAGACCGCGCCGATCAGCGCCGCGATCAGAATCGCTAGTTTCGGTTTCACCGGCACCAAACTACGGAGCGCAGGCGCTGGTTATCAGCCTGCTAACACCCCGATCCGCGGTGGTGGCGACACCACCCTCGGAACGCCGGAGAATCGCCTCGGCGCCGGGTAACGTCCGGGCGAGTTTCGTCGATTTCCTTCGACCAGAAAGCAATTCGTGATCATGATCGACCATCCCCCGCTGCCCGAAGCCGAAGTCAAGCTGCTGGACCGGGTCACCGAACTCGCCGCCGGATTCGCCGACACCGCGGCCGCCTACGACGAGCGGGCCGAGATCCCGGCCGCGAACCTGCGGGCCCTGCACGAGGCGGGCGCCGACCGCGCGGTGCTGCCCGAGTGGGTCGGCGGCACCGGTCTCAGTTACCGGGGCTTCGGACGGCTGCTGCGCGTGCTGGCCGCGGCCGACGCCTCCACCGCGACGATCTGGCTGATGCACGCGGGCGCCGCGGTCGGGCTCGCGGAATTCACGCGCGAGACCCTGGGTCCTTTTTCGCCGAAGAACTACTGGCAGGTAAACGTTTCGCGAACGCTCTGTCCGAACCGGCCAGCGGCAACCGATTTCTCAATCCGCAGCAGGACGCGATCGCCGCGCCGGGCGGCTGGACGCTCAGCGGTGCGAAACGTTTCGTCTCCGGCGCCGAGATCGCCGACTATCTGATCGTCAACGCCCGGGTGGACGGGGCGCCCGCGTTCTTCGGCGTGCCGATGCCAGACCAGTCGGTTTCTATTATTCCGATCTGGGACACCCTGGGTTTGCGCGCGACTCGCAGTCAGCTGCTGGCCTTCGACGAGACACCGCTGCGCGCCGAATACCGTGGACGGGCGCCCGGACCTACCGATTTCCAGGTGATTCCGGCCGGTCTACCAGCGATTTCGCTGGGTGTCGCGGACGCCGCGCTGGCGGCGCTGGTGGCGCACGCGCGCGGCCGGATCATCCTGGAGAAGCCGCTCGCGCACCAGCAGTGGGTACAGTTCGAGGTCGCCGATGTCGAATCGCGTTTGGCGGCAGCGCATGCGCTCTACGATCGTGGACTGTCCGAGGCCGACAATCGGCTGCCGAGCTTTTTCCCCACCCTGATGCGCGCGAAGTACCTGGCGAATAAAGTTGCCGTAGAGGTCGCGCAATTGGGCGTTCGCGTCGGCGGTGCCTCGGGTTATTTGAAACAGTCTCCGATCCAACGACATCTGCGTGACGCCGAAGCGGGTCAGCTCATGGCGTACTCGACAGAAGTCATGGCTGGGGAAATCGGTCGTGAGGTGCTCCAGGTGACCGACGAGTAACTCGCAGAAGCGATAGTGAACGTGCTTACCTAAGGGCCAAACCACAGCAACGGACGGAAGGAGCCGGCGAGTGTTCAACCGCATCGCCATCGTGAACAGGGGCGAGGCCGCCATGCGCCTCATTCATGCCGTGCGGGATCTCGCGGCAGAGACTGGACGGTCGATCGAGACGATTGCCCTGTACACCGATGTCGATCGCAACGCGACATTCGTGCGCGAGGCCGACGTCGCCTACGACCTCGGCCCGGCAGCGGCGCGCCCGTACCTCGACCTGAAGGCCCTGGAAAAGGCCCTGGTCGCGACCCGCGCCGAAGCGGCGTGGGTCGGCTGGGGTTTCGTCGCCGAAGATCCGGCGTTCGCGGAACTGTGCGAACAGATCGGGGTCACCTTCATCGGCCCCAGCCCGGATGCCATGCGCAAACTCGGTGACAAGATCGGCGCGAAGCTGATCGCCGAGGAGGTCGGCGTTCCGGTCGCACCCTGGAGCCGCGGCGCGGTCGAGACCGTGGAGGCCGCCAGCGCCGCCGCGGCCGAGATCGGCTACCCGCTGATGCTGAAGGCGACCGCCGGCGGCGGTGGCCGCGGCATCCGCATGATCTCCAACGAAGACGAACTGGTCGACGCCTACGAGCGCACCCGCCAGGAGGCGGTACGCGCCTTCGGCAGCGGCGTGGTGTTCCTGGAACGCCTGGTCACCGGCGCGCGGCACGTCGAGGTGCAGGTCATCGCCGACGGCCAGGGCGCGGCCTGGGCCCTGGGTGTGCGGGACTGCTCGGTACAGCGGCGCAACCAGAAGGTGATCGAGGAGTCGGCCTCGCCGGTGCTCGGCCCCGATCAGGTCGCCGAGCTCAAGGCCTCGGCCGAGCGGCTGGCGATCGCCGTCGAGTACCGCGGCGCGGCCACCGTCGAGTTCCTGTACCACCCGGGCGAACAACTGTTCGCCTTCCTCGAGGTCAATACCCGTTTGCAGGTCGAGCACCCGATCACCGAGGTGACCACCGATTTCGATCTGGTGCGCGCGCAGCTGCACGTGGCCGCGGGCGGCCGGCTCGAGGGCGAGCGCCCGCTCGAGCGCGGCCACGCCATCGAGGCCCGGCTCAACGCCGAGGATCCGGATCGTGATTTCGCGCCCGCCCCCGGCCGCATCGCCCGGCTGGACCTGCCCGCCGGTCCCGGTATCCGGGTCGACACCGGCGTCAGCGAGGGTGACACCATCCCCGCCGATTTCGACTCGATGATCGCCAAGATCATCGCCTACGGCCGGGATCGCGAGCAGGCCATGGGCCGCCTGCGCCGGGCCATGGCCGAGACCCGCGTGATCATCGAGGGCGGCGCCACCAACAAGAGCTTCGTGCTCGACCTGCTGAACCAGCCCGAGGTGATCGACGGCAGCGCCGACACCGGCTGGATCGACCGCGTTCGCGGCGAGGGCCGGCTGATCTCGCATCGGCACTCGGCCGTCGCGCTGGCCGCCGCCGCCATCGACGCCTACGAGGAAGAAGAGCAGATCGAGCAGCAGCGGCTGCTGTCCACCGCCTCCGGCGGCCGGCCGCAGGTGCAGCACGAGAGCGGTCGCCCGCTCGACCTCAAGCTGCGCGGCGTCGGCTACCGCGTGCGGGTCGCCCGCATCGGCGCGCAGCGCTTCCGCATCGGCATCGAGGCCGGCGGCGAGATCAGCACCGCTGACGTCGATCTGGAGCGGTTCGACCGCTACACCGGCCAGATCGTGGTCAACGGCGTGCGCTACCGCCTGATCACCGGCACCCACGGCACCATCCACCTGGTCGACGTCGAGGGCGTCACGCACCGGGTCAGCCGCGACGAGGGCGGTGTCGTCCGCTCGCCCGCCCCCGCGCTGGTGGTGGCCACGCCGCTGCAGGTCGGCGACGAGGTCGAGGCCGGCGCGCCGGTGCTGGTGCTGGAGAGCATGAAGATGGAGACGGTGCTGCGCGCGCCGTTCAAGGCCCGGCTCAAGGAGTGCGTCGTCTCCGTCGGCACCCAGGTCGAGACGGGCGCGCCGCTGCTGCGCCTGGAGCCGATCGTCGACGAGGCCGAGGCCGAGGAGCAGACGGTCGGCGACACCGTCGAACTGGACCTGCCCGCCGCGCCCGACCAGGTGCTGCCGGACGAGCGCACCGCCCGCGGCCAAGAGGATCTGCGCAGCCTGCTGCTCGGCTTCGACGTCGACCCGCACGACGAGCGCCGCGTGCTCGACGATTACCTCGCCGCGCGGGCGACAGCCGTCCGCGACGGCCGCCGTCCGCTGGCCGAGGAACTCGAGCTCATCGAGGTCTTCGCCGACATCGCCGAGCTGAGCCACAACCGCTCGCTGGAAGAGGACGGCTCCGGGCACGTCTACAGCGCCCGCGAGTACTTCCACACCTACCTGCAGAGCCTGGACGTGGAGCGGGCCGGCGTGCCGGAGTCGTTCCAGGACAAGCTCGCCAAGGCCCTCGCGCACTACGGCGTCACCGAACTGGATCGCACCCCCGAGCTGGAGGCCGCGGTGTTCCGGGTCTTCCTGGCCCAGCAACGCCTGGCCGACACCACGCCGGTGATCACCACGCTGCTGCGCGAGTGGCTGCCGGAGCCGGTGCCGGACCAGGTGCTGCGCGAGCCGGTCGGCTTGGCGCTGGAGCGGCTGATGGCCGCGACCCAGGTGCGGTTCCCGGTCATCGCCGACCTGGCCCGCGGTGTCGTCTACGCCTGGTACGGCCTGCCGCTGCTGCGGCGCAACCGGGCGCGGGTCTACACCAACGTCCGCCGCAACCTCACCCACCTGGACGCCAATCCGGGTGCGGCCGACCGCGCCGAGCGCGTGTCGGAGATGGTGCGCAGCACCGAGCCGCTGGTGCGGCTGCTCGGCCAGCGCCTGGAGCGCGGCAAGCTCGACAACACGGTCATGCTCGAGGTGCTGACCCGCCGCTACTACGGCAACAAGGGCCTCACCGATGTCCGCACGGCCGAGTTCGACGGCTGCACCTTCGTGGTCGCCGAGCGCGACGGGCTTAGCCTGGTCTCGGCCGCCGTGCGTTTCGACGCGCTCGACGCCACCCTGCGCGGTCTCACCGAATTGGCCACGGGCGCGGCCCCGGTCGACGTCGACATCTACCTGAGCTGGGAAGACCAGCCCGACGATTTCGACGCGGCCGCCGCGGCGCTGGGCGAGGCGATCGCCGCGCACGCCCTGCCGAACCAGATCCACCGGATCACCGCCACGGTCGCCGGCAGCGGCGGTGCGGTCATGCACCACCACTTCACCTTCCGGCAGTCGGCCACGGGCATGGCCGAGGAACGCCTGATCCGCGGCCTGCATCCCTACATCGCGCAGCGGATGCAGATGGAGCGGCTGCGCAAGTTCGACCTCACCCGCCTGCCGTCCTCCGACGACGAAGAGGTGTACCTGTACCGCTGCGTCGCCAAGGAGAACCCGGGCGACGATCGCCTGATCGCCTTCGCCCAGGTCCGCGACCTGGCCACGCTGCGCGACCAGGACGGCCGGCTGCGCGCGCTGCCGACCGCGGAGATCACCATCGCCACCTGCCTGGATTCGCTGCGCCGGGCCCAGTCGCAGCGGCCCTCCAACAAGCGGTTCAACACCAACCGCATCGTGATGTACATCTGGCCGCCGGTCGATGTCACCCGCGCGGAGTTGCAGTCGATCATCGGCGGGCACGTGCTGCCGACGACGGCGGGCGCGGGCCTGGAGGAGATCCTGCTGATCGCTCGCGAGCGCGATCAGGAGACGGGCGAGCTGACGAAGGTCGCGCTGCGCATCTCCTTCGACGCGCACGGCGGTTCCGAGATCACCGTCGGCGAGCCGACCGACGACGTGGTCGAGCCGATCGACGCCTACCGGCAGAAGGTGCTGCGCGCGGCCAGCCGCAACACCGTCTACCCGTACGAGCTGACCGGTCTGCTGGGGCAGTTCACCGAGTACGACATGACCGACGAGCACGTGCTGGTCCCGGTCGACCGGCCGCGCGGCCGCAACAGCGCGGCGATCGTCGCGGGCGTGGTCGCCACCCCGACCGAGCGCTACCCCGAGGGCGTCACCCGCGTGGTCCTGCTCGGCGATCCGACGAAATCGCTGGGCGCGCTGTCGGAGCCGGAGTGCCGCCGGGTGATCGCCGCCTTGGATCTGGCCGAGCAGATGCGGGTGCCGCTGGAGTGGTACGCGCTGTCGGCCGGCGCCCGCATCTCCATGGAGTCGGGTACCGAGAACATGGACTGGGTGGCGGCCGCGCTCAAGCGGATCGTCGAGTTCACCCAGGACGGCGGCGAGATCAATATCGTCGTCGCGGGCATCAACGTCGGCGCGCAGCCGTACTGGAACGCCGAGGCGACGATGCTCATGCACACCAAGGGCATCCTGGTGATGACCCCGGATTCGGCGATGGTGCTCACCGGCAAGCAGGCGCTGGACTTCTCCGGCGGCGTCTCGGCCGAGGACAATTTCGGCATCGGCGGCTACGACCGGGTGATGGGTCCGAACGGCCAGGCGCAGTACTGGGCGCCGAGTCTGCTCGGCGCGCGTGATGTGCTGATGGCGCACTACGACCACACCTACATCGCTCCGGACGAGAAGAGCCCGCGCCGGGCGCGCACCAGCGACCCGGTCGATCGCGACGTCTCGCCCTTCCCGCACGTGGTGGCGGGCAGCGATTTCACCACCGTGGGCGAGATCTTCTCGGCCGCGGCCAATCCGGATCGCAAGAAGCCCTTCGATATCCGCACGGTCATGCGGGCGGTGTCCGACCAGGACCATCCGGTGCTGGAGCGCTGGGCGGGCATGGCCGACGCCGACACCGCCGTGGTGCAGGACGCGCACATGGGCGGTATCCCGGTGTGCCTGCTGGGCATCGAGTCGCGCGGCATCGCGCGGCGCGGTTTCCCCTCCACCGACGGTCCCGACACCTACACCGCGGGCACGCTGTTCCCGCAGTCGTCGAAGAAGGCGGCGCGGGCCATCAACGCGGCCAGCGCGAACCGGCCGCTGGTGGTGCTGGCGAACCTGTCCGGCTTCGACGGTTCGCCGGAGTCGCTGCGCAAGTTGCAGCTGGAGTACGGCGCCGAAATCGGCCGCGCGGTCGTGAATTTCGAAGGGCCGATCGTGTTCTGCGTGATCTCGCGGTATCACGGCGGCGCGTTCGTGGTGTTCTCCAACAAGCTGAACCCGAACATGACGGTGCTCGCGGTGGACGGCTCGTTCGCCTCGGTGCTCGGCGGCGCGCCCGCCGCCGCGGTGGTGTTCTCCGGTGAGGTCGACACCCGCACCGCCGCCGACCCGCGGGTGCGCGATCTGGGCGCCCGCGCCGCGAACGCGACCGGCACCGATCGCGCGGCGCTCACCGCGGAACTCGGCGAGGTCCGGTCCTCGGTCCGCGCCGAGAAGCTGGGCGAGGTCGCGGCCGAGTTCGATCGGGTGCACAACATCCGGCGTGCGGTCGAGGTCGGTTCGGTGGACGCGGTGATCAGCACCGAGGAGCTGCGCCCGCGCATCATCGCGGCGATCGAGGCCGGCCTGGCCGGCTGATCCGCTCGATCAACCAGGGAAGCCGCGCCGAATGCTCTTATTCGGCGCGGCTTTTCCGTCGGGCCCGGCGCACGAGATCGAGCCCGGCCACCAGCCAGACCACCGCGACCGCGAGTAGAAACCCGAGCGGGTAGGCGCGGTCGAGCACGGTGGGATTCATCGCGACGGCTCCGGAACGGCCCAGTACGGGAAGCGCGACCAGGGTCAGGGTGAGCGTGCAGATCGCGGCCCACGCCACCGTCGGCCAGAACCGGGGCGGCAGCAGGCGGCGGGCCGCCACCGCGACAACAGCGCACAGGGGAGCGAGTACCGCGTCGTGCACGATGATGCCGCCCAGGAACCACCGGCCCGTCGACAGCAGATCGGTGCTGTTCTGCGCGAGCAGCAGGTCGATGCCGTACCAGCCCAGCCAGATTCCGCCGAGCACCAGCAGGATTCGGATCACGATCATGCCCGCACCTCGATCTCGGACAGCCATTTGGTCTGCAGCACACCGGGTCGGTTCGGTGCGATCAGGCGGCACGGATAGCCGTGATCGAGCGACAGTTCCGCGTCGTTGAGCCGCAGCGCGATCAAGGTCTGATCGTCGACGACATGGGTTGCCGGCAACTGTGTGATCCGGTAGAGCCCGCTCTGTTCGAGCGAACGCACCGTGACGTCGTGTCGGCCGGTCGCGCCGACGGTGGCGAGCAGGTCCCGCAGCCGGACGCCGGACCAGTGCGCCGACGCGCTCCAGCCTTCGACGCACGCGATCGGCAGGATGGCCGCGGTCTGCGGGAGCGCTTCGAGTTCGGCCCGGGTGAAGGCGCGTTCGTTCGTTCCGGCGCGGACCACGAGCCGGTAGTCGGCGGCGCGGGCGGTGTCCGTGACGCCGGCCTGTCCGGCCGTCCGGTTGACCGGAAGTCCCTGCGGCCCTTCGCCGCTGCGCGGCGCGAGCACCGCGATCCAGCGCAGCCACGGCACCGATTGCCCGGCGACCGCCAGACCCGCGACCGTCGTCGCGGCGACGGCGGCGCCGAGCAGTCCACGCCGGGAAAGACCGGTCGTCGGCGGCTGGTCCGCGGCGGGTTCGCCGACCGGCCGCGACAGGGCGTCCCGCACGATCGGGAGCTTCACCGCGAGGTGCACCGCGAGCGCGCCGAAGGCGACGAAGGCCATCGCGTAGTGCGCGGCCGGGAAGAAGAACCGCCACGGGTAAAACTGGGCGATGTTGGCCAGGCCCGTGGCCAGCTCGAAGATCATCGAACCGACCAGCAGGGCGATGGAGCCGCGTTCCAGCAGGTGCAGCGGGTTGCCGAGCAGGGGGCGGGCGAACAGGCGCGGGTAGACCGACCACAGCTTGATCAGCAGCAGCGGTATGGCCATCACCCCGGAGAGCACGTGCCCGCCCTGCGTGACCCGGTAGAGCCACGGCGGGTTCGCCGGCCACCGGAACCAGCCGGGCGGCTGCTGGATCCAGTGGCTGAGCAGACCGGTGACGAAGCAGATCGTCACCGCGATGCCCAGGGCGATTCCGATCCGGGCGGCCACCGCCGGTGACCGGTCGGGGGAGATCCGCGCGCTGATCGCCGGGGGTAGCAGGAATTCGTTCTCGGGACGCTCGGGTGGTGCGGTGGTCACGGGTTCGCCTCGGCGAGATCGGCGGCCAGGCGGGCGGCGGTCGCGGCGAAGCGCCCGGTACACCCGGCGGCGACCGGACCGATATCGGAGTAGTGGTCGACATCGGTCAGCACCGCCAGCTCGGTGACACGATTTCCGTTGCGCAGCAGCGTGTCCCGGGTCAGTTCGCCGGTGCGATCGGTGGACATCGGCACCTCGGTGAGCAACCGGGCCGCTCCGGGATCGGTGAGGCCCAGCGCCCACCAGCCGCCGTCGGTGGCCAGGCCGAGTGCCGCGTCGCCGTCGGCCAGGAGCCGGGCCGCCGAGTCGGTCAACAGTTCCGCACCGGCCTGCGGGGTGTCCATGCCGATCTGCAGGACCGGCAGGCCGGGCCGGGCGGCGTCGGCGTGCGCGTTCGCCAGCCGGTCGCCGAAGTTCGCGCCGCGCTGCGGGATGACCTCGAAATCATCGAGGGCACCGGCGATTTCCGCCGCGTTCGCGGCCAGCGCGAGCTCGCCGGTCCACGCGACCACCCGGTGGCGCACCCGGCTGGCCCGGACCGCCGCCAGGGTGTCCAGCAGTGCCGCGGCGGCCAGCGCGGCCGCGTCGGCGGCCCGTAGCGGCGGGGTCAGCCGGGTCTTGGCGAACCCGGGGACGGGTGCCTTGGCGACGACCAGCACGGTCGCCTCGAGGATCGCTGGGGTCGGCTGCAGTTCGGGTTGCGTCACGGTATCGACGCTAAGTTCCGCCACCCCGGATTTGCCGTTGGCGCCGGTGACAAAAGTGTGACGAGGCAGGTTGCGGCCGGTCCGCGCGGGCCGGGGCTCCTACGGTGAGCGGGTGCGTAATTCGACTGATCGACAGGTGCGGGCGGACGATGCCGCCGGGGCGGGTTCGGCGGACGGGCGCGCCGAACTGGACGGCGTTGGCGCGGAGCCGCGCGATGGTGGCGCGGAACTGGACGGCGGCGGCGCGGAGCCGGACGGCGGCGTCGGCCGGGTCGGTCGGGTGGCGTGCGCGGCGGCGGTGCTGCTGGTTTCGGCCGCGTTCGTGGTGCCGCGGTTGGCGACCGAGCGCTGGCGGGACTCGATCTACGCCGCGGCCGCACCCATTTTCGGGCACTGGTACCCGCATGTCGGGTGGGGGACGGTCCCGGCGCTGGCGATCGCCGCGGCGGTCGTGCTGTACGGGCCGGCGCTGGCGGCGCGGTTGTCCTGGCCGCGGCTGCTGCTGGCGACCTGGGGGACGGCGTTCGCGTGGGCGTTCGCGCTGGCCATGGTGGACGGCTGGAAACGCGGCTTCACCCGGCGGCTGACCTCCGGGCACGAGTATCTGTACGAAGTGCCGGGTGTGCACGACATTCCGGCCATGGTGCGCGGTTTCGCGGGTCGCATCCTGGATTACCAACCGGATTCGTGGACCACCCACGTCTCCGGGCATCCGCCCGGCGCGCTGCTGGTGTTCGTCTGGCTGGACCGGATCGGGCTGGGCGGCGGCGCGTGGGCGGCGCTGGTGTGTGTGCTGGCGGGCACCTCCGCCACCGCGGCCGTGCTGGTCGCGATTCGCGCGCTCGGCGCACCGGGGCGGGCGCGCGCCGCCGCACCGTATCTGGCGCTCGCGCCCGCGGCGATCTGGATCGCGGTGTCCGCCGACGCGCTGTTCGCCGGTGTGACCGCCTGGGCCGTAGCCCTGCTCGCCGTCGCGACCGACCCGCGCCGGACCCGCCCGGGGCTCGCTGCGCTGTCCGGTCTCCTGTTCGGATTCGGCCTCTTCCTCAACTACGGCCTGGTCCTCATGGCGATTCCGGCGCTGTTCGTGCTCGCGGTCCGCGGCCTGCCCGGCGTCCGCGCGGCGTTGCCGGCGCTGGCCGCCGTCGTAACGGTGGTCGCGGCGTTCGCGGTCGCCGGCTTCTGGTGGGTCGACGGCTATCACCTGGTGGTGGAACGCTATTACCAGGGCATCGCCACCACGCGCCCCTGGACCTACTGGGTCTGGGGCAATCTCGCCGCCACGGTCTGCGCCGTGGGCCTGGCCGCTGTCGCGGCGCTGCCCCTGGTGTTCCGTGGTCTGCGGCTGCCCGACCCGCGCGCGCTGGCCGACGGGCGTGGCGCGGCCGCTGTGCTCGCGAATTCGACCGCGGCCCTGCGAGTGTGGCGCACCCGGCTGGATCCGGCGGCGGTGCTGGCGGTGGGCGGCCTGGTCGCACTGCTCGCCGCGGACCTCAGCGGCTTGAGCAAGGCCGAGACCGAACGGATCTGGCTGCCCTTCGAGATCTGGGTGCTGGCCGGCACCGCCCTCCTGCCGCGCGGCTCGGCCCGCGGCTGGCTGGCGGTGCAGGCGGGCGGCGCACTGGTACTGGCCCACCTCCTGATGACGAACTGGTGAGCCCGCGACCGGTCAGCGCCAGGCCGGCGCGCCCACGGCGACGAGCTCGCGCAGTGGGGCGGTGGCGAATTCGGCCAGGCCCTGCTCGGGGGTGACGGCGGCGGCGAAGCCCAGCAACTGCCGGGCCCGCGCCGGGCTGGCGACGATGTGGCGCACGTCCCCGGACCGGAACTCGCCGGTGACCACCGGATCCGGCCCGCCGTGCGCCGCGCTCAGGATGCCCGCCACCGCGCCGATGCTCACCGGGTGCCCGGAAGCGACGTTCAGCGCGGTGAACCGATCCAGGGGCTGTTCGAGGGCGGCGAGGTTGGCGGCCGCGATATCGCGGACGTGCACGAAATCGCGCATCTGCCTGCCGTCTTCGAATACCCGGGGCGCCGCGCCCGCGGCCAGCGCCGAACGGAAGATCGCCGCGACCCCGGAATATGGTGTGTCCCTGGGCATTCCGTCGCCGTAGACGTTGTGATAGCGCAGCGCGGTGACGGTGGAGTCGGTCGCCGTGGCCCAGGCCGCGGCGTAGTGCTCCTGGGCGAGTTTGCTGGCGGCGTAGAGGCTGCGCGGGTGCAGGGGCGCGTTCTCCTCGACCGTGGCCCACTCCAGTTCGCCACCGGTCGCCGGGTCCCGGTGCTCGAAACGCCCGGCGCGCAGGTCCGCGGTGGTCCGTCCGGGCGGCGCGACCACGGAACCGCCTGCGCGATAACAGCCTTCGCCGTAGACCACCATCGAGGACGCCAGCACCAGGCGGCGGCAGCCCGCGCGGTCCATCGCGGCCAGCAGCACGGCGGTGCCGAGATCGTTGTGACTGGCGTACGCGGGTGCGTCCTGGGCGTTCACGCCGGCCCCGACGACCGCGGCCTGATGGCACACGGCATCGATGCCCGGCAGGACCGAATCCAGCGCTTCGGGGTCACGCACGTCGAGGTGGTGGGTGCCCAGTGGGGCGGGCGCCTCCGGTCCGTGGGCGGCGGCGAGCATCAGATCGATCGCGACGACCTCGTGGCCCGCGCGCTCGAGCGCCTGCTGGATATGGGAACCGATGAATCCGGCCGCGCCGGTCAAGAGCACGCGCACGGGTCACCTGGCCTTCGCGGTTGGCAGTGTCGTCATCCCGCGATTCTCACCGCGCACGGGTGTTTTCGAGCCGTGAGTGCGGCGCGGCGCACCGACCGTCAGACTTTCGTCATACTCCCCGTCGGCGCGTCGACGTCACGGTTTCGTCATCGGTCGAGCACCATCCGCATGTTCGATTCCGGGTCATGATCGTTGCGCAGCCACACGAGCAGGAGGGCCAGACATGGCGACAATTGCCGGACGCGTACAGGCCCGGATCGACCGCCACCATGTCGACCGGGTGATCGGGGAGTGGGGCGGGCGGGATTTCCTGCGCGGGCGGGCGGCCGAGCCCGGTGACATCGTGCTCACCGGCAACGACTACCTCGCGCTGACCGGTGATCGCCGGATCGCCGAGCCGATCACCGCCGTCCTGTCGCCCGATTCCGCGGCGGCGCTGCCGGACGCGTGCGAGGGCGCGCTGGCCTATCGCATGGCGGAGTATCTGCGGGCCGGCGCCGGAATTGTCTGCCAGTCCGGGTGGGACGCCAACCTCGGTCTGCTGCAAGCGATCGCGGACCCGGCGACGCCGGTGTATCTGGACGAGCACGGTCACATGTCGCTGCGGCAGGGCGCGCGGCTGGCCGGTGCGCCGATCCAGCTGTTCCGGCACAACTCCGCCACCGACCTGGCCGAGCGGATTCACGCGCACGGTCCCGGCATCATCGCGGTCGACGCGGTGTCCAGCACCGACGGTGAGCGGAGCCCGCTGCGTGAGCTCTGCGACGTGGCCGATAACACCGGCAGCCTGCTGGTGGTGGACGAATCGCACACGCTGGGTATCGACGGCCCACGGGGCGCGGGGGCCGTGGTCGGCGCGGATCTCGTTGCGCGCGTGCCGTTTCGGACGGCGAGCCTGGCCAAGGCGTTCGCCGGGCGGGCCGGATTCATCGCGGCGCCGCACCCCGGGTTCGTCGACTACTTCCGCGGTGAGTCCTATCCGGCGGTGTTCTCCTCCGGCTTGCGTTCGCCCGACCTGGCCGGTCTCGCCGCCACCCTCGATGTCGTCCGGGCCTGCGACGATC
The DNA here is from genome assembly GCF_040655395.1 of Nocardia sp. NPDC050435. Taxonomy (NCBI): domain Bacteria; kingdom Bacillati; phylum Actinomycetota; class Actinomycetes; order Mycobacteriales; family Nocardiaceae; genus Nocardia; species Nocardia sp. NPDC050435. The sequence goes on from NZ_JBFAJW010000005.1 coordinate 102,714, forward strand.
GCCGCCGCCGGTTGCGGGAGGTGGCCACTACCGTACGGAAAGCGCTGTGTGACAAGGGCTTCGACCTAGGCGGCGGCGACGGTCAGATCGTCGCCCTGCAGACGGGCCCGGCGACGCACGGCCTGGCGGTCCGCGACGTCCTGGAACGCCACGGTGTGCTCGGCGCGATGTTCTGCGCGCCCGCGACACCGCCCGATCGCACCCTGATCCGGTTTTCCCTGCATTCGGCGCTGACCGACGAGCAGGTCGAGCGGATCATCGCGGCCTGCGCCGAGATCAGCGACGTCCTCGGCCCGGTGCCGCCGGGCGTGCCGGTCGGCGGTCGCTGACGCCTCATCGCCCGGGGTGCCGACCGCGATGACCTGCTGTTGTAGCATGGGCCACTCGCCGGACGGGCCCCGTGACAGTCGGTCCGCTCCGGTCGCGCGCCGGTCGCGATGTCCTGGTTCACGGCGCGGGTGATATCCCGATGCCGTTCTTGCGCACGATGTTCGCGCTGAAGTCGATCAGGGAGGCTGCATGCTTGTGATCGACCGATATCTGACCGACGGGGACTACAGCGGCGCGTTGCGCGCGGAGTTCGCGTCCTGGCTGACGGGCGCGCCCAAGGCGCTGCCCTGCCGCCTCCTGCATGCCGGGCGGGCGGTCCGCCCGGTGCGCGGGGAGGGCGAGATTCTGGCCGCGCACGCCCGCGCCATCGCCGGCGCCAGCGGCGCCTGCACCCTGCTGGAACTCGGTGCGGGCCGGCCCGAGCACGCCTCGGCCCTGATCGAGGGACTGGCGCCGACACTGCTGAGTTATGTGCTGGTGGCGGCGAACGCGCAGACGGTGCAGGCGGGCGCGTCGGCCATCGCGCACCGCCATCCCCGGCTGGCCGTGCGCGCGGTGGTCGCCGATTTCACCCGGCAGCTGCACCGGCTGCCGGCCCGCGGCGGACGGCTGATCACCCTGCTCGGCGGCTATTTCGCCGCGCTGCCACCGGCCGAGCGGGCGGCGTTCCTGACACAGGTGCGGACCACGATGGAGTGGGACGACTGTTTGCTGCTCGGCCTGGATCTGGTCGGCGAGCCCCGGCGCCCGGTCGCCGCGGCGCGTGCGGAATCCGAGGTGACGGCCGAGTTCAACCGGAACATCCTGCAGGTGGCCAATCGTGAACTGGGCACGGATTTCCGGCCCGGCCGGTTCGACCACGTCGTCGACCGGGACCCGCGCCGGGCGCGGATCGAGCTGCGATTGCGTGCGCGCGAGCGCCAGCGGGTGCGGGTGCCGGGGCTGGGCACCGCCGTCGAACTGGCGGCGGGGGAGCAGATTCGCACGGCGGTGCTGTCCACCTTCGACCTCGCGCGCATCGAGGGCGAACTCGTCGCCGCGGGCTTCGCGCTCGATCGGATCTGGCCGGGCGAGAGCGGAGAGTACGCGGTCGTTCTGGCTCGCCCGGCCGACCAGGAGTGACGACCGGCCCCCGCTGGATTGTGCCGCTCAGCCCTTCACCGGACGCTCCAGAAGTCGCGCGCGGCGCGCACCGTGCCGATCACCGAGCCCGAGACCTTGGAGACTCCGTGTGTGCGGGGCCGGTAGACGACATCCAGTTCGCGGATCCCCCACCCGGCGTGCGCGGCGCCGACGAGCAGTGCCAGCGGATAGCCGGACCGCGGATGCAGCGGACCCAGCGCGACCAGAGCCTGCCGCCGCAGCACCCGCATCGCCGCGAGGTCCGACACCGGCACGCCGTAGCGGCGGCGCAGCCACTGCGCCAGCACCCAGTTGCCCAGCCGCGCGTGCCACGGCCACGCGCCCGGCGCCGGCCGCCGGCGGCCCGCGACCAGGTGCACCCCCTCGGTCAGTTCGGCGACCAGCCTGGGCAACTCGGCCGGGTCCATCGACCCGTCCCCGTCCAGCACCGCCACGATCTCGGTCTTGCACGCGTCGACCCCGGCCTGCACGGCGGAACCGTAACCCGGCGTGGACTCCACGATCACCGTCGCGCCGCCGGCGTGCGCGACATCGGCGGTGCCGTCGGTGGAACCGTTGTCCACCACGATGACTCGGTAGTCCGACGGCATCGCGGCGAGCACGCCGGGCAGCGCGCCGGCCTCGTTGCGGCACGGAAGGACGACGGTGACGCCCGGAAGTTCTGCCTCGATGGTCATACCCTCGACCGTAGGGCCGGCGGGCCGAAATACCTGGTTGCGGGCGGTGACGAAAGTGTGACGAGCGGAGCGGATCGCCCGGTGGCGGCGGCCGGTCGTTAGGGTTGGCCGCGGTATCGACGGATTGGTGGGCGACGTGAGCATTCTGATAGCCGATGACGACCCGGTCGTCCGCGAAGTGGTCCGGCGCTACCTCGAGCGTGACGGGTTCAGCGTCGTCGAATCGGCGGACGGCGCCGCGGCCGCGGCGGCCCTGGCCGGTACCGGTGTCGAGCTGGCGATCCTGGATGTCATGATGCCCGAGCCGGACGGCATCGCGCTGTGCCGCGGCATCCGGGCCGGCGCGCGGCCGGATACGCCGGTGATCCTGCTGACCGCGCTGGGCGAGGAGGACGATCGGGTGGTCGGATTGCGGGCCGGCGCCGACGATTACGTCACCAAACCGTTCAGCCCGCGCGAGCTCGCGCTGCGGGTGGGCGCGGTGCTGCGGCGCGCCCGGCGCGGCGCGGCCGCGGACGAGCAGGCGCTGCACAGCGGCCCGCTGGTGCTGCGCCCCGATACCCAGCTGGTCTACGTGTCGGGCACCCCCGTCGATCTCACGGCCCGCGAATTCGATCTGCTCGCCTTTCTGCTCGCCAATCCGGGGCGGGTGTTCAGCCGGACCGAGCTGCTGGCGCAGGTCTGGGGCTGGACCTTCGGCGATCAGTCCACGGTGACGGTGCACATCAAACGCCTGCGCGCGAAACTCGGCCCGGCGCACCGGATTGACACGGTGTGGGGGCGCGGCTACGCCTGGGATCGGCTGCCGGACAACGGGGCCGGCGAGCATGCCTGAGGTGGTCGTCCTGGCCGGGCTCGCCCTGCTGGGCACCGTGCCCGTGGTCGCGCTGGGCGCCGTCGTGCTGCGGGCCACCCGCTCGCGGTCGCTCACCACGAGCACCGTTGTCCTGGTGCTGATTCCGGTGCTGGCCGCGCTGGCCGGATTCACCGCGGTGACGCGGTTGATGTTCGACGAGGTCTTCACCCAGCTGGTGGTGGTGCTCGCGGTGGTCCTCGCGGTCGCGGTGCCCGCCGCGATCGTGCTGGGCCGCGCGCAGGCACGAGCCACGGTGTGGGAGCGCCAGATTCGCGAGCAGGAGCGCGCGGCCGAGGAATCCCGGCGGGAACTGGTGGCGTGGGTCAGCCACGATCTGCGCACCCCGCTGGCCGGGATCCGCGCCATGGCCGAGTCGCTGGCCGACGGCGTCGTCGCCGAGCCCGCCGACATCGAACGCTATGCGCTGCAGATCGTCCGGGAGACCAACCGGCTCGCCGCCATGGTCGACGACCTGTTCGACATGTCCAAGATCAGTTCCGGCACCCTGCGGCTCACGCTGGAACCGCTGGACCTGCGTGAGATCGTCGACGATGTACTGGCCGCCCAGCAGCCCACCGCGAGCCGGGCCGGTGTGGATCTGCGCGCACGGCAACCGAATACGCCGGTCCTGGTGGTCGGCAGCGACCGATCGCTGGCCCGGGTGCTGACCAACCTGGTCGGCAACGCACTCGCGCACACCCCGCCCGGCGGCGTGGTCGAGGTGGGCGTCGGCGTCACCGACGGCCGCGCGCTGCTCGGCGTCACCGACACCGGGCCGGGAATCGCGCCCGCCGACCTGCCGCGGGTCTTCGAGGTGGGGTACCGCGGCAGCGCGGCCCGTTCCCCCTCGGCCGGTGCGACCAGCGGCAGCGGAATGGGCTTGGCCATCGCCTCGGGGCTGGTCGCCATGCACGCCGGTGACATCTCGGCGCGCAACACCGGCGGCGGCGCGCGGTTCGAGATCTCGCTGCCGCTGCTCGCGCCCGGCTGAGCGCCTACTGTGTCCGGCGCCAGCGCAGCGGCGTGGTGCCGGTCCAGCGCTGGAAGGCGCGGGTGAAGCTGGCGGCTTCGGTGTAGCCGAGGCGGTCGGCGACGGCCGCGGTGGACAGGTCGGTGCCGGTGAGCAGTTCGCAGGCCAGCGTGCGGCGCACCTCGTCGAGCAGCGATCGGTAGGAGTGCCCCTCGGCGGCCAGCTGGCGGCGCAGGGTGCGCCCCGAAAGATGCAGTGCCGCGGCTACTTCGGCCTCGCTCAGCGGGCCGCGGGTGCGGCCGAAGAGCAGATCGCGGACCCGGCCGGCGGTGCCGGTGAGGGCGCGGCGCTGGGCGGCCAGCTCGCGGCACTGCTGGGTGGCCAGGTCGGCGGTGTACGGGTCGGCCTGGGGGAGCGGATCGTCGACGACGCGCTTGTCGAAGACGGTGGCGTAGTGCGCGCACTCGTATTCGGGGGTGAACGACAGCGCGGCGTCGATGCGGCGCGCGGCCTCGGGCGGTGGTTCCGGGTAGGGCAGCCGGACCGCGCTCAGGCGCTGGGCCGGTCCGGCGATATCGCGGAGCAGGGTGGCGATGACATTGATGTCGCGTTCGGCGACGAACCGGGCGACCCGCGGGTCGGCCACCGCGGGTTCGATGACCAGCGCGATCTCGGTGCCGTTCTCCACGGCGGTGATGTCGCAGAAGGAGTAGGACAGATCCAGGAACCGCAGCCCGACCTCGATGGCGTCGCGGATCGACTGGCTGGCGATGAGCGCGTAGCCCCACATGCCGTGCACGGTGGCGTGGTAGCGCAGGCCCGCGGCCAGCCCGAGCCCCGGACTGTCGGGGAGCGCGCGCAGCACGTTGGTGATGATCGCGATCTCCTGGCTTCCGGTCACCAGCGTGCCCGGCGTGCGCAGATCGCTGCCGCGCAGGCCGGTGCCGCGCAGGCAGTCGGCTTCGGTCAGCCCGTGTTCGGCGGCCAGGCGCGTGACCAGCAGCGCGCTGGTCGGCGCGCGCATCCCGATCAGCGCGTTCCTGCGCCCCTTCGCCTCCGCGTCTCCTGTGGACACCACTGGCCAAAAATATCAAAAATGCGGCCCTGGCGGACGTAGGAATCCCCAGTTGGCCGCCCTAGCCTTCCGGTAGGCGAAGACGTGACCCCGGTCACGACCATGGACGGCGAGGATGCGAGGACAGCTTTGGGTGCGAAGAACCGCTTCGATTATGTGATCGTCGGGGCCGGCAGCGCGGGCGCGGTAGTGGCGGCCCGGCTGTCGGAGAACCCGGCCGTCTCGGTGCTGCTGCTCGAGGCCGGCGGCGCCGACGACGCCGACGAGATCCACATTCCGGCGGCCTTCCCGAACCTGTTCAAGACCAAGTGGGACTGGAACTACGAGACCGCCGAACAGAAGCACATGGCGGGCCGGCGGGCCTTCTGGCCGCGGATGAAGGGGCTCGGCGGCTGTTCCTCGATGAACGCCATGATCTACATCCGGGGCAATCGGGCCGACTACGACAGCTGGCGTGACGATTTCGGCGCCGAGGGCTGGGGCTACACCGATGTGCTGCCGTATTTCATACGCGCGGAATCGAATTCGCGCTTCGCCGACGAGTTCCACGGCAGCACGGGCCCGCAGCACGTGCAGGACCGGCGCTTCACCCACGAGACCACCGACGCCTGGATCGAGGCGGCGGTCGCGCACGGCCTGAAGCGCAACGACGACTTCAACGGCGCCGAGCAGGAGGGTGCGGGCCGCTATCAGGTCACCTGCAAGGACGGCCGGCGCTGGTCCACCGCGGACGGCTACCTGCGCCCGGCCGCGCAGCGGCCGAATCTGACGATCCGCACCCACGCCTTCGTCACCCGGGTGCTGCTCGAGGGCACACGGGCCGTGGGCGTCGCGTACCGCGCCGAGGGCGTCGAACAGCTCGTCTACGCCGACGGCGAGGTGGTGCTGTCCGGCGGCGCGATCAACTCGCCGCAGCTGCTCATGCTCTCGGGCATCGGCCCGGCCGCGCACCTGCGCGAGCACGGCATCGAGCCGGTGCTCGACCTGCCGGGCGTGGGCGAGAACCTGCACGACCATCCGGTCACGCCGCTGCTCTGGCACAGCCGCGACACCTCCGATCTCACCGACTTCTCCAATCCGGCCCGGCTCATGCAGTGGAAGCTGTCCGGGCGCGGGCCGCTGTCGTCGAATGTGGGGGAGGGCGGCGCGTTCTTCGCCTCGCGCGACGGCTTGGCCGCGCCCGACATCCAGATCATCACCGCGCCGACCGGCTTCTACGACAACGGATTACGGGAACCGCTCGCCCAGATGATCACCGCCGGCGTGACGCTGGTCAATGTCGCCAGCCGCGGCCGGCTCCGGTTGCGCTCGGCGGATCCGGCGTGGAAGCCGGAACTCGATCCCGGATACTTCAGCGACCCCGTCGATCTCGCGGCCTCGGTCGCGGGCGCGCGCCGGGTGCTCGAGATCGCGCGGGAGAAGCCGATCGCCCGCTACCTGGATCGCCCGTTCCTGCCCGCGGCGATGACCGGGCTGACCGACGAGGATCTGGGCGAGCACATCCGGGCCTGGACCCAGACGCTGTACCACCCGGTGGCCACCTGCTCGATGGGCACCGGCGAGACCGCCGTGGTGGATCCGCGCCTGCGGGTGCACGGCATCGAGAACCTGCGCGTGGCCGACGCCTCGGTGATGCCGATGGTGCCCCGCGGCAACACCAACGCCCCCTCGATCATGGTGGGCGAGAAGGCCGCCGATCTGATTCGCGAGGCCCGGGCATGACGTCGACCGACACCGAGGGGATCCAGGACATGACCGCAACCACCACCGCCGTGGCGACTTTCGATTCGCTCGACCCGGCCACCGGCGACGTCGTCGGCACCCATCCGATCTTCGGCGCGGCCGAGGTGAACGAAACCGTCGAGCGCGCAAGGGAAGCCGCGCGCTGGTGGGCGGAGCTGAGCTTCGACGAGCGCGCCGAGCGCCTGCGCAAGTGGGGCGGCGTCATCGCGCGCCGGATGGCGCAACTGGCCGAGTTGTCGCATGCCGAGACCGGCAAGCCCGCCGCCGATGCCCAGCTCGAGATCGCCATGATGCTGGACCATCTCGCCTGGGCGGCCGGGAACGCGCGAAAGGTGCTGGGCCGCAAGAGCATCACGCCAAGCCTGATGGCCGCCGATCTCGGCGCCTCGGTGGAGTACCTGCCGCTGGGCGTGATCGGGGTGATCGGGCCGTGGAACTTCCCGGTGTTCACCCCGATGGGATCGATCGCCTACGCCCTGGCCGCCGGCAACGCGGTGGTGTTCAAGCCGAGCGAATTCACCCCGGGCGTCGGCAAGTGGCTGGTGGACGCCTTCGCACAGGTGGTGCCCGAGCAGCCGGTGCTGCAACTGATCACCGGGCTCGGTGAAACCGGTGCGGCCCTGTGCCGTTCGGGCGTGGACAAGCTGGCCTTCACCGGATCGACCGAGACCGGCAAGAAGGTGATGCGCGCCTGCGCGGACACCCTGACGCCGGTGCTGATCGAGGCGGGCGGCAAGGACGTGCTGCTGGTCGACGCCGACGCCGACCTGGACGCCGCGGCCGAGGCGGCGGCGTGGGGCGGGCTGTCCAACGCCGGGCAGGCGTGCATCGGCACCGAGCGCGTCTACGTGCACGAGCAGGTCTACGACACGTTCCTCGCCAAGCTGACCGCGCTGACGAAAACGCTGCGGGCGGGCGATGATCCCGACGCGAAGCTGGGTCCGATGACGATGCCCTCGCAGCCCGGCGTGGTGGCGAGCCACATCGCCGACGCGCTGGCCAAGGGCGCGCGGGCCGTGGTCGGCGGGCCGGAGGCCGTGGGCGAGCGACTGGTACAGCCGACGGTGCTCGTCGACGTCCCCGAGGACTCGCTCGCCATGACCGAGGAGACGTTCGGGCCGACCCTGGCGGTCAACAAGGTGCGCTCGATGGACGAGGCCGTGCGGCTGGCGAACAATTCCCGCTACGGCCTCGGCTCGGCGGTGTTCTCCAAGCGGCGCGGCGAGGAACTCGCCCGCCGCATCCGCTCCGGCATGACCGGGGTCAACCTGGTCTACCTGTTCGCCGCCCTGCCCGAGCTGCCCTTCGGCGGCGTCGGCGACTCCGGCTTCGGCCGGATCCACGGCCCGGACGGCCTCAAGGAATTCACCTACGCGAAATCGGTTGCGCGCCGACGCCTTCCGGCGCTGCTGACGCTGACCTCGTTCGCCCGGACCGCCAAGGTCGACAAGCTGCTCGCCACCCTGACCGTGCTCCGGCACGGCTGATGTTTCAGAGAGTTCGAGAGGAACAGTTCCGATGTTGAGCACCATGCAGGACGAGCAGTTGTCGCTGGCGACGCTGCTGAACTACGCGTCCACCTTCCAGGGCGACAGCACGGTGTCGACCTGGACCGGTGACGGTCTGCGCACCATGACCTACCGCGAAATGGGCGCGCAGGCACGGCGTCTGGCCAATGCCCTGCGCGGGCTCGGCATCGGCGAGGGCGACCGGGTCGGCACCTTCATGTGGAACAACAACGAGCACATGGTCGCCTACGCCGCGGTGCCCGCCATGGGCGCGGTGCTGCACGCGCTCAACATCCGGTTCTTCCCCGAGCAGCTGGTCTATGTGGCCAACCACGCCGAGGACCAGGTGGTCATCGTCGACGGCACGCTGTTGCCGATGTTCGCCCAATACTTGCCCAGCCTGAAGACGGTGCGCCACGTCATCGTCGCCAACGGTGACGCGGCCGCGTTGCAGGCGCCGGAGGGCGTGCAGGTGCACGCCTACACCGAACTGCTTGCCGCGCAATCGGACAGCTACGAATTCCCGATCGTCGACGAGCGCTCGGCCGCCGGCATGTGCTACACCTCGGGCACCACCGGAGACCCGAAGGGCGTGGTGTATTCGCACCGTTCCAACTGGCTGCACGCCAGCCAGGTCTGCGCGCCGAACGGCATGGGCTTCTCCGCCGCGGACACGGTGCTCGCCATCGTCCCGCTGTTCCACGCCAACGCCTGGGGTCTGCCCTACGCGGCGCTGATGTCGGGCGCGAACGTGCTGATGCCGGACCGTTTCCTGCAGCCGGGCCCGCTGCTGGAGATGATGGCCGCCGTGCGGCCCACCTTCGCCGCGGCCGTGCCCACCATCTGGGGCGGCGTGCTGGCCGGTCTGCAAGCCGCGCCACAGGACATCTCGCACCTGCGCACCTGCCTGGTCGGCGGCTCGGCGCTGCCGCCCGCGATGATGCACGTGTTCGAGGAGAAATTCGGTGTCAAGCTGCTGCACGCCTGGGGGATGACCGAGACCTCGCCGCTCGGCTCGGTCGCGCATGCGCCGGTGGGCGTCGAGGGCGAAGAGCAGTGGGCCTACCGCTACACCCAGGGCCGGTTCCCGGCGGGCGTGCGGGCCCGGCTGGTCGACGACTCCGGCGCGGTGCTGCCCAACGACGGGCAGGCGCTGGGTGAGGTGCAGGTGCGCGGCGCCTGGATCACCGGCGCGTACTACTCCCCCGACGGCGCCGAGATCGAACCCGACAAGTTCGACGACGGCTGGCTGCGCACCGGCGATGTCGGCAAGATCAGCCCGAACGGGTTCCTCACCCTGGTGGACCGCTCCAAGGACGTCATCAAGTCCGGCGGCGAGTGGATCTCCTCGGTGGATCTGGAGAACGCCGTGATCGGGCATCCGGCGGTCGCCGAGGCCGCGGTCATCGGCATCCCGGATCCGAAGTGGGACGAACGCCCGCTGGTCGCGGTGGTGCTGGCCGAGGGACAGAAGGCCGAGGCCGAGGAGCTCCGCGAGTTCCTGACCGGCAAGTTCGCGAAGTGGCAGCTGCCCGAGTACTGGACCTTCGTCGGCGAGGTGCCCAAGACCAGCGTGGGCAAATACGACAAGAAGCGGCTGCGCGCGCAGCACGCCGACGGCGAGCTGACGGTGACCACGCTGTCCTGATCGCCCCGGGCCGCCGCCGTCAGACCACGTCGGCGGCGGCGTTTCCGTTGTCCCGCAGCATCGCCGGCAGTCCGAGTGCCACGGGCGCGTTCGCCGGAATCACCGGATGCTCCGGCCGCACCGGCGCGACCGCCCGATAGGGGCTGCCCATCGCGGGCCGGGGATCCGCGGCATCCTTGTTCGGCCACAGCGCCGCGGCGCGTTCGGCCTGCGCGGTGATCGTCAGCGACGGGTTCACGCCCAGGTTCGCCGAGATCGCCGCGCCGTCGACGACGCTCAGCGTCGGATAGCCGTGCACCCGGTGGTACGGGTCGATCACGCCCCGGGCCGGGTCGTCGGAGATCACACAGCCGCCGATGAAGTGCGCGGTCATCGGCACGTTGAACACGTCGGGCCAGGTGCTGCCCGGGGTGGCGCCGAGTTTGTCCGCGACCCGGCGGGTGGCCTCGTGGCCGGTCGGAATCCAGGTCGGGTTCGGCTGCCCGTAGCCCTGCTTGCTGGTGAAACGGCGGCCGAACAGGCCGCGGCGGGTGTAGGTGGTGATGGAGTTGTCCAGGCTCTGCATGACCAGCAGGATCAGCGTGCGCTCGCTCCACCGCTTGGTGCGCAGCAGCCGGACGGTGCGGATCGGATGCGCGAGCGCGATCGGAAAAACGCGCAGCCACTGCGGAATTCGCTGCCCTCCGTCGACCAGGTAGGTGTTCAGCAGGCCCATCGCGTTGGAGCCCTTGCCGTAGCGGACCGGCTCCACATGGGTGTCCGGCGTGGGATGGAACGACGAGGTGATGGCCACGCCCTTGGTGATGTCCATCGCCGGATCCACGGTGGTGCGGCCGACCCCGAGAATGGCTTCGGAGTTGGTGCGGGTCAGCACGCCGAGGTGGGGTGAGAGCGCGGGCAGGACGCCTCGGTCGCGCATGTCGAACAGCAGGTGCTGGGTGCCCCAGGTCCCCGCCGCCAATACCACCTGGCGGGCCCGGAAGCTGGTGCGCCGCCGCCGGATCCGGCCGTCGGTGCGTTTGGTCTCGACGGTCCAGGTGCCGTCGGGGTGCGGGCGGATCGCGGTCACCGTGGTCAGCGCGCGCACCTGCGCGCCCGCCGCCTGCGCGAGGCCGAGATAGTTTTTCACCAGGGTGTTCTTCGCGCCGTGCCGGCACCCGGTCATGCATTCGCCGCACTCGACGCACCCGGTCCGTTCCGGTCCGACGCCGCCGAAGTACGGGTCCGGCACGGTCTGGCCCGGCGTCCCGAAATACACCCCGACCGGGGTGGGCACGAAGGTGTCGCCGACGCCCATCTCGTCGGCGACCGCCGCGATGACCACGTCGGCGGGCGTTGTGTGCGGGTTGCGCACCACGCCCAGCATCGTGCGGGCCTGCTCGTAGTACGGGCTGAGCTCGGCGTCCCAGTCGGTGATGTTCGCCCATTGCGGGTCACCGAAGAACGCCGCGCCCGGCTTGTACAGCGTGTTCGCGTAGTTCAGTGAGCCGCCGCCGACGCCCGCTCCGGCCAGGATGAAGCAGTCGCGCAGCCGGTGGATGCGCTGGATGCCGTAGCAGCCCAGTCGCGGCGCCCACAGGTAGCGGCGCAGATCCCAGTTCGTCTTCGCGAAATCGGCGTCGGCGAAGTGCCGGCCCGCCTCGAAAACCCCTACCCGATACCCCTTCTCGGACAGCCGCAGCGCCGTCACGCTGCCACCGAACCCGGACCCCACGACGACGACGTCGTAGTCGAACTCCTCGGACTTGACCACCTCCAGACGCTAACAGCGCGCCGGGAGCGCCGACCGGTTTTTGACTCCGGTCACAGGGTGTTTGTCAGGACGTTGTGAACTGTCCTCTAGTCCGCGAAACCGCCCCGATCGGGGTTTGCTGAGGGTTATCCTCGCGGCAGAGAAGCGAGAGCGAAAGGCGACCAGAACCGAAAACCGCGCAAGCGCAGTCTTATCCGTTGTAGCCGGGCTACCGGGCCCGCCGCGGGCGCCGGTCGTCAGAGAAGTTGAACCTAGCTTGATTACCGATGTTGTGGAAGTGGTCGCGGATGTTCCGGTCTCGCGCCGCGCGTTCTTTGAACTGTTGGTAGATCCGCAGAACTATCCGCGGATTCTGTTGGGGGTGGGGGCCTGCGAGCCGCTCGCACCGGTCGACGGCCGCCCGCTGGTGCGCTTCCGGATCGGCTCCCTCGCCGCGGGCATCCGCACCGTCGAGGTGCAGCCCCTCGTGGTGCGCTGGTACGAGCGCTTCGAACTGCACTGCCCGAAGGAGGGCAGCTTCGCCTCCATCCGGCTGCGCGGCGAGGGCGACCGCACCCAGGTGATCATCACCTGCTTCGCGGTGGGCCGGATCCACCCCGGACTCAGCGATATCACCAAATCCATCCTGGCGCAGTGGGTTCAGGGTGGCTTGGACCGGATGGTCGACATCGTGCGCGCCAAGCCCACCGCGGTGGTGACCAACGGCGAGGACACTCCGGTCCGGCGCCGAGCCGGGGTGGCCCGGCAGATGATCGTCAGCCGGGTGGTGGCCAGCCGGCCCGATCTCGGGATCAAGCAGGTGCGGCGACTGGTGCGCTGGGGCTTCAACCTCGCGGGCGGATACGCCGCCGGCGCCGCGCACTCGCCGGACCGGCTCGCCGTCATCGACGGGTGGGGCAGCCGGACCTTCGCCGAGATCGACGCCCGCACCACCGCCCTGGCCGGCGGCATGGCCACCCTCGGGCTCGGTTCCGGTGACGCGATCGGCCTGCTCGCCCGCAACCATCGCGGCATGATCGAAACCATGGTCGCCGCAGGCAAACTCGGTGTCGACGTGGTGCTGATGAACGCCGGTCTGGCCGGGCGCACGCTGGAGGAGATCGTGCAACGCGACCGCCTGATGGCGCTGTTCGTCGACAGCGATCTCGAGGACCTGGTCAAGTATCTGCGGGTGGACATCCCCCGCATCGCCACCGACGACTGCCCGCCCGCCGAGGGACGTTCCACACTCGAGGAACTGATCGCGCTGGGGGAGAACAAGTTCCGGATGCCGCAGCAGCCGGGGCGGCTGGTGGTGCTGACCTCCGGCACCACCGGCTCGCCCAAGGGCGCGCGCCGCCCGCACCCGCGCGGCTTCGCCACGATCGCCGCGCTGCTGTCCCGGATCCCGTTGCGCATGAACGAGATCATGCTGATCCCGGCCCCGCTGTTCCACACCTGGGGTCTGGCCGGCTTGCAGATCAGCACGGCGCTGCGCGCGACCACGGTGCTGCCCGCCCAGTTCGACGCCGAGGACACGCTCCGCCTGATCGCCGAGCACCAGGTCACCAGCCTGCTGGTGGTGCCGACCATGGTGGAACGCATCCTGGACCTGCCGGTCGCGGTGCGCGCCCGCTACGACCTGTCCAGCCTGCGCGTGGTGGCCAGTTGCGGTGCGCCGCTGGCGGCCGCGACGGTGCTGCGGTTCCTGGACACCTTCGGCGACATCCTCTACAACGTCTACGGCTCCACCGAGGTGTCCTGGGCGACCATCGCCACACCCGCGGACCTGCGGCTCTCGCCGATGACGGCGGGCTGCCCGCCGCTGGGCACGAAAGTGGCGGTGCTGGGCGAGGATCGGCGTCCGGTGGCGATCGGCGTGGTCGGGCGGATCTTCGTCGGCAACCACATGCTCTTCGACGGGTATGTCAGCGCCGCACCGCCCGAGGAGGTCGAGGGCCTGCTCGACACCGGCGACGTCGGGTACCTCGACGCCACCGGGAAGCTCTACATCGCCGGCCGCGACGACGAGATGATCATCTCCGGCGGCGAGAACGTCTTCCCGCGGCCGGTGGAGGAGGCGCTGGCGCTGCTGCCGCAGGTCAGCGAGGTAGCGGTGGTCGGCGTCCCGGATCGCGATTTCGGGCAGCGCCTGGCCGCGTTCGTGGTCAAGCGCGACGGCGTGGGCCTGGATCCGGAGATGGTGCGCAACTACATCCGCAACCGGCTCGGCCGGGTGTCGGTGCCCAGGGATGTCGCGTTCCTGAGTCAGCTGCCGCGCGGCGAGACCGGCAAGGTGCTCAAGCGGTTCCTGGCCGGGGCCGACGGGGCGCACTAGGGCGAAATCCGAGCAGGGCGGCGGTGATCCGGCTCAGCGTGTCCGGGCGCAGTGCGTCCCGGGGCACGCTGTGGTCGCCGTAGCCGAACATGCCGTCGTCGAGCAGCGCCGGTAGTCGGGGTTCGTCCAGCCGGTCCGCGGCGAAGTCGTAGAGCGCGGTGAGCCGGGGCAGGATCAGGCCGTAGTCGATGACGCGCGCGGCCCGGCCCTCCTCGGCCAGGATCTGCTCGATCGTCATCGCGTGCAGCGGATAGGGCTCCGGGAATACGTTGCGCAGATCCAGGAAGACCCGCACGGCCTCGCCGCGCGGATCGCCCACCCGCCCGCCGAGGCGGCCCAGCCGGCCCAGCGCCAGCGCGGGCCGTTCGATCAGCGCGTGGGCCAGCAGCACCCGCGAGAGGGTCACGTTCATCAGGAAACGCTCGGCGGGTAACTCGGATGCGGTCAGCGCCGCGCTGTCCAGGTAGCCGCTGACCACGCTGCGATTGTGGGCCCGGTACCAGGCGGCGGGAGAGGGCGCGGCCAGGAACTCCAGCCAGTGCCGGGCCCCCGGCGGCGCCTCGGTCACGCCCGCGTCCCACAGCAGGCGCGCGGTCAGCTTGTCGCGCAGCAGCCGATCGTTGACCGCGCGCCACCACCCGCTGCCCGTCTCCGGATGCAGCACCCCGCGCGCCAAAGCCCAACGCAGGAAATACAATTCGGCGCGCTGATAACCGCGCACATGCGCCGGATAGAACTCCGCCGCCGCGCTCAACCGCCGATGCGGTTCCGCTTGGACCGCGGCGATCCGGTCTGCCGCCTCGTCAGCGGCCTGCTCTGCGTGCATCGACGCTCACTGTAGGTGAAGGCGGTGTGCCTCGCCGTCTGCGGCGCGGTCGGCTCGCCCTGCGGCTGAGCGTGCGGACGGCCTCGTGACTAGCCCGAGCAAACCCGAATGTGCTGGGCGCGCCGGGTTTCCTACCGGGCTTACCTGCCGCAGTGGGTGCCGAATGCTGGACGTGGGCGCAGGGTGCCCCGCTGTGGTCCGGTTTCAGAAAGTGACAGAGGAACCGCGTAGGCGAATTGCGGTCGACACGCCGGATAGGGACCGCAATATGACTACGAGGTTCGGCTGCTTCTCTCGTGAGGTGGCGAAAATCCCTGTGAAATGCGGCCTGAAACGGGACCACAGCGGGGCGGGGAGGCACTGGATGCGTTCGTGCTGGGGGCGATTGGTAAGTCCGGTAGGGCTCCCGGCGTGCCCTGCACTGTTTGGGTTGCCACCCCGCCCGGAATGAGCCCTGTCCGACGACCCGCGCTCAGAGCTAGGACCGATGGAAAACCGCATCCCCTACCTACACCGTGGCCGACGCCCTCGGCCCGTACTCGCTGCGCCGCGCCCAGCAGCTGCTCGGCCGCCTGCCGGAGCTGCCCCGGCACACAGATGCGTCCCACTCTGAGCGACAAACCTCGAGGAAGGTCGAGCGTTGTCGCTCAGAGTGAGACGCAACAACACTCGCCTCGAAAAGGCTCAGTGGCCGAGGTCCTTCTGAAACGCGAGCAGGAGATCAGCTGCGACGCTGATCGCGATGACGGCGGGTTCCTTGCCGGTGATCTCGGTCAGCCCGATCGGGGTTTTGATCCGGTCGATGGTGGCCTCGTCATGGCCACCCTCGGTGGACAGCCGCTTGCGAAAGCGAGCCCACTTGGCGGACGAGCCGATCAGGCCGATCGAGCCGAGCCCCAGGGTGCGCAAGGCGGTGTCGCAGAGCGCGGCGTCCTCCGCGTGATCGTGAGTCATGATCAGGACATGGGCCCCGGGCGGGAGTTCGGCCAGCACCTCCTCGGGCAGCAGCAGGGTGCGGTGGACGTGGACCTGCGCCTCCGCGTCCGCGAGCACGGCCAGCCGTTCCTCGGTCAGCTGCTCGGGGCGGGTATCGATCAGGTGCAGATCCAGGTTGTGCCGGGCCAGGATCCGGGCCAGTTCGTAGCCCACGTGCCCGACGCCGAAGATCGCCACCGCCGGCACCACCGGCAGCGGCTCCAGCAGCACGGTGACCGTGCCGCCGCAGCACTGCACGCCGTGCCGGTTGGTGACCTTGTCGTTGAGCGCGAAATCCAGCACTTCCGTCGCGGGATCGGGCTCGCCCATCAGTTCCCGGGCCCGATCGATCGCGACGGCCTCGATGTTGCCGCCGCCGATCGACCCCCACGACTCCGTCCGCCCCACGACGAGCTTGGCGCCCGCCCGGCGTGGGGCGTGGCCGCGCACGGTCGCGACGGTCACCAGCACGCCGGGCTCCCGGCGGGCTCGTAACCGTGCGACCGCGGCCACCCAGGACATGTCAGGCACCGCTCGCGGTGTGCGCGTCGGCGGGGACGTGCTTGCCGTTGCCGTTGTGCCCGTTGCCGTTGTTTCCTTGGCCCGCAAGCTCTTTCCCGGCAGCCGCGCCCGGGTACCCGTTGCCCGCGTGTCCGTTGCCCGCGTGCCCGTTGCCGTTGTGCCGGTTGCTCGCGATCCCGTTGTGCCCGTTGGTGATCGCATGCCCGTTGCTCGCAGCCACGCTCTGCCGGGCCGCCCGGATCGCCCAGTACATCGCCTCCGGCGTCGCCGGCGAGGCCAGATCGACGCTGGTCCCGCTGGGCCCGAACGCTGCAGCGGCCTGCCGCAGCGCCTCGCGCACCGAGAACGCCAGCATCAGCGGCGGTTCGCCGACCGCCTTGGAGCCGTAGACTGCGCCCTCCTCGGTGGCGTTCTCCATCAGCCGCACGTTGAACACCTCGGGCATCTCCGAGAAGCTGGGCAGCTTGTAGGTGCTGGCCGCCTGGGTCAGCAGCCGGCCGCGGCCCGGGCCCTCGCTGGTGTCCCAGCGCAGGTCCTCGAGGGTGAGCCAGCCCGCGCCCTGCACGAAGCCGCCCTCGACCTGACCGATGTCGATCAGCGGTGAGAGGCTGTCGCCGACATCGTGCACGATGTCCACGCGCCGGATCTTGTAGGCGCCGGTGAACCCGTCCACCTCGACCTCGGTCGCCGCCGCGCCGTAGGCGAAGTACTTGAACGGCGAGCCCTGGAAGATCTTCGCGTCCCAGTGCAGGCCCTCGGTCCGGTAGAAACCGGAGGCGGACAACTGCACCCGCTGCATGTACGCGGTGCGGACCAGAGTGTCCCAGTCCAGCTCCTTGTCGCTGCCCAGTCCGCGCGCCACGCCCTCCACGATGCGCACGTCCGCGGCGGCGGTGCCCAGCTGGGTCGCGGCCACCTGCAGCAGCCGGTCCCGCAACTGCTCGCAGGCGTTCTTGATGGCGCCGCCGTTGAGGTCGGCGCCCGAGCTGGCCGCGGTCGCGGAGGTGTTGGGCACCTTGTCCGTCCGCGTCGGGGCCAGGCGCACCTTGTGCAGCGGAATGCCGAGCGTGGTCGCGGCGACCTGCATCATCTTGGTGTGCAGGCCCTGGCCCATCTCGGTGCCGCCGTGGTTGATCAGGACCGAGCCGTCCTTGTAGATCAGCACCAGCGACCCGCCCTGGTTGAAGGCGGTGAGGTTGAACGAGATACCGAACTTGATGTTGGTCAGGGCCAAGGCGCGCTTGGTGTTCGGGTGCGCGGCGTTGAAGGCCGCGATCTCGCGCTGCCGCTCGGCCCAATCCGCGCCGTCCTGCACCTGGCGCCAGATCGCGCCGATCCGGTCGGTCTGGCCGACTGGCTGACCGTAGGGCGTGCTCTGGCCGGGTGCGTAGAAGTTGCGCTCGCGCAACTCGGCCGGATCGAGGTTCAGCAGCGGCGCGCAGCGGCCGAGGATGTCCTCGATCACCAGCATGCCCTGCGGACCGCCGAAGCCGCGGAACGCGGTGTTGGACACCGTATTCGACTTGGCGATGCGCCCGTCGACGTGCGCGTTCGGGATCCAGTAGGTGTTGTCGATGTGGCACAGCGCGCGGGCCAGCACCGGCTCGGACAGGTCCAGGCTCCAGCCGCCGTCGGCGGTGAGCGTGGCGGCCAGCGCCTGGATGCGGCCCTCGGCGTCGAAGCCGATCTTCCACTCGGCGTGGAAGCCGTGCCGCTTGCCGGACATGGTCAGATCCTGAGTGCGGTTGAGCCGCAACCGGACCGGGCGACCGGTGAGCTTGGCGCCGAGCGCGGCGATGGCAGCGAAACCGTGCGGCTGCATCTCCTTGCCGCCGAAACCGCCGCCCATGCGCAGGCACTGCACCGTCACCTCGTGGCTGTGCAGGCCCAGTACGTGCGCGACGATTTCCTGGGTCTCGGAGGGATGCTGGGTGCTGGACTGGATGAACACCTGCCCGGCCTCGTCGACCTGCGCCAGCGCGCAATGGGTTTCGAGGTAGAAGTGCTCCTGGCCCTTGAACTCGAACTCGCCGGTGAACACGTGCGCCGAGTCGGCGAAGCCGGTCTCGATGTCGCCGCGGATCATCGTCGGGCGCGCGCCGTGGAAGCTCTCGGTCTCGATGGCCTCGCGCACGGTGACGATCGCCGGTAGCTCCTCGAGGTCGACCTCGACCGCCGCCGCGCCCAGCCGGGCCGCCTCCAGCGTCTCGCCCAGCACCCACGCCACCGCGTGGCCGAAGAACATGACCTCTTCGGGGAACAGCGGCTCGTCGTGCTTCATGCCCGCGTCGTTGACGCCGGGCACGTCGGCGATGGTGAGCACCCGCACCACGCCGGGCACCGCGAGCGCGGGCTCGGTGCGCAGCGCGGTGATCCGGCCGTGCGCCTTCATGACCTGCACGGGGTAGGCGTGCAGGCAGTCCTTGGTGCGGTACACCAGGTCGTCGGTGTAGAGCGCGGTACCGGTGACGTGCAGCGACGCACTCTCGTGCGGCAACGGGACGCCGACTACCGGGCGCTCGGGGATCTCGGACAGCTGGCTCATGACAACACCGCCTCGGTGGTTTGCGCGTACAGCTTCAGCAGGCTCTGGCCGAGCATCGCGGATCGGTACTCGGAGCTGGCTCGGTGATCGCTCATCGGGGTGCCCTCGGACTGCAGGATCAGGGCCGCGGCCTCGACGGTCTCGGTGGTCCAGGGCTTGCCGAGCAGCGCCGCCTCGGTGTCGCGGGCGCGGATCGGGGTGGCGGCCACGCCGCCCAGGCCGATGCGGACCGCGCGGACGACGCCGTCCTCCAGGTCGAGCGCGAAGGCGACCGCGACGCTGGAGATATCGTCGAAACGCCGCTTGGCGATCTTGTGGAAGGCCGTCACCGGCGCCAGCGGCAGCGGGATGCGCACAGCCCGGATCAACTCGTCCGCGCGGCGCA
The DNA here is from genome assembly GCF_040655395.1 of Nocardia sp. NPDC050435. Classification (NCBI taxonomy): domain Bacteria; kingdom Bacillati; phylum Actinomycetota; class Actinomycetes; order Mycobacteriales; family Nocardiaceae; genus Nocardia; species Nocardia sp. NPDC050435. Next base: position 121,987 of record NZ_JBFAJW010000005.1, read on the forward strand.
CGCTCTGGCGGTAGCCGGTGAAGTAGTCGGCCAGGTCGATCTCGCGTTCGCCGTCGGCGGAGGCCAGCAGCACCGACGCGCCCAGCGCCAGCAGCGCCGGCGGCGAATCGCCGATGGGGGAGCCGGTACCGAGGTTCCCGCCGAAGGTGGCGTTGTTGCGGATGAGCCGGGAGGCGAACTGCGGGAACAGCTGCGCCAGCAGCGGCACGCTGCCGTCGAGGCGGCGCTCGATCTCGGTGAGCGGCACGGCCGCGCCGATCTCGATGTGCTCGGATTCCACCCGCAGCTCCCGCAATTCGGGGAGCCGGTCGATGCCGATCGCGTAGTCGGCCCGCCGGGAACGGATGTTCACCTCGACGCCCCAGTCGGTGGAGCCGGCGACCAGCACCGCGTCGGGGCGCTCACGCAGCAACTGGACCGCTTCGGCCAGGGTTTCCGGACGGCGGAACGTGCGGTCGTCCTGGGTGTACTCGGTGGCGACCGCGGCGGGCGCGTCCGCCGCGCGGCGCTGGGCGAACGGATCGTCGGTCTCGGGTGCGCCGAGCGCGAACGCCGCGTCCCGGATCGGGCGGTAACCGGTGCAGCGGCACAGGTTTCCGCTCAGCGAATGCAGATCGAAACCGTTGGGGCCGTGCTCGGCGTCGTGCTCGGGCGCCTCCGGCTGCGCCGCGCCGCCGCAGCGGCCGGGCCGGTAGTACTCCGAGGCCATGCTGCAGATGAAGCCGGGCGTGCAGTAACCGCACTGCGAACCGCCGCGCACCGCCATCTCCTGCTGCACCGGATGCAGCGCTGTCGGCGCGCCCGTCGCGTCCTGGGTGCCCAGGCCCTCGGCGGTGACGATCTCCTGACCGTCGAGCGCGGCGACCGGCACCAGGCAGGCATTGATGGCGACCCAGTCGGTGGGCTGTTCGATGCCGGGGCGCGCCACCATGATCGAACAGGCGCCGCATTCGCCTTCGGCGCAGCCCTCTTTGCTTCCGGTGAATCCGCGATCCCGCAGGAAATCCAGAACCGTCGTATGTGGTGCGGCCGGGGAAATCGGGGTGGACTTCCCATTGACCGTGATCCGCGCCTCTACCATGGCACAACCTCATTTCGGTGCGCGGTCGTCATGAATATCCTAGTCGCCATTTACGGAGCTTTCTCTTTTTTGCTGACGCGTTCCGAGAACCCGGAGCGCGGATCAATCACACAGCGGCAGGCCGCAGCCGGTGCCAGAGATCGGGAGACCGGGGCCGCGATGGGGCGCCCGGGAAGAGGGCTGTTCAGGAGCCGTGCGCTACACGACCCGGGACCCAGACGGACCGGCGAGCGAGGCGGCGCAGATCGGACATCCGACATCGCCTCCTTTCCGCAGCTCACGAGTCGGTTCCGTTCGAAAGTACGTGTCCTGCGCCACTCGGGTCAAGCCAGCTCGCGGCGGGTGCGGACAGTTCGTACGAAGCTCTGACCGGCCGTCCGCAGACCGCTGCGGGCATGGGTTTTCCACACAAAGGGTCGGCGGTCACGGGGTGTAGTTCAGCAGCCGCAGCGTGGCGTTGCCCGAGGCGTGATACGCCACCTCGGACAGGGACGCGGCGGCCAGTTCCATCCGGAAGAGGGTTTCCGGCGGGGCGGCCAGGGCGAGCCGGATCAGCGTGCGCAGCGGCGCGACATGCCCGACCACCAGTACGGTCCGCCCCGCGTGCCGGCGCAGCACCCGGTCCCGCGCCCGGCTGACCCGCCGGGTCACGGCGGTCATCGGCTCGCCGGTGCCGCCGGGCCGGGCGTTCGGCGAGGCCAGCCAGGAACGCAGCTGGTCCGGGTAGTGTTCGCCGACCTCGGCGAACGTGCGGCCCTCCCAGGACCCGAAGTCCGCCTCGCGCAGATCCGCGTCGATGCCGACCTCCAGGCCCAGCCGTCGCGCCGCCGCGGCGGCCGTCTCCCGGCAGCGGCGCAGTGGTGAGGACACGATCGCGTGCACCGTGCGGCGCGTCGCCAGCAACTCCGCCGCCGCGGCCGCCTGACCCTGCCCGGTCGCCGAGAGCGCCGGGTCCGCGCCGCTGCCGGAGAACCGTTTCTCCGGCGTCAGCGCGGTTTCGCCGTGCCGCAGCAGAAGCAGCGTGGTGGGTGGCTCGAGCGTCATCGGGCCTTGGTGACCAGGTAGTTGCCGAGCACCAGGTAGTCGATCTCGGTGCCGAGAAAGCAGTTCAGCGCGTCGGCGGGTGTGCAGACGATCGGCTCGCCGGCCACGTTGAACGAGGTGTTGATCAGGCACGGCACCTCGGTCAGCGCGGTGAATCGCCGCAGCAGCGCCGACAGGCGCGGGGTCTCGGATTCCGACAGCGTCTGAATGCGGGCGGTGCCGTCGACGTGCGTCGCGCCCGGGATCACGTCCCGGAATTCCGGCCGCACCGGAAACACGAATGTCATATAGGGCGAACGGATTTTACGTCCCATGTCGAACACTTTCGGCGCGTCCGATTCCAGGACCAGCGGCGCGAACGGCCGAAATGGTTCGCGATGTTTGACCCGGATATTGATGACGTCCTTGATATCCGGGAAATTCGGATTCGCCAGAATGCTGCGGTGGCCCAGCGCGCGCGGGCCGTGCTCCAGCCGCCCCTCGAACCAGCCGATCACCACCTTCCCGGTGAGCAGTTCCGCTACCTGCTCGACGACTTCGGCGTCGCCGAGCCGACTCCAGCCGACGTGCTCGCCGAACGCGTGCAGTGCCCGCTCGATGTCCTCGTCGTCGTACTCCGGTCCGAGATAGGGCGTGACCGCGGGCGTATTCGCCGGCGGGCCTTCGCGGTGGCCGAGCCAGGCGTACACCGCCGCCCCGATGACGATGCCGGTGTCACTGGCTCCGAAGCTGACCTCCATGTCCTCGAAGCGCGATCCCTCGAACAGGGGCGTGTTGTTGAGGCAGTTGAGCGCCACACCGCCCTCGAACAACAGGTGATCCAGTTCGGTTTTGCCCTCCAGCGCCCGAAGTTGATGGCGCGTAACGACATTCAGCATCTCCTGGGCGGCGGCGGCGACCCGGGCGCGGTACTCGAGCGTGTCCTCCCGGGGCCCGAAGTAGCGCTCGAAGACGGCGTCCAGGCTGTGCGGGTTGTCGGTCTCCAGGGGCTGCGCGAAGGTGTATCGACCATCGGGGCGCAGCTGGACGAAGTCGGTGACGAAGGGATTCGGCGCGGGCGGTGCGGTATAGCCGGACAGTCCCATCACCTTGTACTCGTCGTTGTTGGGCACGAAGCCGAGGAAGCGGGTGATGGCGCTGAACAGGATCCCGATCGAGTACTCCGCCCCGATCGTCGACTCCTCGAACACCCGGATCCGGCCGTCCCGGATCTCGCCCAGCAGCGCCGAGAACCGTTCGGCGCGACCGTCGCTGACCAGTAAGGCGCTGTCGCGCATCCCGGCCAGGTAGTAGCCGGTCATGGCGTGGGCGAAGTGGTGCGGCACGAACACCACCCGCCCCGGATCGGGCGTGTACCCGGTGCGCGCCGCGAAGTCGGCGAGAATCGCCTCGGGGCCCACGATCTCGGCAGCCAGTTTGCGAATGTTGCTCAGCAGGAAGAGCTTTGCCTCCGGGGCCATCGGCGCGGCGGCGATATCGGCGAGGACCTCGTCCACCACCTGCTCGGACCAATTCCAGGGCACGGCGAGCAGATCGACGTCGGCGAAGGTCAGCCCCGCCTGCTCGAGCACCCAGCGCACCGAGCCGAGCGGAAAGTCGGTGGTCTTCTTCTCGCGGTTGAGCCGCTCCTCCTCCACGGCGGCGACGAGTTCGCCGTCCACCAGCAGCGCGGCGCCCGCGTCGTGGCCGAGCAGGTAGTGCTTGTCGGCGCCGACCGCGCCGAAGGTGGTGGCGAAGAATTCCGAGACGCGGCTGAAACCATTGCAGGCCAGGACAATCATGACAGTTCCTTCGGTGCTAACCGGCGCGGCGGCCGGTGCTGAGGGCGGTCGGGTCGAGCCAGGACGGCTCGCCCAGCACGAGGTCGCGCACGAGTTCGCCGGCGGCGGGCGCCTGGCACAGCCCCTGGCCGGAGAATCCGGCCGCGTAGACGAAGCGGCGGCCGGGCTCGCGGCCCAGGAAGGCCATGCCGTCCGGGCTGACATCGAGATCGCCGCACCAGCCGCGCTCCAGCCGCCCGCCCGCCAGAGCCGGGAAGACGGCGCCCAGCTGCCGGGTCACCCGGTCCAGCCAGTCCGCCCGGGACTCGCCGGGGGCGGGGCTGCCCATCCCGACCAGAACCCGCTCGCCCCAGCTGCGGATGCGCAGGCCGGACGGGTGCAGGGTCATCGGCAGCGTGCTGTGCGCCGTCCCGGACGGCAGGTCCGCGAGCAGCATTTCGACGGGGTAGGTGAGCACCGGCAGACGCACCTCGGCCATCGCCGCGACCGTGCCCGCCCACGGCCCCGCCGCGCAGACGAGTGTTCCGGCGCGGATGTCGCCCGCCGGTGTGCGCACCAGGTCACCGTCGATGCCGATGACGGGGGTGTCCGTGCGCAACTCGGCTCCCGCCCGCCGCGCCGCGGCGGCGTAGCCGCGCACGATGGCGGCCGGATCGCAGGAGTACGCCTCCGGCGACCAGGCCGCCGCCACGATCGTGTGCTCGTCGACGAGGGGATTGAGCTCGGCCGCCCGGGCGGGGGAGACGAGTTCGACCGATACGCCCGCCGCGTGCTGGGCGGCAAGGGTGCGTTCGAAGTCGAGTACCTGCCGCTCGTCGGTGAACAGCACCAGGAAGCCGATGCGCCGCAGCCCGAGATCGACTCCGGTGTGCGTGCCGAAGGCGCGGTAGGCGGCGAGGCTGCGCACCGCCAGACCGCTGATCAACGGGCGGCCGGGAAAGTAAGTCCGGAGCACGCCCGCGGTGGTCCCCGACGAGCCCGAGCCGAGCGCCCCGCGGTCGAGCAGCAGGGTGCCGACGCCGGCTTCGGCGAGCCGGCACGCGATCGAGGCCCCGATGACGCCCCCGCCGATGACGAGGGCGTCGGCGTGCTCGGTCACGAGCTCCGCGCCACTTCGGCCGGGCGCTGCTGGCGCAGCTGATCGGTGGCGTTCCACGGGAACAGGTGCAGATTCCAGGCGCCCAGGCAGTTGACGTAGAGCGCGAATTGGCTGACCACGGCGAGGAAGTCGTCGCGGTCCAGCCGGTCCAGGCAGGCCAGGAAGCGCTGGGTGCAGGCCCAGAGGTGCTCCAGGCCGCAGTAACCCAGGAATTCGGCCGGGATCCCGACCAGCAGCCGGGCCATCTGGCGCAGCGAGTCCAGTGGCATCTCCGACACCGCCGCGCGGACCAGGCCGCCGTAGGTGGCGTATCCGAGCGGGCGGGTCTCGCCGTTGACGAACAGCAGGGTCGGCAGGACCGTGTCGAAACTGCCCGCGCCCGAGGGGATCACACCCCGATGCAGGTCGGCGAGCGCCTCGGGTGCGGTCAGCCAGATCCGCTCGGTCTCGGTGTAGACGTCGTGGATCAGCCGGTTCGCCTCCGGATCCGCGGCGGTCAGGTGCGGGATGCGGTGCCCGCCCGCCGCGCCCGCCCGGCGCACCTCCGCGACCAGTGGCTGCTTGGTCGAGTAGACCGACTCCCAGATCGCCTGACCGGCCTCGCGCAGCGCGGGCAGGTCGGCGTCGCGGATCCGGCCCACCGGCGAGGCCGGCATCGGCTCGGTCAGGGGACCGTATTTGATGCCCAGATGCTGGAGCGCGGAACAGAATACGGTGCCGTCGGGTGCGTCACGGCGGTCCGGGATCCGGGTGGACGCGGGCAGGTGCAGCAGTGAGGGAATCGGCGCCACGTGGTAGAGGTGCTGTCCGGCGACCAGCGCGTGGCCCTGCAGACTGCGATAGGGCAGCGCCTCCCACAGCGCGTCCGCCAATTCGGCGTTGCGGCCGTCGAGTTCCGCGGTGACGGTGAGGCCGAGTTCGGGCCAGGCGATGTCGAGCTGCCGGGCCGGCAATGTCTCGGTCACGGTGTTCTCCTTCGGTCGTCGCAGGTCAGCGCTGCGCGAAATGGTCACGGACGGAGTCGGTTTGCTTGGCCATCAGGTCGATGATCGTGGTGACCACGCCGGGGTCGGCGTCCTCGGCGATCGTCAGCTCCCGGGTCCAGTCGAAGAAACTGCGGAGCGGATCGTTGGTGATCGGGCGGACCCGGATGGTGGCGTGGTAGGCGTCCACGCCCATCGTCGGGGTCAGCGAGCGGTAGGTCTGCGAGCGCTCCACCTCGTTGCGGCCCGCGACCTCCTGCTGCACCAGTCCGTCGCTGAAGACCAGCGTGAAGTTGTAGGGCGCCGGAACCCGGTCCGGGCCACCGCCTTCGACCCAGTGCACGTGCTTCGCCGCCGAGCCGGACACGATGGACACCACCTGCAGGGCGTCGCGCACGACCGCCCAGACCGTGTCGGGATCGGCGTCCACGACGGTGGAGTGATACATCGTGTGCTTTCGCTGGATGGTCACGCAAACTCCTTGTCCGGCACGGGTGTTCCGCACCCCGCTGCAAACTTCCCCAGCGAGTAGACAACCCCCGGTGTGGCGTCGGCCACCGAGTGAAGCCACGAAAAGCGCGGGGTGGGCGGGCCGATATTTCGTAGGGAAACACAAGCTCGACGCTGAGTGAAATATGTTGTGGCGCAACAAGAATCGATCTTCGTCCGCCTTGAAACGCTAGCGCCCTCGAGGCAGAGTGGGCGCTCGTGGGGGCTGGCGAGAGGATGATTCATGGCAGAGCGGAACAGCGGCGAATTCGTGCGCGAGATGATGCGGTGGCACTTCGGCCCGGACACCGGCTCGCCGTTCTGGCTGCGGCGCGCGGCCACTCTGGATTTCGATCCGCTCACCGACATCCGCGACTACGACGACCTCACCCGCTTCCCCAACGTGGTGGACGAATTGCGCGATGTCCGTGTTCAGGACCTGATCCCGCGCGGCTTCGGCGCGGCGGCAGCGGCGGCGGTCTACGAGAGCGGCGGCACCACCGGCGCGCCGAAGCGGGTGGTGTTCACCGCCGAGTGGCAGCGGCGCAGCGTCGCGTGGTTCAGCGAGCGGCTCGACGCACACGGTGTGCCGCGAGATGTCAACTGGCTCAGCGCCGTTCCCGCCGGGCCGCACAACGTGGGTGCGATGGCCGTCGACACCGCGGCGTTGCGCGGCGGAATGAACTTCGCGATCGATCTGGACCCGCGCTGGGTCAAGAAGCTGCTCGCGGACGGGCTACCGGAGCTGGTCGGCCGGTACACCGATCACCTCGTCGAGCAGATCGGCTACATCCTGGCCGGTCAGGACGTCGGCGTGCTCTTCGCCACCCCGCCCATGCTGGAGCGGCTCGCCCAGGACGACGAGCTCGTCGCGCTGGTGAACCGCAAGATCCGCACGATCATCTGGGGCGGCACGCATCTGGACCCTGATACCCGGGACCTGCTGCGCGGCGAAGTCTTCCCCGGCGTGCGGCTGGTGGGCGGCTACGGCAGCACCATGATGCTGGGCACCTCCGTCGAGCGCCCTGGGCTCGGCCCGGACGAACCGTGCGTTTTCGATTCCTTCGCGCCCTACACCACGTTTCAGGTGATCGATCCCGACACCGGGCAGGTGGTGCCCTACGGCACGCGCGGCCAGGTGGTGGTGCATCATCTGAGCCGGACGGCGTTGCTGGTCAACAATATCGAGCGCGACGTCGCCACCAGGGTCGCCCCGCTCGCGGGCGGATTCGGCGATGCCGTCGCCGATATCGCGCCGGTGGAATCCTTCAGCGGCATGCCGGTGTTCGAGGGCGTGTACTGATGCGCGCGCTCGATGTGCTCGGCCCCGGTGGGTGCTACCGATCGCGGCGCGTGGAGACCCTGCGCGAGGTCACCGGAAACCCGGTCGCGACACTGAGTCTCGCGCCCACGCTGTATGTGGGCCGGGCGATGAAAGCACTGCGCGCGGCGCCGCCGCTACCTTTGGACACCCGTACCGAACTGTTCGCGGCGGCGGCCCGTGCCTTCGCCACCGAGACGATCGCGGGGCTGACGGCGGCGGAGTATCAGCGCATCGTCAGCGCCACCACCGGGATTCCGATCACGGTGGTGCGCAACGCCACCGGGGAGATCGCCCGCGCGATGGCGGCCATCCCGGACGCCGTACGGCAGGCCCGGCCGGGCGGCGCGGCCGACTCCTGGCGCGATCCGCGCACGCGGGCGGGCACGGCGGTGTGGACCCGCCGGGGCGCGGTGTTCGCCGTGCACGCGGCGGGCAATCACCCGGCGGTGCACCAGGGTTGGCTCGACGCGCTGGCGCTGGGGTACCGGGTCGCGGTGCGGCCGTCCCGGCGCGAACCGTTCACCCCGCACCGGATGATCACCGCGCTGCGCGCGGCCGGGTTCGGCGACGACCGGATCGTGCTGCTGCCCACCGATCACGCCGCCGCCGGCGAGATCCTGCGGCAGGCCGATCTCGGCATGGTCTACGGCGGTGCGGAGGTGATCGGCAAATACGCCGAGGACCCGCGCATCCTGCCGCAGGGGCCCGGGCGGTCGAAGATCCTGCTCACCGCCGACACCGCCTGGGAGCCGATGCTCGACACGCTGGTCGAGTCGATCAGCGGCGGCGGGGGCGTCGGGTGCGTGAACGCCACCGGTGTGCTGGTCGAGGGGGACCCCGCGCCGGTGGCGGCGGCGCTCGCCGAGCGGCTGGCCGCGCTGCCCGGACTGCCTCCGACCGATCCAGCGGCGGTGCTGCCCGTCGCGCCGCTCGGCCTGGCCCAGCGCTGGGACGCCTACCTGCGGCAGCGCGCGGCCGGGACCAAGGCGTGGCTGGGCGGCACGGGCATCGTGGCCGATCTCGGCGACGGCAGCGCCGTGCTGCGGCCCGCCGTCCACCAGCTCGACAGCCCGTTCGCCGACCAGCTCGGCGTGGAGCTGGGTTTCCCGTGCGTGTGGGTGGCGCCCTGGGACCGTGCGGCCGGGATCGGCCCGCTGCGCGACACCCTCGTGCTCACCGCGGCCACCGCGGACACGGAGCTGATCGAGCAGCTGGTCGCCGAACCGAGTATCGCCAACGTGTTCCTGGGGGATCATCCGACGCCCCAGGTGGCTCCGGGCCTGCCGCACGACGGCTATCTCGCCGAATTCCTGATGCGTACCAAGACCGTGCGCCGCTGACCGGCGGATTTCGCTTGGCGGAGTCTACGAAAAGCCGGACGGACCGTGCGCCGGTGTTCATGGCTTCCGCCGCTAGCTGCCGAACCGCTCGCGGATGTGTACTGCTTCACATCAGTTGCGATACCGCAAGTGCCTGTGATCCGAATGGAGTGACCGTGACCGCGCACACGCAAGAGATGAACATCCAGGAGCTCGAACGCGCCTGGATGGACGAGGCGATCAGGTTGGCCACCACCAGTGTGGCGAACGGCGGCGGACCGTTCGGCGCGCTCATCGCGAAGGGCACCGAGGTGGTCGCGATCGGCCACAACCAGGTCACCTCCACCCTGGATCCGACCGCGCACGGCGAGGTCACCGCGATGCGCGCGGCTTGCAAGGAGCTCGACACCTTCTCCCTCGAGGGCTGCGTGCTGATCACCTCGTGTGAGCCCTGCCCGATGTGCCTGTCCTCGGCCCTGTGGGCGCGCGTGGACCGCATCGTCTTCGCCGCCGACCGGCACGACGCCGCCATGGCCGGCTTCGACGACCTCAAGTTCTACGACCTGTTCGAACTGAAGCCGAAGTCGTCCTGGCCGACCCGCGTCGAGCAGCTGGACCTGCCGAACCGCAACGCGCCGTTCGAAGCCTGGCTCGCCAAGACCGACCGCATCGACTACTGAGCCCCACCGGCGGCGCGGTCCCCGGGCCCGCCGCCGGTCCGCATCCGGACGCCGTTGACCAGCGCGAGCACCGCACCCAGGGCGACCAGGATGATTCCGCGCAGCCAGACGTCGCCTTCGATCCGGGTGAAGAGGAACAGGCAGGAGGCCGCGCCGAGGCACGGGATCGGAGTCGGGATGCGGAAGTGCTCGGGCTCGCCCGCGTCGCGCCTAAGCACGAGCACCGCGATATTGACGCTGAGAAAGACGAACAACAGCAACAGCACCAAGGTCGCCGCCAGCGACTCGACCTCGCCGGTGAGGGCGAGCACCAGCGATACCGTGCCGGTGGCGAGGATCGCGACCCACGGGGTGCGCCGGCGAGGCAGCGTGCGGCTCAATGCCGCGGGCAGCAGACCGTCCCGGGCCATGCCGTAGGCCAGGCGCGAGGCCATGATGCCGGTCAGCAGGGCGCCGTTGGCGACCGCGACCAAGGCGATCACGCTGAAGAGCCGATCCGGAATCCCGCCTGCCACGTGCACGACCTCCAACAGCGGCCCGCTGGATTCGCTCAGCTGGTCGGTGGGCACCGTGGCGCTGGCGACGACACCGATCAGCGCGTACAACACACCGGCGGTGAGCAGCGCCCCGAACAGCGCCGTGGGGTACGAGCGCCGCGGATCCTGGACCTCCTCGGCCAGATTCACCGAGGTCTCGAAGCCGACGAACGAGTAGAACGCCAGCACCGTGCCCGCGAGGACGGCCGCGACCGCGCCGTGCTCGGCGGTGCCCACCTGCGTCAAGCGGTCCAGATCGGCGTCACCGCGCAGGATCACCCACGCGCCGAGACCGATGATCAGCAGCAGCCCGCTCAGCTCGACCAGGGTGGCGGCCACGTTCGCGCCGAGCGATTCCTTGATTCCCCGAATATTGAGCGCGGCCAGCAGCGCCAGGAACACCACCACGACGGCCACGGTCGGCAGTGAGACCAGGGCCCGCAGGTAATCACCGGCGAACCCCCGGGCCAGCGCACCGACCGACACGACGCCCGCGGCGAGCATGCAGAAGCCGATGAACGAACCGGCCGCCGGCCCGAACGCCTTGGTCACGTAGTGGGCCGACCCGCCCGCCCGCGGATACTTGGTGGCCAGTTCGGCGTAGGAACCGGCGGTGAGCGTGGCCAGCCCGAGCGCGATCAGCAGCGGCAGCCAGACCGCACCGCCCGACTCGGCCGCGACCGAGCCGACCAGGACATAGACCCCGGCCCCGAGCACGTCGCCGAGGATGAAGAAGTACAGCAACGGGGTCGTCACCGCACGCTTCAGAGGGCCGGTCATGGGGGAGCAGTACCCCGCTGATCCCGGGTGAAGCGGGGGCGTCAGTCGAGCATCTCGGCGCGCAGCGCGGCGATGGCCGCCTCCCGTGGGAGACGGCCATCGAGGACTGGCTGTGTGGTCAGAGCGCGCTCGGCGTGGCCTTGGCCTGCGAGCGGATCTGGAAGGACCCGAACACTTCGAAGACGCCGAGGAAGATCAACCACCATCCGGTCACGATGGTCAGGGTCGCGATGGATTCGATCGGCCAGCTGATCAGCACACCGCCGCCGATGGCCAGCACGATGCCGTAGAAGATCTGCCACCCGCGGCTGGGCATGTCGGAGTCGGAGATGGCCGCCGCGAGCAGGGTGATGCCGCGGAAGAGCCAGCTGACGCCGATCCAGATGGCCAGCAGCAGGACCGAATTGCCGATGCTGCGGAAGCAGAAGAACGCCAGGGCGAAGGAGACCGCGCCGCTGACGAACGCCAGCACGCGCAGGCCCGCGCTGGCATGGGTGCCGAAGGCGGCGACCATCTGCAGGATGCCGGACACGATCAGGTAGATGCCGAACAGGATGCCGGCGACGACGAGCGTCGGCCCGGGCCAGATCAGCACGAGGATGCCGAGCACGATCGACAGAATGCCCGTGACCAGTACCGACTGCCACGCACTGCGTGCCAACTGATGCAGCGGGCCTTCGTAAAGTCCTGCTTCGCTGGTAGTCATGTCCGAAGAATACGAGCCAACGAGTGATAGCGGATCATTTGCTGTGTTGCGGGGAGGTCACGATGTGCCCCGATCGAACGGCATGTCGCGGCCTCGGGTGCCGATCCGGTGATACTTGCTGCCGTGACTGCCGCCGACAGCGACGTTCCCGCCTGGGCGCGCCGCGGTGCGCAGGAGTCCCGGCTGGCAGCGCTGGGCGCGGTGCTCGCGGTCCTGGTTCTGCAATGGACGCTGCCCGCGGAGCTCGCGGCCGAGCCCGCCTGGCTCGTGCCGCTGGTAACCCTGGTGTTGCTGTTTGGGCAGCTGGTGGGCCGCCCGACCGAGCTGGACCGGCGCGCGTACTGGCTGCGCGCGGGCAGCCTGATCGCCACCGGCGTGCTGCATTTGGCCGTGGCCTGGTCGGTGTACCAGCTCGTCGCGGGCCTGGTGGACGGCGAATTCAGCGACCGGGCCACGGTGCTGCTCGCCTCCGGCGGCGCCATCTGGACCAGCAACGTCTTGGTCTTCGCCCTCTGGTTCTGGGAATTCGACCGCGGCGGCCCGGCCGCCCGGGCCCGCGCCGACACCCTGGTGCCCGACTTCATCTTCCCGCAGATGCAGAACCCCGACCTCGCGGACCCGGAATGGAGCCCGCAGTTCGTCGACTACTTCTACCTCGCCTTCACCAACGCCACCGCCTTCAGCCCCACCGACGTCATGCCGATGTCGCGCTGGGCCAAGCTCCTGATGACCGCGGAGACCGCCATCTCCCTGCTGACCGGCGTCCTGGTGATCGCCCGCGCGGTGAACGTCTTGAAATAACCGCGCGCTCAGAAGACGAAGCCGCGCAGCGCCACGAAGCGCAGGCCGCCGACCGCGGCCATGACGCCGAGGACGGCTCCGGCCTGGGCGATCTCGCCCAGACCGGGCGCCCAGAATTCCAGGCCCGCCAGCGCCGCCGTGCTGACCAGCAAGCCGAGCAGCGCCAGCCCGCCGCCTTCCCACTGTGCGGTGAACCAGCCGACCCGGCCGGCCGCGCGGAAGGTCAGCCGCCGGTGCAGTTCGTTGGCGATCACCGTGCTGGCGATCGATCCGGCGACATTGGCGATCAGCGGGCCGCAGGCGCCCGCGGCCACGAACAGCAGCACATAGGCGATATTGCTGCACCCGCCGACCAGTGCGAAGCGGATCAGCTGCGCGACAACGTGGTCACCGCGCAGGAACCCGCCGACCCGGCCGAGCCCGGCCAGCCCCCGCGTGCGCAGTTCGGCGCCCGACGGCAGGGCGATGTCGATTCCGGAGGCGGCGATTGCTGTGCTGTTCACGAGAACGACTGTCGCCCGCGCGACTGACACCGCACTGACGTCGCACTGACACGCCCCTCGCATCGGTGACGGTGGGCTGAAACGGGACGAATCACCGGACTCTCCCGTGCTAGCGTTTCGCAGGCGATCGCAACGGGGGGTCGCTGCTCGGCGAAGGATTTCGGATGCGACGGTGGATGATCGCGGGTCTCAGCGCACTGACCGTGTTCGGCGCGATGGGGTGCGGCGGCGGGGAGAGTCCGGGTGGGTCTACCGGATCGAGGTATGACGCGTCGGCGGTGAGCAACGCATGCGATCTGCTCGACCTCTCGGCGCTGAACAAGTGGGAGTCCACCCCGGGCAAACGGGAGCCGAAGAAGGAAGAAAACATCCTCGGCACCGAGCTGAGCTGCAACGCGGAGAACGAATCCAGCCCCGCGGCCCGCTTGGCGGCGTTCTTCCTGCGGGTCACGATTCACAAGAACAGCGGCGAAGCGCGGTCCGGCTACGAGATGGGCATGCGCTTCGCCAAGAACTCTTCGGGCGCCACCTCCGACGGCCCGCTGCCCGACTTCGGTCCGGACGCCTCCTTCGTGTGGTCCAAGCGCGAGTATTCCGCGGCCAGCATGCTGAATTCCGCGTCCTCGTACCAGGTTTCGCTGCTCTCGGGCTCGCTCGAGCTGCACCTGGTGCTGAGCGTGGCCGCGCCGGTGACCGAGGCCGAGGCCGCGGCGGTCGCACAGCAGCAGGCCCGCCGCGTCATGGACGAACTGAAGGGATAGCGGAGCCGCTAGGGCGCGCGGAAATCGTGGTCGATTCCCGTCGCCAGGTCGTCGCACGCGACGCCGACCGTGTCGGTGCGCGCGGCCAGATACTCGCGCGCACCCGAATCACCCACGGCCGCAGCGGATATCGCGGGCCAGTGCGCGCGGGCGAGCGCTACCGGATGGCCGGGCCGCCCCCGGAAGACGGCACGCGCCAACCCGCTCGGCGCGCCGTGCGCCGCGGCGATGACCCGGGCCACCACGGCGGCCCCGACATCGGGGGTATCCACCGGCATGATCACCGCGTACTCGGCGTCTCCGGCGGCCACGGCCCCGAGCCCGGCGCGCAAGGAGGCGCTGAGCCCGGTCGCCCAGTCCGCCGCCCAGACCTGCCGGACACCGTCCGGCAGCGGGAGGGCCGCCGGACCGGTCGCGCCGACCACCACCACGACCGGCGCGCAGCCGCCCCCGCGCAGCGCGGAAACCGCGGTGCGCAACCAATTACCTTCGGCGGCAAGAACTTTCGGATAGCCGAAGCGCCGGCCCGCACCCGCGGCGAGCACGATACCGGCGCAGTCGGCAACCATCAGACCGACGCCGTCTCCAGCGCGATGTCACCGGGCCGCACCGGCACCCGTGCCAGCGCCAAACCGGTGGCGTCGCGCAGCGCGTTCATGATGGCCGGGGTGGAGGACAGCGTAGGCGGCTCGCCGACCCCGTTGAGCCCGTACGGCGAATCCGGATGCGGGAACTCGAACAGCGAGATCGGCATCGGCGGCACATCGAGAATCGTCGGGATCAAATAGTCGGTGAAGGACGGGTTGCGCACCTGTCCGCGTTCGTCCACCACGACCTCCTCCATCAGTGCCAAGCCCAGGCCCTGGGCGCTGCCGCCCTCGATCTGGCCCTCGACCGCCATCGGATTCATCGCCTTGCCGACATCCTGGGCCACCGCCAGCTCGACCACGCGCACGAGCCCGAGTTCTACATCCACATCGACCACCGCCCGGTGCGCGCAGAACGCGAAGGCGATGTGCGCGTTGCCCTGGCCGCGTTCGGGATCGATGCCCTCGGTCGGCCGGTGGTGGTATTCGTGCACCCGCTCCAGGGTATCCGCTCCGACCACCTCGGCCAGCGGCGCTACCACCGCCCCGGTGCCGACGTCGACGACCGCGTTGTCCCGCAGCGCGAGCCCGGAGGCGATGCGGCCGGTCGCCTTCTCGGCGCGCCGCAGGATCTCCTGTGCGACGAGGCGGCACGCGCCCTGCACCGCGCCGCTGGACATCCAGGTCATCCGGGAGGCCGAAGCCGAGCCCGCGTCGCCGATCTGGGTGTCGGCGGGCAGCACCACCACCCGGCTGACCCCGAGTTCGGTGGTGGCGATCTGCGACTGCACGGTCGTGATGCCCTGCCCGCATTCGGCGGCCGCCGTGTGGATCGAGACCACGGGCTCGCCGCCGGTGATGGACAGCGTCACCCGGGCGGTCGAGATGTCGTCGACGCCACCGGAGTAGCCGATCGCCTTGACGCCGATCGCGTAGCCGACACCGCGCCGGATGCCCTCGCCGCGGGTGGTGTTGCCGACGCCGCCGGGCAGGGTGCGCGGATCGGTCGTCGTCGCGGCGGCGGGCAGCGGTCGCGTCCGCAGGGCCTCGAGCAGTTCCCGGACCGGGGCCGGACCGTCCACGGGCTGACCGGTCGGCAGGATGGTGCCGACCGTCATGGCGTTCTTCAGCCGCAGTTCCATCGGATCCATGTCGAGCGCGCGGGCCAGCTTGTCCATGTTGGATTCGCAGGCGTACGCCGACTGCACCGCGCCGAAGCCGCGCATCGCGCCGCACGGCGGGTTGTTGCTGAACACCGCCAGGCCATCGATCTCGGCATGTGCGACCTCGTAGGCGCCCGCTACGAAATACGACGCGTTCGCGATGACCACCGGCGAGGTGGAGGTGTAGGCGCCGCCGTCGAAGACCAGGCGCGCCTTGACGTAGACGAGCTTGCCATCGCGGGTGGCGCCGTGCTCGTAGTGCATCTTGGCGGGATGCCGGTGCACATGCCCGAAGAAGGATTCGTGGCGGTTGTACATCATCTTCACCGGCTTGCCGAGCCGCAGCGCCAGCATGCAGGCGTGCACGTGGACCGAGAGGTCCTCGCGGCCGCCGAACGCACCGCCCACGCCCGCCATGGTCAGCCGGACCTTGTCCACCGGCAGGCCCAGGCAGGGCGCGATCTGCTCCAGGTCTTTGTGCAGCCACTGCGAGGAGACGTAGAGTTCGACCCCGCCGTCCGAATCCGGCACGGCCAGACCGGATTCGGGGCCGAGGAAGGCCGGGTCCTGCATGCCCACCTCGTAGTCGCCGGTGACGACGACCTCGGCCCGCGCGCGGCCCTGCGCCATGTCGCCGTGGCGAATCTTGACGTGCCGCACCAGGTTCGAATCCTCGTGGATGACCCGGGTGCGCGGATCCAGTGCCAGCTCGGAGTCGGTGACGGGCTCGATCGGCTCGTACTCGACGACGACGAGTTCGGCGGCCCGGCGCGCGGTCTCGGGATGATCGGCGGCTACCAGGGCCACGGCCTCGCCCTGGTAGCGAACCTCGTCCATGGCCAGCACCGGCTGGTCGGCGACCTTCATCCCGTAGGTCTTGGCGCCCGGGACGTCCTCGTGGGTCAGGACCGCGCGGACGCCGTCCAGAGCGACGGCCTTGCTGGTGTCGATCGAGCGGATTCGCGCCGCCGCGTGCGGGCTGCGGACCGTGGTCGCCCACACCATGCCGTCGATCCACAGGTCCGAGGAGTAGGCGAACTCGCCGGTGACCTTGAGCGTGCCGTCCGGGCGCAGCGCGCTGCTGCCGACGCCCTTGCCTTCGCGGGTCTGCGCGCTGTGCACCAGGGTGGTCATCGGGACCTCCGGGTGCCGGGGGAGCGGGGTGGACATGGCGCTCGACGCATGAGCTGTCTCCTTGGAACTGCGGCGTTTTCGACGCCGGCGACGGATCGAGGCCGCGGTCCATTCCCACTCGGCCGACGCGCGGCCATCGGTACTTCCCGACCGGAACCCACGCCGAGTCTACACGTGTAGAACGATCCCGGTGCGGAATCGGCGCACCGTACGCTGACCGAGTGCCCATCACTCGCAACGACGTCGCCCGGCTGGCGGGAACCTCACCGGCCGTGGTGAGCTACGTGATCAACAACGGCCCCCGGCCCGTCGCGGCCGCGACGCGCGAGAAGGTGCTGGCGGCCATCGCCGAGCTCAATTACCAGCCCAACCTGGTGGCGCGGGCGCTGCGCTCGACCCGCAGCAACACCCTCGGGCTGGTCGTTCCCGACAGCAGCGCGGGCTTCTTCACCGAACTGGTGCACGGGGTCGAGCGCGCGGCCTTCGCCGACGATTCGCTGGTGCTGCTGGGCAATTCGGGCTACTCGACCGAGCAGGAGATCCGCTACGCGCAGACCCTGGCGGGCATGCAGGTCAGCGGCCTGCTGCTGGTGCGCTCGGAGGTCGGCGCGCCGCGCGCGGGGACCGTCGATTTCGGCGTTCCGGTGGTCTACCTGCACTATCGGGCGCCGCGCGGCGCGGACGCGACCTCGGTGACGCTGGCCAATCACCGCGGCGGGCGGCTGGCGGCCGAGCATCTGCTCGGCCATTCCTACCGGCGCATCGCCTGTCTGGCCGGCACCTCCCGGTCGGGCCCGGTGGCCGATCGGGCGCGCGGCTGGGCCGAGGGCATGCGCGCGGCCGGCGCGGACGCCTCGGCGCTGCGCCGCACCGGCCTGGACCGGCGGGCGTCCCAGGAGCAGATCCGGGCCTGGCTGCGCGAACCCGCCCGCCCGCAGGCGATCTTCGCCGCCGCCGACGGCTTGGCGCTGGATGTGCTTGCCGCGGCCCAGGAATCGGGCCTGCGGGTTCCCGACGACCTGGCCGTGCTGGGTTTCGGCGCGACGGAACCCGTCGCGCACAGCTGGCCGCCGCTGACGACGATCGGCCGATCCTTCGACGATTTCGGCCGGGTCGCGGTGACGACGCTGAAGGCGGTGCAGGACACCGGCGTCCGGCAACCCGACCGCACCCTCGCGGTGCGGCTGGTACCGGGCCTTAGCTGCGGCTGCCCGTAGGATTACATGTAATATTTGCGCCATGCCCGAGTCGCCGATCTCGCCGAGTCTCGCCTCCGGTGCGCTGCTCACCGACCGCACCTACGAAGCGCTGAAGGCGGCGATCCTGCGCAATCAGCTGCCGCCCGGCACGGCGCTGAGCGTGCCGGAGCTGGCCCGCCAGCTCAATGTCAGCCGCACTCCGGTGCGCGAGGCGGTGCAGCGCCTGATCTACGAGGGGCTGGCCAACCACGTCTCGCACCGCGGCGCCGAGGTGAGCAAGGTCGACATCGCCGACCTGCGCGAACTGTATGTGGTGCGGGAGATGCTGGAGGGCCTGGCCGCCCGGCTGGCGACCGAGCGGCTGGACGCGATGGGGCTGACCGCGCTGCGCGAGATCCTCGCCGACCACGAGCGCGTGCTGGGCAGCGGCACCGACCATGCCGCACACGTCGAGCTGGACATCCGATTCCATCGGACCGTGCGGGAGATCGCCGCGAACCCCCATCTCACCGCCACCCTGGAGCCCATCGCCGGCCGGTCGCATCTGGCTCTGCATTCGCTGTGGCGCAGCATGGACGCGCCCAGATTCGCGCTCGACGAGCACATCCAGATCGTCGACGCGATGGCGGCGGGCGATCCGGCCTACGCCGAAACCGTGGCGCAGCGGCACATCTCCCGCCTGCGCGTGCGGCTCTCGCAGGCCACGACCCGCGAGGACGGGACGGGCGGCGCGCGCCGCCGGGATTTCTCGCTGCTGGCCGGTGAAACGACCGAACCCCGGCGGTGCGCGGAATAACCGCGCGCCGCCGGGGTTCCCGGACCGGACGCTACTTGGCGGCGTCCAGCGCCGCCTCCTCGGCCCACGCCGACGGGGTGTACCCGCTGTAGTGGTCGGCGTGCGAGTTGGTGGCCGAGGCCTGGGTGATCTCGCCGCGCAGGTACGCCTCCGCCTCGGCCTTGTCCTTCGGCGGCGGGGTGGGCGCCAGGCCGAGCAGCTTGGCCATGTTGTTGCCCAGGTAGCCCTCGAGGTCGTCCTCGGACAGGTCCAGCCCCTGCGGCGGCTTGTGGCACAGCACTTCCAGCTCACGCGCCCACATGCCCGGCTCGTTCGGCGGGGAGTCGGTGCCGAAGACCATCTTGGACTTCTTCATCTCCTTGGCGAATTCCACGATCCGGGACTGCAGCAGCCAGCCGGATTCGCCGATGACGTTGTTCGAGTCCTGGATCATCCAGAACGCCTCGAAGCAGTAGACGCCGCCGGTCTGAATGCCGAAGTGCCCCAGGATGAAGTTCACGTTGGGGAACTCGCGGATGATCGGATAGAACTGCGTGGGAATGGAGTACGGGCCGTCGCCGGTGTGGATCAGCACGGTGACGCCGAGCTCGTCGCACACGCGCAGCGCCGGGCGCAGCCAGTCCAGCGCCCGGTCCGGGCGGTAGGAGTGCATGTTCGCGTGCAGCTTCATCATCTTGTAGCCGTGCTCCTGGACGTGGAAGGCCAGTTCGGCGGCCCCGTTCTCGGGGCCGAAGCGCGGGTTGTAGATGAAGTTGCCGACGAAGCGGTTCGGGTACTTCTGGACCAGGGAGGTCACGTAGGCCTGGTAGTCGCGGATGCCCTCGCGGCCGCCCCGGCTGCCTTCGCGCCAGGTGGTGTTGCCCGGGGGCGGCATGATGCAGCTGACGTCGACCCGGCGCGGCTTGCCGTTGATCCAGAACGGGCCGTCCATCATTTCCAGCGTGCGTTCGCCGGTGAACGGGTCACCGGTGTGCCGCCATGCCTCGTCGACGAGATTCGTTGGGTGTACGTGAGTATCGATGATCATGTGTGAATTTCCTTGATCAGGTCGGGATCAGATCCCCGGCCGCGCATCAACCGCACCTACGGGCCGCGGTGGAGATAACCGCGGCGGGCCGGCCCGACTGCCGGCTCGATGGGACCGAGTTCAGCACAGCGGTTCCGGCGTGTCAACGGATTGCATGTAATTCCTGATCACCGTGCACTCGGGTTCGGCCAGTTCACGGGCCAATTCGCCGAATTCCGGAATTCGAGTGCGCCGCGATTGAGGGTTGACAAGCGTTGCGGCATGCCGTTTACATGTACTCGTGACCACGGCATGTGTGCCAGGTCACACTGCCGGTGACCTCCCGATCCTGGGTTAAACCGTTCGGCACGCGCCAGGCCTCGGCCTGGCCTGAGGGAGATATCTCCCTGTACGCCAACGGATTTGGGGCGGCTCGGGCCGCCCTGGGAAGGCAGCGGCGGCCATGGCACCCCGACCTCTTCAACACTGCGATCTACTCCTCACCGGCGGAACCGTCGTCACCGTCGACGACGCCCGTACCGTGCACAGCACCGGCGCGGTCGCCGTCACCGGTTCCCGCATCGTCGCGGTCGGCACGCCGCAGGAACTCGCCGGCTGGCGCGCGGACACCGTCATCGACTGCGCGGGCAAGGTCGTGCTGCCGGGATTCGTCGACGGCCACAATCACCTCTATCAGGCCCTGGCTCGCGGCCTGGGCGAGGGCATGTCGATCGTGCCCTGGCTGTGCGAGTTCATGTGGCCCTACTCCATCGCCATGACCCCGCAGGCCGCGCTGGCGGCCGCGCGACTGGGCGCGGTCGAGGCGCTGCGCGCGGGCACCACCACCATCGTCGACAACCATTACGCCCCCAGCGATCTGGCCACCACCCTGGCGGTCGCCGATGTCATCGAGGCGGCCGGGCTGCGCGGCGTGGTGGCCCGGGGCGTGCTCGGCGTGCGCACCGACATCGCCGCCCGGCGCGGTCAGCCGCAGTCGCTGTTCCGCTACAGCGCCGCCGACGAATTGCTCATGACCCGCGAGGCGATCCAGCACCGCCCCCGCGGCTCGAAGGTCGAAATCTGGCCGGCGCCACTGAATCTCACCTATGTGGACCAGGATCTGGTGCGCGGCTGCGTGGAACTCGCGCGCGAATACGACACCAAATGGCACACCCACTGCTGCGAGAGCAGCAAGGACCCGGAGGGCTACCTCGACAGCTACGGCGTGCGCCCGGTGCAGTGGCTGGCCAAGGAGGGCCTGCTCGATCAGCGCGCGACGCTGGCGCACGGCATCTGGCTCGACGACGAAGAGGTCGAGCAGGTCGGTGCGGCGGGCGCCGGCGTCGCGCACAATCCGTCCTCCAACGCCTACCTCGCCTCCGGCACCATCCGGCTGCGCGAACTCCGAAACCACGGTGCCGCAGTCTCTCTGGGCAGTGACGGGCCGAGCTGCGGCCACCGGCAAGACCTGTTCGAGGCGATGAAGCTGGCCGTCTACGCGCAGCGGCTGTCCACCCTGGACCCGACCAGCGCCCGCGCCGAGGACGCGCTCGAACTCGCGACCCGCGAGGGCGCGCGCTACGCCGGCATCGACGCCGGTGTGCTCGAACCCGGCCGCCTGGCCGACATCATCGTCGTCGACCTCGACCAGCCGCACCTGCAACCCGTGCACCGCGCGGTCAGCTCACTGGTCTACACCGCACGCGGTTCGGACGTCGAGATGACGATCGTCGGCGGGCAGATCGTCTACCGCGACGGGCAGTGCCTGCTCGTCGACGAGGAAGCGGCAGCCGAGCACGCCGCACACCACGCCGAACGGCTGATCTCCCGTGCGGGCATGCACGGGTTGCTGACGCCCTGGACCCACTGAATCCATTCCATCGGGCCGCGGCCCACCGTCTCCACCCATCCGCACCGCACCGCCGGTCCAGGAGAGTAGCAATGAAAATCTTTACCCGACAACGCAGCCGGTCGGCAACACCCAGAGATGCCGTCGATTCGATTCCCCCACTGCGGCACCTGATCCCGCTCGGTCTCCAGCACGTGATCGTCGCCTATTCCGGCATGGTCACCCTGCCGCTGGTGATCGGCCTGGGCATCGGCCTCTCACCCGCGCAGATCACCACCCTGGTCACGGCGAACGTGTTCGTCAGCGGCCTGGCGACCCTGTTGCAGACCCTCGGCATCTTCAACATCGGTGTGCGACTACCCATCGTCATGGGCTCGACCTTCACCGGCATCACGCCCGCCATCATCGTCGGCACCGAATCCGGCCTGCCCGCGGTGTTCGGCGCGACCATCGTCGTCGGGCTCATCACCTGGCTGGTGGCGCCCTGGTTCGCCCAGCTGACCCGGTATTTCCCGCCGATCGTCACGGGCACGACGATCGCGATCATCGGGTTCTCGCTGCTGCCCAAGACGGCCACCATGATCGCCGGACCGGCTGCGGCGGCCGACCACGGCGCGCCGAAACGCCTGCTGCTCGCCGCCGCGACGATCGTGCTGGTCGTGGTCCTGGAGCGCGTCATGCGACCCTCCATCGGCCGCTTCGCCATCCTGATCGCGCTGATCGTGGGCACGCTGGTGGCCTGGCCGCTCGGCCTGACCGATTTCTCGGCCACCGCCGACGCGCCGATCTTCGGTGTGATGTCACCGTTCTCGTTCGGTGCGCCCACCTTCGTGCTGGCCGCGATCCTGCCGATGCTGATCGTGCAGGTGGTCAACATGGTCGAGTCCACCGGTGACACCCTGGCCGTCGGTCAGGTGGTCGGCCGCAAGGTCGGCGCGACCGACATCGCCCGCGCGCTGCGCGCCGACGGCGTCGGCACCGCGCTGGCCGGGTTGTTCAGCAGCTTCCCGTTCGTCACCTTCGGCGGCAACGTCGGGCTGGTCAGCATCACCCGGGTGATGAGCCGCTACGTCGTGGCGACCGCGGGCGTGATCCTGGTGCTCATCGGCCTGATGCCCAAGCTCGGGGCCGTCGTGGCCTCGCTGCCCGGGCCGGTGCTCGGCGGCATCGGCGTGGTCATGTTCGGCACCCTGGGCGCGATCGGCATCAAACTGATGCTGGGCGCGGACTTCAGCCGGCCGCGCAACCACCTCGTCGTCGCGATCGCGTTCGGGTTCGGGCTCATTCCGGTGGGTTCGCCGGACTTCTACGACCAGTTGCCCGGACCGCTGCAGACCGTGCTCTCCAGTGGCATCGCCGCGGGCGGTATCGCGGCCTTCCTGCTGAACCTGCTGCTCAACGGCGTCGAGCCCGAGCCGGAGCCGGAGCTCGCACCGGAGCCGGCGGAGCAGCCGAAGGAACTGCGCGCCGACCAGGCCGACCCGCAGGCCGCGAGCTGAGTTCGCCATGACCGACAAAGAAGTCAATCGCGACGTGGAGTTGCCGGACACCGTGACCGCCCCGGTCGACGAGCGTCCCGGTCTACTCCAGATGGTGCTGCTCGGCTTGCAGCACACGCTCGTCATGTACGCGGGCGTGGTGGTCGTGCCCATCGTGTTCGGCACCTCGATCGGACTCTCCGACGCCGAGCTGGCGAACCTGGTCAGCATCGATCTGGTGCTGGCCGGCATCGGCACCCTGCTGCAAGCGCTGGGCCTGTGGAAGTTCGGCATCCGGATGCCGCTGGTGGTCGGCGCGGCCTCCAGCGGGATCGTGCCCATGGTGCTGGTCGGCCAGAACCAGGGCATGGCAACGGTTTACGGCTCGCTGCTGGTGGCGGGCGTGGTCTGGATCGTGGTCGCCCCGTACTTCAGCATGCTGCTGAAACTGTTCCCCGCGGTGGTGACCGGCACGGTGATCGCGTTGATCGGCCTGACGCTGATCCCCGTCGGCATCCGGTTGATCGCCGGATCCGACGCGGGCGCTGCCGATTACGGCAATCTCGGTCACATCGCGCTGGCCGCCGCGACCATGGCGCTGATGGTGCTGTTCCGGCGCCTGTTCACCGGGCTGCTGGGCCAGCTGTCGATTCTGCTGGCGCTGGTTATCGGCGCGATCGCGGGCTGGGTCACCGGCATCGGCAGCCTGTCGGGCATCGGCGGCGGGCCGATCGTGGGAATGATGCGCCCGTTCCACTTCGGCGCCTTGCAGTTCCACGTCCCCTCGATCCTGCTGTTCCTCGTCATCGTCTTCGTGCTGATGGTCGAGGGCGCGGGGCAGGGGCTGGCGGTCGGACAGGTGGTGGGAAAGCCCGTCGGCCCGAACGAGATCGCGCGGCTGCTGCGGGTGGACGGCCTGATGACGGCGTTCAGCGGCGTCTTCAACGGCTTCGTCTACACCACCTTCGGGCAGAACATCGGCCTGATCGCGCTGACCGGCGTGCGCAGCCGATTCCCGGTGGCCGTGGGCGGGGTGATCCTGCTCGTCCTCGGTCTGGTGCAGCCCGTGGGCCGGGTCGCCGCGGCCATTCCGGAGCCGGTGGTGGGCGCGGCCGCGCTGGTCACCTTCGGCGCGCTCGCGGTGGCCGGGATCCAGATTCTGGCGCGGGTGGATTTCGGCCGGCCCAGCAATCTGATGATCGTGATGCTGTCGCTGGGCGTCGGGCTGATTCCCGCCTACGCCCCGCGCTTCTATCACCAGCTGCCCACCTTCGCCGAGATGTTCTTCAAAAGCGGTGTCGCCACCGGAACCCTGCTGGCCCTGGTGCTGAACGTGGTCTTCCACGAACTGCGCAGACCCGCTCGACCCTCGGAAAGTCCGTCATGACCACACGTTCCGTGCCCGAGCGACCGCGGTTGCTCATCGGCATCACCGGCGCCAGCGCGCCGCACCTGGCCATCCATCTGCTCACCGCGCTGCAGCGACTGCAGACCGTGGAGACGCACCTGGTCGTCTCGCGGGCGGCGCATCGCACGCTCGAACTCGAGGCCGGGCTGCGCGCGGAGGATCTCATCGCCCTCGCCGACGTGCACCATCAGCGCGGTGACATCGCGGCGAGCATCGCCTCGGGCTCGTTTCTCACCATGGGCATGGTCGTGGTGCCCTGCTCGATGAAAACGCTGGCCGCGATCGCCCACGGGTACTCCGACGACCTGCTCGCGCGCGCCGCCGACGTGTGCCTGAAGGAGCGGCGGCGGCTGGTGCTGGTCACCCGCGAAACACCGCTGAGCCTGATCCATCTACGCAATATGACGGCGGTGACCGAGGCGGGCGCGATCGTGCTGCCGCCGGTGCCCGCCTTCTACCAGCAGCCGGCTTCCATTCAGGACCTCCTCGCGCACCTGAGCGGAAAGATCCTCGACCAGTTCGGGATCGAGCACGATCTGTCGCCACGGTGGCAGGGGCCGGAGTCGGCGCGCCAACTCACCGGAGGTCTCACCCGATGACGTATCCCGAACTGTCCCGGCGGCAGGACCCGCACGCCTTCCTCGCCGACTACCGCACCGCCCACCCCGAGGACGTGCTCACGATCGACGACGTGGTGCCCGCCGACCAGGGCGTGACCGGGTTGATCTACGAGCTCACCGCGCGCGGCCGCGACGACCTGCTGGAGTGCCGCAAGCTGGACGGCGTCGCGACGCCGGTGGTGAGCAACGTCTTCGCCTCCCGCCGGCGGATCGCCCGGCTGCTCGACACCGAGCCGGGCGGACTGCACGAGGCGTTCGCCGCCCGGGCCGCGCGGCCGGTCGCGCCGCGGCGCGTGCAGACCGGGCCGATCCTCGAAATCGTCCAGCGCGGAACGGAAGTCGATCTCGCCACGGTGCCCATGCTGCGGCACTTCGCCTCCGACCGCGCGCCCTACATCACCAGCGGCATCATCGTCGCCGAGGATCCCGAGACCGGCGTCGGCAACATGAGCTATCACCGCTCGATGGCGCACTCGCCCACCGAACTGGCGACCAGCCTGCACTCGCGCGGCGATCTGTGGCGCATGCTCGGCAAATACGCCGAACTAGGCCGGCCGATGCCGGTCGCCATGGTGATCGGCGGTCATCCGCTGTTCATGCTCGCCGCCTCCGCCCGCGTCGGGTACGAGGTCGACGAGCGCGCGATCGCCGGCGGCCTGCTGGGGGAGCCGCTCGAGGTCGTCGGCACGCCCGAACACGGGATCGGGGTGCCGGCCTGGTCGGATTTCGTGCTCGAAGGCACGATCGATCCGGCCGCGCACGCCGAGGAGGGGCCCTTCGGTGAGTTCTCCGGCTACTCCTCGAATCGGTCCACCAACAACCTGATCCGGGTCACCTCGATCATGCGGCGGCGCGAGCCGATCCTGTTCGACGTCGAGGGCGGCAATACCGCCGAGCATCTCAATCTGGCCCGGATCCCGCGCGAATCGGAGATGGCGGAGAAGCTCAAGTCGCGCTTTCCCGACGTCACCGCCGTGCACTATCCGACCTCGGGCACGCACTTCCACTGCTATGTGGCGCTGCGGCAGCGCCGGCCCGGGCAGGCCCGCCAGGTGATGCTGGGCCTGCTCGGCTGGGACCCCTACGTCAAGACCGTCGTCGCGGTGGACAGCGATATCGACCTCACCGACGATTCCGCGGTGCTGTGGGCGCTGGCCACGCATTTCCAGCCGCACCGCGACATCCTCACCGTCGACGGGCTGCCGGGCTCGCCCCTGGACCCCTCCTCGACCAGCGACGGCACCACCTCCCGGATGGGGCTGGACGCCACCCGCGGCCCGGACTTCGAGGGCCGCCGCATCGAAATCGCCCCGGACGCCCTGGCCCAGGCCCGGCGCGTTCTCAATTCCCTTACGGCACAAGGAGAGACACATGTCTGACAACGGCAAGATCCCGGTCACCGTACTCACCGGATTCCTCGGCTCCGGCAAGACCACGCTGGTCAATCACATCCTCACGGCCAATCACGGCCACCGGATCGCGGTGATCGAGAACGAGTTCGGCGAGATCCCGATCGACAACGATCTGGTGCTCAACGCCGACGAGAAGATCATCGAGATGAGCAACGGCTGCTGCCTGTGCTGCACGGCGCGCACCGATCTGATCGAGATCCTGCGCTCGCTGCTGGAACGCAGCGACCGGTTCGACCGGATCCTGATCGAGACCAGCGGGCTGGCCGACCCGAATCCGGTCGCGCAGACCTTCTTCGTCGACGACGAGATCGCCGCGAACTTCACCCTCGACGCCATCGTCACCCTGGTCGACGCCAAGCATGTGCGCGGCCACCTCACCGAGGTCGGCGACGACGGCGTCGGCCACCAGGTGGTCGATCAGATCGCCTTCGCCGACCGGATCATCATCAACAAGGTCGATCTGGTGGCCGCCGAGGACGTGCGCGAGGTGGAGGCGGCGGTGCGCGCGATCAACGCGACCGCCGACATCATCACCTCGCAGTACGCCGCGATCGACCTGGCCGACGTGCTGGGCATCGGCGCCTTCGACATGGCCAGGACCATGGCCGGCGATCCGCACTGGCTCGAAGAGGACAACCACCAGCACGATCCGAGCCTGACCTCCGTCGGCATCGAACTGGACGGAAGTTTCGACCAGCACGCGCTGGAGTCCTGGCTCACGGCGCACCTGGCCGAGCGCGGCGAGGACGTGTTCCGGATCAAGGGGCTGTTCGCCGTCGCCGACGACAGCCGCAAGCACGTCCTGCAGGGCATTCACACCATGTTCGAGATCCGCCCGTCCGCGCCGTGGCCGGGCGACAAGGAGCCCGGCAAGGTCGTCTTCATCGGCCGTGACCTCGACCGCGCCGCGCTGACCCAGGGCCTGCGGTCCTGCCTGGCCGGGTGATCGCCATGGAATTCATGCGACCCGGAACCTGGGCCGAAGCCCTCGCCGCCAAGGCCGCCCACCCGGAAGCGCTGCCGATCGCCGGCGGCACCGACGTCATGGTCGAACTCAACTTCGACGTCAAACGCCCCGCGGCCGTGCTGGATCTGACCCGCGTAGCCGAGCTCGCCGAGTGGGCGCCCGCGGGCGGCGCGCTGCGGGTCGGCGCGGGCGTCAGCTACAGCCGGATCATCGACGAACTCGGCGCCGCGGCGCCAGGGCTGGCCATGGCGGCCCGCACCGTCGGCTCGCCGCAGATCCGCAATCGCGGCACCGTCGGCGGCAACCTCGGCGCGGCCTCGCCCGCCGGTGACGCGCATCCGCCGCTGCTCGCCAACGGCGCTGTGGTGGAGGCGCATTCGGTGCGCGGGGTGCGGCACATCCCGATCACCGACTTCTATCTCGGGGTGAAGCGCAACGCGCTGGCGGCCGACGAGCTCATCGCCGCGTACTGGATCCGGCCCGCGGCCGGACCGCAGCAGTTCGCCAAGATCGGCACCCGCAACGCCATGGTCATCTCGGTGACCGCGTTCGCTTTGTCGCTGCACCCGGACCGGGGCGAGGTCGGGACCGGGTTCGGTTCGGCGGCTCCGACGCCGCGCCGGGCCACCGCGGCCGAGCAGTTCCTGGCCGCGGAGCTGGCCGCGTCCGGGCGCTGGGATTCCCGCGCCGGGCTCGACCCCGCCGTGGTCACCCGCTTCGGACAGCTGGTCGCCGAGGCGGCCGCACCCATCGACGACGTGCGCGGCACCGCCGAATACCGCCGCCACGCCCTGTCGGTACTGGCTCGGCGCACCCTGACCTGGGCCTGGAAAGACTATGCGAGAGAAAGGAAGGCGGCCTGATGCGCGTCACCTTCACCGTCAACGGCGCTCCGACGACCGTGGACAATGTCTGGCCGGGCGAGAGCCTGCTCTACATCCTGCGTGAGCGAATGGGCCTGCCCGGCTCCAAGAATGCCTGCGAGCAAGGCGAATGCGGTTCGTGCACGGTCTATCTGGACGGCGCGACGGTCTGCGCGTGCCTGGTGGCTGCCGGTCAGGTCGAGGGTCGCTCGGTGCGGACCGTCGAGGGGCTGGCGGCCGGCGGAGCGCTGGACCCGATGCAGCAGGCGTTCGTGGAGGCCGGCGCGGTCCAGTGTGGTTTCTGCACACCGGGTCTGATCGTGCAGGCCACCGACCTGATCGAGCGCAACCCGGAGCCCTCCGACGTGGAGATCCGCGAGGCCCTGGCCGGAAACCTGTGCCGCTGCACCGGATACGAGAAGATCCTGGACGCGGTGCGGCTCGCGGCCGAACGGAAACTCGACCGTGCGTGATATCGCGCACCAGCTGTGGGAATGGCAGTGCGCGGGCGTCGAATACGCGCTGGCGACGGTGATCGACACCAGCGGCAGCGCGCCCCGGCCGCCGGGCGCCACGATGGCGGTCTCGGCGGACGGCCAGGTGCTGGGGAGCGTGTCGGGCGGCTGCGTCGAAGCGGCCGTGCACGAGCTGTGCCTGGACGCGCTGAGCTCGGGCCGGGCGGTGCGCCGGCGATTCGGCTACAGCGACGACGACGCGTTCGCGGTCGGGCTGACCTGCGGCGGCGAGGTCGAGATCTTCGTGCACCCGGCGCCGGGGGTGCAGCTCGCGCCCGCGCTGTACGCGCTGACCCACGACGAGCCGGTGACGGTGCTGCGCACGCTCGGCGCACAGCCGCGCACCACCATCGTGCCCGGCGAACCGGTGGACGAAACCGGCTGGCGGGGCGGCAAATTCGTGGAAGCCTTCGGATCGGCGCCGCGCATGCTGATCTTCGGGGCCATCGATTACGCCGCCGCGCTGGCCGGTGTCGGGCGGATGCTGGGTTATCGGGTCGCGGTGTGCGACGCGCGGCCGGTCTTCGCGACGCCGGAGCGTTTTCCCGACGCGCACGAGGTGGTGGTGGACTGGCCGCACCGCTACCTGCGTTCGCTCCCGGTGGACGCGCGGACGGTG
Source organism: Nocardia sp. NPDC050435 (assembly GCF_040655395.1). NCBI lineage: Bacteria > Bacillati > Actinomycetota > Actinomycetes > Mycobacteriales > Nocardiaceae > Nocardia > Nocardia sp. NPDC050435. The sequence goes on from NZ_JBFAJW010000005.1 coordinate 151,490, forward strand.
GTGTGCGTGCTGACCCACGACGCCAAGTTCGACATCCCGCTGCTGGAAGTCGCCCTGCGCCTGCCGGTCGGGTACGTCGGCGCGATGGGGTCGCGGCGCACCCACGCCGAACGGCTGCGCCGGCTGCGTGAGCACGGGTTGACCGAGCGCGAGCTGGCCCGCCTGCGTTCGCCGATCGGGCTGGACCTGGGCGGGCGGACCCCCGCCGAGACCGCCGTGTCGATCGCGGCGGAGATCGTCGCCGTGGTGCGGGGCGGGTCGGCGGCGCCGCTGGGGCGGACCGGCGGCGCGATCCACCGGCAAACCGCTGGGACGCAGGGCTATCGGTGTCCGGAGGGGGTAAGTTGATCTCCGATGCTGTCCGTCGCGTTACTGCTGCTCGGTGGTCTCCAACTCGCGTGCGTGTTCCTGCTGCGCGGTGCCGGGCCGCCGCGCTGGTGCCTGGCCCTGGTCGGCCTCGGGCTCGCCTACGACTCGATCGTCTTCGGCGCGGGCGCGGCGCTCGGCACCGGCGAGCCGCTGCACGCCCTGAGCGTCGGCCGGTTCGTGGCCCACGCGCTGCTGACGCCGCTGCTGCTGCTCTGGGCCGCGCGGCAGGTGTTCCACTGGCGATGGCGCTGGGCCTGGGCGCTCACGGGCGCGCTGATCGCCTGGGGCGTGTTCGCCGACCTCGTCCACCTGGACCTCGTGCCCAAGCACTACGCCGGCACGCTGCGCTACGCCCACGCCGCGCCCGCGGGACCGCCGATCCCGGCGCTGGTCGTCTCCGTCGTGCTGCTCGCCGCCGGGATCCTGCTCTGGCGGCGTGAGCGCTGGCCCTGGCTGGCGCTCGCGACCGTCGTGCTGCTGTTCGCCTCGGCGGCGGCCTTCGCCGTGCCCCCGCTGGGCAATCTCGGCGAAGCCGTCCTGTTCGCCGCCCTGGTGGCGGCGACCCGCCGGCTAGCCGGTCAGTCGCCCTCGTCGAGCTGGGCGTCCGTCCGCGTGGGTGGCTCGTAATCCCCGCCGGATTCGTCGCGGATCCGGTTCAGATCCGACATCTGATCGTGCCGTTCGGCCCGGTGTGCGGCGGCGTTCTCGGCACCGGCCTTACGCCGGGCGTCCTGCGACAGATCCTGCTCACGCTCCATTTCGACATACCTCCGCGAGTTCTGCTCGGGAATTACCGACCCATCCAGTATGCAGGTCGATCCGGAATGGGGAAAACGCCGCCGGTAATCGCAAATCGGACATATTCCGCAATGTCTGTGTAGTTTCTGCGATGTCAATTCTTCGGAGTAATTCGCGGAAATGAGGTCCGAGTGAATCGCGCAGGCTGGGCATCGATCCTCGCGGCGGTGTGCGCGGCCGCCGGTGTGCCCGCGGTGGCCGCCGTGCCCGCCGCTCCCACGTGTCTGACGGGCACGCTGACCTACAGCCGCCCCGACGCCGAGGCGGGACCGCACCTGCCGGTCGTGACCGCGCCCGCGCGCAACGCGAACTGGGCCCTCTACGACAGCGCGCATCCGAGTCCCGACGACGTGCCGCTGGCCGCGAGTCTCACCGACACCGCGGGCCGTTTCCGCGCCTGCGCGACCGGTGTCGCCGGCTCGGACCTCTACCTGGTGTTCCGCGCACAGAGCTCCACGCTGTGGGAGGTGCTCGACGACGACGGCGCCGAGGGCGAACCGCACACGTTCACGGTGCCGCTGCTCGCGGTGAGCGGCTCCCGCGAGCTGGGTGACATCGCGGTGCCCGCGGCGCTGGCGGGCGCCTGGAAGATCGTCGACACGATGAACCTGCTGTGGTGGAACCGGCCCGCCGCCGCCGGATCCTGCTGGACGTCGCACGACGATTCCGAGTCCTGCGAACGGATTTCGTTCGTCTGGCCCTCGGTCAGCGGTCAGCCGGGTGGCGTTTCCTATTTCACCACCCTCGGATTCGTTTATCTCACCGCGGCGGACGCCGACACCAGACATGTGACGCTGCACGAGGCGGGCCATTATTTCCAGTGGCTCTGGCAGGGAAAACAGTGGGCCGAGGTGAATAATTGCTCGCCGCATTACATCAATCTCGTGTCCTCGCCGTCGTGCGCGTTCACCGAGGGTTTCGCCGACGCCGTCGCCGCCTACACCCTCGGCGACAATCGATATGTCTGGAGCAATGGGCAATCCGCCGATTTCGAGAACGACGCGTTCACCCCGAACTGGGATTCCGGGAGTGCGACCCAGGGCCGGGTGTCGAGTTCGCTGCTGGATCTGTGGCGGGGCCCAGACGGCGGTTGGGATCGCACCCTCGAACTGCTGACCACCATGGTGCCCGCCGACTTCCACGACTACTTCTACAACGGCCGCCCCACGGTGGGCCTGTCCACCACCGGCGCCGCCGCGCGAATCCTGCGCGAGCACACCGCCGACCGGCCCAGCCCCGGCTACGGCGGTGCCCCGCGCAGCATCGACGGCCCGATCCCGCACACCCCGATCGGCCCGCGCCTCACCGACCGCGTCGAACACGATCCCCGGCAGCGGGCGAAACCGCCGCGCCCCGAACAGCCCAAACACCGGTGGACCCAGCGCAAGCCGCACGGCCCGACTCTCGGTTAGCGGCCCCTGCTAACTTCGAGACGTGCCCTCCACCTCGGAAGACGCAGCCAAAGCTGACGTGTCCATCGAAGCGCGGATCCTCGACGCCGCGCTCGTGCAGTTCGAGCGCGTCGGCGTGAAGAAGACGACCATCGAGGACATCGCCCGCCAGGCCGAGGTGGACCGCGTCACCGTCTACCGGCGCATCGGTTCCCGCGACGACGTGGTGCGCGCCGTCACCGGCCGCGAAGTACAGCGGCTGCTGGCCGAACTGCACGACATCCCGTCCCGGCACGAACTGCTCGAGGACGTCGTCGTCGCCACCTTCGTCACCGTCGTCACGCGCTGGCGCGCCCACGGGCTCGTCGAGCGGATGCTCGTCCTCGAACCCGATCGGCTGCTGCCGCAACTGACCACCGAGGGCGGCTCGGTCTTCACGATGTCGGTGCTGGCCACGATCCAGATCCTCGATGCCGCACGGGTCGAGCGCGGTCTGCCCGAGATCCCCGGCCTCGGCGCCCGCGTCGAAGTCGCCTGCCGGGTCGTGCACTCCCTGATCCTGCAGCCGATCGGCACCCTCGACCTCACCACCGAGCCCGCCCTCACCGAGTTCGCCCGCACCCACATCGTCCCGATCATCCTGCGCTGAACGACCCGCCGCGCAGTTCGATTGCCCGCACCGTGGCCGCCTCCGATCGGTGCGAGCCGATCAGCCCAGGGGCGCGATGACGCGGGCGTCGGTGGGTGCGGGGGAGCCGCCGGCGGGTTCGATGGACATGGCGACCTTGTCGGCGTTGTCGGTGCGAACCAGCATGGGGGCGTTACCGGTGGGGAGGGTGGCCAGGACGCCGGCGGAGCGCGGGTTGCCGTCGGGGCCGATCAGCCACATCTGGTAGGTGCGGTCCGGTGGCGTGGCGGGCACGGCGTCGAAAGCGACCGTGGCGGCGCCGAGTTCGCGCGAGGTGCTGACCGTCATGGTGCCGCCGCCGGCGACGGCCGCGGACGCCGAGCGGGTGTCCTCGTGCGTGAGGACCTGCTGGGCGGTCAGGCCGGGTGCTCCGGAGTCGTTGCGCACCACGGCGATTCCGGCTCCGAGGGCGATGGCGGCGACGATCGCCGCCGCGACGGCGAGCCAGCGCAGCCGGTTCCGGGCCGGCTTCTCCGGCACGCCGATCGCCCGCAGCAGCGCGGCCTCGACATTCGGGGGCGCCGGGACCGCGTCGACCGCGGTCAGGTCGACCAAGGTCTCGGCCACGTCGCGCACGGTGGCGCGGAAGGCCGCGGCCGTCTCCTCGTCGGCGTGGGCGAGCATGTGCTCCACCGCTTTTCGCTCGGCGTCCGTGAGCGCGTCGAGCGCGTACGGGTAGGCGAGGTCGAGCAGTTCGTCGTGGGGGTGGATATCAGGCATCGCGCACCGATCCTGTCAAACAGTTCTGCAAGCGCTTGAGGCCGTCCCGGATCCTGGTCTTCACCGTGTTGAGCGGAATCCCTAGATGGTCGGCGACCTCGGCGTAGGTCCGCCCGCCGTAATAGGCCAGGGCGAGGGTTTCGCGCTGGGTGGTGGTGAGCGTACCGAGGCATTCGACGACGGCGCGCTCCTCGGAACGCTGGCCGACGGTCTCGGCGACGATATCGTGGTCGCGCCCGAGGTGGCGGTGCCCGTAGGCGAGATCGCGTGTGGTGGCCGAGGTTTCGACCCGCACCCGGTCGACGGCGCGCCGATGGGTGAGCATCATCAGCCAGCCGATCGGGCTCGCCAGGCGCGCGTCGTACTTGTCCGCGGCGTTCCACACGTGCAGGTAGATCTCCTGCGTGATCTCCTCGGCGGCGGCGGGCCGCCGGAGCACCCGCAGCGCGAGACCGAACACCCGGTCGTGCGTGGACCGGTAGAACCGGGTGAACGCGTCGCGGTCGTGCCGCGCGATCTCGGCCAGCATGTCGGCCAGGCGGCGGGCGGCCTCGGGGTCGGCCCGCGGGCGGTCGGTGGGGCACGCGGCCGTCGCGCGTGCTCCGGTACGGCCGGTGTCGACCGGCAGGAAGCGTTGCTCATCCGCCATGGCGGTCCGTCTCCATTGATCGAGGTAGCTCGGCTGTGGCTCGGGTCTGACGGTTACTGCCGCCGAGCCTAGTGCCGTCGGCCGAGTCACGAGGAGCGTTTCGGGTGGTGGGGCTGGGTGGAGCGGGGTGGGCGCGGTAGGAAGTAGGCGGTGCGCCGTTGGTAGTCACGGTAACCAGGCCGCTCGCCCATGGCTTGTTCGAGCAGTCGCGCCCCTGTGCCCTGGACCAGTACGTAGGTCATGAGCACGGGGGAGAGGACGGTCAGCGCGCCCGGCCAGGCGCCGGCCGCTATCAACCACATACCCCACCACACGCAACTGTCACCGAAGTAATTGGGATGCCTGGTCCAGGCCCAGAGCCCGCGGTCCATGATCTTGCCGCGGTTGGCCGGGTCGGCGCGGAACCGGGCCAGCTGCCGGTCGCCGACGGCCTCGAACACGAAGCCGATCGCCCACACCACGACGCCGGCGCCGAGCAGGATCCAGCCGGGCCCCCGCGTGGGTCCGGCCACGGCCGACACCTGCAGCGGCAGCGAGATGAACCACTGCGCCAGACCCTGGGTGAGGAAGATGCGGGTGGCCGCCACGCCCGGGCGATTGCCGTGCCGTTCCAGGAGCGCGGTGTATCGGGGATCCTCACCGTGCCCGGCGGTGCGCCGGAACATGTGCCAGCTCAACCGGATTCCCCACACCGACACCAGAACCAGCAGCAGCACACGACGTTCCAGCGGCCCGTCGCCGAATGCCATGCCGCACAGGGCGACGAGGACGAAGCCGAGACTCCATACCCCGTCGACCACGTTGTAGCGGCCGATGCGCCGCGCGACCAGGAAGGTCGCGGCCTGCAGCAGCGCCAGCACGAGCGGCGCCGTGAGACCGACCCATAGTTCCGCGCTCATGCGACCAGCTCCTCGGTCCGGGAACGCACGGCCGCCGCGACGGGCCGCCGCAACAGGATCTGATCGACGCCCATCCGCCCGTGCTCGAACGCGAGCGCTCCGCCCGCGAGATACAGCCGCCAGGTGCGCGCCCCCTCCGTCCCGAGCAGCGCGACCGCCTCGTCCCAGCGTTCTTCCAGTCGCCGGGACCAGGCGTGCGCGGTCCAGACGTAGTGCTCACGCAGCGCCTGCACCCCGCGCACCTCGAGGCCCGCGCCCGCGAGCAGGTCCAGGGTGGCGCCGACGGGCCGCATCGCCATATCGGGCGCGACGAACGCTTCGATGAACGGCCCGCCGCCCGGATGCTTGCCCTGCCGCGACATCTGCTGCACCAGCACGGGCGCGCCCGGTGCGGCGGCGTCGAACAGCGCGCGGGCGTAACGCGGGTAGTTGCGTTCGCCCACATGCTCGCCCATCTCCAGCGAGGCGACCGCGTCGAATCCGGTTCCGGTGTGTTCGCGGTAGTCCAGCAACCGCACCCGCACCCGCCGGTCCAGCCCGCGTTCGGCGATCCGGGCCGTGACGAACTCCTGCTGGGCCCGCGAGATCGTGATCGCCTCGACCTGCGCGCCGTAGTGCTCCGCGGCGTGCAAGCTCAGCGACCCCCACCCGCAGCCGACGTCGAGCAGCCGGGCGCCGGGGGCGAGTTCGAGCTTGTCGCAGACCAGGTCCAGTTTGTCGCGCTGGGCGTCGGCGAGGCCGTACTCCGGGTCGGCGGGCGCACCGGGGACGCCCCGGGTGAAGTAGGCGCAGGAGTAGGCCATCTCCGGATCGAGCAGCAGCGCGTAGAACTCGTTGGAGGCGTCGTAGTGGTGACTGATGGCGGCCCGGTCGCGGGCCCGCTCGTTGCGGCGGCCGCGCAGGCGCGCCTGCGTGCTCGGCGCGGGCGGCGGCGGGCCCAGTGCACCCAGCCGGGCGGCGGTCAGGGCGAGTCGCGCCACGTCCCGGGCGCGCACGCCCGAAATCCCGCGCTCGGCGACGGTGCGCCAGGCCGCGCCGAGCGCGGTCGCGAGATCGCCGTCGATCTCGATCTCGCCTCGGACGTAGGCCTGTGCCGCGCCGAGTTCGCCCGGCCGCCAGAGGATTCGGCGCAACGCGAGCGGGCTGCGCAGACTGACCCGCGGCGCGTCCACCGGGCCGGCGGCGCTGCCGTCCCAGGCGTCGAGGCGGACCGGAAGCGGGCCGCGCAGCAGCGGGCGCAGCGCGGATTCGAGGTGCTGGGCGACGGTCACGGGTGCTCCTCGGTTCGATCGAGAACGATGTGCTGCACGTCGAGGTACCCGGAGCGGAACCCGGCCTCGGAGTAGGCGAGATAGAACTGCCAGAGCCGCCGGAACCGCGCGTCGAAGCCGAGCGCACCGACCTCGGCCGCGCGGCTGTCGAATCGTTCCCGCCACAGGCGCAGGGTTTCGGCGTAGTGCGGGCCGAAACCGGCGCGCTCGCGCACCCGCAGGCGGGTGTACCGGGCCGCGGTGGTCTCGATCGCCTCGGTGGAGGGCAGGAAACCGCCGGGGAAGATGTACTTCTGGATCCAGGTGTAGGTGTGCCGGGAGGCGCGCATGCGATCGTCGGGCATGGTGATGGCCTGGATCGCGACCCGCCCGCCCGGCGCGAGCAGCCGGTCCAGGCACTCGAAATAGGCGGGCCAGTGCCGGAATCCGACGGCCTCGATCATCTCCACCGAGACGATCGCGTCGAACTCGCCGCGCACGTCCCGGTAGTCGCACAGTTCGACGCGCACCTGCTCGCCGTAGCCGGCCGCGCGCGCCCGGGCCAGTGTCAGCTGCCGGGCCGAGAGTGTCACCGTGTGGACCCGGGCGCCGCGTGCCGCCGCGCGCAAGGCCAATTCGCCCCAGCCGGTGCCGATTTCGAGCAGCTGGGTACCCGGCCCCACCCCGGCGGCGTCGAGCAGGCGATCGATCTTGCGCTGCTGCGCCCGCGCCAGGTGCTCCCACCGCGCCCGGCCGCCGGCCAGTTCCGGCGCGGTGAACAGGGCCGAGGAGTAGGTCAGGGTCTCGTCGAGGAACAGCTGGAACAACTCGTTGGACAGGTCGTAGTGGTGTTCGATATTGGATCGGGCCTGGGCCGCGGTACCGATCTCGCCGGCCGGTGGGCGCGGCAGCAGCGAGCGGAAGCGTTGCAGTGCACCGGGAATCAGCCGGGGCAGCTGCGCGGCGAGCACGGTGAGCACGGCCGCCGGGTCGGTCGCGGTCCATTCGCCCGCCGTGTAGGACTCGCCGAATCCGATCAGCCCGTGCTGTCCGAGCCGCGCGTAGAAGGCCTCGGCGTCACGGATGATCATGCGCGGCAACGGCTCCTGGCGCGAGCCCGCGCCCAGCACGGATCCGTCGGGGAACTCGACGCGCAGCGGCAGCCGGGCGAGGGCGTGGCGGAACAGGATCGCCGCGCCGCCCGCGCGTACCCGGGTCTGCCACCCGGTGGGCGGCGGGGGCAGCAGGTCGTCGGAGGTGGTGTCGAGGCAGGAGCTGGTCACTGGACTTTCCTTGGTGCGGGGGAGCAGGCGCGGGGCGCGACCGGCAGGCCACGGGCCCACAGCGCGATCCCGTGCCGCCGGATGCGGGCCGCCGTGAGCCACGGGCTCAGCGGCGTGCGCAGCTGGGCGCGCAGGATCGTGCGCGGCGTGACCGGCAGGCGATGCCCGGTGACGGCGGCGTGGAAGGGCGGCTGCCCGTCGCGCAGCAGCGCGATCCGGACGGTGAGGTCGTCGGCGGGTTCGGGCACGTGCAGCTCGTAGCGGCCCTCCAGCCGATTGAACGGCGAGACGTGAAAACGCTTTTCGACCTCGTCGCGGCCGTGCGGGTCGGGCCGCACCAGGTAGGCATGGCGCTGACCGTAGGTGTTGTGCACCTCGGCGATCACGCACCGCAGGGCGCCGTCGCGGTCGTGGCACCAGAACAGGGTGAGCGGATCGAAGACATAGCCCAGTGCGCGGGCGTTCATGAGCGCGGTGATCGGGCCGTCACTGTCGATACCGTTGTCCAACAGAAATGTTCGCACCCGCGTCCGCAGATCCGCCCCCGGCCCCTCGAGGTGATCGGCGGCTCGGAAATAGCCGAACGGGCGCAGCGGCAGCGGCAGCTTCGGTGGCGCGTCGACATCGAAAAACCAGCTGTAGGAGCGGTATTCGAACGCGTGCCGCACCGGCGCCCGCCGGAGGTGGTGGATCCGGGTGAAATACAGGGCGGGCGCGATGGTCATCGGGCCCCCACCCGTAGCGGCGCGGGACTGCGCTCCGGCCAGGACCCGCCCACCCGTTGCGCCGCCCGCAGGCCGGACAGTGCCGCGTCCTCGTGGAAACCCCAGCCGTGATAGGCGCCCGCGAACGCGAGCCGGTCGGTGCCGAGCTCGGGCAGATGCTGCTGGGCGGCCACCGATTCCGGGGTGTAGATCGGATGCTCGTAGGTCATCTCCGCGAGCACGCTGGCCGGATCCACCAGGTGCGCGCCACCGAGGGTGACCAGGAAACGGCGATCGGGAATGTGCTCGAGGCCCATCAGCCTGGTCATGTCGTAGGTGACCACCACACCATCGGCCGGCTCGGCCGGAACCAGATAGTTCCAGGACGCGCGAGCGCCGCGCGCTCGCGGCAGCAGGGACTCGTCGGTGTGCAGCTGGGCGCGATTCACCGAATACGGCATCGCCTCGAGGACGGACCTGGCCAGCGGCGGCGCGGGCTCGGTGAGCAGCGCCAGGGCCTGCCGCGGATGGGTCGCCACGACCACGGCGTCGAAGCGCCGGGTGCCGCCCGGCTCGACCACCAGCACGCCGTCGGACCGCTCGGCCAACGCCAGTACCGCTGTGTCCGTGCGGACTTCGTCCACTCCGTCCGCGATCTTCTCGACATAGCGGGCCGAACCGCCGACCACCGTGCGCCAGACCGGCGAGCCGTAGACGGTGAGCATGCCGTGGTGCTCGAGGAACCGGAACAGATACCGCGCCGGATATTCCGTGGCCAGCCGGGGGTCGCAGGACCAGACCGCGGCGACCAGCGGGGTGACGAAGTAGTCGACGAAATACCCGCCGAACCGGTGCCGGCGCAGGAACTCCGCCAGGGTGGTGCTGGAATCGTTCTGCCGCAGCTCTTTTCGCGCCGCGCGATGAAACCGCGTGACCTCGGCCAGCAAGCCGAGATAGCGCGGCTTGCCCAGCATCCGGGCGGCGGGGAACAGTCCGGTCAGCCCTTTCGCGCCCGCGTACTCCAGCCCGACGTGATCGGCCCGCACCGACATGGACATGTCGGTGTCACGGGTCTGCACGCCGAGTTCGTCGAACAGGCGCACCAGCGTCGGGTAGGTGCGGTCGTTGTGCACGATGAACCCCGAGTCGACGCGTACCCGGCGGCCGGGCGCGAATTCGAGATCGTGGGTGTGGGCGTGCCCGCCGAGCCGGGAGTCCTTCTCGTACAGCGTGACCCGATCCGCCTTGGCCAGTACGTGCGCGGCGGTCAGCCCGGCGGCCCCGCTGCCGATCACCGCCACCTCACGCCGGCCGGACACGACGGCTCCGCTCGGTCTCGGTGACGAATTCGGCGGCGCGCAGGTGCCACTCGCGCGGGTGCCGCAGCATGAAATGACCCGCTCCCGCGAGGCCCGACCAGGTCGCGTCGAGGCCACGTGCCCGCGCCGACTGTACTTGGCGGCGTGAGGATTCCGGATCGGTCCAGCGATCATCGGTGCCGTGCAGGACCAGCAGGCGGCAGCTCGGCGGGATGCGGTCGGCGTCGTCGTCGGGCCACCACGGCGCGAGCGCCACGATGCCGGCGATGTCGTGCACGGCGGCCAGGTGCGCGGCGACCCGGGCGCCCATCGAGTGCCCGACCAGGAAGGTCGTGCGGCGGCCGTCGCGTTCGATCAGTTCGCGCAGGGCGCGGTCGGCGTCGTTGAGCGCGTCCAGCCCGGGGGAATTCCAGCCGCGCCGCCTGTAGCGCACCGGTGTGACCTGATGCTCGGCACCCAGCCGGTGGCGTAGCCCGCACGCGAGCGCGTCGATGCGGAGATTGGCCAGGTGCCAGGGTCTGGACGACCGCCGGCTGCTGACCTTGCCCCCGGGGAGGGCGAGGACGCGGCCGCCGGTGGCGGGGTGGCGAACAGGGCGCATACCCGCACTTCGATATGCCCGTCGGCGAGGTTTGGTGGTTCGGCGGAGTCCGTCGGTCGCGGGCGGTTCCGAAGAAAATTCTCGACGAACACCAAACCCCGCCCGTCGGCCTCGCGAAGTCCTTCCGTCGCTTCTCGGATACGCCGAAGCGTCGCAAGGGGCACCGACGCCGCCCCGCGGTGTGGTCACCCGTCCGCGTCCCAGGGACGGGTGACCACCCTGCCCAGCGCTCGCAGATCCCTTTGCCTCACCAAGTCGCGCGCTCACCCGGAGCCCGCCCACACAGAGGAAACGATCATGAAACTCATGCAGCGCTCGATCGCCGTAGCGATCGCTCTCGCCGCCGTCACCGCGGGCGCCACGGCGTGCTCCGACGACACCTCCGAGTCCAGCAGCTCCACCTCGGCGACCACCTCGGCGATGGCGAGCAGCAGTACCTCCGCGTCCGCGTCCTCGGGCCTGGTCGGCCCCGGCTGCCAGCAGTACGCCGAGCAGGTGCCGACCGGTGCGGGTTCGGTCAGTGGCATGGCCCAGGATCCGGTCGCGGTGGCGGCCTCCAACAACCCCCTGCTCAAGACGCTGACCGCGGCGGTCTCGGGGCAGCTCAACCCGCAGGTGAACCTGGTCGACACGCTCAACGGCGGCCAGTTCACGGTGTTCGCGCCGGTCGACGCCGCGTTCGCGAAGATCCCCGCCGCGACCATCGATTCGCTGAAGACCGATTCGGCCACGCTCACCAAGATCCTGACCTACCACGTGGTGCCCACCCAGATCGCGCCCGACAAGATCGCGGGCACGCAGAAGACGGTCGAGGGCTCGGAGGTGACCGTGACCCGCAGCGGTGACACCATCAAGGTCGGCGACGCCTCCGTCATCTGCGGCGGTGTCAAGACGGCCAACGCGACGGTGTACCTCATCGACACCGTCCTGATGCCGCCGGCCTGACCGGTCGCTGGTGCCCCGATGCCGGAACATCCACGCGTGACCACGATCTCGTGGCGCCGGGCGGCCCTGGCGGGCGTGCTGGCCGCGGCGACGGTGCTCGGTGTCGGGCACCTCGTCGCGGTGTTCCTCGCGCCCGCCGCGTCGCCCTTCTACGCACTCGGGGCGACCATGGTCGATCTCACCCCGCACCAGCTGAAGGATGCCGCGATCCGGCAGTTCGGCAGCCACGACAAGCAGGTCCTGTTCGCGAGCATGGCCGTGGTGATGGTGCTGGGTGCGGTGCTCGCGGGCCTGCTGGAGCGGCGGCGGCCGCTCGGGAGCGCGCTGCTGCTCGTGCTCGGCGGCGTGACCGTCGTGGCCGCCCTGCAAAGACCCACGGCCACAGCGGTGTTCGCGATCCCCGCGCTCGTCGGCACGGTGGCCGGTGTGGTGGTGCTGCGGGTCCTGCGGCCCGGGCTGGACGTCGCTTCGGACGGCCTATCCCGCCGCCGATTCCTGGTCGCCGCAGCGGGTTTCGGTGTGCTGGCGGTCGGCGCCGGGGTCGCCGGGCAGTGGTTGAGCACCCGGCTGCGGGACGTGGTGGCCGATCGTGCCCGGTTCCTGCTGCCGCGCGCCGCGCCGCCGGCCCCGCTGCGGGCCGAACCGCGGGTCGCGGGGCTCACCCCGTTCCGCACCCCGAACGATCGCTTCTATCGGGTCGACACCGCGCTGCAACTGCCCGCTCTGCTCAGCGCCGACTGGCGCCTGCGCATCCACGGAATGGTCGATCGCCCGGTCGAACTGGACTTCGACGACCTGCGCCGTCGCACGGCGGTCGAACGCGTCATCACCCTGACCTGTGTCTCCAATGAGGTCGGCGGCGACCTGGCGGGCACGGCCTCCTGGCTGGGCTACCCCCTCGCCGATCTGCTCACCGAGGCCGGTGTGCGCCCGGACGCCGACATGCTGCTGTCCCGCAGCGTCGACGGATTCACCGCGGGCACACCGCTTTCGGAGATTCTCGACGGTCGCGACGCCCTGCTCGCGATCGGCATGAACGGCGAGCCGCTGCCGATCGAGCACGGCTACCCGGCCCGCCTCCTCGTCCCCGGCCTCTACGGCTATGTCTCGGCGACCAAATGGGTGATCGATCTCGAGGTCACCCGATTCGACCGGGCCACGGCCTACTGGACCGACCGCGGCTGGGCCGCCCGCGCCCCCATCAAAACCGCCTCCCGCGTCGACGTCCCGCCGGCGTTCGCCACCCTGCCCGCCGGCCCGGTCACCGTCGCGGGCGTCGCGTGGGCCCAGCAGCGCGGCATCACCGCCGTCGAAGTCCAGGTCGACGACCAGCCCTGGCAGCAGGCCACCCTCACCGCCGAATACTCCCGCGACACCTGGCGCCAGTGGACCTGGCAGTGGCCCGCCACCCCCGGCACCCACACCCTGCGCGTCCGCGCCACCGACGGCTCCGGCCAGGTCCAGACCGACCAGCGCACCACCCCCTTCCCCGACGGTTCCACCGGCTGGCACAACCGCGTCGTCACCATCCGCTGACTGTGTCGCGCAGGGGTGGGTGCGCCGGTGAACGGCCCCGGGCGCACCGGGACCGTTCACCGGAATCCCTAGGTCCGGTAGCGGAACAGAATCCGGCCGCGGGTGAGGTCATACGGGCTCAGTTCCACCAGCACCCGGTCCTGCAACACGATCTTGATGTAGTTCTTGCGGATCTTACCCGCGATGTGCGCGAGCACCCGGTGCCCGTTGTCGAGTTCGACGGTGAAGGTGGCATTGCGCAGGCATTCGACGACGGTGCCCTCGATCTCGATGCCGCCCTTGATCTTTCCGGTCATCGCAGCACCAGCTCGAGGGTGCAGGTCGCGCGCCGCGCGCCGATGCCGTCGAACAGCGCGGTCGCCGCCGCATTGGCTTCCTTGACATCGGTGGTGGCCGAATCGATTCCGCGACGGTGCAGGCTGTCGAGCGTATGGGTCAGCAGCGCGCGGGCGATGCCCTGACGCTGCTGCTCGGCGCGAACCGCGAGCAGCGCGATCCGCGGTGACCGCCGGACCGCGACGCTTCGGATCAGGCCCACGTATCGACCGGATCGCACTGCTACCGCGTAGTTCTCGGGATCCAGCACGGTATCCCCGGCCAGCCGGGGCCACACGTCGGCGGGCATGTCCCGCCACGAGCCGAGTTCCGAGCGGATCGCGCGATCCAGCTCGCCGAGCGGACCGGGTTCCGCGGCCCCGGCGGGCAGAATGGTCAGATCCGCCGGGGGCGGCGAATCCAGCCCGCTGACTTGCGGGTCGGTCCGCAGCAGCAGGTGCCATTCCCGATGCTCGGTGGCGAAACCGGTACGCTGCCAGCCCGCCGTCAGGGTGGGGTCGGCCGCGTCGACCAGCGTGTACAGGGGACGCGGCAGTGCGGCCAGCATCGCCTGGGCGAGGGCGTCGAAAACCCGCTCCCGCTGCCAGACATCGATGCCGAGAAAGACCCGGCCGTCGGGCCGCTGCCAGGCGCCGCCGTGGCCGATCACCCGGCCCGCGGCCTCGGCCTGCCACTCGCTGTCGGAAATTCGGGTGATCGTCGCACCGCTGTCGGGTGCCTGAGGTTGTGTATGCATTGTCGTCGCCTTCCGGGAGACCTGGTTCAGGTGCTCCCGGCGACGTCTACAGCGTGCGCCCGACCGTGCTGAGGAGAGGGAGCTCCCACATCGATACAGCGTTCATGGGTCTCACCTCCTCCGGTGACGTCACGGTCCTCGGCAGCTTAATCGCGCACCGGCCACCGCTGCCAGCCATTTTTCCCGCTCCATTCGCGGGCCAGTGTCATCAGCTGTTCGAGATCGGCGTCGAAGTCGCCCGCGCCGAAGGGGGAGCGTGGCACGGCGGCGGGTGCGGCGCCTGCTCGGCGGGCGCTCGCCGCGAGCGCGTAATCCATTCTGCGCACGCCGTTTCCAGCGCCCGGCGGCAGGTAGGGCGCGAGTTGCATGAGCGCGTCCCGGATTTCGACGGACATCCGGATGACCTGGGTGCCGGGTGTGCCGGTCGGGTGCAGCACGATCTCCGGCACCGCCGCGGTCAGATCCCGCCACATCGGTTCGAGCCGGCGGCAGGCGCGGCCGTCCCGGTCCAGGCGCGCCGCGCGAATCAGCGCCAGGGACAACGGAAAAGCCGGTGCGATGCCGTTGATCGCGACGGCGAGGGTGAACGCGAGCTCGGCACGGGGCAGATGTGGTCCGAGCGCCGGCCACGCCGTGGTCATCTGGAGGATCGAGATCAGTTGCGCGCCCCAGACGATCACCATGCTCAGCACCATGCCCGCGCCGACGACCTGTTCGGCCGGCAGCAGATCACCGCGGCGGTATTCGCTCCCGACCATGCGGACGAAGGCCGCCGTATTGATCATGATCGGCACTCCGAAGGCGATCGCCAGCAGGATTCCGTCCCAGGTGCGCCCGATCTCGAGGGCGCGCCCGGCCTCGCGCGCACCCGCACCGGCGATCAGGATGGTCACCATGGCCGGTAGAGCCGCTGCGAGGCAACGATATTCGCGTCGCCGCAGGGCCTCGGAGTCGATATCGCCGCGGCGGACCCCGCCGAGCACATTCAGGTACGCGGTCGCCGTCACGACGCAGCCCAGCGCCAGATCCGTGAGCGGAGAGGGGGCCGCGGTCGCGGCCGCGAGCCGATAGAGCAGCAGGCCCGCGACGCTCCAGGCGAACAACCGGTTGACCAGCCGATCGACGAGTGTGTCGCGGAACAGCAGGGCGCGGCCGGCCACCAGCAGTGCGATCCAAACGGTCACCGCCCAGCCGATGGCCGCGGGAATCAACGATGGCAAGCGGCGTGCACCTCGGTACCGAGCGGAATGTCTTCCCGCGCACCATACGCTGCCGCTCGCCTCAGAGGTCGCCGATCTCCTCCGCGTAGCGGCGTTCCAGGCGATCGATCACCTCGGGTTCGGGCGCTGCCTCGGGCCGCCCGTCCAGAGCGTCCAGCAGTGCGTCGAGGCAGAAGTGGTATCCGGCAGCGGTTCCCGACTGTCCGCGCGGGCCCGGCGTGCCGAACCAGATGGTGCACAGCAGTTGCGAACCGGGGCCGTCGGGGGTGATCTCGAAGCGCAATTGTTCGTCGTCCCAGAGGAATTCGAAGATCCGCGGCGGCTCCCAGGTGAGGATCTTGCCGGGCAGCTCCGGATCGCCGGGATCGACGCCCGACTCCGCCAGTTCGGTTTCGGCGCGCTCGACCGCCTCGGGCCAGAACCGCAGCCGGATCTCCGCGCCGCTGTGGCGTTCGCCCAGAATGTCGGCGGGAAACCAGTGCCGCAGATGCTCGGATTCGGTCAGCGCCCGCCAGACCTTGGCGGGCGGGTGGGTGATCGCGCGCTCGTAGCGGATTCCCAGGCGTTCACCGTCGCGCAGGATCTCGCCGAGCCGTTCGTTCATGTCGGTCATGCTCACTCCTCGGGGTTGTCGGGCATGGTGTCGAGATAGCGTTCGAGATCGTCGAGCCGGTCGGCCCAGATCTCCCGGAACGGGGCCAGCCAGCGGTCGATGTCGCGCAGGCGCGCGGGGGCGAGCCCGTAGTGGCGGCGCGGGCCGTCCACCCGGATCCGGACCAGCTCCGCCGTGCCGAGCATGCGCAGATGCTTGGACACGTTGGGCTGGGCGGTGCCCAGCGCGCCGGCCAGTTCGCCGACGGTGCGCTCACCGTCGCGGAGCAGGTCGAGAATGCGCCGCCGGGTGGGGTCGGCGAGCACTTCGAAAACGTCTCGTGCCACGACGGCAATAATTCCCCTCTAGGCATATTCCTGTCAAGGCATATGCGAGTGTGGTCTCCGGCACCGCGTGTTTGTCCCGGGCGATCCAGGGAAGCCCGCAGGCACTCACCGACGTTTGTGCGATTTCAGGAGGTAGCTCGATGGCCGGATCCACCCGACGCTCGAAGACCCCGCCCGCGGTCCCCGGCGTGCCCGCCAGTGCCGCGGCCACGGCGACCGAACCGACGAAGCCACGCCTGCCCCTGCCGCCCAAACCCGATCAGACCGGACCGGACACCGTCTCGCCGACCGGGAGTTCGACCGGGCTCCCGCAGGACGTGGCGGCCCAGCGCGGCGCCTACCTGACCACGGCGCAGGGCGCCCGGCCCGCCGACACCGATCATTCGCTGAAGGCGGGCCCGCGTGGCCCGATCCTGCTGCAGGACCACCATCTCCGCGAGAAGATCACCCATTTCGACCACGAGCGCATCCCCGAGCGCGCGGTGCACGCGCGCGGCGCGGCGGCGCACGGCGTGTTCGTCGGCAACGGAGCCGCCTCGAAGATCTGCTGCGCGTCCCTGTTCGCCAAGGGCAAGGAGACGAAGGTCTTCGTGCGCTTCTCCACGGTGCTGGGCTCGCGCGGCTCCGCCGACACCGTGCGCGACACCCGCGGCTTCGCCACCAAGTTCTACACCGACGAGGGCGTCTTCGACCTGGTCGGCAACAACATCCCGGTGTTCTTCATCCAGGACGCGATCAAGTTCCCCGACGTCGTGCACGCCGCCAAACCGCACCCGGACCGTGAGATCCCGCAGGCGCAGAGCGCGCACGACACGTTCTGGGATTTCGTCACCCTGCACACCGAGGCGACCGCGCACACCCTGTGGAACATGTCCGATCGCGGCATCCCGCGCTCCTATCGCATGATGGAGGGCTTCGGCGTGCACACCTTCCGGCTGCTGAACGACGCGGGGGAGAGCGTGCTGGTGAAGTTCCACTGGAAGCCGAAACTCGGTGTGCACTCGCTGCTGTGGGAGGAGGCGCAGCTCGCGGGCGGCATCGATCCGGATCTGCACCGCCGGGATCTGGCCGATGCCATCGAAGCGGGCGCGTTCCCGGAATGGGACCTCGGCATCCAGGTCTTCCCGGACACCGAAGAGCAGATGTTCGAGGGCTTCGACCTGCTCGACCCCACCAAGATCGTGCCGGAGGAACTGGCTCCGGTGCAGATCATCGGCACGATGACGCTGAACGCCAACCCCACCAACTACTTCAGCCAGACCGAACAGGTCGCCTTCCATCCCGGTCACCTGGTGCGCGGCATCGACGTCACCAACGATCCGCTGCTGCAGGGCCGGCTGTTCTCCTACATCGACACCCAGATCATCCGGCTCGGCGGCCCGAATTTCGCTCAGCTGCCGATCAATCGCCCGCACGCCGAGGTGAACGACATGCTGCGCGACGGCATGCACCAGACCGCGGTGCACACCGGCGTCGCGCCGTACCGGCCGAACAGTCTCGACGGCGGATGCCCGTTCCTGGCGGGCTCGAAAGAGGCGGTGCAAATCGAGTTCCCGGAGGTGGTGAGCGGCCAGAAGGTGCGCGCGGCGGCGGCCAGCTTCGACGACCACTTCAGTTCCGCGCGCCTCTTCTACGCCAGCCTCACCGAGATCGAACAGGACCACGTCGCCAAGGCGTACACCTTCGAGCTCGGCAAGTGCTACGAGAAGGCGATCAAGGAACGCGCCGTGGCGGTGCTGCGCGAAATCGATGAGGATCTGGCCCGCACGGTGGCGACCGGCCTGGGCTTGAAGCTGAGCGGCAAGCCCGCGAAGCGGGCGAAGGTGACCGCCTCCCCGGCGCTGTCCCAGCTCGGGCGGACCTGGCCGGCCGACGGCCGCCTCATCGGCGTCTTCGCCGACGAATCCACCGATCTCGCCGACCTGGCCGCGACCGTCGCGACCATCGCCGGGCAGTCGATGACGCCGCTGGTCATCGCCCCGCACGGCGGTGAATTGGGTTCCGGCGCAAAGCAGGTCGTGATCTCGCGCACGCTCGACACCGCCCGCTCGATCGAGTTCGACGCGATCCTCGTCGCGAGCACGGTTCCGGACCCGCGCCTGAGCCTGCTGATCCAGGAAGCGCACCGCCATCTCAAAGCCATCGCCTACACCCCGGCGGGCGAGGCGGCGATCTCGGCGGCCGGCATCGCGGGCAAGTCGGCGGGCGTGCAGTCCGCCGCGACCGTCGCCGACGCCTTCGACGCCCTCGCGGCCCTGCTTCCCGAACACCGGGTCTGGGCCCGCGCCGCCGAATATCCGAACTGATTCGGGAATCGACCGCCCGTCCGGTGTCCCGGACGGGCGGTCGGCCGTTCTCGCAACCCCGAAGATTCGGCGAAGATCAACTGGGGTACCCCTCCGGCATGGCTGACGCGATCGCCACTGATACAGGCCACGAGGCTTCGAGTATCGAAGGGGTAACGCCGATGACCTTTCCGAACCCGCACACCATACGGCTGTACCAGAACCTTTACGACTGCCTATCCGACCCGGGTGAACTCGATCTGTTCGATGCGCTGCGCGCAGCGGATATCCACCTGGGATGTTCCGAACGCTGTCATCCACGGCGGCGCGCGCAGCAGAGCATCGATGCCGTGCGCACCGGCGAGGGCGACGCGGAGTGCCCGCTGGAGGAGCGTCAGTAGTCGAGTGCGTGCTCGGGTTGGCAGACGTCCATCGGTGACGGCAGATAGCGGGCGATCGCGTCCAGGAGCGGGCCGAGTTCGGCCCCGCACAACACCGGTACGACGTCGCCGATCCGGGTGAGCCGGCGAAGGCGCCGGTGCAGCTCGGCCGGCGGGATCTCGGGCACGGCGCCCGGCGCGGTCACCGCGGCGATCAGCGTGCGATACGAGCGCTCGGCGAGTTCCCAATCGGGCCCGTAGATTTCGACCGCCTGCGGTTCGAACGCCGAGACCCGCGTCAAATCGATGACCGCGCCGCCGCGCGGCACCTGGAGCAGCACCGGAACCGCGCCGCGGATGTCGGCGAGCGCCCGGACGCAGCGGGCGAAGTCGGCGCCGGGCCGATCCAGGCCCTCGATCAGGCACAGTCGCGCGACCTGATGGTCGTCGGCGGCGCGCAACATGGTGGCGAGCCGCGCGGTGGGGCCGACAGCTGCGTCCATGACGGCGATCACCCCGTCGGCGACCCGGATTTCCCGCTCCAGCTCCGCGACCGAGGTCTGCCTGGACACCGCGGTCAGCCGGATGGTGTGCTCGACTCCGTCTGTCGCCCAATGGGTCTCGGCCGCCGCCGGGCCGCCGAGCCGGTGTAGCGGCCCGGCCGTCGCCCCGAACAGGGTGACATTGCGGATCGACTGCGGTTCAACAGCTTTGGTGCCCATCGGGTTCGGTACTCCAGGTCGACATGGGAATGCCGTCGCATCCTCGATCGGTCCTCACCGTACCGCCGCGGCCGGATCTCCGGAGCCCGTTTCCGCCCCCAATTAGAACGTGTTCCTATTACGATCGACTCCGTGCAGAAAGAACAACGCCCCGCCGTGGCGGACTGGTTCACCACGGAAGACGGCGCGATACGTCTCCGGGGAACCCGCTGCAACGAGTGCGGCACGCCGTTTTTCCCCCGGAACACCCTCGCCTGTCGCAACCCGTACTGCGCGGCCCCGAAGGACGGTTCCGAACTCGCCGAATACCTGTTCTCCACCCGCGGCCGGATCTGGTCCTACGCGGACGCGCGCTACAAGCCGCCCGCACCCTACGTCTCGCCCGACCCCTTCGAGCCGTACGTGGTCGCGGCCGTCGAGCTCGAGGTCGAGCAGATGGTGATCCTCGGGCAGGTGGTGCCCGGCTTCACGGTGGACGACCTGGCCGTCGGGATGCCGGTCGAGCTGGCCCTCGGCACGCTCTACACCGACGAGGAAGCAGAGCACACCGTGTGGATGTGGAGGCCGGTCAATGACTGACACGAACGATCGCGACATCGCCGTCCTCGGTGCGGGCATGCACCAGTGGGGCAAGTGGGGCCGCAACTTCGTCGAATACGGCCTGGTCGCGGCGCGCGCGGCCCTGGCCGACGCCGGACTGAGCCACCTCGACGTCGACTACATCGCCGGCGCCGACACCATCCGCAACGGCTACCCCGGCTTCGTCGCCGGCGCGACCTTCGCCCAGGCCCTGGGCTGGTCGGGCGCCCGGATCTCGAGCAGCTACGCCGCGTGCGCGTCCGGCGCGCAGGCCATCGCCAACGCGCGCGCCCAGATCCTGGCCGGGCTGTCGGACGTGGCGCTGGTCATCGGTGCGGACGCCACCCCGAAAGGCTTCTTCCAGCCGGTCGGCGGCGACCGGCGCGACGATCCGGACTGGCTGCGCTTCCACCTGCTCGGCGCCACCAATCCCATCTACTTCGCCCTCTACGCGCGCCGCCGCATGGCCATCCACGGCGCCACCCTCGACGATTTCGCCGCGGTCAAGGTCAAGAACGCCAAGCACGGCCTGAACAACCCCTACGCCCGCTACCGCAAGGAGGTGACGGCGGAGGAGATCGCCGCCTCGGCCGTCGTCTCGGATCCGTTGCGCCTGCTCGACATCTGCGCCACCAGTGATGGCGGCGCCGCCCTCGTGCTGACCTCGATGGACTATGCGCGCCGCCACGGCATCGCCGATCCGGTCCGGATCCGCGCGCTCTCGACCGTCACGCCGACGTTCCCGAAGACCGTGCTCGATCTCCCCGATTTCGCGACCGATTCCGCGGTGGCGGTGGAAACTCCGCCGCAAGCGTTCCGGTCCGCGATCGCGCGGGCCGCCTACGAGGAGGCCGGGCTCGGCCCCGAGGACCTGTCCTTCGCCGAGGTGTACGACCTGTCCACCGCGCTGGAACTGGACTGGTACGAGGACATCGGCCTGTGTGAGCCGGGCGCCGCCGAAAAGCTGCTGCGCAGCGGGGCCACCACACTCGGCGGCCGGGTGCCGGTCAACCCGAGCGGCGGCCTTGCCTGCTTCGGCGAGGCCATTCCGGCCCAGGCCATCGCCCAGATCTGCGAGCTCACCTGGCAGTTGCGCGGGCAGGCCGACGGCCGTCAGGTCGCGGACGCCCGGGCCGGCATCGCGGTCAACCAGGGTCTGTTCGGGCACGGCTCGGCCGTAATCGCCACCCGCTGAGGCCACCTCCCCTCCGGCCCGGCCGGAGGGGATCGGTCTGCGATGTTCGGCGCGCGGAGTGAATCGCGAAGCCGCCCTGCGCCGATCCGGTCCGGTGGCCGCGCACACTTGCGGCACACATTTCGGGACAGGAGGCGATGATGCAGGCAGTGCGTTTCACCCGGTTCGGTGGTCCGGAGGTGCTCGAACTCGTGGAGCTGCCCGATCCCCATCCGGGACCCGGCGAGATCCGGATCGCGGTGCGCGCGGCCGGTGTCAACGCCAGTGACTGGAAGAAACGCCAGGGCCTGATGGACCCCGAGCTGCCCCAGACCCTGGGGTACGAGGCCGCCGGTGTCGTCGACGAACTCGGCGCGGGCGTCACCGATGTCGCGGTCGGCGACCGCGTCTACGGGTTCTCCGCCGCCGGGGCCGCGCAGGCCGAACTGGCGGTGCTGGCGCACTACGCGCCGATACCGGCCGCGCTGGATTTCGCCGCGGCGGCAGCGCTCCCGGCGGCCGTCGAAACGGCCACGCGCGCACTGGATCAGCTCGGCGTCACCGCCGGCAGCACGGTACTGATCAACGGCGCCTCCGGCGGCATCGGCAGTGCGGCGGTGCAATTGGCGGTGGCGCGCGGCGCGCGCGTGATCGGCACCGCCGGGCCCGCCAATCACGAGTACCTGCGCGCACTCGGCGCGGAACCCGTCGCCTACGGCCCGGGCATGTCCGAGCGCGTGCGCGCGCTCGGCGGCGTCGGTCTCGCCCTCGACGTGGCGGGCAGCGGGGTGCTGCCCGAGCTGATCGATCTCACCGGCGGGGCCGAGCACGTCCTGACGGTCGCCGATTTCGAGGGAGCGCGGGCGCACGGCGTCCGGTTCAGCCGCGGCGACAGCGGCCGGGCGCTGCACGCCCTCGACACGCTGGGCGAACTGATCGCCTCCGGGCGTTTCGCGGTGCCGCGCACGCGGACCTTCGCGCTGTCCGATGTCGCCGAGGCGCACCGCGTGGGCGAACAGGGGCAGGTGCGCGGGAAGCTGGTCCTGCTGGTGGGCTGAGGTCAGGGCGCGAGGCGGGCTACGGCGCCGGTTTCCAGCGCGGCCCACACCGCGCCATCGGGCCCCACGGTGATGCCGTGCGGTTCGGATGCCGGTGTGGGCAGCTCGAATTCGGTGATTTCGCCGGTGCGGGTGATTCGCCCGAGGCGGTTGGCGCCCCATTCGGTGAACCAGCAGTCGCCACCGGCCGAGGCCACGATGGCGTGCGGTTTGGCGGACGGATCGGGCAGCTGGTGCAGGCGCATCGCGCCGTCGGGCTCGAGGCGGCCGACGCGGCCCGCGGCGATGTCGACGAACCAGAGCGCGTCGGGGCCGCTGGTGATGCCGACCGGTGCGCCGGCCTCGGGCAGCGGGTACAGGGTGGTGTCGCCGTCGACGGTGACGCGGGCGACGGCGTTGGCCTGGTTGAGGGTCAGCCACAGGGCGTCGTCGGGGCCGCGCGTGATCATGGAGGGGAATCCGCCCTGAACCGGAAGATCGACGTAGGTGATCCGGCCCTGCGCGTCGATCCGGCCGACCCGGTCGGTGCTCATCTCGGTGAACCACATGGCTTCGTCCGGCCCGGCGCAGATGCCGTACGGGCTACTGCCCGAGGGCAGTTCGAACGAGGTCACCTCGCCCTCCGTGGTGATGCGGCCGATCCGGTCGTCACCGTAACGGCTAAACCACAGGGCGTCGTCCACGCCGGGGGCGATCACGGTCGGCCGGCATCCGGCGGCTCCGGCCGGAAACCGCCGCAGCGCGCCGTCCACGGTCAGTCGGGCGATCTCGGCGCTCTGCACCAGGGTGAGCCAGAGCGCGCCATCCGGGCCGGTGGTGATGCCGTAGGGCCCGGCCTCGGCCTCGGAGACCTGGATCTCCCGGATACTCGGTCGGTCGGCTGCGCTGCTCACTGCTCTCCCTGTCTTCGGCGTCATCTCGCCACCGACGCTATCGGACTCACGCGGGCGCGTAGGGATCGGTGATCTCGCGCAGCAGGGTCATCGCGCTCTTCGCACGCCACCGTCGCGACGGAAGCCGATTGTGCGCCAGCGATATCGAATGGACCCACGGCACACACGGTGATGTCAGCGGTGGTGTCAGCCGGGTGTCAGCTCGGCATCAGTGGGTGCGGTGAAAGTAGGTGCATCGAAGAAAACGACCGGAACCCCAGCGGTTCCGGACCCCACCGAGGAGAACATCATGTCGATCACCGTCACCGTCACCGATCAGGACAAGAGCATCGTGCGGACCGCCGCTTACGGCGCGGTCGGGCTGCTGGCCGCCGCGGGCGCACCGCACAAGGGCATCGGTCGGGGTTCGATCGCGCTGACCTCGGCGACCGGTCTGGTCGGGCACGTCTTGTCGGCGAAGGCGAAGGATATTCGCCTGCCGGGCAAGAACGTGGCCGAGCTGGCCGATCAGGTGCTTCCGGCGCTGACCGCGGCGATGGGTGCGCTGGCGCAGTATCCGGGAGAGGCCGAGAACTTCCGCGGCACCGTGCTGGTGGCTGTCGAGGCCGCCGGGCAGGGCAAGTCGAACCCGGCGGTGGCGGCGATGGCGGCCAAGATCACCGCGGCCCTCGACGCCTGAGTTGGTCGGTCCCGCTGGTGGCGAGGTGCAGGTTCGAATCTCATGAACTAGACGTCCTCCTCGTCGATCCGCCGCCGGATCCCGTCGACGGACCGGTCTTTGGGGATGCGCGGTTGCCACGCAATCGCTGCGATGGCCACCACCAGCGGCAGACCGAACACCACGATCCATCCGAGGAGGAGCCAAGCGCCAGTCATCGAATCTCGCTGTACGAAATGGATTTCAGCTCGACGAACGTCGCTTTGCAGGGCGCATCCGCAACAACCAGTAGAGCACCGGCGTGGAGTTCGCCTGCGAGCGCCGGGTTCTGCGCATCTTCAACTTCGCATGGTGCGGGGCTCATCCCTTGCCCTTCCGCCGTCCGGAATGGTCGGTCGCATGGCCCATATCCGCTGCCACCGGCGCCGTAGCTGAAAAGAGCCTGCCAGTGCGCGCATCACTCGGTGTCCCACACTGGGACAACGCACGTAGCATTGCTTTGTCCATGCCATCGAGGGAGCGCACTGATGAGCGACGACCAGAACGCGGACCGATACATCGGGCAGCGAGTGCGTCAGATCCGAGCGCGGCGGGGAATCTCGCAGCAAGTGCTAGCCGACCGGACTGGACTCAGTCGCGGCGCGATCGCGAAGTTCGAAAACGGCGAACGGCCGATCGACTCACGCCGAACCTTGCTCGCCCTGGCTGCGGCGTTACGGGTCACCACCGGCGACCTGACCGGACACGAACAGGACAGGCTCGACCCCGCCACCGCTGGGTTCCACACAGTCGTTCCAGAACTAGAAACGGTGCTGTGGGCGCGTGGCAATGTCACCGACGATCGGCCGCCGGTCGACCTGTCAGGGTTGGCAGCACTCGCCCGCAAAGCGACTCGGCTGCGCAATGACTGTGATTACGCTGCGCTCGGGCCGTTGCTC
This sequence comes from Nocardia sp. NPDC050435, assembly GCF_040655395.1. NCBI lineage: Bacteria > Bacillati > Actinomycetota > Actinomycetes > Mycobacteriales > Nocardiaceae > Nocardia > Nocardia sp. NPDC050435. The sequence goes on from NZ_JBFAJW010000005.1 coordinate 176,560, forward strand.
GTGCCGATGCTGGTGGACTCCTACCGGCACGTCAGAGATACCGATTCCGAGCAATCGTGGGACATACTCGCAACGATCGCTTACGGCGTCGCATCGGCCTTGAGGGCACGTGGATACCATGCGCTCGCTTGGACGGCGGCGCAGGAATCCGAACGCGCTGCCATACATACGGGAAGTGCCGCCGCGATTGCCGCCGCAGCCTTCAGTCAGGGACAGATTCTGCTGTCGCGGCCCGGCGCGCTACCCGCCGCATTGGCCACAACACTGGAGACGGCTGAGAAAATCGCCCCCGGGGTCCGCACAAAGGGGGAGGTCGAGACCTACGGGATGTTGCATCTCCAAGGCAGCATCGTTGCGGCCACGATGGGGCGCGATCCGGCTCCACACCTTGCCGAAGCGTCAGAGCAGGCAGCCAGGCTCGCCACAGCCGAACCCAATACCTCTGCGGCAGGCAATGAGTCTTTCGGCCCTGCGAACGTTGTCCTGTGGCGGATGTCGGCTGCAATGGAACGTCAGGAGCCCGGGCAGGTGCTGACCCTTGCGCCGACGTTGTCGCCGGACGATCTGCCCAACCAGGGCCGGCGCGCTCAGTACTTCGTGGAAATCGGCAAAGCTCACGCGATGGAGAGAAACTATCGAGAATCGCTGTATGCGCTCCTGCGAGCAGAACACACAGCGCCGCAGCATATTCGTACTATGTCCGCCGTGCGCGAACTCGTCGGTCATATGATGCGAACTACGCGCCGCGACCTCACGACTGGTGAACTCGGAAAGCTGGCGCAGCGAGTCGGGGTCGTGCCTGTTTAAGTCGCATCCGTATGTTCGTCCGACTGCATCACCGTTTCGCTTTGTTGCCAATATGGCTCGCGGAGCCATGTCCGTCGGTTCCTCGGATGCGCACGACGAGCCCCGACGAAAGTCGGGGGTACTTCTGGTTGGTCGGGGGAGGCGGTGGGGGTCGGGGGTTTCGTAGCGTGATCTCATCGGTCGAATGATCGGAGGATGAGGTGGCGCACGGGTGGCGGTGGCTGGTGGCCGTGGTGTTCGGGCTGGTCGTGGTGGTGGTGGCGCCGATGTGCAGGGCGCAGGAGGGGGTGGCGGGGGAGGCTGTCGCGCGGGTGGTCGCCGATTTCGCGGGTAAGGCGGGATATCCGGGGGTCGCGGTCGCCGTCACGCAGCGGGATCGGGTGCTGTACGCACGGGGATACGGTCGTGATTCGGCCGGTGGGGTGGTGTCGGAAGGGACGCCGATGCCGGTTGCCTCGGTGAGCAAGGCGTTCACCGCGCTGGCGGTGCTGCAGCTGGTGGAAGCGGGCCGGGTGCGCCTGGATGATCCGGTGCGGCAATACCTTCCGGAGTTTCGGCTCGCCGATGGGCGCGGCGCGCGGATCACCGTGCGTCAGCTGCTGAACCAGACCTCCGGCATCACCGATCAGACGCTGCGGGAGAAGAGCCTGCCGCAGCCGGAGTCGCTGGCGGAGGCCGTCGTGCGCGCGCGGCAGGCGAAGCTGAGCGCCGAGCCCGGCGCGGAACATGCCTACACCAACACGAACTTTCACCTCGCGGCGCGTCTGGTGGAGGTGAGTGCCGGGGTGCCGTTCGCGGAGTACCTGCGCGACCGGATATTTCGGCCGCTCGGCATGCGCGACACACTGAGCATCGATCAGACGCCGCGCGATCTGCCGCCGCAGGTCCGCCAGGGCCACGTATACGCGTACGGTGCGTCGATCGCGCGCGCCGAACCGCTGCGGTTCGTCGGCGGCTCGGACGGAATCATCACGACCGCAGCGGATTTGGCACGCTGGCTGATCATGCAGAACTCCGGGGGCCTTGCGCCGGACGGCCACCGGCTGCTCTCGGCGGAGAACTTGGCGCTCATGCACGAGGCGTCGGACCCGAGCCGGAGCTATGGGCTGGGCTGGCAACGAGATTCGGCGGGGCGGGTGCGGCACAGCTGCGTGTGGTTCACCTTCACCGCGAGCCAACTGTTGCTGCCCGGCGGGTACGGCATCGCCGTGCTCGGCAACAGCGGCATCGGCCTGGGCAACGAGGGCACCGACCAGCTGGCCGACGCGCTGGCCCGACTGGTCACCGGCGGTGCACCGGGGTCGTTCCCGCCGATGCGGCCGATCGTGGACGCGCTCTTGGTCGTAGGCACGGTGGTGTGCGGGGCGTTCGGTATCCGGGCGGTGCGCCGGGCCCGGCGCTGGGCGAACGCGCGGTCCGGAAAGCCGCTGTGGCGCACCGTGCTCCGACTCGCGCTACAGCTGCTGCCCCTGGCCTTGCTGATCCCGCTGCCGGCCCTGCTCGGCCTGGTCTTCGGGGGCGGGCGCGACCTGACCTTCGAGCAGCTGACCTACTTCTCGTTCCCCTTGGTCGTGTGTCTCGCCGTGGCGGTCGTGGCCAACGCGGGCGTGCTGGGCGCACGCGTAGCGGCCTTCTCGCGACCGGCGCCGACCACCGGGCTCAGTCGTGGCGAAGCGTGAGGATCGAGATGTCCGGCGGCGCGGCGACCCGGACCGGCGGGCCCCACGCACCGACGCCGCGCGTCGTGTAGCGCTGCATCTCGCCGACCTGGTCGAGCCCGAACACGGTGCCGTTGACCCAGCCCACGACATAATTCAGCGGCCACATCTGCCCACCGTGGGTGTGGCCGGAAATCTGCAGGTCGACGCCGTGCGCGGCCGCGTCGGGTCCTTGCAGCGGCTGGTGTGCGAGCAGCATGAGGAACCGATCGGGCCGGTGCCCGGCGACGGCCGCGTCGATGTCGGGCCCGTACGGGTCCGGCGCGGCGAAGTCGTACACGCCCGCGATCTCCAGTGTCGCCCCGTTGACGGCGATCTCGGCGCGCTGATTGCGCAGGGTCCGCACACCGAGCGTCTCCCAGTAGTTCATCCACTCGGCGACACCGTCGACATAGCCCTCGTGATTGCCCGCGACCGCGAACGTGCCGTACTTCGACCGCAGGTCCGCGATCGGCGCGATGTCCGCGCCCACGAACTCGACCGAGCCGTCGATCAGATCGCCCGGCAGCACGATGACGTCGGCGCGCTGCTCGTTCGCGAGGTCGACGACCCGCCGGGTGAACGCCGCGCCGCGCGCCGCGCCGACATGGATGTCGGAGACCACGGCCACCCGCAGCCCGTCCAGCTCGGCCGGCAGCTTCGCCGAACGCACCTCGACCTGGACGACGCGCGGATGGTTCGCTTCGTACACGCCGTAGGCGACGGTCCCGACCGCCGCCACGACCAGCACCGCCGACAGCACCCGCACCAGGCGCAGCCGTCGCGGGAATTTCGCGAGCCGGGCGATCAGCAGCACCAGCCCGAGCACCAGCAACCCGAGCAGCAGATAGAACATCACGGCCGCCCAGGTCGCCCCGAGCCACACGATCGGCCGAATCGGCCTGGGGGAGTAGGCGCTACCCGCGCCCAGCGCGACGAGCACGGTCAACCACAACCCGGCCAGCAGCACCGCGCCGGCCTTCCGCACGGGCCCGGGCACCGCCGTGGCGCGCAGGAGACGACGGTAGAAGAGCCAGTGGATCAGAGCGAGCACTATGCCGCCGATGACAATTCGCAGCACGAGCCGCCCTTTCGGTACTTCCACGCCGGAGCGGTCCCCACACCGACGATTTCGGCGCGGGGTATCGCAGACGAATCCAGGTCGACAAGCGTAGTCCGTACGCCGTCTCAATCAGCGGACGGACGTCGGCCGGGCGATCGAAGCCCGGGCCCCGCCCCGTGCCGCACGGCGACTCGGGAGTGTCGGCAATCTTTCGGCAAACTTTCATCGGATAATTCCGCACGTGGAACTGAACCGGAGATCACTGCTGGCCGTGGCCGCCGCACTGCCCCTGCAGACCCTCGTCCTCGGTCGCGCGGCAGCGGCGCCGACGGTGGCGCCCGTGACCACCCCCGGAGTCCGCTACACCATGGTGACGTTCACCAACAACAGCCAGATCGACCTGTACGTCTACGAGTCCGCCGACGCCACCACCTTTCAGCTGCTGCGGGGCGCGGCGTACCGCCCGCCCGGCGCGGACCCGTCGACCCCGGCGACCGACCCCACCGACCGGGGCTCGCTGCTGCGCGATCCGAGCCTGTTCCGCCACGAGGACGGCAGCTACTACGTCGTCCACACGACCGCCTGGGACGGGAACTCGCTCGGATTCGCGCGCAGCGACGACCTGCTGACCTGGACCCACCTCTACGACTACGAGGTGCCGATTCCCGATGTCCGGCACGCCTGGGCTCCGGAATGGTTCCGTGACCCGAGCGGCCGGATCGCCGTGCTGGTCTCGCTGAACACCGGCGCGGGCTTCACACCGCACGTGATGACGGCCGCCGACCCCGAACTGCGCACCTGGACGACGCCCACGCCGCTCGCGGGCCTGAACCCCAATCCCGGCACCGAACTCGGCTACATCGATACCACCGTCGTGCACCACCTCGGCCGCTACTACGCCTTCGTCAAGAACGAGCAGACCAAGTTCGTGGAACTCGCGGTCGCCGACCAGCTCGACGGCCCCTACACCTTCGAGCAGACCGGCGACTGGGCCGGCTGGGGCGGCCCGCGCGAGGGACAGTGCGTCATTCCCCTGCCCAACGGCGGCTGGCGCATCTTCCTCGACGCCTACAACCTCGACGACCCCACCCAGGGCTCCTACCTCTACAGCGACAGCTACGCCGACTTCACCGGCTGGACCCGGCCCGAACCCCTGCCGGGAGTGTCGGGCTTCATCCGGCACGGCACGGTGCTGGCCGAATACCGCTGACGCCTCAGGACAGCTCCTCGACCAGCCTCTTCCGTGGCGGTTAGTTGTTGGCGCGCTGGATGGCGCGTCGCACGAGTCCGCGGATACCGGGAAGCTGGATCGCGCGCAATGTCATCTCGTTCGCCCAGACCTGGGCTCGGGTGGACGGGGCGAATCGGCTCATGCCGCGGCGGGCGAGGGTCTGGCGCTTGCGCACCTCGGGGCGCAGTGCGGACTCCCAGGCGTCGAAGGCGGCCGCGAGGTCCGCGCCGTACTCGGCCAGGGCGCTGCCGAGGCGGTCCGCGCCGTCGAGGGCCAGGGCCGCGCCGTAGCCCGCGAAAACCGTGACACACCAGGCCGCGTCGCCGAGCAGGACGACGCGGCCCCGGCTCCACCGGTCCAGTACGATCTGGCCGACCGAGTCGAAATAGGCTGTGTCGAAAGGCATTTGAGCCAGCGCGTCGGCGACTCCGCCGCCCAGATCGCCGAACGCCCGGTGCAGCGCGGGCCCGGCGCCGGCCGACAGCTCGGCGCTGGAATCGGCGCAGCGGTAGGTGAAGAAGGCCGAGGAACGCTCCGGCCCGAGGTTCATCACCGCGGCCGTGCGGCCCGGTCCGAGATAGGTGGTGCCGGCGCCCTCGGGCACGTGCCCGGGAGGCGCGGCCAGGGGGAACGCGCCGACCATGTGGCCCAGGTCCACGAAAGCGGCGGGCCCCGCGTCGAATACGAGCTCCCGCACGCGGGAGTGCACGCCGTCCGCGCCGATCAGCAGGTCCGAACGCACCCGGGTGCCGTCACCGAGGGTGACCACGACTTCCGTCGCCGTCTGGTCGATGCCCTGCACGATGCTGCCGAAGCGCAGGTCCGCGTGCTCGGCGACCGCGTCGTACAGTGCGGCCTCCACGTCGCCGCGGAACACGCTCAGGGCCCGATCGCCGACCGCGGCCGCGGCGACCTCGGCCGGAATCCGGAACTTCTCCCGGCCGTCGGCGTGCACGAGGATCGAGCCGAAGAAGCCGATATCGCGGGGTCGCAGCGCGGGAAGCAATCCGAGTCGCTCGGCGGCGGTGTAGCCGGGGCCGTGCAGATTCACCAGATATCCGCCGCTGCGCCGCGCCGGTGCCTGCTCGAGCACGACGACGTGCCAGCCGTCCTGGTGCAGCCGCAGCGCGGCGGCCAGTCCGGCGATCCCCGCGCCGACCACGGTCGCTCGCTTAGCCGTGTGATGGTGTGTCATGTCGTCAACTAGTAGTTGACGATCTGTCGATCGTCAACCTATGGTTGACGCATGCTCGATCCCATGGAACCGCCGCTCGTCACCGGCTCTCCGGCCTCGCTCGGCACGGCCACGGGTCCGGTTCGAATCGTGTGCGGCCCTGCTGATTTCGATGCGGTACGGCCGGGCGATGTCCTGGTCTGCCGCACGACCGACCCGGCCTGGACCGTGTTGTTCGGCATCGTCGCCGCGGTGGTGACCGAAACCGGAGGAATCCTCGCGCACGCGGCGATCGTCGCTCGCGAGTACGGGATTCCCGCCGTGGTGGCGGCCGAAGGCGCGATGACGGCCCTGGTCGGACACGGGATCGTCGCGGTCGACGGCGCCACCGGGCAGGTGCGCGCGCTCCACGCGGAAGGTAATAGCCTGCGATGACCCATGTTTCGCCGAGCTCGCTGCTCGCCCTGCACGCGATCCGCCTCGGCGGTTTCGTCGACACCCAGGCGGTGGCCGACCGGTTCGGAATGCCGGTCGGCCTCGCCGAATCGCAGGTGCGGGAGTGCCGGGCCCGCGGGTGGATCAGCCGATACCGCTTCGGCCCGGACGCCGGCTGGTCGCTGACCGAGAGCGGGCGCGCCGAGAACGAGCGGCAGCTGGCCGCGGAGCTGTCGGCGAGCGGCGCGACAACCGTGGTGGAGAGCGTCTACCGGGACTTCCTGCCGCTCAACGCGCGAGTGGTGCGGGCCTGCACGGACTGGCAGCTGATCGTCCTGCCCGGCGGCGGCCTGCGCGACAACGACCACGCCGACGCCGACCGCGATCACCGCGTTCTCGACGAACTCGCCTTTCTCGCAGCGGAATTGGTGCCGCTGACGGATCGGCTGACCAGCGCGCTGGCTCGATTCTCCGGTTACGACACCCGTTTCGCCGCGGCGCTCGCCGCAGCGCCCGGACGGCCCGAGATGATCACCGGCACCGGGATGGATTCGGCCCATCGCGTCTGGTTCGAACTGCACGAAGACCTGATCGCCACGCTCGGCATCGATCGGGGCGCTTAGCCGGGATCGATCGAAAGCCGATGCCGGAATAGGGAATTGGGATCCCAGCGGGCCTTGATCTCCTGTAGTCGCGGGTAGTTGCCGCGATAGTAGAAGCCGTGCCACGGCACGCCGGAGGTGTTCCAGCGGTAGTCGGTGAGGTCCCGATCCGGATAGTTGATATAGCTGCCGCCGTACACGCCGCCGGGAACGGGGACGCCGCCGCTGTCGGCGTGCAGGTCGTGGAACAGTTCTCGCGCCCAGGTGAGGTAGCGCTCGTCGTCGCCGGGCAGCCGCCAGGTTGCGTGCACGAGCATCGTCATGAAGCTGTCGCGGGCGGGCATCGCCGTGGCGTCCGCCGCCACGGCGTTGACGGCGCCGCCGAAAGGCATGAACTCCACCTGGGATTCACCGAGGAACCGGAGGTCGGTGAGAGAGCGGTGCAGCGTGCGGAGCTGGTCGGCCGAGTAGGCGCGGCGCAGATAGGCCGTCTTGGCTTTAACCCGCGCGCCCGGCATGCCCTTGGGGTAGTAGACATTCGCGACGGTGTCCGCGTAGGAGGCACGGGTGGCCGGCAGCAGTATGGGTGCGGGAAAGACGCCCTGCGAGACCGCGGCGACGAATTCGTCGAACAGCGCCTGGGTATCGGGGCGATCGGCGCGGAGCAGGATCAGGATATCGGAGGGCCCGGCCAGTCCCGGCCGAATGTGCAGTGGCGCATAGAGTTCGGTGAACGGGTCCCCGGGTGCGCTGTGCTGCTCGAAGAACGCGAGATAGTTGCCGACGAAGCGGCCGAACGATTCCTCGCCGAGCGGCGGCAGCAGCAGCCGGGTGTGCAGCATGGCGCCGGGCGGCGCGGGCAGCGCCCGTGCGGGCTCATCGCCCGAGGCGTCGGGGGAACGGAGCAGATACCGCGTCACGACGCCGAAGTTGCCGCCTCCGCCGCCGGTGTGCGCCCACCACAGGTCGGCGTGCGGACCGCCCCTGGTGGCCAGGACCGTCGACGCCGTGCCCGCGCGATCGACGGTGACGACCTCCACCCCGTAGAGGTGATCGGCCATCAGGCCCAGACTGCGCGACAGCGGACCGTAGCCCCCGCCCGCCACGAATCCGCCGACGCCGACGCCCTTGCAGATTCCGGCGGGGGCCGTCACGCCCGCGGCCAGCAGGTGCTCGTAGACGCCGCCCAGATCGGCACCCGCCGCCACCGAGAACGCGTTGTGCTCGCGGTCCCACGTCACCGCGGTCATGCGGTGCAGATCGATGATCGCCCGCGTGCGCTCGTCGTCGACGAAGTCCTCGAAGCAGTGCCCGCCGGACCGGACGGCCATCGCCGCGCCCTCGCCCACCGATCGGGCCACGGCCGCACGCACCTGTTCGGTGTCGGTGGGCACGAAGATGCGGTCGGGACGGGCGGCGAAGCGGCGGTTGTAGCCACGCCCGGCCAGTTCCGCGTACGCCGGATCGCCGGCGCGCAGGACCTGCGGCCCCGCGGCTGCGGCGGGCGGCACCGCCGATCCCGTCGCGAGGGCGCCCGCCGCCGAGGCGGTCAGGAAACTGCGACGAGACAGCGGCATGGGTTCCTTCACGGCGAAAGTGGCTGGTAGCCGACCCAGCCTCGCTCGAATTCAGCGGAGAAACCAGCTTCTGCCGAGGCGTGTCGGAACTATTGCGCCAGCGCGGGCGACGGCTCCGCCATGGAAAGCTTCGGCAGTGCGTAGGGATGTTGGTGGCGCACCCAGCCCAGCAGTTCCTCGCGGACCGCGCAGCGCAGGGTCCACACGTCGTCGGCGTTGCGCGCCGACATCGACGCGCGGACCACGATTCCGGTGGGTGTGCTGTCGGTGACCAGCAGGTTCCAGCTCCGGCCGTCCCAGTCCTCGCGGGTGCCGAGATATTCGTGCAGGTACTCGCGCAGCTCCGCGATCGGGGCGCTGTGATCGAGGTAGAGGAATACCGTGCCGGTGATCTGCGGCCCGCCGCGCGACCAGTTCTCGTAGGGCATGCTGTTGAAATAGGAGACCGGCATGGTGAGCCGGCGGTCGTCCCAGATGCGCACGGTGAGGAAGGCCAGCGTGATCTCCTCCACCGTGCCCCATTCGCCCTCGACCACGACCGTGTCGCCGATCTTCACTGAATCGCCGAAGGCGATCTGCAGACCGGCCATCAGGTTGCCGAGCGTCGACTGCGCGGCCACACCGGCGATGATGCCGATGACACCGGCCGAGGCCAGCATCGAGGTGCCCAGCACGCGCAGGCTCGGGAACAGCAGCAGGATCGCCATGGCCGCGGTCGTCACCACGAGCACCGTGGTCACGATCCGGCGGACCAGCAGCAGCTGGGTGCGCAGGCGGCGCACCCGGGCGGTGTCGCTGGTGCGGTGCGCGTATTTGTCCAGGGTGTTCGCCGCGAACGCGTCCACTCCGCGCACGGTGAGCCAGGCCGCCGACATGATCGCCATGGTGGCCAGCACATTGCGGATCACGTCGTCCTGGCGGAGGTGCAGTTCGGCCAGCGGATAGGTGAAGTGCAGCGTGGCGGTCGCCAGCAGCGCCTGTAACGGCAGTTGCAGGCGGCTCAGCAGTAGGGCCAGCCTGCGCGGGTGCTCCTGGTTCGCGCTGTAGCGCAGGAATCGGCCGATCAGGAGACCGGCCGAGATGGTGATCAGCAGGGTGCCGCCCAACACGATGAGCGGCCGTAGTATCTGCTCCAAGGCGTCCAACTCCTTGCCTTCGGTGACTCGACAGCTATCCGGCTACGGTACCCATCGATGCCGGTGCCCGCGCAAGCCGCTCCGCGCCCGCCCGGCGCCCCATGTTTGAACAGAAGCGCTGCACCGCAGTGAATTTCGTGGCGATTCCGATTCATGATCGAACCGCGAAAGCAGTGAAAAGACTCACGCCCGCTCTCGCCGATCTGTTCGGCTCGGCGGCCGCACGGCCCGCCAGTATCCGCCTGGCTGCACAGCGAGGTCTGTTCCGTAGCCTGGACAGGTGGACCCAGTGGATTCGGCAGACGCGGCATGGGATTTCGCGGGTCCGGTCGGGCTGGCGGGCCTGGGTGGCGCACTCATCGGGTATCGGGATGTGGGTGGGGCGGGGCTGGATTTGCGGGCCGCCGGGGCGTCCTCGATCACGATCGTGATCGGGTTCGGGGAGCAGCCTGTGCGCGTGGATGACGCACTCGGGCACCGGGCGCTCGACGGTTTCGTGGTGGGGTTGCCCGCCGCGGCCATGCGGATACGGAGCGACCGGGCCGAATGCGTCGAGCTGCGCTTGTCGCCGATCCGGGCGTATTCGCTGCTGGGGATCGCGCCGACGGAACTGGGGCGCGGCGTCGTCGCGCTGGAGGACGTGTGGGGAGCGCGGGCCCGGCGGTTGCGTGAGCGGCTGGCCGAGGCGGGAAGCTGGGACGAACGGTTCGGCCTGACGAAAGCCTTTCTGTCGCAGTGCGACCGGGATACGCGCACCCCGGATCCGGAGGTACTCGCCGGATGGCACCGCATCCTCGCCTCGCACGGCCGGGTGCGGATCGGCAGCATCGCCGAATCCGTCGGCTGGAGTCACAAGCGGCTGCTGACCAGGTTCGAGGCCCAGATCGGCCTGACGCCCAAGCGCACGGCGATGCTGGTCCGGTTCCGCCACGCGGTCGACGGCCTGCTGGCGGGGCGCTCCGCCGCCGCGGTCGCCGCCGACGGCGGATACACCGATCAGGCCCATCTCGCCCGCGATGTCGCGCTGTTCGCCGCCCGCACCCCGGGCCTGCTGGCGGCGCACTACCAGCCCGACATCGCGCGCTACCGGTACCGGGCGTGGGGAAATTTTTTCCAAGACCGCTGGTGATCGCCGGTCGATAGTGGTGTGCGTCCACGCCCCTATCGACGACGAGAGGACCCTGTCGTGCGCAACCCCCTGGATCCCGCGAAACTACAGTCCGCCCTGGACGCCATCCACGGCGCGGGCCTGCCCGGCGTCTTCGCCGAAGTCCGCGATCGTGATCGAACCTGGTGCGGCGCGGCCGGATTCGCCGATCTCGGCACCGGCCGCCCGGCGACCCCCGAGCTGCGGCATCGGGTCGGCAGTGTCACCAAGACCTGCACCGCCGCGGCCGTGCTGCGGCAGGTCGAGTGCGGCGCGATCGATCTGGACGCACCGATCGCCCACTACCTGCCCGCATCGGTCCCGGGTGACCGCGGTGCGGCGATCACCGTGCGCATGCTGATCAACCACACCAGTGGCCTGGCCGACTATCTGCCGCGCGCCTATCCCTCGCTGGCCGCCCTGCCCGATGCTGCGAACACGACGCCGAAAAGCCTGGAGGACAACCGATTCACCCGGTTCGACCGGGCCGAGCTGATCGCGCTGGGCGTCTCGGCTCCGCCGGTCGGCCCGCCCGGCGGCGCACCCGGGATCTACTCGAACACGAATTACCTTCTCCTGTGCCAACTTCTGGAGCTGGTCACCGGGCTCTCCGCCGAGAAGTACATCACCGCGGCGGTGCTCGAACCCGCCGGGCTGCGCGACAGCGAGTTGCCGACCGGCCCCGAGATCGCCGGTCTGCATTCGCTGCACTACGAATCGTGGTTCGGCATGTTCGATCCGCCACGCGATTTCAGCGTTTTCGACATGTCCTGGGTGGGACCGGCAGCTTCCCTGATCTCCACCGTCGCCGATCTGAACCGCTTCTACCGGCTGCTGCTCGCCGGCGAGGTCGTCGGCTCCGCGTCGCTGGCGCAGATGCGGCACACCGGGCCGGTCGTCGCCTTCGACGGCACGACCATCGAGTACGGCCTGGGCTTGCACCGGTGGACGGTGCCCGGTCTCGGCGTGCACTGGGGTCACGACGGTTCCGCCTGGGGCGGCGGGGCCCTCTCGATGATCAGCGACGACGGGCACCGGCAGCTGTCGGTCGTGGTGAACATGCAGCGCTGGAATCGTTTCGACGCCGCGGGCAGGCCGCAGCCGCACCCGATCGATCACGCGCTGGGGGCTTTCACCCGGGTGGCGCTGGGTGGCTGACGGCCCGCCGGTCAGAACTGCTCGGCCGGCCGGATGAGACCGCGCCGGATCGCCTCGGCCTTGTAGATCTCTTCCTGCCGGCGGCCCTGGCTCATATTGTCCTGTTGCCCGGTGCGCAGATACTCCTGCACTTTCCGGCGCCAGAAGGCCAGGTGCTGCAGCAACTCTTCGTCCGATTGGCTTTCCGGGGGTCCGAAGTTGATGGCCATGCGCCGCATCATCCGACGGCGCGGCGCCGGACCGGCGCATTGCGGTACTCCCGGCGATTCGCAATGGCGGTTTGCTGAAGTGCCGACAATGCGGTCCGAATAATCCGCAATATCCCGAAAATATGCACGCCCAGACACGTTTTCGCGCCTGCTTGATTTGTGTTTGCTATCAGTTAGCCTTTGCCTGCCCGCCGGGTGCCGGCGGTGGCGAACACAACCAATCGGACGCTGTCGTGAAATGAAGGGCGGTCATGCAGAAGGGCTTTGATCTACAAGTAGCGATCGTCGGAGCTGGGTTCGGCGGCCTGGGTATGGGTGCTGCGCTGCGGCGGATCGGAGTCGAGGATTTCGTGATCTTCGAGAAAGGCGACGACGTCGGCGGAGTGTGGCGGGAGAACACCTACCCGGGGTGTAATTGCGACGTTCCCGCGCACCTGTATTCCTTTTCCTTCGCACCCTATCGGAGTCGGAAAACCCGTTATCCAGGACAAACGGAGATTCTGGAGTATCTGCGCCGGGTCGCGCGGGAGGAAGGCCTGACGCCGCATCTGCGCTTCGGCACCGCGATCACCCACGCGACCTTCCGCGCGGACCTGGGCCGGTGGGAGCTGGTCACCGCCACCGGCGAGCGCGGAATGGCCGACGTGGTGGTCTTCGCCGTCGGGCAACTGCATCGCCCGTACCTGCCCGAATTGCCGGGGCAGGCGGAATTCACGGGTGCGGCTTTCCATTCGGCGCGCTGGGACCACGGCCAGGACCTGCGCGGGCGGGACGTCGCGGTGATCGGCACCGGCTCCAGCGCCGCGCAGCTCCTGCCCGAGATCGCGCCGATCGTGCGCTCCGCGCGCGTCTTCCAGCGGACGCCGCACTGGGTGCTGCCGAAACCGTCCACCGAGTTCGGCGCCGCCGGGCGGTGGGCGCTGCGGCTGCCCGGCGCGCACCGGCTCTACCGGCGCGCCCTGCGCTTCGGCGCCGACACGCTGCTGGCGCCGATCATGCGCCGCGGCTGGTCGGCCCGGCCCGCGGAGTGGGCGGCCCGGCGCTACCTGCGCGCGCAGGTCGCCGATCCGGTGCTGCGCGCGCGGCTCACGCCGAAGTACCCGATCGGCAGCAAGCGGGTGCTGTTCGAGAGCCGCTACTACGCGACGCTGCAGCGCGAGAACGTCGATCTCGTCACCGCCGGCATCGCCCGGATCACACCCGACGGCATCGAAACCGCCGACGGCGTCCGGCATCACGCCGACATCATCGTCTACGCCACCGGTTTCCGGGCCCCGGAATTCCTGGTGCCGGTGACGGTACGCGGTCGCGACGGCGTGCTGCTGCACGAACAGTGGTCCACCGGTGCGCGCGCGTTCATGGGTGTCGCCGTGCCCGGCTACCCCAACGCGTTCCTGATCGCCGGGCCGAACTCGTTCAATCCCGCGGGCAGCAATCCCGACATGAAGGAACACCAGATCGGCTACATCCTGGAGTGCCTGCGCTGGCGGGCCCAAACCGGTGCTGCCACCATCGAACTCAGCGACGAGGCGATGGTGGACTATCAGCAGTGGCTGCGCCGCAACCTGGCGAAAACGGTCTGGCCGGCCACCGGCTGGAGCTGGTACAAGCACGCCAGCGGCCGCGTCACCAGCCCGTGGCCCGCGTCGAGCCGCAAGTTCGAGCGGATGCTGCGCCGGCACCCGGCGCACGATTTCATCCTGGCGGAGGTGCGCACCGATCCCGTCGAGGTGATCCGGCGCGAGCCCGAGCCGGATCGCGCGGTGGGCGCGCACTGATCGAGGCTGCCGGTCCGGGTCGCGACGCCGCGGCCCGGACCGCTATTCCGGGTGTTCGTCCAGATCGGTGGCGAACTCCCGGAGCGCGCCGATCACGCGGACCAGTACGTTGTGCGCGGTTTCGAGGTCGGTGTCGGGCAGTTCGGCCAGGGCGGCCCGCATGCGGGCGCTGACCGGGGTGAAGAACGCGGCGGCGACGCCCATGCCGTGGTCGCTGTAGTGCAGGAGCACGCGGCGGCGGTCGCTGCTGTCGGTGGCGCGTTCCAGGTGGCCGGACTCGATCATGCGCTCGACCAGGTAGGTCACGGCGGCGGGGGAGACGCCGCTGAGCGCGCCGAGCTGGCCCGCCGTGAGCGGCGCGCCCTCGGCCTGCGCCGTGGCGACGTGCATCAGGGCGCGGAAGTCGTTGGGGCGCAGCCTGTTCGCGCGGGCGAAGGTGTGCCCGATCTGCTCCGACACGGCGGACAGCGCGCGCAGGTCGCGCGCGATCTCGGTCTCCAGGAGCCCGCGCTCGGTCCGCGCTGGGTCGCTCATCGGTGCCTCCTTCGCTCCAGGGCCTCAGCGTAGTGCCTGCGCGCAGGGCTTTTGCGAGATATTTAAGTTTCTGAAATAGTGAGGACATGAGTGCCTGGGATCGTTACGCCGCACTGGTCACCGGCCGCAGGTCGTGGGCGGTGCTGCTGCTCGTGATCGTGGCGGGCGCGCTGACCATCGGCCTGGTCGGCAGCAACGACACCGCCGGGCAGGCCCCGAATTCACTCCCGGATTCGGCGGAATCGGCCCGCGCCGCGGCGCTGGCCGAGGACTTCCCGGGCGGGGACACCGCCTCGGTGGTGCTGGTCGCGACCCGTGTCGACGGCGGCGAGCTGACCCCGGCCGACCTGGCCGACATCGACGCCGGGGCCACCCGCCTGCGCGACGGCGCCGCCGCGCAGGCCCCCACGATCGTCGCCCCGGACCGCCGCGCGGCCCTGGCCCCGGCGTCGGTTCCCGCCGAACTGGACGGCACGGCACTCACCGAGCGCGTGACGCAGCTGCGCGCCGCCGTCGCGCAGGGCGCTCCGGAGCAGTTGCGCTTGCAGCTCACCGGCGGCCCCGCCTTCGGCGCGGACATCTCGGAGTCGTTCTCCGGAGCCAACATTCTGCTGCTCGCCGCGACCGCCGTGGTCGTGATGGTGCTGCTGATCGTCACCTACCGCTCACCGCTGCTGTGGCTGCTGCCGCTGTCGGTGGTCGGACTGGCCGATCGCGTGGCGTCCGCCGTCGGCACGGGTCTGGCGCAGCCGACCGGGCTGGCCTTCGACGGCTCCACCGCGGGCATCACCAGCGTGCTCGTCTTCGGCGCGGGCACCAACTACGCGCTGCTGCTGGTCTCGCGCTACCGCGACGAACTGCACCGGCACCCCGAACACCGCGACGCGCTGCGCGCGGCGGTCCGCCGGGCGGGGCCGGCGATCCTCGCCAGCAATGCCACGGTGGTGATGGCGCTGCTCACCCTGTTGCTCGCGCTGCTGCCGAACACCCGGGGCCTGGGCGCGTTCGCGGCGGCGGGCCTGGTGGTCGCCCTGCTCTTCGTCCTGTTCGCCCTGCCGCCCGCGCTGGCGCTGTGCGGCCGAAAGATCTTCTGGCCCTTCGTGCCCCGCGTCGACAACCGGGATCAGGCCCGCACGGGTGTCTGGTACGAGGTGGCGCGCCGCGTGGTGCGCCGTCCGGTGCGGGTGCTGATTCCGGTGCTGGCCGCGCTGGCGGTGTGCGCCGGTGGTCTGCTGACCACCGATGTGGGGCTCGCGCAGACCGAGCAGTTCCGGGTCAGCGCCGAATCGGTGGACGGGGTCAACACCCTGGCCGAGCACTTCCCCTCGGGCGCCTCGGACCCCGCGTTCGTGCTGGCCCGGACCGAACGGTCCGAGCAGGTGCAGGCCGAGCTCGACGCGGCCGCCGGCGTATCCCGGGCGACCATCGGTCCGGCCGGCAACGGACTGACCCGCTGGTCGGTCGTGCTGGAGGGCGCGCCGGCCTCGGGCGAGGCGTTCGCGGCGATCGAGGACATCCGGTCCAGGCTGGCCGGTGTCGCGGGAGCCGAGGCGCTGGTCGGCGGCTCGGACGCGCAGGCCCTCGACATCCGCGACGCGGCGCGCCGCGATCAGGCGCTTGTCATCCCGCTGATCCTGGCGGTGGTGCTGCTCGTGCTGCTGGTGCTGTTGCGCGCGATACCGGCCGCGCTGATCCTGGTCGGGGTGACCGTCGTGAGCGCGCTCGCGGCGCTGGGACTGGGCAGCTGGATCAGCGCGCACGTCTTCGGCTATCCCGCCCTGGACACCAATGTGCCGCTGTTCGGGTTCCTGTTCCTGGTCGCGCTCGGCGTGGACTACACGATCTTCCTGGTGGTCCGGGCCCGCGAGGAGGCCGCGGAGCACGGCACCACCGAGGGCATGGTGCGCGCCGTGGCCTCCACCGGCTCGGTCATCACCAGCGCGGGCCTCGTGCTGGCCGCGGTGTTCTGCGTGCTGGGCGTGCTGCCGCTGATCACCCTGACCCAGCTGGGCATCGTGGTCGGCATCGGCATCCTGCTCGACACCTTCGTCGTCCGTACCGTCGCCGTGCCCGCCCTGTTCGCGATCCTCGACGATCGCATCTGGTGGCCGGGCACGGTCGGCGCGCCGGGGAGGGTCACCGGCCGAGGCCGGGGGATGCTTGTCGGCCGGTGACGTCCTACCTGCGGAGTGCGCTCGGCACTCCCGGCTCCGGCACGTTTGCTGGACCGTCGCCGAGGGGAGTTCGCTGAGCGGCGCGCCGAGGTTTGGTCGCCGAACTGTCACTGGTGAGGGCGATAGGGTCGAGCATGATCGGATTCGGCACACCCGCGCGTCCGCCCCTTGCGCTGCCCACGCCCCCGGCGTGGTCGCTGATCGTGCTCGCGGTGTTGTTCGCCGGGTTGACCGTGGCCGTGTGCACCGGAAACGGCGGAACGGCCTTCGACGACTCGGTGCGTGACTGGGCCCTGGCCCGGCGCACCGCCACCGCGACCGACCTGGCCACGGTGGTCACCCACGCGGGCAGCGGCACGGCGATGCTCGCGCTCGCGATCCTCGCCGCGGTGCTGTTCGCCCGGCGCGGGCACCGCTGGGTCGCCGGGCTGATCCTGGTGGCCGCCGCCGGTGCGCAGCCGATCAGCAATCTGAGCAAACTGCTGATCGGCCGGGCGCGCCCGCCGGTCGGCGAGCACCTCGTCGGCGTGGCCAGCCGCTCGTACCCCTCCGGCCACAGCCTCAATTCCCTGGTGGTCGTGGTGATCGTCGCCGTCGCGCTGGCGGCCGTGCTCCGGCGGCGGTCGCAGCGCCTCGCCCTCGCCGCCGGGACCGCGATCTTCGTTGTCGCGGTCGGCTTTTCGCGTGTCTACCTGGGCGTGCACTGGCCGACCGACGTGCTCGGCGGCTGGCTGCTGGGCGCGCTGTGGCTCGGGCTGTGCCTGCTCGGCTACCGGGCCGCGGTTGCGCGCGCCGCCGCCGCCGGATAGCGCGCGTCCCCGGCACCGGGCTGCCGGGGACGCGGCGAGCCTCAGCCCGCGACCGTCGCGGACCGGGTGGCCTCGACCGCCTCCCCGATCCACGGCAGCACCGCCGCGCGCACCGGGACGCTCTTGGCGATGAGCCCGTTGGCGGCCAGCAGATCGGCCGCGCGCTGCTGCTCGTCCAGGAAGGCGTCCGAGACCGGATGAATGCCGAACGGGCGGCCGCGCAGCGCCGCCTCCCACGCGTCGAGGTCCGCGCTGCCGCCGCGCGCGACGATGTCGTCGACGAAGTACTGCGCCGCGGCGCGGGGGTTCTCGGTGATCCAGGCGTCGGATTCCTGGAGCGCGGCGATGATCGCGGTGAGCGCTTCCCGGTTCTGCTCGGCGAAGTCGCGGCGGGTGAACCACAGCGACGGATGGCTGAACACGGATTCGGTGTCGACCAGGGTGCGCAACTCGGCGACCGCTTCGATGGCCGCCAAACCGGGATAGGCGCCCACCCAGGCGTCGAGATCGCCGTCCAGCAGGGCGGTTCCGCCGTTCACGTCGGTGTCGACCGGTTCGATGTCGGCCCAGGTCGAACCCGCCCGGTCCAGCGCGAACAGCAGCAGGGTGGTCTGCCAGGAGCCGTGCGCGATGCCGACGCGCTTGCCGCGCAGATCCGCGACGGATTCGATGCCGCTGTCCGCCTTGGCGACCAGGCGGCCGTTCTCGACGCGCGGCCCGGAGATGCCGAGGTAGACGATGTCGCGATCGTTGGCCAGCGCGGTGACCGGCGGTGTGAAGCCGGTCCCGATGACGTCGTACCCGCCGTCGGCGAACAGCCAGTCCGAATGCAGGGACGGCAGTGCGGTTTTCACGTCGACGCGCGGGGATTCGGGCAGCGCGCGCAGATCCACCCACTCCACGTCCGGGATCGTGCGCTCCACGATGCCGCGATGGCGCAGCACGAACAGCGAGTTGTTGTGCGGGAAGTAGCCGATGCGAACAGCCATGCCAGATTTCCTTCGAGAGTGTGGACGGGGTCAGAGCAGGCCGCGGCGGCGCGCCTCGTCGGCGAGGCCGGTCCGGCCCCACTGCACCGCCAGGTTGGACGGATCGAATTCGGCCGAGCCGCCGAGGGTTTCGGCGATGGCCTGGTACTGCGCGCCCTCCTCGAGCAGCACGACCAGCTTGGCCAGCTGGAGCAGCCCGCCGCGCCCGAGGACGTTGGCGCCGCCGTTGGCCTCGAAGATGGCGATGAGGTCGGGGTCGGCGGCCAGGCGCTGGAGGATGAACTCACCCGCGCCGACGCTGCGATCGATGTGCGGCGGAATCTCCCGCGACAGGGTCAGGCGCTGCACCGCCGCGTAGCGGATGGGCAGGGTGCGGTGGGTCTGCGCCCAGCCGCCCAGCCACGGTGAGTGCACGTGTACCACGGAGGTGATCTCCGGATGGGCGCGAAACACCTTGGCGTAGCCGGTGACGAAACCGGCGGATCCCGTGCCGGACAGCACTTCTCCGTCGAAGGTCGCGACCACGGGGGTGAGGGTGCGGTCTTCGGCCCAGGGGCCGGGTTCATCGAGCGCGACGGCGAGGTCTTCGCCGGGCACGCGTTCGACGAAGTTGACGGTGCCGTTGCCGGTCACGGTGCCGGTCTCGCGCAGCACCCGGAACGCCGTCTCGGCGGCGCGGGTCGCGGCGGCGACGAAATCGGTGACGGACTGTGGGAGAAGGGTTTCGGTGGTGGTCATGGGGGCTCCAAGAGGTCAGTGCGCGGGCGAGAGAGCGGAGACGGGGTCGGGCCGGGTCAGACGGGAGCGGCCGAGCAGGGGCAGCACCTCCTCGCCCACCCGGTACGCCTCCTCCAGGTGCGGATTGCCGGCCAGGATGAAGGCGTCGACACCGAGCTCGGTCAGCTGATCCAGGCGCTCGGCGACCTGTTCGTAGCTGCCGACCAGGCCGAAGGCCGGGCCGCCGCGGATCAGGCTGAATCCGCACCAGACATTGGGCTGCACCTCCAGATCCCGGTATCCGGTGATCGTCTCGGGCACCCAGCCCTGGATCCGGGCCGCGCCGACGGAGTCGCCCCGGGCGGCGCGGTCGGCGGCGGCGCGATCGACGAAGGCCCAGCCCTTCTCGATCTCGGCCCAGGCGGCCTCCTCGGTGTGGCGGGCCACGATGTCGATGCGCACCGCGAATTTCGGTGTGCGCCCGGTCTGCTCGGCGTTCGCGCGGACCCCGTCGAATTTGGCGCGCAGGTCGGCGAAGGGTTCCAGCCAGGACAGGTAGTAGTCGGCGTGCCGTCCGGCGGCCTGCACCGCCGCGCCGGAGGACCCGGAGAAGTAGACCTCCGGGAACGGCTGCCCGGCCAGGCCCGGCGGCAGCGCGGCCTGCTCGGTGCGGAAGAAGCGCCCGTCGTGGGTGAACGGCGTTCCGTCCCACACGCCACGCAGCACGTCCAGGAACTCGCTGGTGCGGGCGTAACGATCGTCGTGGGAAACCTTGTCGCCCCACCACAACTGGGCCGGGCCGCCGCCACCGCTGATGATGTTGTAGACCAGCCGCCCGCCGGTGGCGCGCTGCAAGCTGGCCGACATGCGCGCGGCCTGCACCGGATGCAGGAAGCCCGGCTGAAAGGCCACCATGAACCGGTAGGTGGTGGTCTCGCGGGCCAGCGCGGCGGCGACCGCCCAGGGGTCCTCGGTGACCGGGAAGGAGGGCAGCAGCCCGCCGAGGAACCCGGCCGACTCGGTGGCCCGGGCGACGGCGGCGACATGGTCGATGTAGCCGTAGTCGTCGAGTGCGCCGGCGCGGATCGCGGGCGCGATATTGCCCGGCCCGTAGCCGCCGGCGTGGCCGCGGTTGTAGCGGCGTGGAGTGCGTAGCGAGGCGTGGTCGCCTTCCATGCCGATGCGCCAGTAGATATCGATGGTCACGCGCCGACCTCCTTCAGTACGCGTCCGGCCGGATCGGCGAGATGCAGCAGGTGTTCGCCGGTGCGATGCACCTCTTCGATGTGCGGGTGCCCGGACAGCACGATGCTGTCGATGCCGATCGACTCGTAGACCTGCAATTGCCGGGCCACCTGCGCGTAGCTGCCGACCAGGCCGATCTCCTGCGGGTAGCCCAGGGCCGCGAACCCGGACCAGCGTCCGTCGCCCAGACTCCGGGTGGCGGCCGGGGGTCCCTCGGGATGCCTTTCGCGCCACTGTCTTTCGACGCGTTCCCAGGCTTCGTCCTCGGTTTCGCGGGCGATGACCGGGAACTCCAGCCCGGCGCGCACCGCCCGGCCGTGCGCGGCGGCGCGGCGGCGCAGCTCGCCCAGGGGCCCGGTGACCCCGTCCCGGGTCTCGGTGAAGACGTGCAGATCGGCGTGTTGCGCCGAAAGCTCCAGTGCCGCGGCCGAACTGCCGGTGAGCTGGATCTCCGGGAAGGGCAGTCCGGACAGGATGCCACGGAATCCGCCGTCGATCACGTCGTAGAACTCGCCCGCGTAGTCGAAACCGGTTCCCTGGAAACCCGCACCCGCGACCGGGTTCTCGTTCCAGACGCCCTTGGCGACGGTGAGGAACTCGGCGGCCCGCGCGTACCGGTCGTCGCCGGAGATTCGTTCGCCGCGTGCGCGTTCGTCGGCGGCGTCGGTGTCCACCGCCGGCCGCCAGCTCAGCCGTCCGGCCGAAAGCCGTTGCAGCGTGGCCGAGAGCTTGGCCGCGTAGACGGGAGTGCCGAAGGCGGGCGAGAATTCGACGACCACCCGCGCGTAACGGGTGGCTCGCAGCGCGCCCGCCGCCACGATCCAGGACTCCTCGCCCAGCGGATCGTACGGCGCGAGCACGCCGTCCAAGCCGTTGAGCTCGACCGCGTCGATGATCTGGTGCAGGTCGTCGAACGGTCCGAAGCGGCCGGGCCGCAGGTCGGTGGCCGGTGTCGCCGGGGCGGCACCGTGGAATCCGCCGCGTCGGCGCAGGTCCGGGTCCGCCCGGCGGCCGTCGCCCCGGCTGGGCAGCCGCCACAGGTATTCGGTCACGCCGCCACCGTCCCGGCGGCGACGAGCGCCCGGGCCTGGGCCAGCGGCTCCGGCTCGACCCAGGATTCGAGGTCGAAGTCCGTGGCCAGGAAGCCGTGGGTATAGAGGAACTGCTGCTGCGCCCCGAGCAATTCGAGCCGCTCGGCCGACAGCGACGGATGCAGGTCCCGATGGAAGTCCGCGCCGTAGGCGGCCGCGACTCCTTCGGGGCCGGAGAGAGTTTCGCGTTGCAGTACCTCGCGGACGCCGTCGAGATTGCCCGCCGCCCAGTCCGCGGCGCGCAGGCTCTGGGCCAGGAAACCGACGACGACCTCCGGCCGGGTGTCGAGCAGTTCCTGATGCACGGTGATCGGTCGCGGGGTGCCGTTGTTCACCCGCAGCCGCTTGGTCGCGGTCGCGTCGAGGTCGATCGCGACCCGCAGGCCGTGCGCACGCGCCACCTCCTGGGCGCGTGCCCCCTTGACGTAGATCGCGTCGACCGAGCCGTCCAGCAACTCCTCGACACCCCAGGTGACGCTGCGCCGCCGCTGCTGGATCTCGGTGCGCACCTGCGGATCTCGCTCCACGCCGATCTCGGTCACCCGGACGTCGGCGAGGGTGAGCCCGCCGGACCGCAGCGCGTTGGCGAAGCCGTGCAACGCCATGGCGCGCGGGAAGCTGCGGGCCCGGTCCTGCGCCCACGCGGGCACACCGATCCGGAGTCCGGCCAGCTCCGCCGCCGTGGCGACCTGGGAATCCGGCCCGACCAGGATGGCCTGCGCCTCGTCGATCCAGGTCAGGCCGATCAGGCGGGTGGGCGATCCCTGTGCCCGCGCGGCCAGCGCGGGCACATTGCCGCCCTCGCGGATCAGTCCGGCCAGCTCGTGCGAGAAGTGGAATCCGGCCAGCTCCGGCCCGGCGTCCTGCAGCACCTCGAACTTCAGGCCGCTGTCGGCCGCCGTCGCGCCGAGCCAGCCGAGGCTGTGCGCCAGGCCGCTGGCGGTGGGCACCGGGCAGCGCGTGTACCAGAGGGTGTCGGTCATGAAGTGCTCCTGGGATTTTCGGTGGTGCGGCCGACGCCCAGCTGGGCGAGGAAGGCCGCCTGATAGCGCAGCGCCGCGGGATCGGTGCGGTCGCGCGGGTGCGGCAGGTCGATCTCGGTGTCGACGGCGAAACGGCCGCGATCCAGGACGAGCACGCGGTCGGCCAGGCGCACCGCCTCGTCCACGTCGTGGGTGACCATGAGCACCGCCGGCCGGTGCCGGGCCACCAGATCGGCGACCAGGTCCTGCATCCGCAACCGGGTCAGCGCGTCCAGCGCGGCGAAAGGCTCGTCCAGCAACAGCAATTCGGGCTCGCGGACCAGCGCGCGGGCCAGCGCGGCGCGCTGGGCCTCGCCGCCGGACAGCGTGGCCGGCCACTGCCGGGCCTTGCCGTCCAGATGCACCTCGGCGAGCGCACGCACCCCGGCCGCCCGGGTGGCGCGCGAGCGCGGCTGACCGAGCACCACATTGGCCAGCACCCGCTTGGACGGAATCAGCCGCGGCTCCTGGTAGACCGTGGTGCGTGCGGTGGGCACCAGCACCTGCCCGCTGTCCGGCCGTTCCAGGCCGGTGAGCAGGCGCAGCAGGGTGGTCTTGCCGGTGCCGCTCGGCCCGAGCAGCACCACGAACTCACCGCGCCGGATGGTCAGATCGATGCCGTCCAGCACCACTTTGTCGCCGAAGCTCTTGTGCAGGGCGGAGATCGAGACGGCGACGGGGCTGTCGGTACGGGACTCCACGGTCGTCATCGGATCGCCACCGCGCCGCGCCACGGCATGGCGTACTTCTCGGCGATGCGCACCAGCCCGTCGAAGATCAGGCCGAGCGCCGCGTAGAGCACCACGCAGAGCACCATGTAGTCGGTGCGGTTGTATTCCTGCGCCAGGGTGACCAGGTAACCGACACCCTCGGTGGTGCCCACCTGTTCGGCGGCGATCAGTCCGGTGATGCTGATGGACAGGCACACCCGCAGCGCCATCAGCACGCCGGGCAGCGCGGCGGGCAGGATCACCTCGAGCACCAGGCGCACTCCGGTCAGCCCGAAACCGCGCGCGGCCTCGACCACCTTGCGGTCCACGTTGCGCACGCCGAGGTAGGTGTAGGCGTACATGGGCGCGATGGTGGCCACCGCGATGAGCAGCACCTTGTATAGCTCGTCGATGCCGAACCAGGCGATGAACAGCGGCACCAGGGCCAGGAACGGGACCGCCCGCACGATCTGCATCGTCGAATCCACCAGTTCCTCACCGAGGCTCGACAGGCCGGCCACCAGTCCCAGCAGCAGTCCGAGGCCGACGCCCAGCGCGACGCCGAGGGCGGCCCGGGTGAAGGAGGCCAGGGCGAAATCGGCGAGCTGGCCGGTGCCGGCGAGTTCGGTGAACGCCGACCAGACCTTCGGCGGCCCGGCCAGGACCTGCGGCGAGAGCGCGCCCGTCGCCGAGCCGATCCACCAGGCCGCGAAGAGCAGCGCCGGCAGCAGAAAGCGCAGCGGCACCGAAAGCCAAGCGGGCCTGGACTTCTGGATTCGGGCACGCGGTGCGGCCAGGGTGGCGGCCGGCGGTGCGGCCGCGGTGAGCAGAACGGCCATCTCAGCGCTCCCGCAGGGCGGTCAGCTGGTCGGGGGTGAGCTTGGCCTTCAGGTCGTAGAAGATGTCCGCGGCGGTGATCCGGCGACCGATGACGCCGTTGTCGGCGAACAGGTTCACGACGTCGGCGAGGTCGGCGGCATCGGATTCCCGGGGCAGCCGGGGCTGGGTCGCCTCGGCGCCGACGCGCAGCGCGTCCGAGAGTCGTTGCCCGCTGAGCGCGCGCGGGCCGGTCTGCTCGAAGACGTTCTCGAAGCCGGCCGGGTTCGCCCGCTGCCGGGCGCTCAGGCCCTGGAGCACCTCGAGGTATTTGGCCGCGACATCGGGTCGCTTGTCGAGGATTTCGGTGCGGAACACCACCACCGAGTTGTCCTTGGAGCCCAGCGTCTGCTCGGTCGCCAGCTCGATGCCGCCGTTGGCCTTGGCCTCCTGGTAGGGCACCAGGAACGAGGCCCAGGCGTCGACCTTGCCGGTGGCGAAGGCGGAGGCGGCTTCCTTCTGCTGCAACGGAACCCGCGTCACCTTCTCGGCCGGGATCCCGGCCTGGGCGAGGGCTTTGAGCAGCATGTACTCACCCTTGCCGGCCGGATTGACCGCGACTCGCTTGCCGACCAGATCCGCGATCGCGCGGACACCGGAGTTCGGATGGGCGATGATGCCGCTCTGGTCCTTGCCCGCCGGGTCCTGCACGGCCACGATGCGCACGCCCACCTCCTTGGACAGCGCGCCCACCACCGGGCTGAACGCCGCGCCGGAGACATCGAGTTCCCCGGTGTTGAACAGCTTCAGCATCGAACTGAAACCCGGTGTGGTGGTGACCCATTCGATGCGCGCGCCGAGCGGGGCGAGCGCTTTGTCGAAGGTGCCCTCGCGCTTGCCGACGGCGATCGGACCGGAGTTGCCGGGGTCGACCACCTTGAGCACCAGATCGGAGGCGGCCGCGTCCGGGGCCGAGCCGGACCCGCAGGCCGCCACGACGGCGACGAGGGGGGCGAGCGCGAGCGCGAGACGCCAACGGTGTGGCCGGCGCGTGCGGAACATGTGAGGCACCTCTTCCGAGTCGAGAATCGGCCGCGAGAGCGGTCCGATGCCATGCGACAGTAGGGATCCCGAGGTGCGGCGGCGAGGTAATCCTTTCCGAGGATCGGAAGGCTTGACAGCACAGGCTCGCAGAGGCTACGGAGCTTTCCGAATAGTGGAAAGTTTGCCGAATTCGCCTGGGGGAGCTGTGCTACCGTCGCTGCCGTGGAAGCCTCCGGTGTGCAGACCGTCGCCCGTGCCCTGTCGGTCCTGGAATGTTTCCGCGGTGGTGACGAGCGCGGCGTCTCGGAGGTCGCGCGGCAGCAGGGGCTGGCCGTGAGCACCACGCACCGTCTGCTCAACGCTCTGGTGACCGCCGGGTTCCTGGACAAGGACGAGGAATCCAGCCGCTACCGGATGGGCGGGGCGCTGGCCGAGTACGGTCAGATCGCCTACCGCCAGCACCGCATCTACCTCGCCGAACCCGCTCTGGAGCAGCTCGCCAACACCACCGGGGCCAGCGCCTCCCTCGCGATCCGGCACAGCATTCACGCCGTGCTGCTCGGCACCAGTCGCTGGCGCGAGACCGACGGGCACCGCCTGCAGGGCGTCCGGCTCCCGTTGCACGCCAGCGCTCTCGGCAAGACCCTGCTGGCATGGTCGGGTGCCACGGCCGACGAGCTGCGCGCGTTGCCTTACGACGAAGGCACCGATCGTTCGGTCTCCGGGCCCGCGGAACTCGACCGCGAGCTCGCCGTCACCCGCGAGCGCGGCTACGCGTACAACGACGAAGAACTCGACCCGGGCTTCCGCACGATCGGCGTGCCGATCCTGGATCCGGCCGGACGCTGCCGGTTCGCACTCGGGTTGCGCGGGCCGATCACCCTGATGATCCCCGAGCGCGTGCCGTTCCTGGTGGAGCTGGCCAGGGTGAGCGCCGCCGATATCGCCGCGCGCTTCGAGGGGACGGCCGCGGAGTAACCCCGCGGGGAGGCGCGAATACGCCGCCGGTGTTTTCTTCCCCCTTCAACGTATATCGCACACCCGGGCTTGCGGCAAGACCCCGGTGGTGGTGCACACTCGACCCTCGCAAAGCCACAACCTGCAGAAACGAGGGTCACGAGATGCGTGTGTTGTTGACGACGGTGGGATCGCGCGGGGATGTCGAACCGGTGGCCGGGCTGGCGGTGGCGTTGCGCGGGCTCGGCGCCGAGGTGCGGGTGTGCGCGCCACCGGATGACGATTTCGCGGAGCTGCTCGCCCGGGTGGACGTGCCGCTGGTGCCGCTGGGCCCGTCGGTGCGTTCGGTGGTGGCCGGGTCGAAGCCGCCGACGGCCGAGGACGCGTTCCGGTTCGCCGCCGAACTGGTCGCCGCCCGGTTCGAGACGCTCACCGCGGCCGCGGCCGGGTGCGACGTGCTGGTCGCCTCGGGGCTGATGCCCGCCGGTGCCCGCGACGTGGCCGAGCACCTGGGCCTGCGCTATGTGTACGCCTGCTTCCAGCTCTACGGTCTGCCGTCGCGGCATTTCGCGCCGGGCCGGCGCCCGGGCACGCCCTCGCCGGCGGAGGAGACCGACAACCGGGCGCTCTGGCGGCAGGACGCCGAGCGGGTGAACGCCCTCTACGGCGGGCCGCTGAACACCCACCGGGCCGAACTCGGGCTGCCGCCGGTGGACAACGTCCGCGACCATGTCTTCACCGAACAGCCTTGGCTGGCAGCCGATCCCACGCTGTGCCCGGCCGCGGGCCTGACCGACTACGACCTGATCGAGACCGGCGCGTGGATCCTGCCCGACGATCGTCCGCTGCCCCGGGACCTCGCGGCGTTCCTGGACGCGGGCGCGCCGCCGGTGTACGTGGGCTTCGGCAGCATCGCCGCCTACCTGCCGAAAGA
Source organism: Nocardia sp. NPDC050435 (assembly GCF_040655395.1). Taxonomy (NCBI): domain Bacteria; kingdom Bacillati; phylum Actinomycetota; class Actinomycetes; order Mycobacteriales; family Nocardiaceae; genus Nocardia; species Nocardia sp. NPDC050435. The sequence continues at coordinate 203,616 of NZ_JBFAJW010000005.1, forward strand.
CATGGCGCAGGTGGCCGTCGCGGCCGTCCGGGCGCAGGGCCGCCGGATCGTGCTGGCCCGCGGCTGGGCCGAGCTGGCCGCCGTCGACGACGCCCCGGACTGCTTCGTCGTCGGCGAGGTCAATCAGCAGGCGCTGTTCGGGCGGGTAGCCGCCGTCGTGCACCACGGCGGCGCCGGCACCACGACGACCGCCGCACGCGCGGGCGCGCCGCAGGTCGTGGTGCCGCAGATCGCCGACCAGCCGTACTGGGCGAGCCGGGTGGCCGAGCTGGGCATCGGCGCGGCCCACGACGGTCCGGCCCCGACCGTCGACTCGCTGTCGGCGGCGCTGGCCACGGCCCTGGCCGCCAGCGAACGCGCGACCGCCGTGGCCGCCACGGTCCGCTCCGACGGCGCCATCGTCGCCGCGAAGCTGCTGCTGGAATCCGGCGACGCGCGGTAGACCCCGGGTTCGATTCGCTGAAACGGCAAGTCATCCGGGCTCTCGTTCTAGAATTGATCGGCTGGCCGGGGGAGCCGGCGCTAGGCCGAGGGAACCGTTTGCGAGGAGCCGTGTGGCGGACGAACTGGTAAGTCTGCGTCCCGTTACCAGTGTCGCCCTGCTGGTGGAATACGCCGTCGGGCGTGGCCTGGCCACGCCCGACGTCCTGCGGGACACCGAGATCACCGAGGCGCAGCTGACCGAGCCCGCGGGCGAGGTGATGCTGGTCCAGGAACTGCGGGTACTGCGCAATATCGTCGCCGGGCTGGACGACGAACCCGGCATGGGCTTCCTTGCCGGATTGCTCTGTCATCCACCGAGTCTCGGCGTGCTCGGCTTCGCGCTGCTGACCAGCCCGAACCTGCGGCACGCGCTGGAGATCGGCCTGCGCTACGCGGACCTGTCGTTCACCGCCGCGGCGCACGCGCTGCACGACGCGGGCAGCGAACTGCACATCATCCGGGACGACAGCGCGCTGCCGCCGGAGATCCGCCGCTTCGCGCTGGAGCGTGATCTGGCGGCGATCTCCACGATCCAGCAGGACCTGCTGTCCACCCGGATTCCGGTGGAGCGGGTGGAGGTTCCGTTCGACGCGCATCCGGTCTACGAGATGTTCGGCGCGGTACTGGGCGTCGAGGACATCAGATTCGGCGCGCCCCGCACGGCGCTGGTGGTGCAGGCGAGCGTGCTGCAATTGCCGCTGCCGCAGGCCAACGTCGCGGGCGCGCGGATGTACGAGCAGCAGTGCGCGGATCTGGTGCAGCGCAGGCGCAGTCGGGTCGGCATCAGCAAGCAGGTGCGCCAGCTGCTGGTTCGCGAGGGCGGGATGGCCGAGCAGGCGCGCATCGCCGTGGCGTTGAATCTCAGCGTGCGCACGCTGCGCCGCCGCCTCGCCGAGGAGGGCACCTCGTTCCGGGAGCTCAGCAACGAGACGCTGGGGCTGCTGGCCGAGGAACTGCTCGGCGCCGGATTGACCGTGGAGAATGTGGCCGACCGCCTCGGCTATTCCAGCGTCTCGGCGTTCACCTCGGCGTTCCGGGCCTGGCACGGCCTGTCGCCCGGCAACTTCGCCCGGGTGAAACGCGGGCTCGCGCCGGTCTGACACAGACTGCGCGAGAGGGCCGTACCGTGACGCAAGCGCCGGACCGTGACTCCGCCTGGTTCCGCGACCAGCGGGATTTCTGGTGGAACGAGGATTTCCTGGCGTTGCTCGCCGCGCGGTGGCGGTTGCCGGAGGCCCGGTCCCTGGCCGATATCGGCTGCGGCCTGGGGCACTGGGCAAGGCTGCTCTACCCGCATCTCGCACCGGAGGCGCGATTGCTCGGCGTCGACTGTGCGCCCGAGTGGCTGCGGCGGGCCCGGCTGGCCTTCGAGGCCGAATATCCGGAGGCGACAACCGCCGGGCGCGTGGACTTCCGTCGCGGCGACGTCCTGGCCCTGGATATCGCCGACGACGCCTTCGATGTGGTCACCTGTCAAACCCTGCTGATGCACCTGGACGACCCGGCCCGGGGACTGCGGGAGATGATCCGCGTCACCAAGCCGGGCGGGCTGGTGCTCTGCGTGGAGCCCAGCAATTTGTTCAACCTGATGGCCTTCGATTCGCGCACGCCGGAACGGCCCACGGCGGCGCTGGTGCGCGATTTCGAGTTCTGGCTGCGTTTCCAGCGGGGGCGCGTCGCGCTGGGCAAAGGTGATCTTTCCGTCGGCGAACAGCTGCCGGGAATGTTCGCGCAGGCCGGGCTGGCCGAGGTGCGAGTTTATCTGCGTGACACGGCGTTTCCGGTATTTTCGCCGTACGCGGGTCCCGAGCAGCAGGCGACGCTGGAACCGACTTTCGCGTGGGAAACGAATGTGTACGGGCCGTGGGACCACGCGCAACTGCGGCGCTACTTCTTGGCAGGCGGGGGTTCCCCGGAGCTGCTGGAAGCCCAGCTCGCCGCGATGCGCGAAGAAGCCGGGAAACAGCGGATGAATATCGCGGAAAACAGCTTTCATTCGGCGGGCGGGGCCACGGTGTATATCGTCGGCGGTAGGAAATCTTGAAGTGTGCTCGGTTACCGATCATCGATTTCGGCCGACCCGCCGACACCGGCGGACGCGCCGGGATCGGGTGGCGTAATACCTGTGACAACCTCCCGTAATCCGGTGCGGCAGCCATATACTGAGTGTCCTGTCAGCGGGCGGCCCGTGGGAGCGGAATCGGAGACGGGGAGCCCGAATCCAACATCCTAGGAGGAGCCGTGCTCGACCAGATGGAAACCGTTCGCGCACTCGAAGATAAAGAATATTTCGACTCGCTACAGCCGGCGGATCGCGCGGCCGTGGTAGCGGCCGGTGGAATCGGTCCCAGCGAAATCAGCGACGAAAGTCTCGAATCTGTCAGCAGCGGGCTCGAGGGTGGCGCGCAGATGCTCTACACCGGTACCGATTCGACGGAAGAGGAAACGACGCAGGCTCTGGTGATCTGCACCTGCTGAGCCTTCGACGACCATGTCTGCGGATGGCGCCGCCATCCGCAGCACTTCCTGTGCCGAGGAAGCGCTTTCATGGATTCTTTGTCTTCCGATGCGGCCTGGTGGACAGCTCTTACGCTGAATGAGCGGGGGCGCCCGCCGCGATTCTCTCCCATCGGCAATCCCGCGAGGGCGAACCGCCGCTGGGAACAATGGCGGGCACAATCGCCTTTTCGCAGCGACGAATTCTTCGACCGCCGACTCGCACTCGATCACCTGGACGCCGGAGCCTTTCGCGCGCTGCTCGGCGAATCACCGGATGCGCTGCGGCAGCGGCTCCCCGGCCCGCCCGCCTGGCTGATCGCGCTGGAGCGCGCCTACACGTCGCCGGCCGCGCGCGGGCTGCCGGTGGCAGGCCCCGTGATCGCCGGCGCGCGAGCCGAATTGGCGCGCGGCGCGGGCGCGCTGGCGCAAGCGTGGCCGGAGGCCGCGATCGAGTGGCAAGCCGTCATCGACCAGCTGGTTACCGCGATGGTCGCCCGCATCGACGAACGGATCAGCCGTGCGGTCGTGCTCCAGCTACGGCTGGCGACCCTGCGGGGCGAGCTGACCGGCGCGGACGCGAGCGCGCGGTTCGCCGATTTCGTGGACCGGCTGCGCGAACCCGAGCAGGCCCTGCGTTTCCTGGCGCGATACCCCGTACTCGCCCGCGTGCTGATCGAGAGCGCCGCGGACTGGACCGCCGCCGCGCTCGAACTGCTGGAGCGGCTGTGCGCGGACTGGGCGAGCCTCGCCGTCACCTTCTGGCCGGACGGCGCGCCCGAGCCGCTGACGCGGATCGATCTCGGGCTCGGCGATCTGCACCGCGGCGGGCGTGAGGTGTGCGTCCTGCACTTCGGCTCGGCCCGCCGTCTGCTCTGCAAACCGCGGTCACTGGGCGTCGACCAGCACTTCGCCGATCTGCTGGCCTGGCTGCACGCGAAAGGCGCACCGGCGCTGCGAGTTCCGCGCACCCTGAGCCGCGGTGCCTACGGGTGGTCGGAGTTCGTCACCGCGTCGCCCTGTCGGGACCGCGCCCAGGCGCGCCGGTTCTATCGGAGCCAGGGCGCGCTGCTCGCGGTCCTGTACGTGCTCAACGCCAACGACTTCCACTATGCGAACCTGCTCGCGGTCGGCGCGGATCCGGTCCCGGTCGATCTGGAGACGCTCTGCGGACCGGATTTCGGGCAGGCGCACGAATCCGCGTACGACTCCTACGCGGAATACGAGCTGGCGAACTCGGTGGTCAACACCATGCTGCTGCCGTTCTTTCCGGAACAGGCGGGCCGCGCGGTGGACCGCAGCGCGCTCGGCTCCCGCGCGGGGCAGCTGACACCCGATCCGGTGCCGCGCTGGGAGCACCTCGGCACCGCCGACGCCCGGCTGTCGTTCCGGCGGCGCGCACTGCGGGCCGCGCACAATCGGCCCGAACTCGACGGAATCGCCCTGAACGCCTTCGACTTCGCCGCGGACATCGAATCGGGTTTCACGGCGATGTACCGTGTGCTCGAGGCGCATCGGGAAGAGCTGCCAGCGGGTCCGCTTGCGGCCCTGCGCGCGGACGAGGTCCGGGTGGTCTTCCGGGCCACACAGTTCTACGGCAAGATCCTGCACCACAGCTTTCACCCCGACCACCTGCGCGACGCCCTCGACCGGGAACGGCTCTTCGACCGCCTGTGGTTCGGCATCGACCGCACGCGCTTTCCCGACATCGCCCGCCGGCTCCTACCCGCCGAACGCCAGGACCTGTGGCGCGGCGAGGTGCCCTACTTCAGCACCCGGATCGGCTCCCGGCACCTGTGGACCAGCCAGGGAGTCCGCCTCGACGACTTCTTCGCCCACTCCGGCTGGGAGATGATCCAGCGGCGGCTGGACGGACTCGGCCCGGACGACCTGCACCGGCAACTCTGGTACATCCGGGCCTCGCTGAGCACACTGGCGCTCAACTACGAGACCACCTTCCAGCCGTACCCCGCACCGGCCGAGACTCGCCGGGGCGAGGCGAACGGGCACCCGGCTCCGGGCGAGGAGTTGGCCGGACCGGGCGCGGGGGATCGGTCCGTCGCCCGAGGCGAGACGGCGACCGTGCGGAATCAGTTGTCGGCGTGGAGCGGAGAGGTGGCCGAATCGGCGGACCGGGCCGCGGCCCGAGGTGCGAGGGCGTTCGCGCGCACCGGGCGCGATCTGTCGTCGGCGCGAGACGCGGAGGCAGCCGAATCAGGGGACCGGCCCGCGCGCGATGCGAGGGTGAGCGAGCGCACGGTGCGGGATCGGCTGCTGGCTCAGGGGGAGGCGATGGCCGAACAGGTTGTGGGGCTCGCGCGCCGCGGTGGTGACAGCGCGTCCTGGCTGGGGCTCAGCTACGGGGAAGAGCGTGGCTGGCAGCTGCATCCGTTGCGGGCCGATCTGTACAGCGGTCTGCCGGGGGTCATCCTGTTCCTGTCCTATGCGGCGGAACTGACCGGTCGCGGCGAGTTCGAGTCGGTGGCCGCGGACGCGCTGATCACGTTGCGAAAGCAGTTGGAGCGGCGGGCCGGAGCGATCACTTCCGTGGGCGGATTCGACGGCTGGGGCGGGCTGGTCTATTCGTGGGTCCAGCTCGCGCGGCACGACAAGGGCCTGCTCACCGAGACCGAGGCTATGGTGGCGCGGATCGAGGACCTGGCGGAGGCCGACGAGCACCTGGATGTCGTGCAGGGCATCGCGGGCGCGATCGTCCCGTTGCTGTTGCTGCACAGGGCAACCGGCGATACGCGCTCGCTCACCCTCGCCCGGCGCCTGGGCGATCGTCTGGTCGCCCGGGCGCACCCCAGCGGCGAGGGCGTCGGCTGGCTCGGCACACTGTTCCCCGAACAGCCGCTGACCGGATTCTCGCACGGCGCTTCGGGATTCGCCTGGGCGCTCACGGAACTCTTCGCCCGCACCGGCGCGGAGGTCTACGCGGAAACCGCCCTGCGCGCGGTCGCTTTCGAACGCGACCACCGGACCACCACGGGCAACTGGACGGATCTCCGGCGCTCGCGCGGACCCGGCGGCCGGACGATGACCGCCTGGTGCCACGGCGCGACCGGCATCGGCCTGAGCCGCCTGCGGATGCGCGACATCCTCGGCGCCGAAACCCTGGACGAAGACCTCGACACCGCCCTGCGCACCACCTGCGCCGACGGTTTCGGCACGAACCACTCGCTCTGCCACGGCGATCTGGGTGCCCTGGAACTCCTGCTTGCCGCCGACCTGCGCACTCCGGGCAGCGAATGGGGAGCCCTTCTCGCCGAACGCCTTTCCAACACCCTCGCCGGTCTGGAGCAGCACGGCCCGCGCTGCGGCGTGCCGCTGGACGTGCGGACGCCCGGCCTGATGGACGGCCTCGCGGGCATCGGCTACGAGCTGTTGCGCTTGGCCGCCCCGGACCGGATCCCCTCGATACTGCTGATGGAAGGACCACCCGATGCATAGCTTCGAGAGCCTGCTCGCCCCGGTCACCGGCCAGGAATTCATCGAAAACCACTGGGGGAAGTCCACACTGGTGCTGCATCGGCAGGACCGCGCCTATTTCTCGGACCTGTTCACCCTCGCCGACCTGGACGCCTGCCTGCTGACGGCGGCGAACCGATCCTCGAAGATCCTGCAGATCGTCCCGGCCCAGGGCAGCGGCCGCGCCCCGACGCTCACCGCGGTAGGGGCGATCTCCAAGGACCGGCTGTACGAGGCGTACCTGGCGGGCGACACCCTCCGCCTGATCGGCGTGGAAAAAGTGTGGCCCGCGTTCGGCGCGCTGGCGGCCGACCTGCAGGCCGCCCTGGACATGGAGATCGGGTTCAACCTTTTCCTGACACCGCCTGGGACGCAGGGGTTTCCGACCCACGTCGATACCCTCGATTCGCTGATCGTGCAGCTGGCCGGAAGCAAACAGTGGTACATCTGGGACCAGATCTACGAGCGCCCGCTGGGCTCGCAACGGTCGCACGAGCACATCCAGCGGCTGAACTGGACCGAGGAGCAGCTCACCCTGCGCGAGAAGCCGCTGCTGGAGGCCGGTGACGTCGTCTACCTGCCGCGCGGCTACTTCCACAAAGCCGTTGCGGGCGAGGAGTTCTCGCTGCATCTGACGATCTCCTTCCACCCGCTCAGCTGGGTGGACTTCTTTACCCGGGCCCTCGAACTGGCCGCGCTGACGGATGTCGAACTCCGCCAGGACCTGCCGCCCGGCTTCGTCGCCGACCGCGACAGGCAACAGCGCATGTCTGTCGTTTTCGCGCGACTGCTCGGCCGGCTCGGCGACACCCTGTCCTTCGACGCGGCGCTGGACTCGCTGGTCGACGAGCAGGTCGGCGCCCGGACCTTCCCCGCGGACGGGCATTTCGCGGTGCTCGCCGGTTTGGGTGACCTGGGCCCGGATTCGGTGGTCGAGCGGCGACGCGGCCTGGTCTGCGTCGTGGAGAACTCCGGCGGGAAGGCCGCCATCAGGTTCGGCCCGAAGCGGGTACAGGGCCCGGCGGCGATGTCGCCGGCGTTGGAGTACATCCGCGATCACCCGAGCTTCCGAATCTGTGACCTGCCAGGTTCATTGAGCGAGGACAGCCGGATCACGCTGGTGCGGCGTCTGATTCGCGACGGGCTGCTGAGAACGACGTGATCCGTCCTATTCCATGGCCGTCACGCACGGGACGCGCTCGGCAGCCTGGAGCCGCGACAGCGCGTAGCCGATTCCGGCGAGGCCGGGAAACAGGCGCGGGTCGAGGCCGCCCGCCGCCGATTTGAAGGAGTAGCCCCCCTGCGCCTGTGCCCGCCGCATCATCTCGGCGGCCAACCGCGCCGCCCGGTCCAGGTAGTCCGGCCGGTCCAGTCGTATACCGGCGTAGACGAGAACGTCTATGCGGCCACTGTTTCCACAGCAGAGATCGTCGGTTCCGGACAGGGTCGGTGCGGCGGCGAGGTCGAGCGCTTCGGCCGGTATCGGGCGATCGCCGGGCATCGCGAGGCATCCCAGCGCGATGCCCGCCGCACCCTTGCACCACGAGTGCCGCCATGCCTCGGCGTGTGGCATTTCGGCGGCGAGCAGCGCCGGTGCGCCGTGGCCCGTGCGTTCCGCGAGCCGCGCCAACGCGGCCCGGATACCGGCTCGCCCGTGGCAGAAGCCCGCTGCCGCAGGGCCTTTCGCGGTCGTCCAGCCCTCGGAGCCGGCCAGGCGCTCGGCGCAGCGCAGCGCCAGATCCATCGGGCGCTCGCCGCCGTGAACCGGCTCCGGCCGCCGCTCGGCCAGGGCGAGCAGGGCCAGTACCGCACCCGCGCTACCGGTCATGACATCGTGCGCCTCGGTGGCGGTCAGGCGATCCGTCGTGAGCAGCGTCGCCGCGCGCTGGGCGTCGTCGAGAAGGGAGTCGTCACCGAGAAGGTCGCCGATCCGCACCAGCGCGTAGACGAGCGAGCCGAGGCCGGTGAGGCCGCCGATCGGCTGTTCGAGGCGGCGCGCCCGCGCCGGATCGGCGGTGATCGCCCGGAGGTCGGCGCGCAGCGCGGCGATCGTCCGCAAGCCGGCCTCGCGATAGCGGCCGGTGTCGTCGACCTTCGACAGCGCCGCGAAGAACACGGCGATTCCGCTGCTTCCGGCGAACAGGTGCGGTCCGAGCGCGGTCGGACCTGCGCCGGTATCCGGATAACACCAGTGCAGTCCACTGTCCCGGCCCACCCGGGCCGCGCCGAGCAGCGCGTCGGCGATCGCGACGGTGGCCGCTCGCAGGTCGGAACCGCTAGCGATAGGCGCCCGCGCCATGAATGCGCATTTCCAGGAGATCGGCGACCGGGGCATCCGCATGCCCCCGGTCGCGAACCTGGCGGATGAAGCGGGGAGTGACGCCGTGGATGCGCAGTTCCAGTAGGTCGTCTACGGATACGCCCACATAGCCGAGGTCTTGTAGCTGGCGGATGAAGGCGGCGGTGACGCCGTGGATGCGCAGCAGAAGCATCTGCTGGACCGTGGTCGAATAGCGGTAGCCCAGATCCTGTAGCTCCCGAACGAATTTCGCGCCGATCCGGTGGATCCGCATCTCCAGCAGATCGGGGACCGCGATGCCCTCGTGCCCGAGGGCGCCGAGCTCCCGCAGGAACTCCAGGCCGATGTCGTGGATCGTCAAGCTGTATAGCTCGTCGGCGGTGAGCCCTTTGTAGCCGAGGCCGGGTAGCGCCGCCCCGAAGGCCGCCCCGGGCTCGAACTCGAAGCCGCCGCTGCCCTGGCCCTGCCCCACCCGGCCCTCGAAGGCGAGTGCGCCCGGGTCGCGGGTGAGCGCGAAGCGCACCTGTGCGCGCGGGGCGAGCAGATCGCCGGTGGACAGGCCCGGCAGGGCGGTCAGGGGAACTTCGATCGAGCTGGCGGCCAGTTCCCGGCCCGGCGTCCGGCGCAGGGTGAGCGAGACGATCTCACCCGCTGTCGCGAATCGGAGCGCCCAGGTGCCGGTGATCGGAGCGGCTGGACGAGCATTGTCGAAATGTTCTTGACCTGCGTCCATGCCTCATTACACTACGCTTCGGACGTGCCGCCGGGAACCGAACGAACGCGGCAATCTGCTTACGTACCAGTAGTTTTGGGATGCCGACTTCAGGTGCTCGCACCCGGCGCCTCGGTGCCCAGCTCGAGCAGCGGCGAGGGCTCCGGACTGATGGCGCGCACCGCGATGTCCCGGGCCCGCAGATCGGCGAACGTCGCGGTCAGCAGCACCGCGCCGGAGGGGCGCACCGTGGTGACATGGGCGAGGTCCACATCGATCCGGACCAGCGGACAGGTCGCCGCCATCTCCTGCAGATGCCGCATGACGCGCTCGCCGCCGACGAAATCCAGCTCGCCCTGCAACTGGACCGTGAGCACCTGCCCGTGAATGGCCGAGGCGGCGATGGGGGAGCGGTGACTGGTCGGCGCGGTGAACACGTGCAGGCCGAAACGCTGGGACATCTCGACCAGCGCGGCCTTGCCGCGCACGCTGTTGCCCTGCGCGTCCAGGCGCGGGCTGAACACCCCGATGCCGAACTCGCCCGGCAGCACCGAGACGATGCCGCCGCCGACCCCGCTCTTGGCGGGCAGTCCGACATGCACCATCCATTCGCCGCTGTCGTCGTACATGCCGCAGGTCGACATCACCGACAGGGTGATGCGCGCGATCTCGGGATCGATCACGCGCCGCTTGGTGACCGGGTTGACCCCGCCGTTGGCCAGCGTCGCGGCCATGACGGCGAGATCCAGCGCCGTGACCCGCAACGCGCACTGCCGGAAGTAGGTGTCGGTGACCTCCTCGACGGGACCGGCCAGCACACCCTGTGCGAGCGTGAGATACCCCAGCGCGCGGTTGCGGTCGCCGGTCGCGGACTCCGAGGCGTACACCGCCTCGTCGACGGCGAGATCCCGCCCGGCGAAGGCGGACAGCGTGCGCTGGATGCGCTCGAATTTCTCCGCCCGATCGGCGCCGGCGACCAGCGCGGTGGTGACGATCGCGCCCGCGTTGATCAGCGGATTGGCCGGGCGGCCGGTATCGGGCTCCAGGCTGATCGCGTTGAACGGCTCACCGCTGGGCTCGAATCCGACGTAGCGGGTGACGGCGTCCAAGCCGAGATCGCTCAGCGCCAGCGCGTAGACGAACGGCTTGGACACCGACTGGATCGTGAACTCGATGTCGCTGTCGCCCGCGTCGTAGATGTCGCCCTGCACGCTGACCATCGCCGCGCCCAGCGAATTCGGATCGACCACCGCCAGCTCGGGGATGTAGTCGGCGACCGCGCCGGAGTCGTCGGGCGCCAAGCGGTGCAGCAGATTCCGCAGCGCGGTCGTCACGGGATCATCCATGGCGCGCGGCCCTTTCGTCCGGGAGCCCGCTCACCGCACCGCGTCCGCTCGCCGGAGCCGGTACAGCAGGTAGATCACCAGCCCGGCGCCGACCGTGACGCCGAGGGCCGCGTAGGCGGGTTTCGGATCGTGCGTCAAGGGCGCGAACCGGTACCACTCGTGGGAGTAGCCGACCCGGCCGTAGGGGCGGCCGCGCAGCGCGACCGCGGCCGACGGCACGAACAGCGCCGTCAGGCTCACCACGGCACTGCCCGCCCGCGGCGGTATCGCGGCCGCGGCGCTGTAGCCCCCGACCAGGCCGATGGCCACGACGCCCAGCACGGAGGTGAGCTGGGTCGGGGTGCCGTGCAGCACGAGCAGGGCGGTGGCCGTGGCCAGCGCGAGCGACATCGCGATCGAGACCGGCGGCAGCGGCCGGCGGCGGGCCGCAAGCACGCCCACGCCGACCGCGAGGAACGCCAGCACGTCGGCCCACCAGGGGCGCGGCACCGTCACCACGGCGCTGGCCGCCGCGGCGAAGGCCACCATCAGCAGCACCGCGACGCCGTCCCGGTCCGGCAGCAGGAACGCGGCGATGCCCGCGCCCACGACGGTCAGCGCCACCGCGGCGATCACGATCGGCAGGCGATCGGCGCCCTCGGCCAGCCACCGCGACATCGACGCGACACTCAGGATGAGCACGACGCCGGAAAGGATCTTCCGCAGCGGGAATTGATGCTCCGCCTCGGCCACGGGTGCGTCGATCACCCGGAGCAGGACACAGAGCGTGACCAGCACCAGCGCGGCCAGGATCAGCCAGATCGGCGGCGCGCCACCGAGCGCGCGCTCCAGCGGATTGGCGGGCTCGCCGTCGGTGGGCCCCTGGACGATGTCGCCGAGCACCGCCGCGCTGACCAAGCCGAAGAGGTAGACGGCGGTACCGGTCGCACTCGTCCACGCCACCGTCGCGAGACTGCCGACGATCACCCCGGCCCACAGCGCGTCGATGTAGTTCAGGGTGGTCAGCGAGTCGATCTCGATCCAGGGCAGTCCCGCGTGGTTGGCCAGCATGCCCAGCAAACCCAGCAGGGTGGTGTACCAGGCGGCCCGGCCGCTGCCCGCGGTGACCATCATCGCCGCGGTGAGCACGGCGACCATCGCCCCGGTCTCCATCGCGCGGGGCACGTTGCGGATCATCAGATCGATCTTGTAGGTCGGTAATCCGAACCAGCCGTAGCTGATCGGCATCATGATCGCCAGACCGGCGGCGGTGATCGCGGTGTAGATCGCCGCGATCCGGACCAGCGAGCGCCGGTCCACGTGCGTGCGCGCCGCGACGATTCGGCGATCCATGCGGGTGACGCTACGGCAGCGGCGAACTTCCAGCAATCACATTGCGGCTCGATTCGCCGGTCCGTTTCGCGCTCTACCCGGAGGATGGCAACGCTCTGGCGAATCGCCGGGCGGTCGTCGTGCGTGGGATCCCGCGAACCGGCGCGGGCGTTGCGAGAATCGGGCCATGGCCACGCCCGAGGAGCCGTCACCACGCCGCGCCCGCCGCGTGGCGGCGGGGTGTCGGCACCTCGCCCAGCGTGGCGTCGGTCTGGTGCGCCGAGCCGCGCGTGCCGACGGCGCCTACGAATCCGGCCTGACCGCGCTGGTCCGGGCGACCGTCGCGAACTTCGCCACCGACGCGGCGATCGCGGTCGCCCTGGCCAACACCCTGTTCTTCGCCAGCCCAGCCACCCAGTCGCGCACCAATGTCGCGCTGTACCTGCTCATGACGGTGGCGCCGTTCGCGGTGATCGCCCCGGTGATCGGTCCGCTGCTGGACCGGTTGCAGCACGGGCGGCGGCTCGCGCTCGCCGGTACCTTCGCGCTGCGGGTGGCCATCGCGATCGCGCTGATCTTCAGCCTGGACAGCTGGGCGCTGTATCCGCTCGCACTCGGCAGCATGGTGCTCAGCAAATCGTTCTCGGTGCTGAAGAGCGCGGTCACGCCCCGCGTGCTGCCGCCCGGAATCGACCTGGTGCGCACCAACTCCCGGCTGACCGTGTTCGGCCTGGTCGGCGGATCGATCGTCGCGGGCGGCGTCGCCGCGGCGGCCGCGCTGGTCTTCCACTCCACCGGCGCGCTCGTGGTGGCGGCGCTGCTCGCGGCGGCCGGCGCCTACCTGAGCGCGCGCATCCCGCCCTGGGTGGAGATCACCGAGGGGGAGGTGCCCGCCACGCTCGGGTCCCGCCGGCCGCTGGGGCTGCGGCGGCCGCTGGGCCGGGTGGTCATCGCGGGCCTGTGGGGCAATGGCGCGGTCCGGGTGCTGACCGGCTTCCTCACCTTCTATATCGCCTTCGTCGCCAAATCCAGCGACGAGTCCGCGTTCCGGCAGGCGCTGATGCTCGCCGCCGCCGGAGCGGCCGCGGGCATCGGCAACTTCGGCGGCAACTTCGCCGGGGCCCGGGTGGAACTCGGCCGGCCCGCCGCGATCATCCTGTCCTGCGGCGGCGCCTGCCTGGCCGTCACGATCGTGGCCGCGGTGCAGAACGGTCTGCTCGGCGCGGTGCTGGCGACGCTGGTCGCCTCGGCCTCGACGGCACTGGCGAAGGTGTCGCTGGATGCCTCCATCCAGCGCAACCTGCCGCCGGAATCGATCGCGTCCGGCTTCGGCCGCACCGAAACCGTCCTGCAACTGGCCTGGGTGCTGGGCGGCGCGCTGGGCGTGCTGCTGCCGACGGTCTACCGGACCGGCTTCACCGTCGTCGCGATCGTGCTGGCGGTGGCGCTGCTGCAATCGGCGCTCGGCTACCGGGGGCACTCCGTGCTGCCGCGGCGGGAAGCGCCGATCACGCCGGAGGGTGTCCGCCGAGAAAGTTGACGACCTCCCAGAGGTGGCCGTCGGGGTCGGCGAAATAACCGGCGTAGATCCCCCACGGGCGGGTCAGCGGTGCGCGCACGATCGTGCCGCCGCAGGATTGCGCGCGCGCCAGCACCTCGTCGACCTCCGCGCGCGTGTCGACGAAATAGCCCAGGCTCATCGGGGAACCGCTGATCCGCTCGGGCGGGACACCGGCGTCCTTGGCCAGATCGACGCGCTGGTACAGCGACAGGATCAAGCCGCTGTCGAGGGTGAACATCGCGACCGCCCCGCCCGGGTTGTCCTGGTCGCCGACGTATTCGGTGCCGATGATGCCCGGCGACGTCAGCCCGAGCGCCGCACGATAGAACCGGAGCGCGCGCTCGAGGTCGTCGACACCCAGGGTGAGGGCGGTGATGTTGGCCGGCACGGGAGTTCTCCTCTGCTCGAACGTGATGGGTGTCCAGTAGATCCGGGCGTGCGGCGACTCGTCTTGAAGGAATCGGACGCCGCTCAGCCGAGGTCCACGGCGGCGGCCGCGGCGGCCATCGCGGTGTATCCGGCGTCGTTGGGGTGCAGGTGATCCCCGGAATCGTAGGCCGGGGCCAACCGTCGCGGATCCTGCGGATCGGCCAGGGCGGCGTCGAAGTCGGCCACCGCGTCGTATTCGCCGGAGGTGCGGATCCACTCGTTGACCGTCACCCGGTCGGCCTCGGCGGCGGGTGTGGAGTAGGGCGAGCCCGCCATGGGCAGCAGCGTCGCGCCGATCACCCGCAACCCGTGGGCGCGCGCCTGCCGGATCAGTTCGCGATGCCCGGCGATGAGCTGGGCCGCCGAGACCGGCACGGCGGGTTCGCCGACGTCGGCCGCGCCCGCGCTGAGCCCGATGTCGTTGATCCCGGCCAGGATGAGGACGGTGGACACTCCCGGCTGCTCGAGCACGTCGTGCCGGAAGCGGCGCAGCGCGCTCGCACCCAGCCAGCCGGAGTCCACGGTGACGCGATTGCCGCCGATGCCCTGGTTCAGGACGGCGCGCGGGTTGCCCTGGGCCGCAAGACGTTCGGCCAGCTCGTCGGGGAATCGACTGTCGGTGTCCGGGGTGGAGCCGACGCCGTCGGTGAGCGAGTCGCCGAAGGCGACGATGCCCGCGGGGCGGGGGACGATATCGGCCACCTCGACGCGAGCGAGGTAGTACCAGGACCGGGTCGTCTCGGTGAAGGCCGTGCCGTCGAGGTCGGCGCGGTGGTCGCCGACGCCGCGATAGGCCGTTTCGACGGCCTGGGAATGCTGGGTGACCGGCCCGGGGGCCTCGGCGAGGTACAGGGTGATCGCCAGTGCGTCGAACGCCGCGACGGGCAGCAGTGCCGGATCGGTGGTGAGTTCGGCGCCGGGCGGGATGTCGACCGCCTGGTGTCCGCCGAATGTCAACGTGCGCACCGTGTTCGGGACGATCGCCGCACCGGAGCCGGATCGGGCGAGCGTAGCGCCGGTGATGCGCAACGGTGCCGTTCCGTAGCGGTTGGACAGCTGTATCCGGCTCGCCGCTCCGCCCTGCGACACTCGAACCACTTGTCGCAGAGTGTGATTCGCGAAACCGGAAGCCGCCCAGCTGGGCGTGGGATGCTGGTCCGCCCGATACAGGGCAGTGGTCCAGGCCGCCGACCAGCCCGGCACGACGGGCGCCGCTTCGGATCTGGTGCGGGCGTTCGGGAGGACGAGCAGGAGTATCAGTGCGAGCACTGTGGTGACGGCGCGGGTGGAGCGCATGTCGAATCCGTTCTGTCGGAGGTGAATCGGGGGCGGCGCTATTGGGCGGCGCGGAGTTCGCGGGCGAAGGCGTAGCCGGGTCGCCAGTCCGGTCCGGTGGGAGCCAGGATGACCCGCTCGACACCGGCGGCGGCGTAGGCGGTCAGCTCCGCGGCGGCGGCCCGCGGGTCCGCGGCCAAGGTCGGCGCGACCACGGTGACCCGGGGCGTCGGACGCCCGGAAGCCGCTGCGAGGGTGCGCAGTTCGGCCAGCAGGGCGGGCAGGCGATCCAGGCCGGGATCGATCGGCATCCAGGCGTCGCCGTAGGCGGCCGCCCGGCGGCGTGCCCGGGCGCTGTTGCCCGCCACCAGCACCGGCGGCACCGGCGCGCTCGGCGACAACGTGATCTCGAGCCCGTCGCTCAGCGTGGTCGGGCGGCCCGCCAGGAGATGCGGCAGCGCCGCGAGCGCTCGGTCGGTCCGGACGCCACGCTCGGCGAACGGGACATCCGCCGCGCGCCAGCCGAGGTCGCCGTGCGCGGGATTGCCGGTGCCGACCCCGAGCAGTACCCGTCCCGCGCTCACCTGCTGCAGGCCGCCGATCTCCTTGGCCGCCCACGCCACCGGGCGCAGCGCCACCAGCATGGCCCCGTAGCCGACCCGGAGCCGATCGGTCACCGCGGCCGCCGTGGCGAGCGCCACGGTGCTGTCGAGCATCGGCTGGCTCGCGATCAAATGGTCTGTCGCCCACACGGATTCGAGACCGGACCGCTCGGCCAGGCGAGCGGCGTCGCGGATGCCGGCCGGGTCGGATCCGGATGTGGGCAGAAATACGCCGAGCTGAACGGCCATCGGTGTTCCTCCGAGTTCGCGAGCGGTTGCTGTGCAAGCAACGTTAAAGCGAATCTCGGAGCGTTCCAATGCATGAATTACTCAAAACTCTGCCTGAAACGCTCATCTCTTGAGCGGTCAGCCTTCGATCAGTGCGGGCAGGGTGAACCGGAAACGGGTGCCGCCCTCGGTGTAGTCGGTGTCGATCCAGATCCGGCCGCCGTGGTGCTCCACGATCTTCTTGCACACCGCCAGCCCGATTCCGGTGCCGCCGTAGGTGTCCCGGCTGTGCAGGCGCTGGAAGATGACGAAGACCTGCTCGGCGAACTCGGGCGCGATGCCGATCCCGTTGTCGGTGACCGTGAACTCCCACACGTCGGCCTGCCGCTCGGCCTCGACGGTGATGACGGGCGGCCGATCCGGACTGCGGAACTTGATGGCATTGGAGATCAGGTTCTGCCACAGCATGGTCAGCAGGGTGGGATCGCCGAGCACCTCGGGCAGTTCCGCGGGCCGGCGCACCTCGGTGCCGCTGCTCTCGATCGCCGCGGAGTTGTTGGCCACGGCCTCGTCGAGCGTCGCGCCGAGGGCGATCTTCTCGTTGCGCTCGCTCATCCGGCCCACCCGGGAGAAAGTGAGCAGATCGTTGATCAGCACCTGCATGCGCTTGGCGCCGTCGACCGCGAAATCGATGTACTGCTTGCCGCGCTCGTCGAGTTTGTCGCCGTAGCGCTTCTCCAGCAGCTGACAGAACGAGGCGACCTTGCGCAGCGGCTCCTGCAGATCGTGCGAGGCGACGTAGGCGAACTGCTCGAGTTCGGTATTGGATCGGCGCAATTCCTCGGTTTGGATGTCCAGGTCGGCTTTCTGCCGCGCGAGCGTCGCCTCCTGGGCGCGGGCGCTGGACAGTTCCGAGACGATCCGGCGGCGCATGTCCTCCACCGCGCTGCCGACCGAGGCGACATCGGCGGGGCCGTGCGCATCGATGGAATGGTCGAAATCCCCGCCCGCGACCCGCAGCGAGGACCGGCTCAGCGCCGCCAGTGGCCGTGTCACCAGGCGGCGGATCAGCACGGTCAGTACGACGCCGATCACCAGGAACAGCGCCACCATCGCGATCAGCACCCCGTTGCGCAGGGTGCGGGCGTGCTCGAGGCCGCGACGGTCCTCCGCGATCGCGGCGGCCAAGCCGGCGTTCTGGGCCTCGAAACTCGCGCGCACACTGTCGAAAAGGGCCTTGCCCTGTGTCGAAATCGCCGGTGCGCCCGACGATGTCGGCCTGGGATCGGCTACGCGGCCGGCCGCGTAGCCGCTGCGCCACTGCTCCGCCGCCGTCTGGACGGCGTCGAGCTGCGCCAGCAGTGCCGAGTTCCCGGCCAGCAGCACCCGGATCCGGTCCGCCGCCACCGTCTGGTCCTGCTGCCCGGCCAGATAGGGCTCGAGGAACTGGCGGTCGCCGGTGATCGCGTAGCCACGGACACCGGTCTCCTGATCCAGTAGCGCGGCCTGCAGCTGGTAGGCCCGGGTCAGCGCCGGCTGGGTGTGGTTCATCACCCGGTCGGTGGCGTTGTTGGTGTTGGCGATCACCTGGGCGCCCGCCGCGGCGCCGAAGAGCACCACGATCACCATGACCGCCACCACCAGCTGGAACCACGTCTGCACCGAGAAGCGGCCGATGATCCGCCGCCGATTCTGCACCGCTGTCACCGCGGCACCCGCCTTCCCACTCCATTGCGGGCACCTCGCGCGGGTGCCATCGGCCTCCCGCGGCCCGTCGGGAGCCGGGAGGCGTGCGAATCTTATCCGGGAATGCGGCCGCGCAAGCGCCGGACTTCGACCTGCGCGTGATTAGTGTCCGAGTTGCCGGGTAGGCGCGGGAGTGCGGGCCGACAGCAGGACCCCGGCCCGCGCCGATGCCACCCAGCAGTGAGGAGAAGCCATGGTTTCCCAGGACGTCATCGCCCAGCTTCGCCAGGACATCACGACCGCCGAGAACGCCGGGGACGAGGCGGCCGCGGAGCGGCTGCGGGCGGACCTGAGCACGGCCATCGACGCCGCGGACCGCAGCCCGGAGAACGCCCGTGAACAGGAAACTGGTCTCGCGGGAGCCGGAGCCGCGCCGCAACCCGGCGGCATCGATGTGGAGAAACTGGCCGCCGAGGTGCCCGAGGCGGGGCAGGAACCCCCGGACTGAGCGTCTACCCGCCGCCCGGCACGTCACCTCGGCGTGCCGGGCCCGGCCGGGTCAGCCGCGCGGGAAATCGTCACAGTGGAGTTCCGCCGATGCTTCGACCGGCAGTCTCAACGCGGGCGCACCAGCGCGGCGATGTCGGTGAAGCCGCGACGGACCGCGTGGTCGTAGGCGGTGCGCCCCTCGGCGTCCCGGATGCCCACGTCCGCGCCCGCGTCGACCAGCACCTGGACGATGTCGCGATAGACCGTGCTGCCGTCGCCGTAGTAGACCGCCTCGAGCAGAGCGGTCCAGCCCAGGTCGTTGACATGATCGACGTCGATCTCGGTCTGGCGCAGCACCTCTCGCACGTAGTCCAGATGTCCCTTCTCCGCCGCCGGGATGAGCGCGTTGCCGCCGAACCGGTTGCGCAGCGTCAGATCCGGTCGCGCCGGCAGCAGCGCCTCCATCATGGCGACGCTGCCCGTGACCCCCGTATTCACCCAGGGGCTTTCGCCGCGGTCGTCCCGGGCGTCGGGATCGGCCCCGTATTCCAGCAGGACCCGCGCGACCGGCACATCGTCGGCCAGCACCGCCAGCATCAGCGGTGTGCGACCGGCGTCGTCCCGGGTGTCGACCTGGGCTCGCCGGGTCAGCGCGGCGCGCACGGCCGCGGTGTCTCCGGCGGTCGTCGCGGTGAGCAACGCGCTGTTCGCCTGTCCGGCAGGGAGATCGGGTGGCGCCTGATCGGTGTTGGACACGGTCATCTCGGGTTCTGCCGGGGTGTTCGTCCCCGGCTCGGTGGCGCACGCGCTGATCAGCAGAGCGCCGGTCAGTAGCGCGAAGCCGTAGTGCCGGGGTCGCCGCGAGATGTTCATGCCCGCTGCTCCGTTCGTCGGGGAAGGCTGACGGAATCCATGCTTCGGGATTCCGTCGACCGGCGAATCGGCGTACCGGCTGGTCGCGCGGATCGTCCGGACGATGCCGGGGTCGGCCGATCGGATGACCCGCCACGCTCCCCGGACGCACTTCCCTGCGAGGGGTGGCGCGCCGCTCGTCAGGGCAGCCGGTCGACCAGGGTCGTGGCGAGCAGGGCGACCGATCGATCCGGATCCCGGGTCAGGCGGCGCAGGGGGTCCAGCGCGAGGTCGGCGGGCATCTCGGCGAGCGCCTGGGTCAGCCGGACCCGGATCGCCGAATCCGTTGCGGGCGCGTCGAGTTCGTCGAGCAGGGCGCGCAGGATCCGCTCGCCCCACTCCGGCTCCCGGGCCAGGACGGCCAGCAGTTCAGCGGCCTCGACGTCGTTGCGGCCCTCGACCACCGCCTCGACCAGCACCGGGATCGCGGCCGTGCCGCCCCGGGCGCCCACCGCGAGGGCGGCGCGGCGGCGGACGGCCGGGTCGTCGTCGGCCAGAGCCTCGGTGAGGAATGCGGTCGCCGCCGCGCCGGGTAGCTCGGCGAGCGCCAGCACCGCGCGCCGCCGGATCTCGGCCTCCCCGGACCGCAGGCCAGAGGCCAGCGCGGGCACGGCGTCGGCCCCGGACCGGGCCAGTGCCCACCGCAGCGCGCCCGCGACGTTCTGGTCCGTTTCGGCGAGCACCGCCTCGGCCAGCAGGTCCGCCGGCAGCGGGGCGTCCTCGCCGGGCGCGAGGACGGCCTGCTGGCGGCGCGCGGCATCGTCCGAGCCGAGGTCGCGCATCAGCGCGACCAGGCGCAGTACGTCCTGCCAGTCGCTGGGCCGGGCCGCGTCGACCTTGCGGAGCCGGCCCAGCAACTCCTGCTGTTGGGCGAGCCGCTGTTCGGTTTTGCGGGTGAGGTCGGCGACCAGCGCGGCGGGTGTGAAGCCCGGATCGTCGAGGGCCTGCCCGACTTCGCGCAGGGACAGACCCAGCGAACGCAGACCCTCCACGTGGAAGATCCGCCGGATGTCGTCGAGGCGATACTCCCGATAGCCGCCCACGGTGCGGCCCGTGGGCCGCACCAGCCCGAGTGCGTCGTAGTGCCGCAGCATCCTGGCGCTCACCCCCGACTGGCTGGCGACCTCACCGATCAGCACCTGGGCTTCTCCTCCCATTTCGGACCGAGCGCGACGGCCCGCCGCGCGGCGTCGACGGCGAAACCGGCTCCGCCGTCGGGGTCGAGCAGCAGCTCCCGCGTCGCTGTCGCGTGCGCGCGCACCGCCGGGTCGGGCGCGGCCAGCGCCTGTTCCAGCACGGGCTCGAGCTCCGCGCCCAGTGCTACCAGGGCCCGGCTCAAACTCAACCACGTCTCCCGATCGCCGCGGCCGAGCTGGGTGGCCAGCGCGGCGGCCAGCGTGTCGCGCTCGGCGTCGGGCACGAGCACGACCGCCGCGCGCCACGCGGCCCGGGCGACCTCGTCGTCGGCGTCGCGCAGCAAGGCCGGGGTGATCGCCGGCCACGAATCCGGGTCGCCGATCTTGGACAGGGTGTGCAGGGCCTGGCTGCGGGCCTGCGGGCGTGCCGAAGCCAGTTCCGCGCGCAGCTTCGGCACGGTGACCTGCGCCGGGAGCCGGGTGAGCGCCCAGGTGAGCATGTCGCGCACGAAGAAGTCCGGCTCGATCGCGCACCGTTCCAGGAGCGCGTGGGCGAAGGCCGCCTCGGGCTCGGTGCCGAGCGCCAAGGCCGCCTGCAGTCGAATCGAGGACTGCTCGGCCGTCAGTGCGCCGAGCAGCCGGGTGTGCTGTGGGTTCCGCTGTGTCGTGTTGATGGGGACCACCTCCGACCGCCAGTGAAGACCTTGGCACTGTGACAAGGTCAAGTGCGGCGGCGGGGCGGGCCCTAAAGCAGGACGAGGACCGCGCTGATCGCGATGATCAGCGTGATCCATACCGCAAGGACACCGAGCGCCGAGCGCTCGCCGCCGAAGGTCGGGGCAACCTGGATGGGGCGGTGGCGGGGTATGTCGTTCGTCTTCACGAGCTCGCTCCTTCCCGAAACTGCGCTTCCGCTCCGGGCATACCCGGATCCCGGGTGCCGCACCAGCTTCCGGAGTGTTTCGCGTCACGATCGCCGACGAGCCTGTGCGCCTTCGTTATTGGAGACTCCGTAGCAAACTGAGTTCCGGTGCGCTGACCACGCTCGCGGGGCCGCTGCTGGTCACCGCGCCGATCGTGATCACGGCCGCGCTGCGGTACTTCTCCACGCCGGGCCGCTGAGGTCCCGATGAACCTCAGGGAGTTCGTGTTTCGGCTCCCTCCGGGTGACCGGGGGCGGTGAACCGAGCCGGCCATCGCCGCCCCCGATCGCTATGCGTGCCATCGCCGCCCCCGATCGCTATGCGTACTGGGACAGCTGCCGCTCGAGTTCGGTGATGCGCCGGCGCGCGGCGAGCAGTTCGGATAGCTCGGCGCGCGTGAGAATCGCCCGCCCGGTGGCGATCAATTCCTGCCGCCGCCAGTTGTAGATCGTTTGCTCGGAAATGCCCAGATCGGCGGAAACGCGAGCGACCGGGCGGCCGGTTTCCACCATGTCCAGTACTTTCCGGCGGACCTGCTGGGAATAGCGCTTGGGCATACAGACTTCTCCTTCGGCGATACGAATAGCTCAACGAGAGGGTGAAGCGGGGGCGAAGAATCGCGAAATGCGCGCCTGCCGAAGCATTTCCGATGTTGCTCGGGGCTGCTTCTAGGCGGAAGCGTTACCTACACGATAGGTATTCCCGCCTTGACCGGTCAAGCATTTAGAGTAATTCGGTCCGTTTAAACAAATTAACGACTGGTCGGTCTGCGTGCCTGTTTGCCGATGCCGCTCGGGCACCGATGAATCCGCCGCCGCGATCTCGTCAGGACTATCGAAGGCATCCGGTAACTCCGATCGCGAAGGTATTCCGTGACCGACATCGTTTCCCGCGCCGGCCTGTGGACCATGGCGCACACCGAACGCGCGGCCCTGGCCGCGGATCTCGCCGGCCTGGACGAAGCGCAGTGGCGCCACCGATCACTGTGCGGGGACTGGGTGGTCGAGGACGTGGTCGCCCACCTCACCGCCGGTGCGAGTCTGGGCCGCGGCCGGTGGCTGCTCAGCGTGCTGCGCGCCGGCTTCGATTTCGACAAGCACAACAGTCGCCAACTCGCGCGGCACCGCGGCGCCACGCCCGCGGAAACGCTGGCCCGATTTCGCGCGGTGGTCGACAGCACCACCGCCCCTTCCGGCCACACGGCCGCCTGGCTCGGTGAGGTGGTCGTCCACGGCCAGGACATCCGGCAGCCGCTCGGCTTGGCGAGCGCGCCTGCGCCGGCGGCGGTCACCGAGGTTGCCCGCTTCTATGCCGCCCGCGATTTCACCGTTGCCGGGAAGACTCTGATCGAGGGCCTGCGGCTGGAAGCGACCGACGGCCCGTTCGCCGTCGGATCCGGCCCGCTCGTCACCGGAACGACGATCGCGCTGACGATGGTCATGGCGGGCCGGGCCGGCTACTGCGCCGAACTCACCGGACCGGGTGTAGCCAGCGTGCGCGCCCGGATGTCCACGCCCGCTCCGTGACCCGCCCCCGCGGTCTCCGCCGACTCACGATTTACTGGACTGGGCCGCGGCGGTGACCGTGCAGGCCAGGCCGCGCAATTCGGCGGGAATGAGGTAGGGGGTGCGGCGGCCTTCGAAGCTGTCCAGCACCACGCCGTCCGGCCAGCACACGTGATAGCGCAGCCAGTAGCGGTGCTGGGGGTCCAGCGCGCTGGGCTCGGGGAGATCGCGCTGGGTGCGGTGCGCGAGTTCGTCGAGCGCGGCGGCGACCTGGGCGGGGCTGCCGGAGTTGCCGACCTGCCACCAGCATTCGAAAAGCTTGCCACCGCGATTGATCTCGACGATATAGATCAACTGTGGCGCCTGATCCGGGGCGGTCATACCGGACACGTTTCCAGAAACGAACCAAGTGGTCCAGTTTAACGGAAGGCGCGTCGCGCCTGACTTCGTTGGCCGGAGCGGAATTTCGTGGCGCCGATCCTCGAGGTAAGCTCCGATAACTAGAGGTTTCTCCTCCGCTTTTATGCGTTGCGGGCCGCGACCGTGCTCTATACGGGCCCTGAACTCTGCACAACCCGGTTAACTCCAGGAGAGTCATTCGTGTCCGTATATCTCTACCGCTGGGGCAAATTCGCCTTCCGCCGCAAATGGGTCGTGCTGCCCGTGTGGCTGGTCCTGCTGGTCCTGCTCGGCGTCGCGGGCAGCTGGCTGAGCAAACCGATGAGCGATGAGTTCAGCATGCCCGCGCTACCGTCCGAACGCGCCACCGACATTCTGGACAAGCAGTTCCCCGGAATGTCCGAGCAATTCGGGATCGACGCGGTCAGCGGCGCCTACGTCATCAAGGCGCCCGCGGGCACGAAACTCACCGACATGGCGAACGTCGCCGCCGTCGACGCCCTCATCGCCGGCTTGCGGGCGCTCACGGTCGAGGAGCGCGCGCTCGTCGCCGCGGACGACGCGGCGGCCCTGCGCAACCCGGTCGAGGTCACGCGGAAGATGGGCTGCCTGGCCGCCGCCGACCCGGCCCGATGCTCGGGCGCCCCGCTCAACGTGCTCAACCGGGACGCCCCGGCGACCGTTGCCGTGCTGACGGTTCCGTTCGACATCGCCTCGGCGGCCGACATCACCGACGCCGACCGGCACGCCGCCTACGCCGTGGCCGATCCCGCCCGCGCCCAGGGGCTGACCGTCGAGATCGGCGGCGCCATCCAGCAGAAGCAGGAACAGCCCAGCGGGCAGGCCGAATTGATCGGCATGGGCGTCGCACTGGTGGTCATGGTGATCGCCTTCGGCGCCGTCGTCGCGGCGTTCGTGCCCATCGTCACCGCGCTCGCCGGCCTCGGCGCCGCCATGCTGGTGATCGCGCTCGGCACCGCGGTCATCGAGGTGCCGAGCTTCACCACGTTCCTGGCCTCGATGATCGGGATCGCGCTGTCCATCGATTACGCGCTGTTCATCGTGTCCCGCTACAAGCACGAACTGCGGGTGGCGCGAAATCCGGAGGAGGCGGCCGGCATCGCCGTCGGGACAGCCGGATCCGCCGTGGTGTTCGCCGGTCTCACCGTCATCGTCGCGCTCGGTGCGCTGAGTATCGTCGGGGTGAACTTCCTGACCTTCATGGGACTGGGCGGTGCCATGGCGGCGTTCTTCGCCGTGCTCACCGCGATCACGCTGATGCCCGCCCTGCTGGGGGCCTTCGGCCGCTTCCTGTTCACGCCGAAGCTGCCGCTGATCGCCCGCCACGATCCCGAGGACGACGGCGCAGCAAGCAACGGCATGCGCGTCGCCCGGCTGATCGGCGCCAGACCGGGGGCCGCCCTGCTGCTTTCGGTGGCCGCGCTTGCCGCCCTTGCCGTTCCGGCGCTGCATCTGCAATTGGGCCTGCCGGGCGAGGACAGCTTCCCGGCCGACTCCACCATCCGGCAGGCCTACGACATCCGGACCGAGGGCTTCGGTGAAGGCAGCAACGGCATCCTCACGGTGGCCGCCGATCTCGAGCGGGTGCCCGAACGTGACCGCGCGGCGGCGGTGGCCGCGCTGCGCGACCGGCTCGAGGAGTTCGCGGAGCTGGATTACCTCACCGAACCGCAGCTCAGCGCGAACGGGCTCGGCGTGATGTTCAACGGTGTCCCGAAATCGGGGCCGAACAACCAGGACACGAAAGACTTGGTGCGCGATGCGCGCGCCGCCGAAGCGGAACTGACCGAGCGGTACGGGATCGAGTACGGCATCACCGGCACCACCGCCATCTACGCCGACATGGACCGGGTACTGCTCGGCAAGATCGTTCCGTACCTGGCCATCGTGGCCGGCGCGGCCTTCGTTCTGCTGATTCTGGTGTTCCGCTCCATTCTGGTTCCGCTCACCGCCGCGCTCGGCTTCCTGCTGTCCATGGCGGCCACCTTCGGCGCGACCGTGCTGATCTTCCAGGAGGGCGCGTTCGGCCTGATCGCCGATCCGCAGCCGATCATCTCCTTCCTGCCGATCATGCTGATCGGGCTGGTGTTCGGCTTGGCGATGGATTACCAGGTCTTCCTGGTGACCCGCATGCGCGAGGAATTCGTGCACGGGAAATCGGCGAAGAACGCGATGATCGCCGGATATCACCACGGCGCCCGCGTGGTGACGTCGGCGGCGATCATCATGATCTCGGTCTTCGGCTCGTTCCTGCTCGAATCCGACGTCACCGCCAAGTCGATGGGCTTCGCCCTGGCCGCCGGTGTCGCCATCGACGCCTTCGTGGTGCGCATGGTGCTGGTGCCCGCGTTGCTGGTGATCATGGGCAAGTGGTCGTGGTGGATGCCGCGATGGCTCGATCGTGTGCTGCCCGATATCGATGTCGAAGGCGCGAAGCTGCGGGCGCTGCGGCAGCCGAAGCGTCCCCTGTTCCAGGAGGTTGTGATCACGCCCGCGTTGCGCCCGGAATCCGAAGCGGTCGCCGAGCAGGCTCCGCCGCGGCAGTCGCCGACCCCCGCCGAGCCGCAGCGGTCGCCGAGCCCCGCTCAGCCGCAGCGGTCGCCGAACCCCGCCGTGCCGGTGGAGTTGACGCACGCCGCCGACCTCGCGGAACCGGTGACCGCCGGGGCGCGCGCCGAGAGCGCCCGCAACGGTCTCGGCAAGCCGCGCCGCACCCCGGCGATCACCGGCCGGGTCACCCGCGACGACGGCCACCCGCTCCCGGACGCCGTACTCACCCTGGTCGATCAACACGGACATCAGCATTCGCGCGTCACCGGCGACCACGACGGCGCGTACCGCCTCGAACCACCCGCCGCGGGCGGCTATGTCCTGATCGTCTCCGCGGACGGCTACCAACCGGCCGCGGTGCACGTCACCGCCGTGCCGCGCGGCGAGCAGCAGGTCGATATCCGGCTGCACTGGTCCGGCGCCCTGTCGGGTGTGGTGCGCACCGCGTCGCGAGAGCCGGTGCCGGACGCCACGGTCACCGTGACCGACCGGCACGGCGAGGTGGTCGGCGCCGCCGTCACCGCGGCCGACGGCGTCTACGCCTGCAAGAGCGTGCCGCCGGGCACCTACACCCTCGTCGTGGTCGCCGACCGCATGCGGCCCACCGCGACCACCCTGACCGTTCCGCCCTCCGGCCAGTTGCGTTTCGACGTCGAGATGGCGTCGATGGCGCTGCTCTGGGGCACGGTGCACGCCGACGGGCGCACGGTCCACGGTGCCCGCGTCACCGTCCTCGACCGGGCCGGTGTCCTCGTCGACGTCGTGCACACCGACGCGGACGGCCGCTACGTGGTGCCCGATCTGCCCGAGGGGGAGTACACCGTCGTCACGCGCGGCTACCCGCTGGTGACCAGCGAGGTGACGATCAACGGCAGCGACGTCGACCACGACGTCCGGCTCGGCTTCGCGCTCGGGGAACACGCCGAGCTGTCGTGACCGGGGTGGAGGTGGTCGCCGCCCACCACGAGTGCGTGACGGTGCGGGCGGGCGCGGTGTTCCTGAAGATCGATACCGATCAGCGCCGCGGCGATGTCGAGGTCGCGGCGATGCGGGCGGCGCCGATCCCGACGCCGGAGGTGCTGTGGCGCCGGCCGCCCGTGCTGGCGCTCGCCGCGCTCCGCGGCCGAGCCCTCGGCCGCCTCGGCACCCCGCCGACCACCGGGCCGGCGGCCTGGGCGGCGGCGGGCGCCGCCCTCCGCAAGCTGCACGACGCCCCGCTGCCGCCCTGGCCCGGCCGCACCGTCGACGAGCTCACGGCCGAACTGCACCGCGAGTGCGACTGGCTGATCAGGAACGAGGTGCTGCCCGCGGACCTGGTCGCCGGGAACCGGCGTATCGCCGAGGCCGCGCTCCGGCCCTGGACCCCGGCCTTCATCCACGGTGATTTGCAGCTGTCCCACGTGTTCGTCGACGGTGACGAGGTCACCGGCGTCATCGACTGGACCGAGGCGGCCCGGGGTGACCCCCTCTACGACCTGGCCACCCTGACCCTCGGCAACCCGGATCGTCTCGACAATGTGCTCGCGGGCTACGGCGCCGACGCCGACCGCGAGGTGATTCGCGGCTGGTGGTCGCTGCGCAGCCTGCGGGGGATCCGCTGGCTGGTCGAGCACGGCTTCGATCCGACCCTGCCGGGCTGCGAAGTCGACGTGCTGCGCGCCCAGCTCTGAGGGCGGCGCGTGTCCGGTCCGGGCCCGGAAACGTCCGGTCCGGAGAGTTCGTTTTCTGGCCTCGAGCTCGGGAAAAGGCGATTCGAGCAAAAACAAACTGGACGGTTGATGCAAATCTGTGTCGGCACCGGAAACGCACGGTGCGACTCCCCACAGAACGAAAAGGAACACCCGACATGCTCTCTGGATTCACGCAGCTGTTCAACAACCTGTACCTCTTCGGTGGCGACCTGCTCGGCTTCCACCTCAGCCTGGGCTGAGCCCCGACTCCGGAAAGCCCGCACGGTCGTCCCCTCATCCGGCTGTGCGGGCTTTCCGCCTGTCAGGAACAGGCGCGTGCGAACGTACCGTCGAGCCGCCGCCAGTCCGCGCCGAGTTCGGTGCCGTGCGTCGCGGCGCACACCCGCCGCGCGGCGACCTCCGCGTCCGTGGTCAGCCAGCGCAGCACCGCACTGCCCCCGCCCGCGCCGAGCATGCCCGCGGGGCTGAACTGCACCCGCCAGCGCTCGGTGCCGCGCGGCACGATCGAGGACCCGATGGCCGCCGGAGCGGCCGGGTCCGCCACCGACCACAGCCGCACCGTCTGATCGTCCGCGCCGGTGGCCAGCAACCGCGAGACCGGATCGAAGCTCACCGAGCGAATCGCGCTGGCGTGCCCGCCCACGGCGGCCAGTTCCTCGGCGCGGTCCCCGTCGATGCGCAGGATCCGCACGATCTGATCGTCGCCGCCGGTGGCGATCAGCGTGCCGTCGCGACTGATCGACAACGCGTTCACCGCCCGGCGGTGATCGCTGAGCACGGTCGAGATCCGTTGCCCCGCGGCCAGATTCCAGCTGTGCAGCCGCCCCTCGCCCGACACCGCGTACAGCCGTGCACCGTCCGGCGCGAAGGCGACCGCGTTCATCCAGCCGCCCGGCCCGGTGAGCGGGCCGGGCCGGGCGACCGGTCGTTCGCGATCGGCGAGATCCCACAGCTGCACGCTGGAGTCGCCGAACGCGGTGGCCAGCAGGCGCGAATCGGGGGAGAAGGCCAGCTCGTGCGCGTAGCGCGCGCCGGGGATGGCCAGGGTCGCGAGCCTGGCCGGCGCGGTGGGCGTACTGGTGTCGAACAGCAGCGCGTCACCGGTGCCGGAGGAGGTCACCGCCACCGTGCGGCCGTCGGGCGCGAGCGCGACGTTCTCCACGCGCAGCGCGCCGCTGGGCGGGGTGAGCGCGGAGAGCAGGCGCGGCGTCGCGGCGGCGGTGTCCCAGAGCAGCACCCGCCCGTCCCACGAACCCGTCACCATGAGCTTGCCGGAGGCGTCGAAGCTGGGCGCCTGCACCAGGCCGGTGTGCCCGGTGACCTCGGCCGGCGACAGATTCCACAGCTGCAGGTTGCCCGCCTGCCCGCCGGTGAGGACGTGGCTCTCGTCCAGGAACAGGGCCGCGGCCAGGGCGCCCCGGCTGCCGTTCATCGCCGTGCCCGCGGGTACCGGCCGACCGGGATCGAGGACACTCCACTGATCGGCGGTACCGTCGCGTCCGGCGGTGACCAGGGTCCGCCCGTCCGGGGCGAAGGTCAGCGACCACACCGCCGCCTCCCGGGTCTGCACCGGCGGGCCCAGCGCGACGACGGCGTCGCGCTCGCGCACCGACCACAGCCGGAAGGTCTGGTCGTCGCTGCCGGTCGCCAGCACGGTGCCGTCCGGGCTGAAAGCCAGGGCGTGGATCGTCAGTTCCTGGCCGGTGAGCGGGGGACCGAGTGACCGGCTCGCGGCCGGGTCGGTGACGTCCCACACCCGTGCGGTGGCGTCGTCACCACCGCTGACCAGTGTGTCGCCGTCCGGGCTGAACGAGACCGAGCGAACGGGCCCGGTGTGCCCGGTCCGGGTGACGGTCGCGCCGGTGACCAGATCGTGCAGGCGGACCGTGCCGTCGTCACCGGCGGTGGCGAGCCACCGGCCGTCGGCGCGCACCGCGACGGCGTAGACCGCACCGCGATGTCCCAAGTCGAGATCCGCGCCGCGCGCCGGCTGCCCGGGGTCGGACACGTCCCAGCGGTGCACCAGCCCGGAACCGGTGGCGGCGAACAACATCCGGCCGTCGGGGGAGAACGCCACCGCGGTCACCCACGACGCGGTGGGTAGCGCGGCGCCCAGCGCGACCAGCCCCCGCACTGGGTCCCGCCGCCACAGCCGCACCGCGTTGTCGTAGCCGCCGGAGGCCACCACACCGTCGCGTGAGTGCGCCACGCCGTAGATCGCTCCTTCATGGGCGGGGACGGTGGCGGCCAGCGGCGCGGACTGCGCGGCCAGCAGCAGACCGCGAGCCTGCGGATCGTCCGGCCGCAGGGTCTCGGCGACCACGGCGAGTTGCGCCGACTCTGTCGGGTCGGCGGACTGGTCGTGCTGCGCGGCGCCGATCAGCGCGGCGAACTCCGCGTCCGCTCGTTCGCGATCGGCGCGCTGACTCTGCCGCAGCGACAGCACCGCCAGCGCCGAGGTCACCACCGCGCCGAGCACCAGGAACAGCGCCAGCGCCCGCGTGGCAAGGGTGCGGCGGCGGCGCACCCGCACGGCCGCGTCGAGGAATTCCACGCTCCGCGGCGGCAGCGGCGTGCGCGACCGCAGGTCGTCGGCCACCGCGAGCCGCGCGCCCTGATACAGCAGGGACCGGTCCCGCCCGGCGGCCACCCATTCCTCGACATCGGTGTGCAGGCGATGCCGCACGATCGCGTCCTCGCGGTCCTCGTCGATCCATTCGGCCAGCCGCGGCCACGCGCTGAGCACCGCGTCGTGCGCGAGCGCGGTGCCGTAGGCGTCCTGGGTGATGATGCGCGCCTCGGCCAGCGCGTTGAGGACCGTGCCCGCGGTGCTCGGGTCCGGGCAGCGCCGGATCAGCGTCTCGCGGTCGACGTGGCGGCCCACGGCGGTGCCGTCGGCGACCGGGGTCACCAGTTGCAGCAGGATGACGCGCGCGGTCTCGCGCTCGGCCGGATCGAAAGCGGCCCACAGTTGTTCGGCGCTGGTGGCGATCGCACCGCGCACGCCGCCGGCCTGCTCGTAGGCGCGCACGCCCAGCAGGTCGCCGTCGCGGAACTGCCAGGCGCTGCGCAGCGCGTGCGCGAGCAGCGGAAAGGTGCCGGCGCGGACCGTCGCGGCCCCGCGCACGCCGAGATCGGCCAGGATCAACTCCACCAGGCCGTCGCCGATGCGCAGACCGGCCCGGTGCGCGGGTTCGACGATGGCGGCGGTCAATTCGGCCGTCGTCGGCGGCCCGAGCAGCATCTGGTTGTGCTCGAGCAGATGCGCCAGGGCCGGATGCCGGGCGGCCTGGGTGTAGAAGTCGGCGCGCAGCGTCGCCACCACGCCCGCGCAGCGGCCGGGTTCGACGCGCCCGTGCACGGTCAGGTCGTCGAGCACCCGCAGGTAGTGCTCGGCGGACGCGTCGTCGAACGGCGGCAGGAACAGTTCCTCGAGCTTGTCCACGGCCAGGACGAAGGGTTTGGCCGGCGCCGCCCGCTCGGCGGTCCAGGCGGCGAGGTCGTCGGCCGCGACCGCACCGGGCGTCACCAGCAGCACGTCGAACTCGTCGCGGACCCGGGCCGCGAAGCCGGCTTGCAGGAGCGAGGATTTGCCGACGCCGGAGTCGCCGACCAGGATCAGCGGTTCGCCGCTGCCGAGGTTGCGGGCGAATCGGGCCTGCATCAGGTCGATCTGGCTGTCGCGTCCGGCGAAGTAGTCGGCGTCGTCGATGGTGAGCGCGGCCAGGCCCGGATACGGGCAGATCATCGGTGCGGCGGGCGCGGCGGCGGCGCGTTCCTGCTGCGCCCGGGACCAGAGCCGGTTCCATTCGATCATCGAGTAGAGGGCCGGCGGTTCGGGCTCGGGGCGGCGCTGCCGTGCGGCGGGCAGGAGCACGCCGATCACCGCGGACAGGCCGTCGAACTTCGCCGGCACGCTGCGGCCGAGCCGCCAGTCCGAGACGCGCTGCGCGCTGATCTCCCGGCCCTGCGGATTGCGGGCCCGCAGTTCCCGGGTGGCGCGGGCGCTGATCGCGCGCAGCGGTGGTGATCCGGCCGTGGTGTAGAGCGTGTCGAGCCGCTGCGCCAGCTCGTCTCGTGCGCTCGTCGTCACCGCGTCACACCCCTGAGTGCGTACCGATCGGTTTGGTTACCGCTTCTCGATGGTACGGCCGTGCGCGGAGGGCATTTCAGTGTACAAGTGTTCACTCTTGGGCTAGGATTCTGCGACCGCCGGTCACAGGTAGTTTCGACGCCCGGTGGGAAGGGAGTCCAGGCACATGACGAATTCCGTTCAGTCCCGCAGGGCGCCGGAGACCGATCCGGACGACCCCGCCGCCGAGGTGGTGCGCGCCTGCATGGACCTGGCGCTGCAGGGCCATCGCGGTGCGGACGTGGCCGAGCGGATCGCCGAACTCGAGCAGATCGCGCGGCGCTGGGCGCAACTCGGCCTGGGGCTCGACCGGCTCCAGCAGGCGGTGCACCAGGGCTACCGGCTCGGATCCGACAGCGCCTACGCGCTGGACACGCCCACCGACGTCGCGGCCGGGATCGTCGCCGCGCGCCGGCAACTCGACATTCTGGAGTCGGTGCACGTGCGCCTGACCCGGGCCTACACCCGGCAACTCCCGGCGCCCACCACCTTCCATCACGCGGCCACCCGCAACCTCGCGGTCGCCCTGCTGCGCGGCGAACTCGCCGGTCCGCTCGCCCGGCACTGCGGCATCCCGATCAGCGCGCACTATCACGTGATCGCCGTGGGGATCGCGGGTCTGCAAACGCGCGACGCCGCGACGCCGATGCTCGCCTCCCGTCTCGAATCGGCGCTGACCGCCCGGTGCGGCGAGACCGCGCTGGCCATCCTCGGCGCGGCGGGCGGAACACTGCTGCTGCCACAGGAATTGGTCGAAGACCACGCGCTCGCCCAGGTGATCCGCGAATTGTCCCGGATCTGTCCGCTGACCGCCGTGGTCGTCGACGCCGACCCGGCCGGCATTCCGGCGGCGGGCCGGCAGGCGCACGAACTGCTGGACACGGCCATGTCCCTGCGCATCGACCCCGGGCTGTACCGCATGGGCGACCTGGGCCTGCACTTCCAGCTCACCCGCCCCGGGCCCGCCCGCGACGCGCTCAACGCGCTGCTGACCCCGCTCGACGGCTACCCCGAACTGCTGCAGACGCTGTCCCTGCACCTGGCCAACGACCTGAACCGCCAGCGCACCGCCAGTCAGCTCCACGTGCACACCAATACCGTCGACTACCGCCTCAAGCGCATCCACCAGCTCACCGGCTGCGATCCCGCCACTCCGGCCGACCTGTGGCGCCTGCGCTCGTCGCTGATCGTGCGCCACTACATCGAGCGCTCGCACCTGGTCGCGCGCTAGCCGTCGCCCCGCGCGGGTACGCCTCGACATCAATTAGCTGACTGATAGCTAACGTTACGGGTTTGTAGTCGAAACCCGGCCTCGACCACGCCTAGCCTGGCAAACGAATCGGATCCACGGGCCACAGGCGAGGGCGAGGAGGTTGTCCATGACAGGTTCGCGAGTCGTTCATGGCGAACTCGAGCCCGGGCGCACGCGGGACGACAGGTATGAACACCTGGAGCCGCTGCTCGCCGAGCTGGCCGACCTCGGCGCCGCGACCGCCGCGGGGCAGGAGCTGCGCGCGCGGATCATCCATCTGGGGCTGCCGCTGGCCGAGCACATCGCGCGCCGATTCGCTGGGCGCGGTGAGGCTTTCGACGACCTGCTCCAGGTCGCGCGGGTCGGCCTGCTGCACGCCGTCGACCGGTTCGACCCCGCGCGCGGGTCCGGATTCCTCGCCTTCGCCGTCCCGACGATCATGGGCGAAGTGCGCCGCCATTTCCGGGATCGGACCTGGCCGGTGCGGGTCAACCGTACGGTCAAGGAGACGCAGAGCCTGCTCGCGCCCGCGATCGAGGCGTTCGCCCAGCGCATGGGCCGCACCCCGAGCATGCGGGAGCTCGCCACGGAACTCGGCACCGATCTCGCCACGATCACTCAGGGGATGCTGGCGGCGAACTGCTATCAGGCCGATTCCCTGGATGCCACCGTCCCCGACGAGTCCGGCGCGGCGCTGCCGCTGGTCGAGCGGATCGGCGCCGACGAGCACTGCTACGGCCTGATCGAGGACGCGCTCAGTGTCCGGCCGCTCATCGCGGAACTGCCCGAGCGCGACCGGCAGATCCTGATCTGGCGCTTCTGCGATTCGCTCACCCAGCAGCAGATCGCCGAGCGTCTCGAGATCTCGCAGATGCAGGTCTCCCGCGTGCTCGCGCGCATCCTCGCCCACATCCGGACACAGGCGTTCGCGCCGCCGGAAGCGGTGCCCGCCCGCTGACTCAGACCTCCCGGTACGGCTCCGCGCGCAGCGACAGCCGTTCGGAAAAGCTTTCGGTCCAAGCCGATTCGGCGGGTTCGGTGACCGCGGCCCGCTTGCGCCGCACGGGACGCTGCCCGCGGGCCGCGCCCGCGAGATTCTTCCCCGGCCCCGCCTGTGCCGCCACCATCCGCACCCCCCAGCTCAGATACGCCTCCACGCTCATGCCCGCGCATTCCGCCGCGTCGACGAGGTTGCCCCACTGGGCGTCGTCCATGGACACGGTCACCGTGACATCCCTGGTCGCCATGCCCTAGGACGATAATCCCCGGCGGCCGGTCCAGGGCGGAGTTGGGGCAGGCCCCGCCGACGCACTGTCTGATCCGCACCGGTCTATCCTTGCGATAATACTAGAATTCTCAGTAACTTAGAAGGTGTGTGACACCAATGTCAATGGTATACACCGTGCATATCCTTCGGAACTGTGAGGAACTTAGCGTGTCATCTGCGCATTACCCTGCGAAAGCGAAGGACCGCCCTGGGCCGCACGAGGATTCGCTGCTGCGGCAGCACCTCGGCGATCGCCGGTTCGTGCTGACGCTGCCGCGTGCGATCGCCTTGCAGGCGTTGCACCCCGCGATCGGGGCCGCGCTGGCCGAGCATGCGAGCAGCCGGTTGTGGCATCACAAGAAGCGCACCGTCTCGCAGATGATCTACCTGGTCTACAGCGGCCGCGACGCCGCGCCGGTCATCCGGAACGGGCACGAGCACCTCAGGGGCGTCGACGGTTTCGGGCGGCGCTATCACGCGCTGCATCCGGAGATCTTCCTCTTCCAGCATGCGACCTATGTGGACGCGCTCGTGCACTCGGTGGAGGTGTTCGGCGGCGGGCTGAGCGCACCGCGCCGCGAACGGCTCTACGCCGAATGCTGCGCCTGGTTCCGCGGGCACGGCATCTCCGACCGGCACCTGCCCGTCACCTGGCCGGAGTTCATCGAATACTTCGAACAAGCCTGCGCGACAACGCTGACCCGCGGACCGCACGCGGACGCCCTCGCGTCCCAGGTGCTGCGGCCGGACGCGTGGCTGCCGCGGCGGGTGCCCTCGTTCGCGGTGCGCGCGCTGCTGCATCCCCGTGCGGCCGAGTTGTTCGACAGCCGGCCCGATGCGACCGATCGGCATGCCTTCACCGCCTACGCCGCGGCCGTGCGCACGACGGCCGCGCTCTCGTCCCGGCGCAGGCGGTATCTGCTGCAAACCCGCGTCCTCTAGGGCGCGCGCATGACTGAAACATGTTCCTGTGCAACAGCATTGGTCGGCGACCGGCGACGTCGAGCGCTTGCGCTGTCCGGCCAGCTGTTATAGCTTCATCGGCAACTTAGTACCGTATATCTCGAGTTCAGAGCGCGATACAAGCAAGAATTGCCATTAACATAGTGTTCGAGCCGCTGTGGGGGTGAGCGGTCGGAGTCGTCTCATCGAAGAGGCGACGGGCAGGTCGGCGAGGTGGAGTTGCCGACGGCCCCGGGGTCGAGTCCACCCTGTCGAAGAGGCTGAACGCTCTGCTGGACAACATCTTTCGAAGGACATCCATGACCCTGGACCGTTTCCGCGACCGGCTGGATTTCGCCGGCATGACCTTGCTCGTCCGCGATCTCGAACAGCTGGACCGATCGCCGATATTCCGAACAGTGCAGTCCGCCAGCACAACTCACGTCCGTGTCGGCGACCGCGCCCGGCTCATGATGAGCTCCAACAACTATCTCGGGCTGGCCAACCATCCGAAGGTGATCGAGGCCGCGCACGCCGCGATCGATCGATTCGGCGCGGCGAGCACCGGCAGCCGGGTCGCCAACGGCAGCTACGAGGTGCACACCGAGCTGGAAGCCGAACTGGCGGCATGGCACGGCACCGAGGCCGCCATGGTGGTGACCACCGGCTATCAGGCGAATGTCGGCGTGGTGAGCGCGCTGGCGGGCGCGGGGGATCGCGTCCTGCTGGACTGGTCGGCGCACGCCTCGATCCACGACGGCGCCAAGCTGTCCGCCGCCACGGTCCGCCGCTTCGCGCACAACGACGTCGCCGAACTGCGCGCGCAGCTGGCGGCCGCGCCGGAGACACCCGCGCTGGTGGTCGTGGACAGCGTCTACTCCATGGAGGGCGACATCGCGCCCATGGACGAGATCGCCGCGCTCTGTAGCGAATTCGGTGCCGCGCTGATGGTCGACGAAGCGCACGGCGTCGGCATCCTCGGCGAGCGGCGCACCGGCGCGGTGGAGCTGTACGGTGTCGCCGACCAGGTCGACATCCGCATGGGCACGCTGTCCAAGGGCATCGGGTCGATCGGCGCCTACGTCACGGGCACCCGCGATCTGATCGACTACCTGCGCACGCACGCTCGCGGCTACCAGTTCACCACCTCGGCCGCACCCGCGGCGGTCGCCGCCGCGCTCGCGGCGACGCGCGTCATCCGCTCGGCCGAGGGCGCCGAACTCGCCCAGCGTCTGCTGGTCAACTCCCGGCACCTGCGAGACCTGCTGGTGGACCGTGGAATTCCGGCGGGCGGTGCGACGCGCACCCCGTGGGGCAGCGATCTCGTCGGCCCGATCGTGCCGGTCCCGGTCGCCGACGAACCGGCGCTGATCGAGCAGTGGAATCAGCTCTATCAGCGCGGCGTGTTCAGCGGCATCAGCGTGTTCCCCGGCGTGCCGATGGGCAGCCCCACGCTCCGGCTGTGCGTGCAGGCCCAGCATTCCGCCGCCGATCTCGCCTACGTCGCGGACGTCGTCGCCGAAACCCACAGCCCCGCACTGCATACCGCGCGCGCCTGACCGAGGAGAGAACCGACCCATGGGCACGATAGTCGTCACCAGGCAATTGCCCGCCACGCCGGCCGCCCTGTTCGACACGATCACCCACCCGGTGACCTGGCAGCACTGGTTCACCATCCACCGGCACTTCGTCGGCGACCCGCCGGAACGACTCGGCGCGGGCTCGCCGCTGACCTCGAAGGTGGTGCTGCTGGGCATGACGAACACCGTCGAATGGACCGTGCGCGAGGCGCAGGCTCCGACCCGCCTGGTCCTGCACGGTCGCGGGATGGCCGGTGTCACCTGTGAATTCGTGTATCAGCTGCGCCCGACGGACACCGGCACGGAGGTGACGGCCGGCGGCGACTTCAGCGGCCCGCTCATCACCGGCCTGCTGGCCGCGGCGCTCGAGAAGCAGGGCCGTGCCCAATTGGACAAGACGCTCACCCGCCTCGCCGCCTACGCGACGCGGGCGTCGTGAGCGGCGATCGGCCCGAGGCGACTCGGGCAGCCGAGGGACAACCGATGGTCGCCGTCGACGAATCCGGCCCACCCACCACGGCATCGGCGCCCGCTCCGCGCGGGATCGTCGCCCGGCTCGCCACCGCCGCCTCGCGCGCACCCCGCGTGACCCTGGTGCTGGCCGCCGTGCTGGTGGCGCTCTGCGGCGCACTCGGCGGATCGCTGACCGGAAAGCTCTCCGCCGGTGGCTTTCTCGACGCGGACTCGGAATCCTCCCGTGCCGCACGGGTTCTGACCGACAACTTCGGTCTCACCGGTATGCAGATGGTGCTGCTGGTCACGGCCCCGGAGACCGCGACGGCGGACACCGTGCCCGCCGCCGGGCGCGAGATCGTGGCGGAATTGCGCGCGGACCCGGATGTCGCAGGGGCACAGGGTCCTTGGGACGGCGGCCCGGCCACCCTGATCGGCACCGACGGCCGGACCGCGGCGATCATCGTCAACCTGCGCGGCGACGACAACACCGCGATGAACACGGCGCATCGGCTGGCCGAGCGCTATATCGGCAAGCGAGCGGGCGCCGAGGTCACCGCGGGCGGCCAGGCCCTGACGTTCTACGACGTGAACAAGATCGCGACCGCGGATGTCGCGCGCGCGGAGCTGATCACCGTGCCGCTGAGCCTGCTGCTGCTGGCGCTGCTACTGCGCAGCGGGATCGGGGCCGCCATCCCGGTGGTGTCCGGCGTCATCGCGATCGCCGGCACCGTCGGCATTCTCGCGCTGCTGGCGCTGGCCGCGGAGGTGTCGGTCTTCGCGCTGAACGTCACCATGGCCATGGGACTCGCGCTGTCCATCGACTATTCGCTGTTGATCATCAATCGCTTCCGGGAATTCCTCGACGACGGCCTCGACCGGCCCGCCGCCATCGTCGCGGCGGTCGCGACCAGCGGCCGGGCGGTGCTCTTCTCCGGGCTGACGGTCGCGCTGTCGCTGGCCGGCGCGATGTTCTTCCCGATGACGTTCCTGCGGTCGATCGCGATCGCGGGCATCGCGGTGGTCGGGCTGTCGGTGCTGCTCGCACTCACCTGCGTGCCCGCCATGCTGGCGCTGTTCGGGGACCGGATCGAGCGCAACCGCCGCCGCGGCGGCCCGATCGAGGAAACCCGGTTCTACCGGCTGGCCCGCTTCGCCCAGCGCCGCGCGGTGCCGGTGACCGCCGTGATCGTGCTGACGCTGCTGGCGCTCGGCCTGCCGCTGCGCGATATCCAGCTCGGCCTGCCCGATGATCGCGTGCTGCCCGCCGACACCGGCGTGCACGCG
Organism: Nocardia sp. NPDC050435; assembly: GCF_040655395.1. Taxonomy (NCBI): domain Bacteria; kingdom Bacillati; phylum Actinomycetota; class Actinomycetes; order Mycobacteriales; family Nocardiaceae; genus Nocardia; species Nocardia sp. NPDC050435. Next base: position 242,054 of record NZ_JBFAJW010000005.1, read on the forward strand.
GTCGGCGACGCGGTGCGCGAGGATTTCGCGCTGCAAGCGGCCGGCACGATCTATCTGGCGCTGCCGGAGGTCCGGCCGGAATCCGTTGCGGCGGTGCGTGAGTACGCGGCGCGGTTGTCGGCGCTGGACGGCGCCGCGGGTGTCTCGGGCTCGCTGGGCGAATACGCCGCCGGCGTCGGGCGATCCGTACTCGATCCGGTGCTGCCCGGCCCGGCGTATCTGGCGGTCCTCACCCCGCACGACCCGCACTCCGAGGAGGGCGAGCGGTTGCTGTCCGCGGTCCACGCGGTCGCCGCGCCCACCGAGGTCCTGGTGGGCGGCCTCGGTCAGCAGAGCCGCGACACGGCCGAGGGCATCGCGGCGGCGCTCGGCCCCGCCCTCGCCTGGATCGTGGGCTCGACCCTGCTGCTGTTACTGCTGCTGACCGGCAGCGTGCTGTTGCCGATCAAGGCCGTGGTGCTGAACCTGCTGTCGCTGTCGGCGAGTTTCGGTGCGCTGGTGTGGATCTTCCAGGAGGGCCACCTCGGCGGCCTGGGCACCGAGGCCACGGGCGTGACCATCGCGACGGTGCCGATCGTCCTGTTCTGCAGCGCGTTCGGGCTCTCGATGGACTACGAGGTGTTCCTGCTGTCCCGGTTCCAGGAGGAGTGGCGGCGGCGTAACGGCCGGACCCGCGCCGACAACGACGCGGCGGTCGCGGTGGGCACCGCGCGCAGCGGCCGCGTGATCACCGCGGCGGCGCTGGTCATGGTGGTCGCCTTCGCCGGGACCATCACCAGCGAGGTCGCGATCATCCGGGCGGTGGGTGTCGGCTTGACCCTCGCCGTCCTGATCGACGCGACCCTGATCCGGCTGCTGCTGGTGCCGGCGGTCATGCGCCTGGCCGGAGCGTGGAACTGGTGGACACCCGCACCGCTGCGGTCGCTGTCGGCGCGCTTCGAGATCACCCATTGAGGCCGTCGATGGATCTGGGGACAACAATGTTCGACACCAATGACGCCGAGTGGCTGGCGCGGGTGTCCTCGATCGCCGGGCAGCCACGAGCGAGCGGCGCCGAGCTGTTCGCGGCGGGCGTCCTCGATCCGGTCTTCGCCCCGTCGGCCCGGCCGATGGCAACGTTCTGCCGGGGCCTGGCGGCGATCGCCGCGCACTCGGTGGAGCTGGCCGAGGCCGTGCACGTGCAAGCGTTCTGCGCCACCACGATTCGGCGGCACGCGCCCGAGTCGCTGTGGTCCGAACTGGGCCCGGGCTTGCGGGCCGGGAGCACACTCGCCGTCTCGTGCCTGAGCGAGGCGAACGCCGGATCCGACCTGGGCGCGGTGGCGCTGGAAGCGGTCCGCGACGGCGCGCACTACCGGCTCGACGGCGACAAGAACTGGGTGGCGCACGCGGCGGCGGCCGACGAACTGATCGTCTACGCGCGGACCCGGGACGCGGGTCTCGGCGGGATCACCGCCTTCCTGGTGCCCGCCGACGCGCCCGGCGTCGGCGTCTCGGCGCCGTTCCCGCACCTGGACGGGATCGCGGTTCCGGTGTCCGCCCTCACGTTCCGGGATGTCGAGGTCGCCGCCGACCGGATACTCGGCCGGCGCGATCGCGGGGCGCTGGTCACCGACCTCCTGCTCACCCAGGGTCGGCTCGGACTGGCCGCGTGCGCGCTCGGGCTGGGCACGGCCGCCTTCGAGCGGGCGGTGGGTTTCGCCCGGTCCCATACCAGGTTCGGCAAGCCGATCATCGACCATCAGAGCGTCGGGTTCGCCCTGGCCGACATGGCCACCGCCTTGGCGGCGGCCCGCGAACTGCTCTTCCATGCCTGCGCCGTCTTCGATCGCGACCCGGTGACCGCGACCGTGGCGTGCGCGCAGGCCAAGTTGTTCGCCACCGACACCGTCGCCCGGGTGACCGGCGACGCGGTCGAAATCCTCGGCGCGAGCGCCTATCTGCCCGACGAGCCGGTGGAGCGCTGGCTGCGCCAGGCGAAACTGCTGCAAACCCTGCAGGGCACCAACCGAATCCAGCGCCTGAGCATCGTGGCCGGACTCGCGAACGCCGTCCCGGAACCCGAGGGGGAATGAGTCGAATGTTGTTGTACGACACGCTGGTCGACGCGATGCGGCGGCACCCGGAGACCCCGGTCGGCACCGGGGCGCGCACCTTCGGCGAGCTGCTGGACGAGCACGCGGCCAAGCGGCGGATACTGGACGCGGAATTCCCCGGCGGCGGCGCGCGAATGCTGCTCGCCGCGCGGAACTATCCCGGTTACATCTCGACCCTGCTCGCGATCCTGGGGCACGGCTCGCTGCCCGTCCTGGCCGACCCCGCCCTGTCCGCCCCCACGATCGACACCCTGACCCGGGATTGCGGAATCGATGCGCTGATCACCGAGACCTCCGGCGACGCCGCGCTCGATGAGCGAACCGGGCTGCACCGCACCGGATTTGCGGGTCCGGCGCCCGCCACCGCGCCCGGCACCGAACTCTGCCGGCTCACCTCCGGGTCGACTCGGACACCGGCCTGCATCGAATTCTCGGCCGAGGCGGTGCTGAACGCCGCGACCGGCTGGGCCGCCGCCGTCGAACTCACCCCGCGCGATCGGACGCTGTGCTTCGCGGGCGTCTACAACGGCTTGGCGTTCAACACGACGCTGATCCCGAGCCTGCTCACCGGCTCGGAACTGGTGCTACCCGGCACGCTGCCGACCGGCGGGTCCATGCTGCGGCACATCGCCGCGTCCCGGCCGAGCATCCTGGTCGCCTTCCCCGCCGCCTACGAACGACTGGCCGCCTACCCGGTCCGCGACGAGGAAACCCGCGCGGCGCTCGCGGCGATCCGATTGCGGCTGTCCTCGGCCGCGACGCTGCCCGATGCGGTTGCCGCGCGTATGGAGGAACTGTCGGGGCCGGTATGCGACTACTACGGCCTCGCCGAAACCGGCCCGGTCACCGTCGATCTCGTGCCGCAGCGGGGAACCCACGGCAGGCCGCTGCCCGGGGTGCTGGTGCGGATGAAGCCCCGCCCGGCGGACGGTCTGCCGGTGCTGCACGTCCGCACGGCGTCCATGGGCACCCGATATCTGAACTACCCGGGCGAATTCGAACGGGCGATCGCGGCGGACGGCAGCTACATCTCCGCCGATACCGGTGTCTTCACCGCGGGGCGGTTGCGGCTGACCGGCCGGTCCCGGCCCGGCCTCGAGATCGGGGGGCGCAAGTTCACCCTCGAATCGGTCGCCGACCCGATTCGCGCGTATCCGGGCGTCGCCGATTGCCACGTCACGCAACTCACCACACCCAGCGGCCGCGCGTGCGTGGGCGCGCTGGTGGCCGCCGATCCCGCCGTCGAGATCGCCGCCCTGAAAACCCATCTGCGCGAGCGCCTGGCCGACTACCAGGTGCCCGAGGTGATCGTCGTGGTCCCCGAACTGCCGCGCGGCAGCACCGGAAAGGTGCGTGCGGCCGAAGCGCTCGCCCTGCTCACCGCCGTCTTCCGATCCGCCGAGGAGGTCTCCTGATGACCACTGTCAGTCTCGCCGAAACCACCCGTGCCGTAGCCGAATTGGTGGCCACCGCCACCGACGGCACCCTGGACGCCGCGACCGCAGGGCGTTCGGAACACACCTTCGCCGAGGCGGGGATGACCTCGCTGTCGTTCCTGCGCCTGGTCGACGCCCTGGAGATCACCTACGGCATCGAGATCGACCTGGAGCACGATCTGGCCTCGATGCGGACCGTGGCGCTGATCGTCGAGTACCTGCGGGCCCAGGGGATCGAGTGACACTCGACAGCATCGGCATCGTCGGCGTGACCGGGCGCCTGGGGTCGGCGATCCGGCAGGCGTGTGCGGACAGCGGTGTCCCCGTGGTCGCCACCGCCCGCACCACGGGATGGCGGCCGCGCACCGGCACACCGGCCGTCCTGATCGACGCCAGCCATCCCAGCGCCCTGACCGGCACGCTCGAATTCTGCCGCGCGCACCGGTGCGCCCTGCTCTATTGCGTATCCGATCCCGCGCCCGCCGATCTCGAACGGCTGCACGCGCTGGGTGCCGGCGCGCCGGTCGCGCTCATCCCGAATCTCAGCCCACTGCAATGGATTCAGACTCGATCGGCGCAGCTCGCCGGCCGCCTCGCCGCCGCACTGGACCTGACCGCCGAGATCACCGTGATCGACCGGCACACCGCCGCCAAGCGCGACGCGCCCTCGGCGACGGCCCGCCGGCTGGCGGGCGTGCTGCCCGAATCGGCGCAGGTGGTTTCCGAACGCTTCGGCGTGCGGGTCTGCGACCACCGGGTGCTGTTCGCCACGGGCGGCGAGAGCCTCGAACTCACCCACGCGGTGCGCGATCTGGAGTCGGCCGCCCGCGCGGCGCTGCGGCTGGCCGCCCGGCTGGCCGGCTCGGCGCCGGGCTTCTACACCGCCGACCAGCTCTACACCCGAATGACCGAACCGGACCGAGGAGAGTGAGGATCATGCCGGGGCCGTCCCCGCTCGTCGTCCAAGCCTGCGTCGGCGCCCGCGCACTGTCCGCGGGCGGGCACGACGATTTCAACCAGGGCCAGATCTCCTGCCGCCGGCCGGGCGCCGCGGAATTCGCGATCAAGGGGGCGCTCACCGGGTTCGACGAGGTGACCCCGGGCGACTTCGTCGCCGCCGGGGTCGACCCGGCGGCCCTGGTGGACGCCAAGGCGCCGCCGGAGCTACCGCTGCACCAGGCCATCTACGCCGCCCGGCCCGAGATCGGCGGCATCGTGCACTCGCACGCGCCGGCCGGGCTGGTCTTCGGCGCGCTCGACGCCGAACTCGAGCCGCTGAGCCACGAGGGCGCGCTGCTGGCCGGGGCGGTGCACCGGTTCCGGGACACCAGCAACACCGTGCTGAGCATCGAGGTGGGCGCCGCGATAGCGCGCTGTCTCGGCGACGGCGTCGCGGTCTTCCTCGTCAACCACGGCAGCGTGATCGCCGGTCGCAGCGTGCGCCACGCCGTGGTCTTCGCGCTCATGCTGGAGCGCGCCTGCCGGTTGCAACTCGACGCGCTCGCCGCCGGTCGCCCCTACGCGGTGTCCAGCGCGCTCGACGTCGCCGCCAAGCGCGACTACATCTTCGCCGATCTGTCGGTGCGCTCGTACTGGGAGCACACCCGCCGCCGGGTCCAGCGGACCCACCCCGAACTCGAAAGCTGGACTTGACATGGGTTCCATCGCGATCTCGCCGATGGCCTGGACCGACCTGATCGATCCGGTCGCGCGCCCCATCGCGGGCATCGAGCCGCTGACCGGCCCGATCGCCGCCGCGGCGGTGTGCCTGGAGCGGATGATCGGACGCGGCGGTGACACGCAGGCCCGGCGCGTGCCCTCGGCGGGCGCGACCTACCCCTACGAAATCCTGCTCACCGCAGGCGGTTCCGGCGCGCTGGCGGTGGTCGACCCGGCGCGCAGACAGGTCGTGGTCCGGGCGGCGGACGACTTCCCGCTCGCGGCCGGGGAGTACCACTGCCTGCTCGTGGGGCGGCCGTGGTTGTCGATGCGCAAGTACGGGCCGCGCGGCTACCTCTATCATCTGCTCGACTGCGGCCACGCGGTGTTCAATCTCGCGCTGCTGAGCGCCGATGACGCCGGCGCGCAATCGGTTACCGCCCCGGAACTCGATCTGCCGCGTGACGCGATACTCGGCGATGTGCTCGCTGCCGGGCGCGTCCCGCTGTCGGAGCCACCGCCGGACGGCGCGGGGGACTGGCGGCTGGTCCGCGTGGACGACGGCCGGATCCAAGCCGGGCGCACCGCGTTCGAGAAATGGGCCGATCGCATCAGCCCGGCCGGACCCGAGGACGTGGTCCGGTTCGACCGGGTGCGCACCGTGCCGCGGCATGCCCGCGACGCCGTCGGCAGCCGCCGGTCGGCGGCGGCGTTCGTGCCGGGCGTGGCGGCTGAAGTGTTGAACGCTGTTGTCGCGGAGGCGATTACCGACGCGCACAGCGTCCTCGCGCAGCTGGGTCTGCGCTGGCCGGGCGTGCGTGTCCTGAGCCGATCCGGCATCGGCGCGAACCTGCCGGACGGCGATCTGCTCACCGGACTGGGCGGGCAGGAGCAGTTGCTCGGCGCCGACGCCTTTCTCGTCCTCAGCGCGCCGCGTGGCGCGGACCAGACGATCGACGGGCCACGGCAATCACTGCTGATCGCCGCCGGGGTCGTCGGCCAGGCCGTCTACCTGAGCGCCACCAGGCACGGCGTGGCCGTCACCGGCATCGGCGGCATCGAGCCGGAGTTCTGGAATCGCGCCCTGGAGCCGGGGCGGCAAGCCCTGTACCTGCTCGGGCTGGGCCGCGCGGTCGACGGAACCAAGCGCGACGCGCTGTATCCGGGCGCACACGGATGACATCGACCAACGATTGTGGAGGCACACGGAGATGACCATCGAACCGATCGCCCCGGCCCGCCGGGTGCCGCGCGCCACCCGGCGGCAAGCCGCGCGGGTGCTGGCGGCGGCCTTCGCCGACGACCCGGTGTGGGTGGAGCTGAAACCACGCCGCGCCGCGCGCGCGGACCGGGCGCTGCACTGGATCTTCCGGTGCGAGATCGCCCTCGCGGTACTCCTGCGCGGCTATCTGGCCCTGACCTACGACGAGCGGCACGAGGTGTCCGCCGTCGCCATGGTCTACCGGCGCTCCGCGCGCGGATTCCCCTGGTGGACAGCGCTGTTGCGGATCCCGGTCATGGTGTTGCTCGGCTGGTCGCGCACGGTCCAGTCGGCCCGGATGGCGCTGGCGGCCGAGGCGAGCCAGCCGGCGAGCCCGCACCTCTACGCCTATTACGCTGGCTCGGTCACCCTCGGCGGCGGGGCCGTACTGGTCCGGCGACTGATGAAAATGGCCACCCGCGAGCAGCTTCCGCTCTACGGCGAGGCGAAGTCCCCGCAGATGCTGGAGATGCTGCGGATCCTGCGCTGGCAGATCGCCGAGCCGGTGGACATCGGATACGGCCGCACCGTCACTCCGGCCCGCTGGACGCCCCCGGGCCGGTGACGGGCCGGTTCAGATCAGCGCCTTCTGCTTGCGAATCTTGCGCTGGACGTCGCGCATCATCGACTTGGTGCCGGCGAAGCGGATGAACCTCGGGATGAACCGGTTCACGAAACCCACGAACAGGAAGAGGTTTTCGAAGCGGCGCTGATCGGCGGCCGACCACTCCACCCCCATCTGGTCGCGGAAATGCTGCGGCAGGAAACCGACCGTCAGGAAGTTCAGCAGGTTCGCGAAGACCAGCCGCAGCGGGAAGGCCACCATCCGCAGGTGCAGCAGATCGCTGACGTAGGCGCGGAAGTCGTCGTCGATGACCACGTGGCGGCAGGCCTCGAGCCAGTAGACGTCGAAATCGGCCCGGGTCGCCGGCCACATGTCCGGATGCACCTGCAAGGTGGTGCCGAAGGTTTCCGCGCCCTGATAGAAGGCTTCGCGTTCCTCGGGGCTCATCTTGCCGTTGATCAGCTGGTGGGAGTCCTCGAAGCCGATGTAGATCGAGGCCGCCACATACAGTTGCAGCTCGCGGTCGAAGGCGTTGTACTTCACCTTGGAGTCCGGCCGGGACCGCACCTGCCGATGCGCGACATCGACGGCCGCGCGGAATTCCGCCTTCTCCTCGGGCGTGCCCAGAATCGCGACCGCGAGATAGGACGACGTGGTGCGCAACCGCTTCCACGGATGCACCATCAGCGCGCCGGACTCGACGGTGCTCTCCATCACCCCGGCGGCCACCCCCGGATGCGAGAACTGCATGGCCACGTTGGCCGCGGCCCCGGCGAACATCCAGAAGTCCAGCGAGTCCGCCAGCTTCGCCGGCCGTTTGCGCGGCGAGCGATAGGTGTCGGGGATCGGGATGCGCACCTGCTCGAGGGTCAGCGGCGGCAGGATCTCCGGCTCGTACCGCTCCGATGTCGTGGTCATACGCGTCCTCTCTCGATACGGCCGGGGCCGTGCCGCCTCTCGAACCAATATGTTACTGAACATTCTTAACGATTGCACTAGGTTGATCTGCGCTTGCCGGTGTCACAGACTTAGTTGAACCAGAAGGTGAAACGATGTAAGTTATCGCTCGTTCAAAGGGGATGCGAGGTGATCGCGGTGGTTTCGGCCGGTGAGGAATGGCTGCATCGGCTGGTCGACGACCTGCTGGAGCAGTCCCGGCTCGCGCGGCTGGTCGAGTACGTGTGCGACCGCATCGTGGCAGATGTTCCGGAGATCGGCGCGAGCGACCTGCGGGCCGCGCTCGCCGCGGCGACCACGGAGCTGGGGCGAGTCATGCTGCCCGGCCTGCGCACCGGCCGGACACCGGTCGAACTGCCCGGCGCCGCACACGAGTTCACCGAACTGCTGGTGCGCGGCGGCGCCGATCTGACCGTGCTGCTGCGCGTCTGCCGCTCGGGCCAGCACGCCGTGCACGCCGCGCTGAGTGAGCAGATCGGGCGCTCGAACCTGGACGACGCCGAAGCGCGTCTGCTGATCCTGCGCGTCGTCACCTACGTCACGGAGTGGGCGGGGACCGCGACCGAAATCCTCAGCGTCAGGTTCCTGGCCGAACGGAACCCGGAACCACCCGGGCTGCGCGCGCACCGCCGGGAGACCGTGCGGGCGATCCTCGCCGGGGCGTTCGACGACCTCGGCACCGCCGAAACCCGGTTGGGCTACGCGCTGGACGGCTTTCACACCGCGCTGGTGCTGTGGGTCGACACCGCGCAGGTCGAGCCCGGCCGGCTCGAACAGGACGCGCGCCGGCTGGGCGCGGCGGTGACCGCGCGGGGCGTGCTCACGCTGGAGCGTGGTGCGCGCACCGTGTGGGCCTGGATCCGCACGCCCCACCGATTCGACCTCGCCGCACCGGGTTCGGGGGCGATCACGCCCGGTGTCCGCGTCGCCGCCGGGCTGCCGCGCGTCGGCGTCGACGGTTTCCGGCGCAGCCACGGAGAGGCGCTGGCGGCCCAGCGCATCGCCCGCCTGACCGCCGACCGCCGCCCGGTGACCGGATTCGCCGACATCGAACTGGAGCACCTGATCGGCCACGACGCCGCGGCGCTGCGCTCGTTCACCGATCGCACGCTCGGTGCGCTGGCCGAATCCGGCGCCACCCGGTTGCGCGAGACCCTCGGCGTCTATCTGCGCGAGCAGTGCGGCATCGAAGCCACCGCGCGCACCCTCGGCGTGCACCGCAACACCGTGCGCTACCGCCTGGATCAGATCGAGCAGCTGCTCGGACACGATATCGGCGGGCGGCGGCTGGAACTCGAAGTCGCCCTGCGCTGTTCGCGGACCTTCGCCGGTGCGCCCGACCGGTGGGCCGCGGAACCGCGGGACTGAGCGCCTGGTCAGTCGGCGATCCAGGATCCGTGGATGCCGCCCGGAACACGGCGCGGCAGTCGCACGGCGGCAACGGGTTCCGCGCCGAGGTCGCGGGCATCGAGGATCAGCAGTTCGGAGCCGGAGTCGTCGCCGACCAGCGTGAGCAGGTAGCCGTCGTCCTCGGCGGTGGCGCCCGCGGCGGGGACGAAGACGGCTTCGCCGGGGATGCGGCCCGCGCCCGTGCGAGCGAGCCGGCGAGCGCCGGTGGCGTTGTCGTACTTGACGATCCCGACCCCGTCGTGGCCGGACCCCGGGAAGGCGACGGCGTAGCTGTAGCGGTTGGGCCGGCCCAGATAGTCGTCGTTGATCGTCGGGAAATCGGTGACCAGGTCGTCGAGCAGCTCCTCGCGGGCGCGGGAACGACCGGGCTCGAGGACGTAGCGGGACTGCACCGCGCCGCCGTTCGGGCTCACCGGGTACCCGGGTGCGCCGATCCACCACTTCCACGAGGTCTCCCAGGCCGCGCGGTCGTAGCGCGGGCCCTCCACCACGACGCGGCCCGCGGCGTCCTCGTAGGTGTTGGAAACATGCAGCAGGGCACCGGGTTCCACGTCGTACCAGGTCACCGGCCCGGTGCCGGAGCACGGCAGCAGGCCGATGCGCGGGGTGTAGGTCTCGCTCCAGCGGTAGGGGATGCCGGAGGTCTCGGCCGGATCGAAGACCACCGACATGTCCAGCCACACCACGTGATTCGCGGTCAGGCCGAAATCGTGCATGAGCGCGGGCCCCGCGCCCTCGACCACGCGCTGGTGCCGGATCTCGCCCGCGGCGTCGGCGACGTAGTAGACGAGATGCGGCTCGACGGGGGAGTAGGCGAAGAAGTGCAGTTCCCCGGTGACCGGATCCTGCTTGGGATGCGCGGTCATCGCGGTGGTGAGTTTGCCGCCGAAGTCGTAGGGCCCGACGGTCGCGAGTTCGGCGGTCATCTCGAACGGCAGGTTGGCCTCCTGCAGGGCCAGGATGCGCCCCGCGTGCTCGATGATGTGCGTGCCCGCGACGCTGGCGGTCAGATCGACGCCGCCGTCCGGGCGGACGTAGGGTGCGCCGTCCAGTGCGGGCGTGCGCACCCAGCGGTTGCGGTACCACTCGGCCCGGCCCGCGCGCAGCCGCAGGCCGTGCACCATGCCCGCCCCTTTGAACCAGTGCGTGGGAACATCGCCGGGCCGCGGATTGTGCCCGTTACGGAAGTAGCGGCCGTTGAGTTCGGCCGGGATGGTGCCGCGCACGGTCAGGTCGTGCGCGGTGGCCTCGTCGGCGACGGGTGCGTAGTGGCCGGTCAGGTAGGGCTTGGACAGCACGGGAGACTCCCTCGGGTCGGGGTGGATCAGCGGGGGTCGGCGACGAGCACGACTTTGCCGGTGACGGAATGGGATTCGGCGGTGGCGAGGGCCTGCGCGGCCTGCGAGAGCGGGAACCGCGCGCCGATCTTCGCGGTGAGCTCGCCACGCGCGGCGAGCGCGAGCACCGCGCCGAGATCGGCGGCGAGCCGGGCCCGGAAGCGCGGGAGGCGCCGCTTGCCGGCCCAGATGTTGTAGAAGTGCGTCCGGCGGCGGTTGGGCAGCGCGTTCCAGAGCAGCAGCCGGCCGATCAGCAGCAGCACCGGCAGCCGGGAATTGCCCGACTCGTCCTTGGTGGCGGCGGTGCCGTAGGCGACCAGGGTGCCGCCGGGCGCGAGCAGCCCGAACGAGTCGACGATGCCGGGCCCGCCGACGTGGTCGAAGACGGCGTCGACGCCGCCGGGCGCGAGCGCGCGCACCTGCGCGACGATGTCGCCCCGGTAGTCGACCGGCTCGGCGCCCAGCGCCCGCACCTGATCGGCGTTGCGGGCCGAGGCCGTCCCGATGACCCGCGCGCCCGCCAGCCGCGCCAGCTGCACCAGGGTGGATCCGACGCCGCCGTTCGCGCCGTGCACCAGCACGGTCTGCCCGGCGCGCACGCCCGCCCGGCGGTGCAGCATCTGCCAGGCCGTGATCCCGTTCACCACAAAGGTTTCCGCCGCCACCGGATCCAGTCCGGCGGGCACCGGCACCAGATCCGCCACTGCCAGCAGCACGTGACTGCTCCAGCCGCCGATCTTGGTCAGCGCCGCGACCCGGGTGCCGATCAGCGCCGGGTCGGTGTCGGGCCCGACCGCCTCGACGGTGCCGACGAGGTCGTAGCCCGGCACGAACGGGTAGGGCGGCTGGTCGAAGTACTTGCCCCGGCGCATCTGCTGCTCGGCGAAGGAGACACCGGTGGCCGCCACGCGCACCAGGGCCTGGCCGTGGGTGGGGGCGGGCAGTTCGCGGTGCGTGACGAGCAGGCCGTCGGGCTCGACTCGGCCGGGCAGGACGATCTCCAGAGCGGTGGTGGTCGACATGGTCGCGTTCCTTTCGTAGTGAGTGACTGGTCAATCACTCCATGGGTCGAAGAAAAGCCCCGGGAGCGGGGCTCGATAAAGGTCTGATTCAGGGTTTCACGTGCCGGATCCCTGCGGAAAGAGTTGTGGCCCAAGGCTGTTGGTTGTCATCGAGATCGAGGGCGGTGACCAGGTGGCAGAGCTGGCCGAAGGCCATGAACCGCTGCACGTCGGCGTCGGCCGCGCCCGAGCGCGACTTGGCGTACTCGGTGACCCGGCCCAGGCCGCGGCGCATGGCCTCGGCGATCTCCGGGACATCGGCGGCGGACAGGGCGTGCACCTGCAAGGTGAGCAGGCTCTTGTTCGCGATGAGTTCCGCGTACGCGCCGCCCATTTCGTAGAGGACGCGCTCGGGATCGCCCTCCCCGGCCCGGCCTGCGCCGGTGGCCAGCGACCGCTGGACGAGGTCGAAACACCGATCCAGCGCGGCCACGAACAGCTCCACCTTGCTGGGGTAGAGCTTGAAGACGTAGGCGGTGGAGATGCCCGCGCTCGTGGCCACCGTGCTGATCGGCGTGCCGTGGAAGCCGGTCTTGGCGAACTCCGCGACCGCCGCGTCGACGACCGCTTCGCGGCGGGCGTCGGAGGTGGAGAGGGTGGCTCGGTTCGTCATGTGAGTGACTGTACACTCACTCTTTGGAATCGCGCAATGACCGCCATGTTCGGGCAGGTCAGCTGGATATCGACGTGCTGGTGCGTTCGGCCGCACCGACGATATTGCGCACCATGCCGCCGAAGATCAGCGCGTGGAACGGCGAGATCGCCTTCCAGTACAGATGGCCCGCGAGCCCGTGCGGTTCGAACAGCGCACGCTGGTGATACCGGGTCACACCCGCCGGATCGGTGCTGACCGAGAGCTCCAGCCAGGCTCGCCCCGGCACCTTCATCTCGGCGCGCAGGCGCAGCAGCCGCGGCCGGTCCAGGTACTCCACCCGCCACCAGTCCAGCGCCTCGCCCTCGCGCAGCCGGTGCGGGTCGCGGCGGCCGCGCCGCAGCCCCGCGCCCCCGGCCAGCCGGTCCATCCATCCGCGCACCGACCAGGCCAGCGGGAAGGAGTACCAGCCGTTCTCGCCGCCGATCGCCTCCAGCACCGACCACAGCGTCGCCGGGTCCGCGCTCGTTTCCTGCTCGCGCACATCGGAATACAGCGAACCGCCGGCCCAGTCCGGGTCGGTGGGCATCGGATCCGACGGCGCGCCCGCCGAACTGGCGTCCGACCACCGGGTGGGAATGTCCACGTCGCGAATCCGCTGCAACGCCAGCTCGACCGCCCGGCGGTACGGGGTGAGCCCGGCCGGCGGATCCGGAATGTGCTCGGCGATCCGGTGATCCGCGCAGACCACGTCGTTGATCAGGGATTCCATCAGCGGCACCGCGATGGCCTTCGGCACCGGCGTCACCAGGTTCACCCACTGCGCCGACAGCCACGGCGTCAGCACCGGAACGGGGATGATCACCCGGCGCGGCAAGCCGGCCACCGCCGCGTAGCCGCGCATCATGCGCAGGAAGGTCAGCACGTCGGGGCCGCCGATGTCGAAGGCGCCGTCCACCTCGTCCGGCAGTCCGGCGGCCTGCACCAGGTAGTACAGGACATCGCGCACCGCGATCGGCTGGATGCGATTGCGCACCCAGCGCGGGGTCACCATGACCGGCAGGCGCTCGGTCAGATAGCGCAGCATCTCGAAGCTGGCCGAACCGGATCCGATGATCACCGCCGCCCGCAGGACGGCCGCGGGCGTGCGTGCCTCGAGCAGGATCTCGCCGACTTCGGCCCGCGAGGCCAGGTGGCGCGAGAGCGTCTGGTCGTCGGGCGTGATGCCGCCCAGATAGATCATGCGCCGCAACCCGGCGGCGTCGGCCGCCGCGGCGACGATCCGCGCCGCATCGCGGTCCACGGTGTCGAAGTCGGCGCGGGTCAGCGAGTGTACGAGGTAGTACAGGACCTCCTGGCCGTCCAGCGCGGCCCGCACGTCCTCGGGGCGGGTGACATCGCCGGCCACCACCTCGACCCGATCGTGCCAGGGCGCATCGCGCAGCTTGCGCGGATCGCGCGCCAGGACGCGCACGGAATGACCCGCGCTCAGCAGCTCCGGTACCAGCCGGCCACCGATGTATCCGGTGGCTCCGAACACGACGCAGCGCATACGGCTCACCTCTCCTGTTCGACGATAGTCGCTTCCGCGACCGGACACTCCGCCCGGGTAGGGGTGGCTCGGCGCGGCGTAAGAGGCACAATCGAGACATGCCCGCTGCTCCACCGCCCAGATCCGACGCCGCCGGCTACCCGGTTCGCGCGGTAGCCGAGCGGCTGGGCGTCCCGACCGCCACCCTGCGCAGCTGGACCAGGCGCTACCGCATCGGCCCGCAGCCCGAGCGGCCCGGCCGGCACCGGCTCTACACCGAAGCCGACATCGCGGTGCTCACCCGGATGGTGGACCTGATCCGGGCCGGGGCCTCGCCCGCCGGCGCCGCCGCGGTCGCGCGCGGTCCGGTGCTGCCGCTGGGCGACAAGGCCGCGCTGCTGACCGCGGCCTTCGCGCTGGAGAGCTGGTCGGTGTGCGCGCTGCTGGAGCGGCACCTGCGCGACCACGGCGTAGTCGAGACGTGGGATCGGCTGTGCCGCCCCGCTTTCGCCGACATCGTCGCGCGCCAGCTCGGCGGTGAAGGCTGTGTCGATGTCGAGCATCTGCTGTCCTGGTGCATCAGCGCCGCCCTGCATCGGGCCGCGCCGCCGCCCAGCAGCCCGCCCATCCCGCTGGTGCTCGCCTGCACCAGCGGCGAGACGCATTCGCTGCCGCTGGAGGTGCTGCGCGCCGCGCTGGCCGAGCGCGGCGTCGGCGCGCACATGCTCGGCCCGGATGTCCCGGCCACGGCCCTGCGCGACACCCTCGACCGCCTGCCCGCTCCCGCCGCGGTGCTGCTGTGGTCCCAGCAGGAGGCCACGGCGCTGACCTCCGCGCTGCGCGAGTGCGCGGCGGCGGAGGCGGCCGTCTACGTCGGCGGTCCGGGCTGGGACAGTCTGATCCTGCCCACGACGGTCACCCGGGTCGCCGGGCTCGCCGAGGCGGTGGAGTTGCTCGGCTGAGCCGATCAGACCGTGCACAGGGGCACGATCCGTTCGTCGCCGCCGGTGGTCGGCGAGGTCAGCAGCAGGCACGGGTCCACGCCCGCCGCGTCGATCGCGGCGCGAATATCGTTCCACTGCCCGGCATCCGGCGCGGGTGTGCGCGAGAGCACAAAACCGGCCGTGCGCTCCGGATTGACCACCAGCGCCCACCGGTAGTCCGGATCGAGGGCCGTGACAACGTAATTGGTGCGCGGCTCGGCCTCGCCGCGGAAGCTGACCGCGAGCTGGGCCTGGCTGACCGGATCGGTGACCTTGGCCACGCCGGTGATCTCGTTGCGGCCACCGGTCCAGGTCGAGCACGAATTGCGCACGGTGATATCGCCGTTCGGGTTCAGGCTGTAATTCGCGCTGGTGTCGCGCGCACACACCAGGTTGAACGGCTGCGGAATCGCCGCCAGCTGCTGCCAGGTGCCCAGGTACCGGTCCACCTCCAGCCGGGGCACGGGCGTGACCGGGTCGGCCGCGGCGTGGGCGGGGGCGACCATGGCGCCGAGCGCGACGGCCAGGACGGCGTAGGCCGTCCGCTGGATGCGAGTGCTGTTCATCGTTCCTCCGAATTCGGTGAGCCGATCGACGCGGACGGCATACCCGGCAAACCGCCCTTGAAACGATGCGCTAACGATGCATCGCTACATGCCGCGGAACTCCACGATCGGCGGCGGATACACCGACGCGGGCACCTCGGCCCGCCAGGGCCGGTGGATGTCGCCGCCGGGCAGGTCCGCGAGCTCGGGCAGCCAGCGCCGCGCGTAGGCGCCGTCGGGGTCGAAACGGTCGGCCTGGCGCAGCGGATTGAGCACCCGGCTCGACCGCGTGTCGGTGCCCGTGCCCGCGATCCACTGCCAGTTCATCCGGTTGTTGGCGAGATCGCCGTCGACCAGCCAGTGCTCGAAATGCGCTGCCCCCAGGCGCCAGTCCACCTCCAGGGTCTTGCTCAGGAAACTGCTCACCACCAAGCGTGCCCGGCCGGGCATCCAGCCCTGCGCCTGCAACTGGCGCATGGCCGCGTCGACCACCGGGTAGCCGGTGCGGCCCTCCTGCCAGGCTTTCAGGCCCTCGGGCTGTTTCAGCCAGGTCCGGCGCTCGGGCCGGTAATCGCGGGTGGCGGACTCGGGGCGGTCGGCCAGCACCTGGTGATAGAAATCCCGCCAGGCGACCTGGCGGGCGAAGGCGTAGCCGCCGGTGGTCGCGGTATCGGTGCGGAAGACCACCTCGGCGGCGGACAGGCAGCCGAAATGCAGATAGGGCGACAGCCGCGAGGTGCCCTCGACGTCGAGCTTGTCATTGTCTTCGGCGTAGCCCTCGACGCCGTCGGAGAGCCAGTGCGCCAGCAGTTTCCGCCCGGTGGTCTCGCCGCCGACCGCCAGCTCGGGCGAGCCGGGGTCATCGGTGAGGTCGGCGAGAGCGGGCAGTGACTCGCTCGCGACATCGGGCACCGGGAACTTGTCCGGCACGGGCAGCGGGCGGCGCATCGGCGTCTCGATCCAGCGCCGGAAGTACGGGGAGAACACCGCGTAGTGGCCGCGGCCGGTGTCCGGCTTCATCTCGGCCGGATCGATGGCGGTGATCGAGGCCGGGTGCGTCCGCAGCCGGCAGTCCAGCTCCGAAAGGCGTTCGGACAGCTCGCTTTCCCGAGTCCGGCTGTATTTGCTGACGTCCTCGGCGATGTGCACCGTCTGCGCGCCGACCTCGGCCGCCAGTTCGGCGACCGCGTCCACGGTGTGGCCGCGCCGCAGGATCAGGCGGGCGCCTCGGTCGCGCAGTTCCTCGTCGAGTTCGGCCAGTGCGGCGAGCAGGAACCGTAGCCGGTTCGGCGCGTGGCCGGTGCGGCCCATGATCTCGTCGTCGAGGACGAACAGGGGAAGTACCTCGTCGGCTTCCCGAACGGCGGCGGTCAGTGCGGGGTTGTCACGCAGACGCAGGTCACGGGTGAACAGCGCGATGGCGGTCGACATAGCGTCAGCATACGCGTGCATCGATGCATAAACGATGCACGGGCCCCGGCGTTTCGGGTCCGTCGCCGGGCAGCGCTATACCCAATCCCGGTCTCTGAGATGCACTGGGGCGGCGTCGATTTCAGCACTATACGGCGTCAGTTCCATAAATTAGCATCGCTCACTATGTTCGGCATTCGGGAGTTCCTCCACACAGTTGTCCGCTGCCTCGACACCGAGTTGAGCCTGGCTCGGTTGCGGCGCAAGCAATCCCTCGAAGACGTGGTGGCGGGACGTACGGTGCTGATCACCGGCGCCTCCTCGGGCATCGGCCGCGCCACCGCCCTGCGCATGGGCGGAGCGGGCGCCACCGTCGCGCTGGTCGCGCGCCGGGAGGAGGAACTGCGCTCGGTCGCCGCCGAGGTCGAGGCGCTGGGCGGCAAGCCGCACGTATACCCCTGCGACCTCACCGATTTCGCGGCCCTCGACGCGATGGCCGCCCAGGTCATCTCCGATCACGGCGGGGTCGACGTCCTGATCAACAACGCCGGCAGATCCATTCGCCGAAGACTCGACGAGTCCTACGACCGGTTCCACGACTACGACCGCACCATGCAGTTGAACTATCTGGCGCCCGTGCGATTAATGCTCGCCGTAGTGCCCGGCATGCGGGAACGCCGGTTCGGCTCGATCGTCAACGTGCTCTCGATCGCGAATCTGGCCGGTGCGCCCGGTTACGCGGCCTACACCGCCTCCAAGGCCGCCCTGGACGCGCTCTGCGTCAACCTCCAGGTCGAGGCCCGCCCGGACAACGTGCGCTTCACCTCGGTGTTCATGCCGATGGTGCGCACAGCCATGATCGCCCCGAACGACATCTACAAGGACGCACGAGCCCTGACCCCCGACCAGGCGGCCAAGGCCATCGCCGGCGCCGTCATCGACCGCCCCCGCCGCGTCGCCCCGATTCTGGGCCGGGTCACCGCCATCCTCGATCACCTCATCCCGGAAAAACTGGACGGCATCCGCTCCAAGTTCTTCCGGAAAGGTCTGTAGCCCCGGACTTTCCGCCGCCTCAGGCGACGCGGGTCAGGCGGGCGCGGGTGCCGGTGGCGCGGGTCAGGAGGCGGGCGAGGGCGGCAGTGACGTGGTGCGGCTGCTCCATGATCACCGAGTGGCCCGCGCCCTCCAGCAGGACCAGATCGGCGTAGTCGACGCCGTTGGCCATGGCGACCGAATGCGCGGGCGGGGTCATCAGATCGGCCGAGCCGCAGAGGATCAGGGTCGGGATCCGGGACAGCAGGGGCAGGGCGTCGGTGCGGTCGAAGGTCATGAAGGCGCTCAGGAAGCTCGCCATCGTCACGATGGGGGTCTGGTTGTGCATCGCGTTGGCCAGGGTGAGCACGCGCGGGCTGACCTTGCGGTTGCCGAACTCGGCGGTGCGGATGACCGGCGCGAAAACCTTGGCGGCCAGCAGTTTCACGTGCCGCATCAGGGTGGGCGCCACCCGAACGGCGGTCTGGAACGCGGAGACGGCCGGGTTGCGGAGCAGACGGCCGAACCCTGCGTCGGCCAGTCCGCTCGCCGCGGTCGCGATGAGCGCGACACCCGCGACGCGGGTCCCGATCTGGTGCGGGTGCCGGGCCGCGTAACTCAGCACGGTCATGCCGCCCATGGAATGGCCGACCAGGATGACCGGGCCGGCGGGGGCGACGGCGTCGAGCACCTCGGCCAGGTCGTCGCCGAGTCGCTCGAGGTGGTAGGTCTGGCGCGCGGCGATGCCGGAGGCGCCGTGACCGCGATGGTCGTAGCAGACGACCCGGGCGCCGGGGTACTGCCGCAGCAGCGCGTCGCGGACATCGGTCCACGATTCGCTGCGCAGGCAATGCCCGTGCAGCAGAACGACGGTGAGCGCGGCGTCGCGCGGCCCGTACTCGCGCACCGCCAGCAGCACACCGTCGCTGGTCGGCACCCGGCGCTGCACCGGGGTGGCGAGGGTGACGGTGCTCGGCATGGGATGCTCCGGTTTCGCTGGAAGGTCCCTCAACCATCCGCCGTCCGCGCCCCCGCTCCCAGGGCCCCGAGTGCTGGGAGCGGCACCCCGGAGGTGGCGCGGATCGCCACCAAGGTGGCGCGGTCAGGCCGCCAGCTCGGCCACCCGCGCGTGCGCCGCGGCGAGCGAACTGCTCAGCCGATCGCCGCCGAACTCGTCGTTGCCGACATAGACGAACTGCAGGTCGTCGATCCCGATGAACCCGAACACCGTGCGCAGGTACGGTTCCACCTGGTTCATCGCGGTCAGCGGCCCGTCGGCCTGATAGCCGCTGTCGCCGGTGGAGACGATGACGAACGCGCGCTTGCCCGGCGGCAGCAGCGGCGCGTAGGGATCGGCGGCCTCGGGATCGAAGGAGAAGGTACGCCCGACCCGGACGATCTGATCGATGTAGGCCTTGAGCATGGCCGGAATCCCGAAGTTGTACATGGGAACACCGAGCACCAGGACGTCGGCCCCGAGCAGTTCGTCGACCAGGCCGTCGCTCACCGCCAAGTCCGCGCGCATCCGCGGCGTCCGCTGATCGGGCGCGGTGAACGCGGCCGCGATCCAATCCTCGGTGACGTGCGGCGGCGGCTGCGTGCCCAGGTCGCGGCGCGCCACGGTCACCTCGGCGTGCTGCCGCACCCAGCGGGTGACGAAATCGTCTGTGAGGCTGCGGGTGTGCGAGCGCGCGGCGCGTGGGCTGGCATCGAGATGAAGCAACGTGGTCATACCGGAAAGCGTGCCGCAGCCGCACACAGCGCGTAAGAACGCACAATTCTGTGACTCGGTACCATTTTTGACACCATGACTCGACGCAAAGACGACCTGCACCTGGACTGCCCGATCGAGGTCACCCTCGACGTGATCGGCGGCAAATGGAAGGGCATGGTGCTCTACCAGCTGATGGAGGGCACCGCCCGTTTCAACGAACTGCGCCGCGTCATCCCCGGCGCCACCCAGCGCATGCTGACGCTGCAACTGCGCGAACTCGAGAGCGACGGTGTGATCACCCGCACGGTCTATCCGGAGGTGCCGCCGCGGGTCGAATACGAGCTGACTCCGTTCGGCCGCAGCCTGGGCCCGCTGCTGGAGCTGATGGAGTCCTGGGGGGAACGCTATCTCGTGGAGGTGCGCGATCAGATCCGCGAAGCGGGCTGAACCGCTTCGGTTCTGAGCGCGTCCACGGCGGTGCGGGCGGCGCGCGCCATCGCCAGGTCGACGTCGATGCGCCGCGAGCCCAGTTCGTCGGTGCGGGCGAAGATCGCCAGCGCGTAGCGTCCGCCGTCGGGGTACTCGACCACACCGGCCTCCATGTGCAGGCCGGGCAGCGTGCCGGTTTTCGAGGCCACCCGCACGTCGTCGGGGAAGCCCGCGGCGATCCGGGTCCAGAACATCTGGTGCCGCAACAGGTCTCGCGCGGCGGCGCACGCGGCCGGAGTGCCCGCGGCGTCGCGCCAGATCAGCCCGAGCAGGCGGGTGATCTCCCGGGCGGTGCTCGAGGTGGTGTGCTCGGGCTGGAAGACCCGCATCCCCGCCACCTGAGCGCTGGTCAGCGTCGGATAGATCGCCGCGAACTCGCCGCCGTCGCGGGCGCCCACGTCGGCGAGCATGGATTCGAGCAGCTGGCGGGGGCCGCCGATCACGCGGGTGCGGTCCAGTCCGAGTTCGGCGGCCAGCAGCGCCGGGGTGTCCCCGCCGATCCGGTGCAGCAGCAGATCCGCGGCGGTGTTGTCGCTGACCGACATCGCGAAGTACGCCAGGTCGCGCAGCGACAGCTCCACATCGTCGGCGCAGCCCGCCGTGCCCCACCCGCCCAGGCGGTCCGCGGCCCGGATCAGCACCCGCTCGGTCGGATCGACCTGCCCGGCGTCCACCTGCCGGCAGAACTCCAGCACCAGCAGGATCTTGAAGATCGAGGCGATCACCACCTGCTCGTCGGCGCCGAGCGCGACCTCGCGGCCGTCGGCCAGGTCGACCGCGTGCAGGGTGCCCCGCACCGGGACCGCGTCGAAGATCTGCTGAATGTGCTCGGCTGCCACCCGCCCACGATAACCGGCACCCATACGCGATCGAATATCGTGGACCCGGTGGACCTGGCCCGGCATCTGCACTACTTCCTCACCGTCGCCGGTGAACTCCATTTCGGCCGGGCCGCGGAGACCCTCGGCATCGCGCAACCGCCGCTGAGCCAATCGATCCAGCGCCTGGAACGCGACCTCGGCGTCCAGCTGTTCGACCGTTCGCGCCGCACCATCGCGCTCACGGCGGCCGGGGAGCTGCTGGTCGAGGAGGCGCGAGCGCTGCTGGCCGCCGAACAGCGGCTGCGGACCGTCATGCGCAAGGCGGGGGAGGGCGATCTCGGCGCGCTGCGCGTCGGCGTGCTGTCGGAAACGCCCGCACCCACCTTGCAGGCGCTGCTGCGCCTGCTCGCCGAGCAGGCGCCCGCCTTGAGCGTCGATCTGCAGGAACTGACCACCGCGGAACAACTCCGGCTGCTCGCCACCGCCGACCTCGACGTGGGACTGGTGCTGCAACCGGTCGACGCTCCCGACCTGGTGTGCGGGCCGGTCGCGAGCGTGCCCCTGGGTGTGGTGCTGCCGCGCACCTCCGCCCTGGCCCGCCTGCCCGAGGTGGGTATGGCCGACCTGGCCGGCCACGAGCTGATCCTGCCGCCGCGCGCCACCGCCCCCGGCTGGCACGACCACGTTCTCGAGGTGTGCCGGACCGGTGGTTTCGTGCCGTCGCGAATCCGGCACGCCCGCAATCCCGAATTCGCGCTCGGCCTGGTGCTGGCCGGAAGTGGGGTGGCGTTTCTGCCCGAGGCGCTGGCCCGGCGCGAACCGCGAGCCGCGTGGCGGCCGCTCACCGATCGCCCGCTGGCGCACCGGGTCGCCGCCGTGTGGGCGGGCGGCGCGGTGCACCCGGCGGTGCCGCGATTCGCGCGGGCCGCGGCGGCGGTCATCGCGGGCGAGGACCAGCCCACTTCGCTGAGCACGCCTGGCGCACACCAGCCCTGGTCGGTGGTCTACGCCCGCAACCCGGTCGATCCGCTGCGATAGTGCCTTCGGTCAGCGCAGCGCGGCCACAGCTTCTTTCGTCGCCGCGGCGACCAGCGCGTTGTCCAGCTCCGCCTCCGCCTGCGCGTGGGTGGACAGCACCGCGATCACGATCGGCGCGCCGCCACCGGCCGGCCAGGTGACGGCCACGTCGTTGGCCGAGCCGTAGGCGTTGGAGGTGCCGGTCTTGTCGCCGGTGGTCCAGTCCGCGGGCAGGCCCGCCCGGATGCGGCTGCCGCCGGTGGTGCTGGCCTTCAGCCACGCCACCAGCTGCTCGCGTTCCGGGGCCGGCAGCGCGTCGCCGAGGGTCAGCGCCTGGTAGTCGCGCGCGATCGCGGCGGGTGTCGTGGTGTCGCGCTCGTCGCCGGGGACGGCGGAGTTGAGTTCGGGCTCCCAGCGATCCAGCCGGGACACCTGATCGCCGATGCCGCGCAGGAAGTCGGTGACGGCCTGCGGCCCGCCGAGCAGTTTCAGGATCTCGTTGGCGGCGGCGTTGTCGCTGTAGGCGATCGCGGCGTCGCACAGGGCGCGGACGGTCATGCCCTCGGCCACGTGCTTGCCGGTCACCGCCGAGCCCTCGGCCTTGGTCACGTCGGCCTCGGTGTAGCGGATGACCTGATCCCAGTATCCGCCGGCCAGGGGATGGGCTTTCAGCAGCGCGGCGCAGGCGAGCGTCTTGAAGGTGGACAGCATGGCGAATCGCTCCTCGGAGCGGTGGCCGGCGGTCTTGCCGGAGCCCGTGTCGATGGCGAACACGCCGAGCCGGGCCTGGTGCTGGGCCTCGAGCCCGGCCAGCGGGGCAGTCGCCGGTGCGGCGGACGGGGTGGGGGTGACCTGGGCCGCCGACTCGGTCCCGCAGGCGACCGCCAGGGGGAGCAGCGCCGCGAACAGCACCGCGAACTTCTTGTTCTTGATCATGCCGAAACGACAACACGCGAGCGGCACGCCTGTCCAAGACCAATCCGGGTGTCGGCCGATATCCGGATGCCTATCACCCCAGCGTGCGGTACCCGGCGAAATATCGGGCCGGGGCCGCGGCGTTGCACACTCGTATGCCCTTCGCACTCTCGATCCTCGATCTGGCGACCGTCTCCCGCGGCCAAACCGCCCGCGACAGCTTCCACAACAGCGTCGCCCTGGCACAGGCCGCGGAACGCAGCGGCTACCGGCGCGTCTGGTACGCCGAGCACCACAACATGCGCTCCATCGCCTCCAGCGCGACGAGCGTGCTGATCGGCTATGTCGCCGCCCACACCGAGAAGATCCGGCTCGGCGCCGGCGGCATCATGCTGCCCAACCATTCGCCCCTGGTGATCGCCGAGCAGTTCGGCACCCTGGAATCGCTGTTCCCCGGCCGGATCGACCTCGGGCTGGGCCGCGCGCCCGGCAGCGACCAGAAGACCATGTACGCGCTGCGCCGCGACCCGGCCACCGCCGAGAACTTCCCGCGTGACGTGCTCGAGCTCCAGGGCTACCTCACCGGCGACACCCGCGTAGCCGGTGTGCAGGCCGTACCGCGCGCGGAAACCGTTGTCCCGCTCTACATTCTGGGCTCCTCGCTGTTCGGCGCCCAGCTCGCCGCGCACCTCGGCCTGCCCTACGCCTTCGCCTCGCACTTCGCCCCGGACGCCCTGCACGAGGCCGTCGCGGTCTACCGCGAAGGTTTCAAGCCCTCCGAGCAACTCGCCGAGCCCTACGTGATGGCCGGCATCAACGTCTTCGCCGCCGACGACCACGCCGCCGCCGTCGACCAGAAGACCGTCGCCTACCGCGCCCGAGCCCGCGCCATGATCGCCCGCGGACCCGCCGCCGGTGACTTCAGCGACGCCGAGATCGACGCCTTCCTCGCCTCCCCCAACGGCAGCCAGCTCGCCGGCATGACCCGCTACACCGCCGTCGGCACCCCCGACGAGGTCCGCACCTACCTCGAGGATTTCGCCGCCTCCATCGCCGCCGACGAACTGATCACCACCCACCACGCCCAGGACGCCGAGGACCGAGTGCGTTCGGTCGAGCTGACCGGCCAGATCATGGCGGCGCAGCCGGCCCAGCCGTAACCGCCACTGGCCGGAGTTGCTCGGCCCCAGCAGCAACTGGGCCACCGGCAGCGCTCGGCCCGGTCGGCACCCGGGTTGCCGACCGGCTCCGAACTCGTCCGTGCCTGGCCGCGCGCTGCGAACCCCTCGTGCGACCAGCCTCCGGAACGGTCAGGCCGCCCGTGCCACCGGCCCGCCCCGTTCGGGCAACTCCAGCCGAGAACCCTGGAACCGCTGCCGCATTCGGCGATCGTGGGTGACGATCACCACCGCGCCCGGATAGTCGAGCAGGGCCTGCTCCAGCTCTTCCACCAGCGCGGGCGAGAGATGGTTGGTCGGTTCGTCGAGCAGCAACACCTCGCTGGGCTCGGTCACCAGCCGAGCGACCTCCACCCGGCGGCGCTGCCCATAGGACAACTCGCCCATGCGCTTCCCGAGATCGCGCGGGTGGAACAACCCCAGCGCCAGCAGGTTCTCCGCGTGCTCGTCCGCGTACCCGGCCCGCCCAGCCGAAAACGCCTGCAACAGCGTGGTATCGGCGGCCCACCGGCCAGCATGCTGCCGCAGCAGCCCCACCCGCCCCCGCACCCGCACCGACCCCGCGTCAGGCCGAATTTCCCCGGCCAGCACCCCCAGCAGCGTGCTCTTCCCCGCACCATTCGCCCCGGTGACCAGCAACCGCTCCCCAACACCCAGCCGCAGCCCCGCCAACCGGAGCCGCTGTGCGACAACGATGTCGGCCAACTCCGCCACCGGATCCGGTCGGACTCCGGTGCCGGGCAGCTCCGCAGCTCCCGCCAGTCGCGTCCCACTGCCCGTATCGGGCGATCCTGTCGGCTCTGGTCGCGTCCTACCGTCGGGTCCGGGCGACTCTGCTGCCGGCATCGGTCGCGCGCCGCCGCAGATGCTGGTCGACTCCGCCACCGGCTCCGGTCGCACCCCACTCTCGTTGCCCGACAGCGACTCCGGCGCTCCCGCACCACTGGCAATCGCGACCTCGAAGCGCAGTGGCTCCGCGGGTGGTGCGATCGGGTCGGCGGTCAGGCGGGCGACTCGCTCCTTGGCGTTGCGGATGCGCGACATCGCGCCGTGGTCGCGGCCGCGGGCGCGGAAGGGGCCCGCGGCGAAGACCGCGAGGGGGAGTTTGCGCGGGATGGCTTCCAGGCGTCGCACATTCGATTCGGCGAGGCGCTGGTTGCGGGCCAGTTCGGCCTTCCATTCCGTGTACTGCTGCTGCCTGCGCTGGCGCTCGGCGGCTTTGGCGCGCAGGTAGCCGGTGTAGCCGTCGCCGTGGCGGGTGGCGGCGCCCGCGTCGAGTTCGAGGATCGTGGAGGTGACGCGTTCCAGGAAGACTCGGTCGTGGGTGACCGCGACGATGGTGCCGCGGTGGTCGCGCAGGCGGCGTTCCAGCCAGGCGACGGCCTGATCGTCTAGGTCGTTGGTCGGCTCGTCCAGCAGCAGCAGCTCCGGTTCGGCCGCCAGTGTGGCGGCGAGCGCGAGCCGGGACCGCTGACCGCCGGAAAGCGTTGCCACCGGGCGGTTTCGGTCCAGGCGGGGGAGACCGAGACCGGCCAGTGCGGCGTCGACGCGGCTGTCGGCCGCGTACCCGCCGCGCGCCTCGAACCGCGCCGACAGTTCGGCGTAGGCGTCGAGGCGCGCCGCCAGCGTTCCGGGTTCGCCCAGTTCCCCTTCCGCGCGGCGCAGTTCCCGTTCCAGCGCCCGGATATCGGCCAGGATCAGGTCGATGACGTCGGCGACCGTCGCCGACGCCGGGAACTCCAGGGCCTGCGGCAGGTAACCGATGCCGCCGGGCGCGACCACGACGATCTCGCCGTGGTCGGGACGCGCCTGCCCGGCCATGAGTTTCAGCAGGGTGGATTTTCCGGACCCGTTCTCGCCGATGACGCCGACGGTCTCCCCGGGGCGCACGGTGAGCGAAACATTCTCCAGCACAGCGCGTTCCGGGTATCGCACGGTGACGTCGGTGAGGGTGAGTTGACTGGCGGTAAGCATGAAAAGCCTCCTGTCCCGGCCGAATGGGCCGGGTGGCGTAGGGGATCGCACAGCACGGCCTTACACAGCCGGAGATTGTGCGGAAGGGCGCGGAGCGGGAGCTCTACGCGCCGGACGCGATCAGGAGAAAATCAAGAAGATACCCATGAGGTGGACCAAATTAGCGGCTCCCCGCCGAGCCTGTCAACCCCCGATTACGATCTCCCAATTTCGAGAGCGATTGCCCCGGTGAGCAGTTCACGGGCCCGCTCCAAACTCAGGGACCCGCTGTGCCACCGCTCACTCAGCCCCTCGACCAGCACCGTGAGCCGCTCCGCACTCGCCGCGGCATCGGGCGGGCCATCGCCCCGCACCGCCCGGATCAGCGCCTCGATATCGCGGTTCCAGGATTCGGTGGTCGAACGCAGCGGACCCCGCAGATCGCTGTTGAAGACCGCGCTCGCCCGCAGCTCACCCCAGGCGACGCTGGTCTCCCGGGCGTGCTCGGTGTCCTGGAGCTCGAGCAGCAGCACGGCCTCGAGCTGCGCGCGCGGATCCGCGCTGCCGAACGCCTGGTCGGTGTAGACCTGGGCGCGGTGATTGATGTGCTCGAGCGCGGCCGCCAGAATGCCCGCCCGATCCTTGAAGTGGTAATAGATCAGCGCCGTCGAGACACCCGCCGCGGCGGCGAGTTTGTCGACCCGCAGGCCGCGCACCCCGTCCTGGGCGATGACCCGGACGGCGGCTTCGAGGATCTGGAATTGACGATCGGACACGATTCCTCACAGTAGGGTGCGCGGCGGGCAGCGGGTTCGCCCGGCCGGGTCAGGCGGCGGGTTCCTGCTGGGTGGTGCAGTGGATACCGCCGCCGCCGGCGGCGATGCCGTCGATGTTGATCTGCACGATCTCGCGGCCCGGGAACAGCCGCCGCAGGGTGTCGCGGGCGGCCGAATCGGTGCGCGGATCACCGAATTCCGGCGCGATGACCGCGCCGTTGCAGACGTAGAAGTTGATGTATCCGGCGGCGAAATCGTCGTCGGCGAAGGTTTCGCGCACCGTGTCCGGGCCCTCGAGCACCTCGACCCGCAGCGGCCGTCCGTGCACGTCGGTGGCCGAGTGCAGGATGTCCAGGTGGCGGCGGGTGACGTCGTAGTCGAAGGAATCCGGGTCGTTGTCCAGGCCCGCGACGACCACGCCCGGCGCCGTGAACCGCGCGTAGAAATCGGTGTGCCCGTCGGTGATGTCCTGCCCGGCGATGCCGGGCAGCCAGATCACCTTCTCGATGCCGAGCAGGTAGGCCAGCTCGTCCTCGACCTCGTGCTTCTTCCAGCCCGGATTGCGATTGTTGTTGAGCACGCAGCTCTCGGTGATCAGGGCGGTGCCCTCGCCGTCGACCTCGATTCCGCCGCCTTCGAGCACCAGATCGGTGCGCAGCCGCTCGACCCCGGCGCGCTCGGTCACGATCCGCGCGACCTCGGCGTCGTCGCGATGGCGCTGCTTGTCGCCCCAGCCGTTGAAGTTGAAGTCGACGCCCGCGCGCCCGTTCGCGCCGCGCACGAACACCGGGCCGGTGTCGCGCATCCAGAGATCGTCGATCGCCGCCGGGATCAATTCGACGTTCGCGCCCGCGGTGAGGCGGCGCGCCAGCTCCATCTCCTCGGGCCGGACCAGCATGGACACGGGTTCGAAGCGGGCGATGGTGGCGGCGATGGTGGCCAGATTGCGCTGCACCTCGGGGACCAGCTCGGCACCCCAGATGCGCTCGGCGGCGCCGAAGGCCATCCAGGTGCGCGCGTGCGGATCGCCCTCCTCGGGCATCAGCCACTGCTCGCCGTCGGCGTGCGCGCCGCGGGAACCGGTGTTCGCCGCCGACGGATCCGATCCGCCGCAGGCGCTGAGCAGCAGCCCGCCGATCGCGGTCATCGAAGTCTGTACGAACGAGCGCCGCCGCATTCTTGTCTCCTCTGTTCGGGGTGCCGTAGGCCCAGACTAGATCCTGACTGAATTTTTAGTCAAACCATGAAACGCGGATCACAGCAGGTCATCGGTCATGGCGAAATTCAGGCGGCGCTCGCCGGAGCGCGGTAGCGGCCGGGCGCCACGCCGTGCTGGCGCTTGAACGCGGCGGCGAAGGCGTACTCGGAGGAGTAGCCAACCCGGTCCGCCACCACGGCCAGGGTGACGCTGGTATCGTGCAGCAGGCGCGCGGCCGTGGTGAGCCGCCACCAGGACAGGTAGGACAGGGGAGCGCGGCCGGTGAGCGCGGTGAAACGCCGGGCGAGCGTCGCGCGCGACATGCCCGCCGTCGCGGCCAGCTCGGCGACGGTCCACGGCCGGGCGATGTCCTCGTGCATGGCGCGCAGCACGGCCGCGATGCCCGGATCCCGCAGGGCCGCCGCCCAGCCGGTCGCCGGATGTTCCGCGGCGGCGAGCCAGGTGCGCAGGATCAACAGCAGCAGCACGTCGAGGAGCGCCACCACGGTGCTGCCGCTGCCGGGCAGGTCGTCGCGCAGCTCGGCGGCCAGCAATTCGACGGTCGCGCGCAGTGCGGCGTCCTCGCCGAGACGGGCCGGCAGGTGCAGGACCTCGGGCAGGCCGTCCAGCAGCGGGTGCGAGCGGGCCGGATCGAGTTGGTAAGCGCCGCAGAGCAATACCGTGCCGGGATCGCCGGGTGGCGCGGACAGTGCGTGCCCGGTGCCGTGTGCGAGGAACGCCACGTCCCCGACCCGCAGCGGGACGGGTGCGCCGTGGTCGGGAGTGAGCAGGCAGGACCCGCCCAGGACGATGTGGAACCCCGCCCCGGGGGCGGCCGGGAACTGATCGTGCCAAGGCGCGGTGCGATGCGTGTGCGAGGAGTGCGGCACGCCGACCCGCATCGCGGCGATCACGTCACTC
Organism: Nocardia sp. NPDC050435; assembly: GCF_040655395.1. Lineage (NCBI taxonomy): Bacteria > Bacillati > Actinomycetota > Actinomycetes > Mycobacteriales > Nocardiaceae > Nocardia > Nocardia sp. NPDC050435. The sequence goes on from NZ_JBFAJW010000005.1 coordinate 270,911, forward strand.
AGCACATCCACGAGAACCATGATGGCACAGCGCTCGTGCTCGAGAGTCTCACGTATCTAGTTGAGCTACTGCATCATTGGTCGACTCACTGCCCTCGCCTACGTTGAGTTCATGACGAAAACCACCCTCGCCGTGTACGGCGCGAGCGGCTTCCAGGGCGAGCTCGTGCTCGCCGAAATCGCCCGCCGCGGAATCGATTGCGTTCCGGTCGGCCGCGACATCGGCAAGCTCGAAGCCGCCGTCCGCCGGCTTACCGCCACCCCATCCACGTCGGGCATGCTCGACGCCTCGGCGGCACCTGTCCGCACACCGCGCGTCGCCGCCGTCACCGACCACGCCGCCCTGGTGGCCGCGTTCCAGGGTGTGGACGTGGTGATCAACTGCGCGGGACCGTTCACGCCGACCGGCGATCGAGTCGTCGCGGCCGCGCTCGCGGCAGGCGCGCACTACGTCGACACCTGCGGCGAGCAGCTGGTCCTCCAGCACGTGTACGAGAAGTATGCCGCCGCAGCGGAATCCGCCGGTGTGACGGTGGTGCCCGCCGCCACCGACGGCGGCGTCCCGGGCGACCTGCTCGCCCACCTGCTCGGGCAGCGCCTGGGCCCGCTCGACGAACTCACCTCGGTGCACCGCTTCGGCGGTGACGCCGCGATGTCGCGCGGATCGCTGCGCACCATGCTCGGCGTCGCCCCCACCATGGTCGACGGCGGCCTGGCCTACCTCGACAAGGCCTGGCGGCCCGGACCTTTCGACCCGCCCGCGCGGGTGCCGCTGCCCGGCGAGACCGAACCCGTCGCGCTGGTGTCCTTCCCGCTCCAAGAGGTGGTCTCCGTGCCGCGGCACCTGCCGGTGCGCACGGTGCGCGGCGCGGTGGAGGAGTCGACCCGCGCCCTGTTCGCGACCCCGCTCACCGACGACATGATCGCGGCCCTGCCGGTCGGCCCGGACCCGGCGCGGCGCGCGGCGGGCACCTGGACCATCGTGCTCGACGCGGTCGCGGTGGACGGCCGCCGGGCCCGCGGCGTGGTGTCCGGCGTCGACACCTACGGCACCACCGCCCGCACCGCGGTGGGCGCGGCCGTCCGCCTGGCCGCGGGCCCGGCCGCCGCCGGGGTGCTGGCGCCGGCGCAGGCCTTCGACGCGGCCGAGTTCCTGGCCGAACTCGCCTCCTCCGGCGTGCGGTGGAGCATCGAGGAGCGCTGACTACCGCTTGCCGTCGGCCGGGTACTTGTAGAAGCCCTCACCGGTCGCGATGCCCAGTTTGCCCTTGTCGATGTAGTTTTCCTTCAACCAGGCCGCGAGCTGCTGCTCCTTCTCGCCGCCCGCCGCGAGGATGTTGTACGGGGTCTCGAGGCCGATGATGTCGAGACTCTGCAACGGCCCGGCGTTGGACTTGGTCCCGATCCGCCAGGTGCGGTCCACGTCGGCGGGCTCGGCGTAACCGCCCGCGACGAGGGCGAGCCCGGCGTTGAGCCACGGCACGAGCAGGGAGTTGAGAACGTAGCCCGCCTTCTCCTTGTGCAATTCGATCGGCTCCATGCCGATGGCGGACGCGAACTCCACCACGGCCTTGGTCACCTCGGGGGCGGTCGCGGGCGTGCCCATGATCTCGGCGGTGTTGTGGATCCAGATCAGGTTCGCGAAATGCAGCGCCAGGAACCGGTCGGGGCGGCCGGTGAAGTCGACGATGTCGCTGGGCAGCAGGGTGGACGAGTTGGTCGCGAAGATGGTGCGCTCCGGGGCGACCTCGCCGAGTTTCTTGTAGGTCTCGCGCTTGAGATCCAGGATCTCGGGCACGGCCTCGATCACCAGATCGGCGTCGGCGACGGCCTCGGCCAGATCCGCGGTGAGCGTGATGCTCTTCGCCACGGCCGCGGCCTTCCCGTCGCCGGCCTCGGGAACGTCCTGCGCGTAGGTGGCGGCGAGTTTCTCGAAGCGCTTCCGCGCGGCTTCGAGGGCTTTGTCGTCGATGTCGTAGCCGGTTACGTCGAAGCCGCGGAACGCGGTCTGGAAAGCGATCTGGGAGCCCAGGACGCCGGTCCCGAGCACGGTCACTCGCCGAATGTCGATCGCCATCGAACTGTCTCCTTCACGGTGGGGGACGCCGAAATCGGCCGGCGCGACATCGGGCCGGCCAGTCGACAGTAGTGCCGCCGCACGGCACCGGGCCGGGCGCGCACTCGCCCGTCCTCGGGGCCGCGACAGCCGCGTCGCGTGAGCTGGTTCACTACGGGCGCGAGCGATGTCGGAGCTACCCCCGCGTACGGGTAAAATCGGTGGTTCTTGTGCTCGATTCGCCGCACAATCGAGCAGCAACCGTCCAGCACCGCTGAATTCGTGAGGAGCCCGTCTGTGATCACCGCGACCGACCTGGAGGTCCGGGCCGGAGTCCGCACCCTGTTGACGGCGCCGGGCCCGGCGCTGCGGGTGCAGGCGGGCGACCGGATCGGTCTCGTCGGGCGCAACGGCGCGGGCAAGACCACGACGCTGCGCATCCTCGCGGGTGAAGGCGAGCCCTACGCCGGAAAGATCCTGCGCTCCAGCGACATCGGCTACCTCCCGCAGGACCCGAAAGAGGGCAACCTGGACGTGCTCGCGCGCGACCGGGTGCTCTCCGCGCGCGGTCTGGACACACTGCTGCACGACATGGAGAAGCAGCAGGCGCTGATGGCCGAGGTCGCCGACGAGAACGAACGCGACAAGGCCGTCCGCAAGTACGGCCGCCTGGAGGAGCGCTTCTCCTCGCTCGGCGGGTACGTCGCCGAGAGCGAAGCCGCGCGCATCTGCAACAGCCTGGGCCTGCCCGATCGCGTGCTCGGGCAGTCGCTGCGCACCCTCTCCGGTGGTCAGCGCCGCCGGATCGAGCTGGCCCGCATCCTGTTCGCCGCCTCCGACGGCAGCGGCGGCCGCTCCGACACGGTGCTGCTGCTGGACGAGCCGACCAACCACCTCGACGCCGACTCCATCACCTGGCTGCGCGGTTTCCTGCAGAGCCACGACGGCGGCCTGATCGTGATCAGCCACGACGTGGAACTGCTCGCCGACGTGGTGAACAAGGTCTGGTTCCTGGACGCCGTGCGCGGCGAGGCCGACGTCTACAACATGGGCTGGAAGAAGTACCTCGACGCCCGCGCCACCGACGAGCAGCGCCGCGTCCGCGAGCGCGCCAACGCGGAGAAGAAGGCCAGCGCGCTCAAGGCGCAGGCCGCGAAGCTGGGCGCGAAGGCGACCAAGGCCGCCGCCGCACATCAGATGACCAAGCGTGCCGACAAGCTGATGGCGAGCCTGGACGAGGTCCGGGTCGCCGACAAGGTGGCGCGGATCAAGTTCCCCGAGCCCGCGCCCTGCGGCAAGACGCCGCTCATGGTCAAGGATCTGACCAAGCTGTACGGCTCGCTGGAGATCTTCACCGGCGTGAACTTCGCCATCGACAAGGGCAGCCGCGTGGTCATCCTGGGCCTCAACGGCGCGGGCAAGACGACGATGCTGAAACTGCTGGCTGGCGTGGAGACGCCCACGGCCGGCGGTCTGGAGCCCGGGCGCGGCCTCAAGGTCGGCTACTTCGCCCAGGAGCACGACACCCTGGACGACAACGCCACCGTGTGGGAGAACATCCGCCATGCCTCGCCGGACGCGGGGGAGCAGGAGCTGCGCAGCCTGCTGGGCGCGTTCATGTTCTCCGGTCCGCAACTCGAGCAGCCCGCGGGCACCCTCTCCGGCGGTGAGAAGACCCGCTTGGCGCTGGCCGGGCTGGTCTCCTCCTCGGCCAACGTGCTGCTGCTCGACGAGCCGACCAACAACCTCGACCCGATCTCACGCGAACAGGTGCTCGATGCTCTGCGCACGTACGCCGGCGCGGTCGTCCTGGTGACCCACGATCCGGGCGCGGCGGAGGCGTTGTCGCCGGAGCGGGTCATTTTACTGCCGGATGGCACGGAGGATCACTGGTCCGCCGAATACTTGGAACTTATTCAGCTTGCGTGATTTTCATCACAAACACCCGTTGATCACGGCCGCATAGTTGCTTAGCCTGGAATGACGCGCTGCTCGGCGACTCGGAGGAAGCCATGAGCGATCGGCAATCAGGCAAGTCCACATTGGGTAAGGGCACACGCGTCACGGGTAAGTCACGTGACCGTCTGCAATCCCAACTCAAGAAGCAGTACGAGGCGGGTGCCAGCATCCGGTCATTGGCGCGGGCGACGGGGCGCTCCTACGGCTTCATCCACAATGTGCTGGTGGAGTCGCACGTGCAGCTCCGCAGCCGCGGCGGCGCCAATCGGCGCAAGGCGCAATAGCGGTCAGTACCCCGGAACGGTTCCCTCGCCCTCGACCAGCAGGTTGGCGAGGCTGCGGAACATCGGCAGGCCCGTCTTGATCTCCAAGTACGCGAACTGGCCCTGTGGGTTGACCTCGAGGAAGTAGTACTCGCCATCGAGGCCGAGCCGCAGGTCCAGAACGCCGAAACTCAGGCCCAGCGCGCCCATAAGGGTGGCCAGAGACTTGCTGACCGAGGCGGGCAGCTGTTCCCGGCTGAACTCGACCGAGGTGTCGAGGCGGGAATCGACCCGGCCGACCCCGGCCTGGGAATCGATGCGGACCGACCACTCCACCCCGTCCACCCAGACGACGCGCAGATCGCAGTCGGCGTCGATGTAGTCCTGGAACGTGGTGGGCGCGGATCGGATGCCCGCGAGCTTCGGGAAATCCGCCCGGGTGATGATCCGGGTCTCGGCGAACTCGCCGCGCCCGGTCCCCGTGCGTTTGTAAACCACTGCGCCCGGCCGGGATTCGGCGAAGCTGCGGGCTTCGTCGGGGTCGTTGGTGATCAGCGTCTCCGGCACCGCGAACCCGGCCCGCAGTGCGGTCTCCAACTGCACGATCTTGCGGCCGGCCGTGCGGTCGGCGCCGGGGTCGTTGATCCAGGCCGCCGGAATGGACCAGAGCAGACCCTGGAGAAAGCCGTCGCACTCGGCCTGCCGGAACGCGTCGTCGGAGGCGCGCACGCCGGCGGGGACGCGTGCCGGATGCGGGCGCCGCCACCACACCGAGCGGACGTCGTCCAGCCCGAGCACGTGCGACATCGAGCGTGCGGTGCCGTCGCGGTCGAGGCGGAAACTGCCGGACTCGCGCGGGAAGTCACGCAGGTCGAGATGAATCGGGTTCAGGCCGTGGTGGTCTCGCAACGTCGCCGCCATCGCGGTGGCGTGCAGATCGTCGGTTTCGGAGACGATGAGGACCGAACCGGGGCGGCGCGCCACCATGGCGGGTCAGTCGAGACTGTCGCAGCTGATGCCGTCGTCGTTGCCGTCGTGCGATTTGGTCTGGCAGTAGGTGAAGGTCGCACCGTTGCCGCGGGCCACATCGACGAGTTGCAGCCGATCGGCCCAGGACGTCGTGAGTTGTTGCAGCAGTTCGTCTCCCAGCGCCTGCGACGGCTCGGCGGCGAGCGTCATCGGCCGGTCGACCAGATCGACGCGCAGGCGGCGGGTGAAGTCGGCCAGGGCGCCGGGGCGGATGTCCACCAGGACCGAATCGCCCGCGTGCGCCGGCGCGTCCGGGGTGGTCGAATCACGCATCCGCAGGACATCCGCGCGGCGGAAGGTCCAGGTGCCCTCGTCGACGCGGACACTGACATCGCGGGCCGATTCCGCCACGAGAACGCCTTGGAGCGCGGGAACGCGGTCGCCAGACGGCCGGGAACCTGGGGAGTGGATTGCGTCGGTCATCGGGTGCTCTCCGATCTGCTCGCGATTTGCCAGGGCCCCTAGCGGGAACTGGATCATAACGCGGGCGACTCCCCGTCCGGCCCGGATCGAAAGATTTCACGGCCGGTGGCAAACCGGGTTGCGGGTCCGGATGGCTTGCGCCGAAAGATTTTCGGTAACAAACCCGAGGGCATACGGCAACCTGGGAGTTATTTCCGTATGGAAAATTGCCGTCGCGAATTGCCCGGAATTGGCGGTGATTTCGGGAGCGGGTGTGTTATTAGAGCCCGAACAGCTCCGGCTGCTCGGCGATGGTGCGGAAACGCTCGCGCGGGTCGGCGACCAGCTTGCGCGCGGTCAGGTCCATCACTCCGCCGGTCACGGTCACCTCGGCGGCGACCGTGCCGTCGATTTTGCGGATCTCCTGCCGCATCCGGAAGACCTTGCCCTCGCCCCAGAGGAATTCGCAGGTCACGGTGACTTCGTCGCCGCTGCGCAGTTCCCGCAGATATTTGATGTTGTTTTCCAGGACCACCGGGGCGAAGCCGGTGGCCAGGAGTTTGTCCTGCCCCACGCCCGCAGCCCGCAGCATTTCCCAGCGGGCATGCTCGGCGTACTGCAGATAGACGGCCTGATTCAGGTGGCCCAGGCTGTCGAGCTCGTAACCGCGCACGGTGATCGGGACAGAGAAGGTCATGTATTGGCGAACCTTTTCCGGATCCGGATTTGTTCCCGTTCGCGGTGATATCTGGGCCACAATCCCGGGCTGTCGCTCTTACCCCCGGTGGGCGTTGCGCTCGGCCCACCAGGCGGGCGCGTCGACGAAGTGGTTGTCGAATTCCTCCTGTGCCGCGGCCAGGTCCTCGAACCCGGCCTCGCCCTTGCCGATCCGGTCCAGCAGGCGGAAGTACTCGAAGCGTTCGACGCCCGGCATGAGCGCGATCAGGAGGCGAACCGAGCTGTCCGGGGTAGCACCGAAGGCGTGCGGCATGAATTTGGGCACCACGAGCGAGCCGCCCGCGCCCACGGTGACGATCTCGTCCCCGGCGAGCACCTGGAGTTCGCCGTCCGCGACGTAGAACAACTCGTCGGATTTCGTGTGGAAATGCGGTGCGGCGCCGTCCGCGCCGGGCGTCAGGGTGACCTCCAAAGTGCTGACCGCGCCGCCGGTTTCGTTCGAGTCGATCAGCAGGCGGACGCGGACGTTCGGGTTGGCGAGGGTTTCGGCGTCCTGTGGGTGGCGGATGACGGCGGGGCGGGCGGCGAGAGTGCTCACGAGGATCTCCAAATGATTCGCTACTTGATAGTTCGCTACCGAACTATATATGAGCGAATAGAATCCTGTCCATGGGTGCAGCGAAGCAGGATCCGGTCGACCTCATCACCGCGCAGTGGCGGCGCGAACGACCGGATCTGGATCTGGAGGCGATGGCGATCCTGGGCCGGCTCGGCCGCCTGCTCACCCTGGCCATGCCGAAGATCGAGGCCGTGTTCACCGCGCACGGCCTGCAGCGCGGCGAGTTCGATGTCCTTGCGGCGCTGCGCCGTTCGGGCGAGCCGTTCGAGCTCAACCCCTCCGTCATCGCCGACACGCTGATGCTGTCGCGCGCGGGCATGACCGGGCGGCTGGATCGCCTGGAGTCCGCGGGCCTGGTCCGGCGCGCCGCCGACGGGGTCGACCGGCGCGCGATCCGCGTAGCGCTGACCGAGGCCGGTCGGGAGTTGATCGACCGGGTCGTCGCCGAGCATGTCGAAAATGAAACCCGGCTGCTCGCCGTGCTTTCCGCCCGGGATCGCGGCGAACTCGACCGCATCGCGCGGGCCCTGTTGGCCAGCCTGGAGCCGGATGCCTAGGGCGCGGCGCTGGGATCCTCCGGCTCCGCGGCGATCCGGGCCTCGGGTCTGCCGCCGCGTCCGAGAACCAGATCGGCCAGGCGGGAAAGGGATTCGAGGTTGCGCGGCGCGAGCAGGGCGGCCTGCCCCAGGCCGGGCAGCATCCGGCCGGGCCCGCCGCTGACGGTCTCGGTCATCCGGATCTCGGTGTAGCCCTCGCCGACGAGCTCCAGGCGGATCGCGGCCGTCCCGAACGGCCAGGCGCGGGCCTCCAGTTCCAGGAGCCGGGGCGGCTCCACCACTCGTACCACGGTGGTGTCGTTGATCGTCAGCGGCCACGGGCCGACGCTGTGATGGATGCGGGTGCCCACCTCGGGCCAGCCCGGATCGACCGCGCGGATGTGCGAGGCGCCCACCACCCAGTTCGGATACATCCAGCCGTCGGCCAGGATCTCGAACACCTGCTCCGCCGGGGCGTTGACCACGTACCGGACTTCGACCATCGGCGCACCGCTTTCTGGGCTCGGCCCTCGGCCGCACGGCCGGGGTGTGGATCGTCTACCTCTCCACGGTAGGCCGAAACCTAGCCGCCGTGACCGGGCAGCAGCTCCAGGAAATTCCGGATCAGCGGCCGGTCGTCGTCGCGGCGGTGCGCCACGTAGATCGTGGTGTCGGCGGCGGTGCCGGACAGCGGGATGATGCGCACCGTGGCCGGCGCGGTGAAGGTGGCGCTGCGCGGTGCGATGGTGACGCCGAGTCCCTCGGCGACCAGATACAGCACCGTCGTCCAGGTGTTGCCCTCCTGCACCACCCGCGGCCGGCGGCCCGCCTCCAGCAGCGGGGCGAGGTTCTTGTCGTGCGCGAGCGCGCCCGCGGCCCGTGGGAAGAAGACCAGCGGATGCTCGGCGATCTCGGCCCCGGTGAGCGTCGATCGGCCGGCCTGCGGATGGTCGGCGGGCAGCACGGCGACGAACGGCTCGGTGATCATCGGCGTGGTGACGATGCCGGGCAGCTCGTCCGGGTCCCGCACGAAGGCGGTGTCCAGGGCGCCGTGGCTGAGCTGCTCCATCATCCGGGAGGTGTAGCCCTCCACCAGATCCACCTCGACCAGCGGATAGCGCTCGCGGAACAGCCGCACACCACGCAGCGGCTCCAGCGGCAGCACCGAGGGGACGAAGCCGAGATGCAACCGGCCCTGCCCGCCCTGGCCGACGCGCGCTACCTCCTGTAGATCGCGTGCGGCGTGGCCCAGCACCGAGGTGGCGCGCTCGCGCAGCACCGCGCCCGCGGGCGTCAGTGCGACGCTGCGGGAGGTGCGGTCCAGCAGCCGGGTGCCCAGCAGCGTCTCCAGGCGCTGGATCTGCTGGGTGAGCGCGGGCTGGGCGATGTGCAGGCGGGCGGCGGCGCGGCCGAAGTGCAGTTCGTCCGCGACCGCGAGGAAGTAGCGCAGGTGGCGCAACTCCACGGCGTCATTCATAAGACCATGATATTGATCGAATGGATCAAGTATTGGACGTTATGGTTCGCGGGCGGGCAGGCTGGAGTCGTGTCCTCGCCAGCAGAACCCAAGTCCATTGTCGTGGAACCCATGAGCACGCCCGCGCACGCGCGGGCGTTCAAGGAGATCAGCGAGGAGTGGATCCGCGCCTACTTCACCCTCGAACCCGCCGACTCGCACCTGCTCGATCATCCGGAAGCCGAGATCGTGGCCAAGGGCGGGCAGGTCCTGATCGCCCGCGACGGCGCGGAGATCGTCGGGTGCGGCGCGGTGGTGCCGGAGGGCCACGGGGTCTACGAGATCTCGAAAATGGGCGTCTCGCCACGGCATCGGGGCCGCGGCATCGGGCGGCTCGTGCTCGAGGGCGTGATCGCCTACGCCCGCGCGCAGGGTGCGCGGACCCTGTACCTGGAGAGCAACAAGCGCCTCGCCAACGCGGTGCACCTCTACGAATCGGTGGGCTTCGTGCACGTGCCGCCGGACAGCGTCCGGCACAGCCCGTACACCCGCGCCGACGTCTTCATGAGGTACGACCTGCTCGACTAGCGATGGGCCAGCCGGACCGGGGCGTGCTCCAGTCGATCCGCCCAGCGCGCCCGGCGCTGCGCGGAGGCCCGCAGAAACGCGGCCGCGCGCAGCCGGAGCAAGCCGGGCGGCTGCGGTCGATCGGGCTGGATCGGCGCGCTCGGCCGGGCCGAATTCGCTTGGGCCCGAACTGCGTCGACGGCCAATCGGGTGGCGATGGGTTGCATGGCTAGCCCTTTCCGGATAGTCGGGGCGCCGGGCCGCTGCTGGATCGGATGACCAGCTCGGTGGGCAGCACGACGCGTTCTTCGGTGTAGGAGGGGTCGAGCAGCATGCGCCCGAGCAGTTGTCCCTTGGTGCGGATCGGCTGACGCACGGTGGTCAGCCCGGCGGCTTCGGCGGCGGGGATGTCGTCGAAACCGGTGACCGAGATGTCGCGGCCGGGGGTGAGCCCGCGCCGGCGCAGGGCTTCCAGGACACCCAGGGCGAGTACGTCGCCGCCGGCGGCGATCGCGGTCGGGCGGTCTCGGCGGTCCAGCACCAATTCGGCCGCGGCGATACCGGATTCGATCGAATTGTGGCCGCCGGAGACGACCCGCAGGCGCGCCCCCGGGCCCAGACCTTCCCGGACACCTTGGACGCGCTGCCGCGCATTGCGCCAGAGCAGGGCGGTGTCGGTGATCGCGCCCGGGATGCCCGCGGCGCGGCCGGAGTCGATCACCATCGCGACATCGGTGTGCCCGAGCCGGGCCAGGTACTCACCCACCGCCCGGGTGGCGCCGACCTCGTCGATCACCACGCAGCGGCCCGGAAAATCCTCCTCGGAGTGCGCGAACGGCAACCCGCGGGCGGCGATCACCGCGAGCGCCGGATGGTCCGGATCGACGCAGTAGGCGGCGACCCCGTCCACCACCGCGTTGCGCACGGTCTCGACCGAGTCGCGGATGGCCTCCGCGTCCGCCCCCGGCTCGAAGCGGGGCAGCGGGATCAGCAGCAACCCGGTGCGGGTGCGCTCGGCCACCTCGCTGAGCCCGGCGAGCAGACCCACCGCGAACGGATCGGAAAAAGCGTAAGACAGCTCCTCGGTCAGCAACAGCCCGATCGCCCCCGCCCGCCGCCCCCGCAGCGTCCGAGCCGCGGCATCCGGCCCCGAATAACCCAGCGCGCTCGCCGCCTCGAAAATCCGCTCGCGCAACGAGTTCGAAAGCTGCTCGGGCCTGTTGTAGGCATTCGACACCGTCGACAGCGACACCCCCACCGCATCCGCGACAGCTTTCATGGTCGCCTTGGGAGACATGCCGCTCCATCCCTCTGAATCGTTCTACTAAATCGTTCTAGTAAAACGATACAGAAGCCCATGGCGAGACGCCAGGGCGAATCTGGATGGGAGATTTCGGTGTGGAAGCGGACTACGCGCTGAGCACTTGATGCAAGGAGTCCGCAGTGAGCACCCGCGCGACCCAGCGATCCAACTGCTCGGGACTCGCATTCTCGATAGCCGACACCACGGGTTCGGACAGCGGACCGAATTTCAGTGTCAGCTGCTTGATCAGCACGCCCGCAGTTCCTTCGGCACGTCCCTGAGCCCGTCCCTCGGCGCGGAGCTGTTCGGCTGTCGTCATGATGACCTCTCTCGCGTCGGGGCCGAGTTGGTCGGCGACGGATAACCCCGCCACGGTCGGGCAAACTACCCGTGAACCGGTTGCGACACGCGGGGTTTCGGTGGAGGCCCGGCGGTTCAGTCCTTGCGGCGGACGGAGGCTTCTACGAGATCCAGGACGGCGGAGAGGTTTTCGTTGGTGTGGCCCGAGGCGATGCGGGCGATGAGTCCGTCCAGGACCAGGTCCAGGTAGCCGAGGAGGACGTCGGTGGGGACGTCGTCGCGCAGGGCGCCGGCGGCTTTGCGGCGCTCCAGGCGGGCGAGGGTGGCGGCGGTCAGTTCCGCCGAGCGCTGGGTCCAGCCGGCGCGGAAGTCGGGGTCGGTCCGCAGGCGTCTGGCGATTTCGAGCCGGGTGCCGAGCCAGTTGAACTGCTCGGGGTGGGCGAGCATGTCGCGCATGACCTGCACCAGGCCCTGATTGGCCGCGACATCGGCCATCCGCTCGGCGTCCTCTTGGGCCAGGGCGAAGAACAGCGCGTCCTTGTCCCGGAAGTGGTGGAAAATCGCGCCGCGGGACAGGCCGATGGCCTCTTCCAGGCGGCGCACGGTGGCGCCGTCGTAGCCGTATTCGCCGAAGCAGCGGCGGGCGCCGTCGAGGATCTGGTTGCGCCGGGCGACGAGATGATCATCGCTGACCTTGGGCATGGCGGACTCCTCCGAGCGGAACGGGCAGTACCGAGAGCGTGGAACTGGAGAGGTCCGCGCACCGCACGGAAATGCGGTGCGCGGACCTGTCTTTCAGCGGAGCGGATCCGGGACTAGCCCCGGATCATGTTGCGCAGCACGTACTGCAGGATGCCGCCGTTGCGGTAGTAGTCGGCCTCACCGGGGGTGTCGATCCGGACCACCGCGTCGAAGGTGATCTTCTCACCGTTCTCCTTGGTAGCGGTCACCTTCATGGTCTTCGGAGTCGAACCCTCGTTCAGCTTGGTGATGCCCTCGATGTCGAAGGTCTCGGTGCCGTCCAGCTTCAGCGACGCGGCCGACTCACCGGCCGGGAACTGCAGCGGGACAACGCCCATGCCGATCAGGTTCGAGCGGTGGATGCGCTCGAAGGACTCGACGATGACGGCCTTGACGCCCAGCAGGCTGGTGCCCTTGGCCGCCCAGTCCCGCGAGGAACCCGAGCCGTACTCCTTGCCGCCCAGCACGACCAGCGGGATGCCCGCGGCCTGGTAGTTCTGCGAGGCGTCGTAGATGAAGGCCTGCGGGCCGCCGTCCTGGGTGAAGTCGCGGGTGTAGCCGCCCGAGACGTCGTCCAGCAGCTGGTTGCGCAGCCGGATGTTGGCGAAGGTGCCGCGGATCATCACCTCGTGGTTACCGCGACGCGAGCCCAGGGAGTTGTAGTCCTTGCGCTCCACGCCGTGCGAGTCCAGGTACTGCGCGGCCGGGGTGCCCGGCTTGATCGGACCGGCGGGGGAGATGTGGTCGGTGGTGACCGAGTCGCCCAGCAGCGCCAGCACGCGCGCGCCCTTGATGTCCTCGACCGGGGCCGGCTCCATCTCCATGCCGTCGAAGTACGGCGCCTTGCGGACGTAGGTCGAGTTCTCGTCCCACGCGAAGGTGTCGCCCTCCGGGGTGCTCAGGCCCTGCCAGCGCTCGTCACCCTCGAAGACGGTGGCGTAGGACTTGGTGAACATGTCCCGGCTGATCGCGGACTTGATGGTGTCGTCGATCTCCTGCGGCGACGGCCAGATGTCCTTCAGGAAGACGTCGTTGCCGTCGGTGTCCTGGCCCAGGGCGTCGGTCTCGAAGTCGAAGTCCATGGTGCCCGCGAGCGCGTAGGCGATGACCAGCGGCGGGGAGGCCAGGTAGTTCATCTTCACGTCGGGGGAGATGCGGCCCTCGAAGTTGCGGTTGCCGGAGAGCACCGCGGTGACCGAGAGGTCGTTGTCGTTGATCGCCTTGGAGATCTCCTCCGGCAGCGGACCGGTGTTGCCGATGCAGGTGGTGCAGCCGAAGCCGCCGACGAAGAAGCCCAGCTTCTCCAGGTACGGCCACAGGCCGGCCTTCTCGTAGTAGTCGGCGACGACCTGCGAGCCCGGGGCCATGTTGGTCTTCACCCACGGCTTGGAGGCCAGGCCCTTCTCCACCGCGTTGCGGGCCAGCAGGGCCGCGCCCAGCATGACCGACGGGTTGGAGGTGTTGGTGCAGGAGGTGATGCCCGCGACCACGACGGCGCCGTGATCCAGGACGAAGTCACCGCGCTCCGGGTCGGAGACCTTGACCGGCTTGGACGGACGGCCGACATTGCCGTTGGCGGCCGAGGGCAGCACGGCGTCGTCCTCGGCGAAGGACAGCACGGCCGGGTCGGAGGCCGGGAAGGACTCCTCGATCGCCTCGTCCAGGTTGGTGTGCGGGGTGACCGAGGCCGGGCCGGACTCCGCGTCGTTGGTGTAGTTGTGGATGTCCTTGCGGAACGCGGTCTTGCTGTCCGACAGCAGGATCCGGTCCTGCGGGCGCTTCGGGCCGGCGATGGACGGCACCACGGTGCTCAGATCCAGCTCCAGGTACTCCGAGTACGCGGGCTCCTTGTCCGCGTCGTGCCACAGGCCCTGCTCCTTGGCGTAGGCCTCGACCAGCGCGAGTTGCTCGTCGGACCGGCCGGTCAGGCGCAGGTAGTTGATGGTCTCCTCGTCGATCGGGAAGATCGCCGCGGTGGAACCGAATTCGGGGCTCATGTTGCCCAGGGTGGCGCGGTTGGCCAGCGGCACCTCGGCGACGCCCTTGCCGTAGAACTCGACGAACTTGCCGACCACGCCGTGCTTGCGCAGCATGTCGGTGACGGTGAGCACCACATCGGTGGCGGTGACGCCCGGCTTGATCTCACCGGTCAGCTTGAAGCCGACGACGCGCGGGATCAGCATGGAGACCGGCTGGCCCAGCATGGCGGCCTCGGCCTCGATGCCGCCGACGCCCCAGCCCAGCACGCCCAGGCCGTTGACCATGGTGGTGTGCGAGTCGGTGCCGACGCAGGTGTCGGGGTAGGCCTGGCCGTTGCGGACCATCACGGTCGGGGCGAGGTATTCGATGTTGACCTGGTGCACGATGCCGACGCCCGGCGGGACGACCTTGAAGTCGTCGAAGGCGCCCTGGCCCCAGCGCAGGAACTGGTAGCGCTCGCCGTTGCGCTGGTACTCCAGGTCGACGTTGCGCTCGAGGGCGTCGGCGCGGCCGAAGACGTCGAGGATGACCGAGTGGTCGATGACCATGTCGGCGGGGGAGAGCGGGTTGACCTTGCTCGGGTCGCCGCCCAGGGTGGTGACGGCCTCGCGCATGGTGGCGAGGTCGACGATGCAGGGCACGCCGGTGAAGTCCTGCATGATCACGCGGGCGGGGGTGAACTGGATCTCGGTGTCCGGCTCGGCGGAGGGATCCCAGTTGGCGATCGCGCGGACGTGGTCGGCGGTGATGTTCGCGCCGTCCTCGGTGCGTAGCAGGTTCTCGGCGAGGACCTTCAGGGCGTAGGGGAGTTTTTCGGTGCCCGGCACGGCCGAGAGACGGAAGATCTCGTAGGAGTTGCTTCCGACCTCGAGGGTGCCCTTGGCGCCGAAAGTATCGATACTCTTCGTCACGTCAGCTCCACTCGTCTGTGAGGGTGGCCGTCGGCGGGGCTGTGCCGTCGGCCTACGTTTCCGGAGGATTGCAGCCCCGTCAGGTGCTGTTCCTCGCTTGCCTGATCCTAACAGTACGCTTGTCCTGTGAAACGCCGGGGGCGGCGAGCTGAGCAAGGGGGCGGCCGGATAGCGGGCGTCGAGCCGCGAATGCGACACTCCCTCGCGTACTGTGCTTTCGAGCTATTCGGGGTGAGTGCACCCCTTAGTGATGGATGCCCGTCGCCTCGCCTGCCGATGCGGCTCGACAGACCGGATGGAAGATGACCGTCTCGCACACCTCGGTTTTCACGCCCATGGCCGCGGAGCTGCCGCCGCCTGTCACCGAGAAGACCATCAGGAACACAATCATTCCTGATCTTGCGGACGATCACGTGGCCAATCTGACGACCAAACCCATGCCGCAGCTCGCGAGCATCGCCGCCGAGGCCCGATCGCAGGGCATCGAGCTCAGCATCGTCGTCGTTCCCGGCAATCCCGGACACGACTCGAGCCTACGTGACCTGGCCACCGAGGTCGGCAAGGCCGAGCAGGGCACCGTCGTGGTCTTCAGCGACGACTGGGTGGGCACCTACAGCGATTCGATCAGCCGGGTCCGGCTGGAGTGGGCCGAGGATGCCGCGAAGTACAAGGGCGGCGGGCACACCACCGAGGCGGCGCAGATCTTCACCCACCGGCTGGCGACCGGGGACGGGCTGTCCTGGACCGCCATCACCGGCGTGTTGCTGGCGGGCACCGTGTTGGCCGTGGGTGGCCTCTATCTGGTGAAGTCGCGGCGGCGCCGGGCCGATTCCGGGCCCGAATTGCCGGTGTCCGGTTCTTCCGGTTCCTGATTATCCGAACGGTCGGTCCGTTTACTGCGAGATAACCGATTTCGGGGTTTGCTAGCGCGCTGACCTGCGCTAATTACATCGCTGTGATTCTGTTACTAGAGTTTCTTTAGTGACTGAAGTGTCGTACGGTTCCTGTGAGCTCAAGACCGCCAGGCTGGATTTCGGATCCATGGAGGTGCGATGCGCAGGAACGGCGACCCCGCCCGCCGACGCCCGGTTTCGGTCGCCCTCGGGTTGCTGATGTGTGCGATCGTGGTCGCCACGGCCGGCCCCGCCGGTGCCGCGCCGCCCGCGCCGCCCAACCCGAGCGACGGTCAGATCGCCGAGGCGGGCGCGCAGGTGGACGCCCGCGTCGGTGAGGTCGGCGCCCTGATCAACGAGGTCGCCGGGGTCGAAGCGCAGTTGCGGGAACTGGACGCGGCGGTGGCGGCCAGACGGGAAGCCGTCAACAAGGCGCTCGTCGACCTGCAGATCGCCCGCGAAGCCGCCGACGCGGCCGCCGCCCGCGTCCGTCAGACCCAGGACGAACTGTCGGCCGCCGCAAGCGAAGTCGACGCGGCCCGGACGAACTTCGACAGTTTCGCCACCCAGGCCTACACTCGGCCGGGCATGAACTCGATGCTTTCGCACCTCAGCGCCCGCAGCCCCGGTGACGCCATCGACAGATCCCAGATCATCGGCCTGGTCACCAAGAACAAGCAGCAGCTGCTCACCGAGCTGCGCCGCGCCCAGATCGATCTCGGCAACAAGAATTCCAGTGCCCGCCAGGCGAAAGCGGAGGCCGACGCCGCCGCGGCCGCCGCCGAACAGAAGAAGGCCGAGGCCGAAGCGGCCGTCGCCGCCGCCAAAGCCGAACTGGAGCAGCAGACCGCACGGCGCGAGCAGTTGCAGCGCGACCACGCCGCCGCCCAATCCCGCCTGGAGGCCGCGCGCGCCAATGTCGCGGGGCTGCAAGGCCAGCGCGAAGCGTTCATCGCGTGGGACGACCGCCGCAAAGCCGAGGAAGCCGCGATGCGCCAGGCCGCCGCGGCCGCGCGCGACCGCGCCGGCACCGACCAGGACGCCCAGGACCGCGCCGCCGCCCTCGCCGACGGCCGTCGCCCGCACACCTCGCTCGACGACGACGGCACGCCCCGTCGCAGCAAGACCCGGCCCAGTTCGCCCTCGGTCACCGGGGCCGCCGCCATCGAGATCGTGGTCGACCGCGCCCTGTCCCAGCTCGGCGTCATCTACGCCTGGGGCGGCGGCGACGAGAACGGCCCCACCCTCGGCATCCGGGACGGCGGCGTCGCCGACGCGCACGGCGATTTCGAGAAGATCGGCTTCGACTGCTCGGGCCTGATGATCTACGCCTTCGCCGGCGTCGGCCTCTCCCTGCCGCACTACAGCGGCTACCAGTACACGATGGGCACCCGCGTCCCCGTCGACCAGCGCCAGCGCGGCGACATGCTCTTCTGGGGCGCCAACGGATCCGCGCACGTCGCCCTCTACCTCGGTGACGGTCAAATGGTCGAGGCCCCCGAATCCGGTGATGTCGTCAAGGTGACCTCGGTCCGCGAGGGCGGCATCATGCCCTACGCCGTCCGCCTCATCGACTGAGGTGCGGCTCGAGCCGAGCGAAGCTCCGCGATGAAATATCGCATGTGAGATTGCAGCGCGCCGTGGCGGTTTCGATATTTACGAGAAATCTCAGAGGTGATATTTTCTCGCTCGTGGGCACGGAAAACCGGCAAGTTGATCAGCTCGAGCAGATCGGACGACTCGTTCGCGAGTCCCGGAAGTCGCGAGGCTGGACTCAAACGCAATTGGCTTCGGCGCTGGGTACCTCGCAGAGCGCGGTCAACCGGATCGAACGCGGCCATCAGAACGTCAGTCTGGAAATGCTCGCGCGGGTCGGCCGGGCGCTGGACACCGAACTCGTCTCCGTCGGGCAGGCCACCGGCCCAACGCATTTGCGGATCGTCGGCGGCCGGCCCCTGTCGGGATCGATCACGGTCAACACCAGTAAGAATGCCAGCGTCTCCCTGCTCTGCGCGGCACTGCTGAACGCGGGACGCACCGTGCTGCGCCGGGTCGCGCGCATCGAGGAGGTCAACCGGCTGGTTGAGGTGCTGCGCAGCATCGGGGTCGGTGTCGAATGGCTCGGCGACAATGGTGATCTCGAGATCATCCCGCCGCCCACGCTCGATCTGGAGTCGATGGACGTCGAAGCCGCCCGGCGCACCCGCAGCATCATCATGTTCCTCGGCCCGCTCAGCCACGACTACGACGGATTCGACCTGCCCTACGCGGGTGGCTGCGCTCTGGGCACGCGCACCGTCGAACCGCACCTGGCGGCGTTGCGGCCCTTCGGAATCGATATCGACGCCACCGACGGCAGCTACCACGTTCAGGCTGCCCAGCGCCGGACGCCGGCCAGACCGATCGTGCTCGTCGAGCGCGGAGACACCGTGACCGAGAACGCGCTGCTGGCCGCCGCGCGACGCGACGGGACGACTGTCATCCGAAACGCGAGCTCCAACTACATGGTTCAGGATCTCTGCTTCTTCCTGGCCGAGCTCGGCGTCGGGGTCGAGGGAATCGGCACCACCACGCTGACCGTCCACGGCCGGCCGCACATCGATGTCGACGTCGACTACGCGCCGTCCGAGGATCCGATCGAAGCCATGAGCCTGATCGCGGCCGGCGTCGCGACCGGATCGACGCTCGAAATCCGGCGCGTGCCGATCGAATTCATGGAAGTAGAACTCGCGCTGCTGGAACACATGCGGCAGGAATTCGACCTGTCCGGCGAATACGCCGCCGAGAACGGTCACACCCGCCTGGTCGACATCACGGTCCGGCCCTCACGCCTGCGTGCGCCGCGAGACAAGGTGCACCCCATGCCCTTTCCCGGCCTCAACATCGACAACCTGCCCTTCTTCGCCCTCATCGCGGCCATGGCCGAGGGCAAGACCCTCGTTCACGACTGGGTGTACGAGAACCGCGCGATCTATCTCACCGAACTCACCAAACTGGGAGCGTCCATCACGCTGCTCGACCCGCACCGCGTGTACGTCGAGGGCCCCACCCACTGGTCCGCCGCGGAGGTCATCTGCCCGCCGGCACTCCGGCCCGCGGTGGTCATCCTGCTCGCGATGCTCGCCGCGAAAGGCACGTCGGTGCTGCGCAACATCTACGTGATCAACCGGGGATACGAGCAACTCGCCGAACGTCTCGAACGTCTGGGCGCGCAGATCGAGACGTTCCGGGACCACTGATCAGTCGGTGGTGGGGTCGCGGCGGGTGAGGCGGTAGGCGCCGAGGAGGAGGAGGGCGGTGGCGAGGAGGGCGAAGTAGAGCAGGGCTCCGTTGGGGGTGCCGAAGGCGGGTTTGCTGGTGGGGTATTGGCCGGCGCCGAGTTCGCCGTTCTTGAAGGGCATCCAGCGTTGGACCTGGTTGGCGATCTTCACCGGGAGCATGGCGGAGAAGGTTTCGATGCCGAACTTCCAGAGCAGGACCGTGCCGAGGACGACGCCGGGGCGGGGGACGAGGGCGGCGAGGCCGAGGCCGAGGGCGGTGACGAAGAAGGCGAATGTCGGCAGCGCCCAGAGCAGGCGGAGACCGGCGGCGGAAGTGAGGTCGACCCGGCCCCACACCTCGGGGAACACGCGCGGGAAGAGCCCGAGCAGGATGAGGACGGTGAACAGGGTGGTCGCGGCCGCGATCAGGCCGTAGACGATCTGCTTCGCGGCCGGCAGCAGCCAGCGCCGGGGCTGCGCGCTGTAGACCAAATGCACTGTCGCGTACTTGAACTCGTTGCTGAGCGAGGTGACGCCCGCGGACATCAGGATGATCGTGGAGAAGATCATCACCCAGTAGCCGGCGTTGTTGGTGTCCATGCCGCCGCCACCGTTGACCTTGTTCATCTGGGTGGCGATGGCCAGGCTCGCGTTCACGGCGACCGGCAGCAGCACCGCGATCGGCACCACGGCCAGCCAGACGGGGCTGCGCCAGGACAGCTTCGCGAACTCGCTGGCGACCGCGCGGCCCAGTTCCTTTGCCGCGCTCACAGTTCCGCCTCCTGGTATTCGACGCTGCCGCGGGTGACCGCCAGATACGCCGACTCGAGCCGCCGCGGACCCGAGCCGAGCGCCAGGGTCGCGTCCCGGTCGGCGTCGGAGAGGATCCGGCCGCGGCCCATGATGACGATCCGGTCGGCGGTGATCTCCACCTCGGTGAGATTGTGCGAGGCCACCAGCAGGGTGCGGCCCTGCGCGGCCAACCCGGTGAGCAGTTCACGCAGCCACAGGATGCCGTCGACGTCGAGGCCGTTGTCCGGCTCGTCCAGGACCAGGGTGCGCGGGTCGCCCAGCAGGGCGGTCGCGATGCCGAGCCGCTGCAGCATGCCGAGCGAGAACCGGCCGACCTGGCGGCCGGCCACCTCGGCCAAGCCGACGCGCGCGAGCACCGGCCCGATCTCGGCGGCGGGGATGCCGCCCAGGCGGGCCTGCCATTTCAGGTGCTGCGTCGCCGTGTGCCGGGGATGGCGGGCGAAGGTGTCGAGGTTGAAGCGCACCTCGCGCATCGGGTGCGCGAGGCGGCGCAGCGGCCGGCCGTTGATTTCCACGGTGCCTTCGTCCGGTGTGGTGAGCCCGGCGATCATGCGCATCGTGGTGGACTTGCCGGCGCCGTTGGGGCCGAGCAGATAGGTGATCGACCCGGCGGGCGCCTCGAAACCGGCCTCGCCGACCGCGACCTTGTCGCCGAATCGCTTGGACAGGCCGGAAACTCGGATCATCGCCGGTCAGTACCCGAAGTTCGGGTCACCGGTGCAGCCGCCCATGGCGTCGCAGGTGGCCTTCCAGTCGACCTTCCACAGGCCGTCCTCGCGAATGTAGGAGTAGGTGGCGCTCGAGGCGGGGAAGCCGGCCATCACGCCGGAGAGGGTGGCGGTCATCCGGTTGCCGGTGATCGTCTTGGACGTCGCGCGGCCCTGGATGGACAGGAAGTCGTAGACGCCGCCCTGGGACAGAATGCCCTGCAGGGCCGGGCCGACCGAGGACCCGCGGTAGCTGACCTCTTCCTTGGCCTTCATCGGCAGGTTCGGGTTCCACAGCGCGCCGAACTGTCCGGCGATCGCGTCCAGCGACGGATCCGCGTCGCGCACATACAGATCGGCGACGACGGCGTCGCGCACCGAACGGTCGGCCAGGGCGGGAGCCGCCGCGCCGACGGTGAGCAGACCGGCCAGTCCGAGGGCAGCGAGCACCCCTGCGATCTTCTTCATGGCATTCCTCCGCGGAATCGGGACGGCCTCTGCCGTCGACCTCCGATAGCGCTCCGAACGCTACATTTTCAGAATAAGGTTAGTCAAACCTAAGTTTGCGAGGTCAGCGCAGGACGGAGATATCCGGGATCGTTTCCGGATGTTCCAGCGCGGTGCCGGCGTCGCCGCGCAGGAACTTGTCGAAGAAGCTCGTCACCACGGTGCGCACCGCGTCGTCGGCCCGCGCGGGCGCGATCGGGCCGATCAGCGGAGCGCCGTTCAGAGACATCGGGCTGGGGATCAGCTGGTTCAGGTCGGTGAATTCCATGTGCGCGGAATCCCGCAGCATCAACTGGGACTTCCAGCCCCGGGCGTGCCGCAGCATCGCCTCGAACGCCTCGCGCCCGGCTCCGCTGTCGACCGTCTGCGCGCTGCGCAGGATCAGCAAAGGTTGGCGCACGCCCTCGGTGCCGGACCGGCCCCAGTCGTCGCTGTCCGGGATGGCGCCGTCCATATCGATGACCGCGTCGATGCGCGGGTCCAGGGCCGCCGCTTCGACGGCGGTGATGCCGCCCAGGGAATGGCCGAAGGCTCCGAGCCGCGTGAGGTCGAGGGCTGTTCCCAAACCGGCTGGGAGCGGCCGGCTCTGGACATCCGGATCGCCGCCGGCTTGCCAGGCGGTCAGCGCGTCGAGCACGTAGGTCAGGTCGTCGACTTGCAGGTCCCGGCGTCGACCACCCGGCAGGGCGGTGAATTCCGGTGCGGCGCCCGCGATCCGGCCGCCGGGGAACTCGACGGCCGGGGAGTCGCCGGTGTGATCGATGGCGACGACGACATAACCCCCGCTGGCGAGCTCCTCCGCGGTGCCGGTGCCCAGCAATCGCGGCGTGCTCTGCCCCGGCGAATACAGCACGACCGGGAACGACCCGGCCGCCACCGGGGCGTCCTGGTAGGAGTTCGACAGCAGCACCGGCAGCGGCACGCCCACCTGCCGTTCCAGCGCCGGCAGCGCCACCGCCGACAACGCGTGTGCGCGAGGAGCGTTCGTGACATCGGCCGCCGGATAGAACACCGACACCATCAGCTCGCGCTCACTGCCCGCGACGAACGGATCCGGCCGGCCGTGCTGGACCAGATGCATCGTGGAGGTGCCGACCGGCAACGCGCCGCCCGGTGCGGGGAGCACGCTCGGCGCGGGTTCGGCCCAGGCGGTTCCCGCGTGCAGCATCGTCAGCGCCGCGATCACGGCGGTCGATCGACCGAACATATGCTCCCCCAGCTGAATTCCACAGGCGGCCAACGCCTGTCGACGACGGTGACGTTACCGCACGGGGTATCGGCGAGCCGGGCGAGAGCTTCTGTCCGAGCGGCCCGGCCGCCATGGGTCACGCGGGGTAGGCGTGGACCTCGGTGGCTTTGACGGCGGCCCAGAGCCGGGTGCCGAGTTGGAGTTTCAGGTCGGCTACGGCGGCGGGGGTGACGTCGGCGAGGACGGGCGGTGCGCCGTCGAGGCGGACGCGGGTGATGTTGGCGTGCTGTTCGAGGCCGTTGACGGTGACCGGCCAGGAGTTGCGGGGGCTGCCGGAGGGCTGGGTGGGGTGCAGGCTGACCGCGGAGGGGGGAAAGGCGACGAAGACGGGGCCGGTGGCGGTGGCGCCGGTGGTGAGGTGGCCGCCGGTGTCGAGGGCGACGGTCGCACCGGTGGCGGTGCCGCGAAAGAGGTTCAGGCCGACGAGGTTCGCGACGTAGTCGGAGCGGGGGCGCCGGGCGACCTCGGTGGGCGGGCCCTGCTGGACGATGCGGCCCTGCTCCAGGATGACGAGCCGGTCGGCCAGCACCATGGCGTCGAGGGGGTCGTGGGTGACCAGGACGATGTGGCCGGGGTAGTCGCGCAGATGGTGGGCCAGATCGGCGCGGACCTGCAGGCGGGTGCTGGCGTCTAGGGCGGCCAGGGGTTCGTCGAGCAGCAGGAGCTGCGGGTCGGTGGCCAGAGCGCGGGCCAGGGCCACGCGCTGGGCTTGACCGCCGGACAGGGCGCGGGGCGTGGCCTGGGCGAACTCGGCGAGGCCGACGCGCTCCAGCCAGGTCGCGGCCCGGGCGCGCGCCTCGCCGCGCCCGACGCCGCGGGCGCGCAACCCGAACGCGACGTTCTCCAGCGCCGAAAGATGCTGGAACAGCAGATAATCCTGGAACACCACGCCGACGCGGCGGCGCTCGGCCGCGACGAAGGTCGCCGGGGGCGCGTCCCACACCTGCTCGCCGACCGCGATGCGGCCGCCGGTGAGCGGCAGCAGCCCGGCCAGCGCGCGCAGCGCGGTGCTCTTGCCCGCGCCGTTGGGGCCGAGTAGCGCCACCACCTCCCCGGGCTCGGCGGTGAGCTCGAGGTCGAGCGCGAAACGATCGCGCTCGACCCGTAATTCGGCGCGCAGCGTCATACCGTGGTTCCTCGAATCCAGCGTTCTCGCAGCGAGACCAGCACCCCGACCGAGACCAGCAGCAGCACCAGGCTGAGCACGATCGCCGCGTCGGGATCGGTTTCCAGCGCCAGGTAGACCGCGAGCGGCATGGTGGTCGTGGTGCCGGGGAAGTTTCCGGCGAAGGTGATGGTCGCGCCGAATTCGCCGAGGGCGCGCGCCCAGCAGAGCACCGATCCGGCGATCACGCCGGGCAGCACCGAGGGCAGCGTGACCCGGCGGAAGATGTACCAGGGGCTCGCGCCCAGCGTGGCGGCCGCTTCCTCGTAGCGGGTGTCGGCGGCGCGCAGCGCGCCCTCGACCGAGATCACCAGAAACGGCATGGCGACAAAGGCTTCCGCGATGACCACGCCCGGCGTGGTGAACGGCAGTGCGACGCCGAACCAGTCGTAGAGGTATTGCCCGATCAGCCCGCGTCGCCCGAACACCAGCAGCAGCGCGACGCCGCCGACCACCGGCGGCAGCACCAGCGGCACGGTGACCAGGGCGCGCATCAGGCCGCGCCCGGGCAGGTCCGCGCGGGCCAGCAGCCAGGCCAGCGGGATGCCGAGCACCAGGCAGATGACCGTCGCGAGCGTCGCGCACACCAGCGAAAGGCGCAGCGCCGTACCGACTTCGGCGC
Source organism: Nocardia sp. NPDC050435 (assembly GCF_040655395.1). NCBI lineage: Bacteria > Bacillati > Actinomycetota > Actinomycetes > Mycobacteriales > Nocardiaceae > Nocardia > Nocardia sp. NPDC050435. The sequence goes on from NZ_JBFAJW010000005.1 coordinate 294,926, forward strand.
TGAACAGGCGGTCGGTGAGCGTCGGCCAGGGCGCGCGCACCAGCAACCCGATCAGCGGCACGACGAGGAACGCCAGCGCGCACAGGGCGGGCAGCACCAGGACGAGTGGTCGTCGTCCCGATGCCGCCCGCCGCCGCGTCTTCACCCGCGCACCGTGCGCCGCGTCGTCATCCGCGCACCGTGGCCGCGCCGCGACGCCTAAGCGTCGTGCCTATGCCCCGTGCGCGCTTTCGCACCGCCGACGGTGCGGACTCGCGCACGACGCCGCAGGCGGCACTCATGCCGCGTCGAATCCGGCGTCGGCGAACACCTTCTTGGCCTGCTCCGACTTGATGAACTCCACGAACGCCGCGGCGGTCTTCGCGTTCGGCGCCTTGGCCAGCGGCGCGATCGGATAGGCGTTGACCGCTTTGGCCGACTCGGGGAACTCGATCCCCTCTACCTTGGCGCCCGCGGCCTGCACATCGGTGCGGTAGACCAGCGCGGCGTCGACCTCGTCGAGGGTCACCTTGGTCAGCACCGCCTTCACGTCCTGCTCGCGAGTGTCGGGCTGCGGGGTGATCCCGGCCGCCTCGAACACCTTCTTGGCGGCGGCGCCGCACGGCACCTGCTCGGCGCACAGCGCGATCCGCGGTTCGGTCTTGCCGAAATCGGCGAGTCCGGTGATCTTGCCCGGATTGCCCTTGGGCACCGCGATCTCGAGCCGGTTGTTCACGAAGGTCGCCGGCTGACCCTGTACCGCGCCGGCGTCCACGACCTGCTGCATGTTCGCCGGCGCGGCGGAGGCGAAGACGTCGGCGGGCGCGCCCTGCTTGATCTGCTCGGCCAGCGCCGAACTCGCCCCGAAGCTGTATTTCACCGTCACGCCGGGGTGCGCGGCCTCGAAATCCTTGCCGAGCTTGGTGAACGTCTCGGTCAGCGAGGCCGCCGCGAACACCGTGACCGTGCCGCCGATCTCGCCGCCGGCGTTGTTCGTCTCGTCGGACCCGCACGCGACCAGGCCTGCCGTGAGAGCCAGGGCCGCCGCCGTAGCGCCGAGTGTGCGGAATGTCTTCATCCTCATCAACTTTCTGGTACTTCGACCACGACATTGGTCGACTTGATCGAGGCGACGGCGATACTGCCGACCTCGAGGCCGAGTTCGTCCACCGATTCCCGGCTCACCAGCGAGACCAGCCGGAACGGACCGGCCTGCATCTCCACCTGGGCCATGACGGTGTCCTTGACGATGCGGGTCACGATGCCGCGCATGCGGTTGCGCGCCGAAGCGGCCACCGTGACGCCGGGGTCGTGCACCTCGGAGTGGTGCGTGCGCAGCAGCGCCGCCAAGTCCGCGCCGCGCACACCCTTGCGGCCGTTGTCGAGTTTGACCTCGTCGAGCCGCCCCTGGTCGATCCAGCGCCGCACAGTGTCGTCGCTGACGCCGAGCAGCGCCGCTGCTTCACTGATCCGCAAATTCGTCACATGTCAGATGATATTGCCGCCGATGCGGTTGACAAGTACTCAGGTCACCGAAAAACCGGATCATTTCTACGCGGGCGCCGCGACCGGTGCCAGCGGGTTGCCGGGCAGCGTGGGGAGGACTCGGCCGTCGGCCAGGCGCGCCACGATCCGCGATCCACCCAAGCGCGGATACGGAAAAACATGGAAAACAGGACCTCATTCGCGGAGAATACAGTTCGAAGGCTCCGCATCTCACCTACCCTGAGGAAATGAGCGCGCAGGATCTACCGCCGGAGTTGATCGAGATCATCGCCCGGTTCGAACTCGCTTTCCTGGTCACCGTCGGCGACCTGGGTCCGCACACCACCCCGCAGCATCCGGCCCTGGACAACGGCCGCTTCCTGATTTCCGGGCCGGGGCCGGTCACCTGCCGGAACATCACGGCCACCCCCGCGGTCACCCTGCTGTGGCCGCCCGCGGGCGCCGACGATCACGTCCTGATCATCGATGGCCACGCCGTCCTGCGTGACTTCACCCTCGAGGTGATTCCGGCCCAGGCCGTCCTGCACCACACCGGCGAGCCCGAATCGGCCACCCGCAAGTGTGCCGACTGTCGCCGCTTCAATCTCGCGCCGCCGCACCTGCTCGGCCGCACCGGGTCGTGAGAACGGCCCGGAGCCGCCAGGTGGCTCCGGGCCGTGGTCGTTGCGGCCCTGCGGGTTTCGCTCAGACGGCCGGGGGAGTCAGAGCCGCCTGCATCGCCACGCCGTCGACGTAGGTGTGCTTCTCCAGCACCTCGCCATCGGCGACCAGCACCAGATCCATGATGTCCACGTCCACCGGATTGCCGACGACCGAGGTGCCGGTCAGCGTCCACTGCACGGTCCAGAAGTCATCGCCGACGCGCAGGTTGACCAGTTCGAAGGTCAGGTCCGGGACGAGTGCGAAGTTGGCGGCCGCCGCGGCGCGGATCTCGGCGCGCCCGCGCGCGGGCTTGCCGCCGGAGTGCAGGTGGAAGATCGAATCGGGGGCGTGCAATGCGGCGATGCGGTCGGGGTCGCGATCGGCCCAGCAGGCGTGATAGCGCTCGAAGAGATCTCGGACGGCTTCGGACATGGCGGTCATCCTTCTAAGATACAAACAGGCTGACTGTATGTTCCCGGACATCGGCGGCCCCGGTCAAGACCTCCCACTAGACTTCGACGTCGCCATGAACACCGACCGCCGCACCCAAGCCGAACGCTCGGCCACGACCCGCGCCGCCGTCGTGCGCGCGGCCCGAGACCTGTTCGGCCGCCACGGATATGGCGCGGTGAGCACGGTCGCGGTCGCGGCGGCCGCCGGGGTCAGCCGGGGCGCGCTCTATCACCAGTTCGCCGACAAGCGGGACCTGTTCGAGGCCGTCTTCGAGGATCTGGAACGCGGCGTGGTCGCCGCGATCGAGGAGGCCGTGGACCGGGCGCAAGCCCCGGACCCGCTGGCGGGCCTCATCGTGGGCTGCCTGGCCTGCCTGCAGGCCTCGACCGCCCCGGACGTGCGGCGCATCGCGCTGCTCGACGCACCCGCGGTGCTGGGCTGGCGCCGGTGGCGCGACATCCAGCTCCGGCACACCATCGCCCTGGTGGAGGACGCGCTGAGCGCCGCCATCGCCGCGAATCAGGTACGGCCGCAGCCCGTCCGCCCGCTGGCGCTGGTGATCGTCGGCGCGCTCGACGAGGCCGCGCAGATAATCGCGCATTCCGAGTCCGCCGACGCCGATACCGCCGCCATCCGCGGCGTCGTCGAACAGCTCGTTTCCGGTCTCGCCGTCGACTGAAAACATTACGAATTCCCGTGATAGCGGAGCCGGTTGCGGCAAGTAACGCCATTCAATGGAATAGTTGGTGCGGCACGCACAGGACCAAAGCGAAAGCGGGGATGTTGGTGACTTCGACGGGACCGGGGACGGCAGACGGCGTAGCCGGCGGGGTGGGGAAGCCCAGTGTGAGCGGGGCGAATCTGGCGAAAGGTACGCCGGAGCCCGCGTCGGGCACCCTGGAACGTGACGTCCAGACCCTGGAGAAAGCGATCTACGAGGTCAAGCGGGTGATCGTCGGCCAGGATCGCCTGGTCGAGCGGCTGCTCGTCGGCGTCCTCGCGCGCGGTCACGTGCTGCTCGAGGGTGTCCCGGGTATCGCCAAAACCCTTGCGGTCGAGACTTTCGCCAAGGTCGTCGGCGGATCGTTCTCGCGCGTGCAGTTCACGCCCGACCTGGTGCCCACCGACCTCATCGGTACCCGCATCTACCGGCAGGGTCGCGAGCAATTCGACACCGAGCTCGGCCCGGTCGTCGCCAACTTCGTGCTCGCCGACGAAATCAACCGCGCGCCGGCCAAGGTGCAGTCCGCGCTGCTCGAGGTGATGGCCGAGCGGCACGTCTCGATCGGCGGCAAGACCTACCCGATGCCCGATCCGTTCCTGGTCATGGCGACCCAGAACCCGATCGAGAGCGAAGGCGTCTACCCGCTGCCCGAGGCGCAGCGCGACCGCTTCCTGTTCAAGGTCGTCGTCGACTACCCCTCGGTGGAGGAGGAGCGCGAGATCATCTACCGGATGGGCGTCACCCCGCCGGAGGCCAAGGCGATCCTGAACCCGGAGGAACTGGTCCGCCTGCAGAAGGTCGCCGCCGGCACCTTCGTGCACCATGCCCTGGTCGATTACGTCGTCCGCGTGATCGCCGCGACCCGCACGCCGCTGGAATTCGGCATGCCCGACGTCGCGAACTGGATTTCCTACGGCGCCTCGCCGCGCGCCAGCCTGGGCATCATCGCCGCCGCCCGCGCGGTCGCGCTGATCCGCGGCCGCGACTACGTGGTCCCGCAGGACGTCGTCGAGGTCATCCCGGATGTGCTGCGGCACCGCCTGGTCCTGTCCTACGACGCCCTGGCCGACGAGGTCACCCCCGAGGACGTGATCAAGCGCGTACTGCAGACCGTCGGCCTGCCGCAGGTAGCCCCGCAGGCTGTCGCGCCCAACGCCACGCCCGCTCCGGCCGCGCCCCCGGCGAACAACAATGCCGCGCCGCAGCAGCAGATCCCGCAGCCGCCGCAGGCCGCGCCGGCCATGTCGCAGGCGTCCGGCAACAACCAGCCCAAGTGACGGCGGCGCGGACACCCATGCCCACGCACGCACCACCGTCCTTCCGCGCCGGTGAGCTGACCGACCCGAAGCTGACGGCGGCGCTGAAGACCTTGGAACTGACCGTGCGCCGCCGCCTGGACGGCGTGCTGCACGGCGACCACCTCGGGCTCATCCCCGGCCCGGGCTCGGAACCGGGCGAGGCGCGCACCTACCAGCCGGGCGACGATGTGCGGCAGATGGATTGGTCGGTCACCGCCCGCACCACCCATCCGCACGTGCGGCAGATGATCGCCGACCGCGAGCTGGAGACCTGGATGGTCGTCGACCTGTCGGCCAGCCTGGATTTCGGCACCGCGAACTGCCAGAAACGCGATCTCGCGATCGCGGCCGCCGCGGCCATCACCCACCTGACCAGCGGCGGCGGCAACCGGATCGGCGCCGTGGTGGCCACCGGCGAGCAGCTGGTGCGCATCCCCGCCCGCAGCGGCCGGGTGCACGCGCAGTCACTGCTGCGCGGCATCGCGACCACCCCGCACGCCCGCGACGGTGTGCGCGGCGATCTGCGCGGCGGCATCGAGTCGCTGCGCCGGCCGCAGCGCAAACGCGGTCTGGCCGTGATCATCTCCGATTTCCTGGGCGACATCGATTGGCAGCGCTCGCTGCGCGCCATCTCCGCGCGCCACGATCTGCTCGCCGTCGAGGTGCTCGATCCGCGCGATCTGGAACTGCCCGACGTGGGCGATGTGGTGCTGCACGATCCCGAGACCGGGCGCACCCGCGAATTCAGCGTGACGCCCACGCTGCGCGCCGATTTCGCGGCCGCCGCCCAGCGCCATCGTCAGCAGGTCGAGCAGGCGCTGCGGTCCTGCGGCGCGCCGGTGCTCACCTTGCAGACCGACCGGGACTGGATCGCCGACGTGGTCCGGTTCGTGTCCACCCGGCGCCACAGCTTCGGCGCCCCGAGCGGACGGGCCCCGCGTCAGTGAGTATTTCGCATTTCACCGCGCTGATCTGGCTCGGTTTCCTCGTCGTGATCGCGCTCATCCTGCTCGGCTATGTGCTGGTGCAGCGGGGCCGGCACAAACGCATGCTGACCTTCTCCAATATGGAGTTGCTGGAGAAGGTGGCCCCCGCGCGGCCCTCGCCGATGCGGCACGTGCCGATCGCGCTGATGCTGGTCGGCCTGATCCTGCTCACCATCGCGGCCGCCGGCCCGACGGCGGTCAAGAAGGTGCCGCGCAACCGGGCCACGGTCATGCTGGTGATGGACGTGTCGCTGTCCATGCAGGCCACCGACGTGCAGCCGAGCCGGTTGCAGGTGGCGCAGAAGGCGGGCAAGGAATTCGTCGACGGTCTGCCCCAGGGCCTCAACATCGGGTTCGTCACCTTCGCCGGTACCGCGTCGGTGATGGTGTCCCCGACCGTCGACCACGAAGCCGTCAAGGTCGCCATCGACAATGTGCGCCTGGCCGAGCGCACCGCGACCGGTGAGGGCATCCTGACCGCGATCCAGGCGATCGAGACCCTCGGCACCGTGCTGGGCGGCGGCTCCGAACCGCCGCCGGCCCGGATCGTGCTGATGTCGGACGGCAAGCAGACGGTGCCCTCGTTCGAGGACGTGGACAATCCGCGGCACGAATACGTCGCGGCCCGCCTGGCGAAGGCGAAGAACATTCCGATCTCGACCATTTCGTTCGGCACCAGCTGGGGCGCGGTGGAGATCCCGCGCGAGGGCGGCGGCAACGACGAGGTGCGGGTCCCGGTGGACGACGAGGCGATGCGCGAGCTGGCCAAGCTGTCCGGCGGCGAGTTCTATACCGCGGCCTCGCTGCAAGAACTCACCAAGGTGTACGACACGCTGGAACAGCAGATCGGCTACGAACTGACCCGGGGCGACGCCAGTCGTCCGTGGCTGTTGTTCGGCCTGCTGATCACCGCCGCCGGTGTCATCAGCGGATTGCTGTTGCGCCAGCGCCTTCCGTAATTTCCCCGGTCTCGCATTGTGGTTCCGCACAAGGCAAGCCCGGAAAGTCTGGGGTGCCCGGGCGCTGCCGCGCGAACTCGAACAGATAGGTTGAAGCCCATGTCGAACATCACATCCCGGTCGGTCTTGGTGACCGGCGGTAACCGCGGCATCGGTCTCGCGGTCGCGCAGCGTCTGCTCGCCGACGGCCACAAGGTGGCTGTCACGCATCGTGGTTCGGGGGTGCCGGACGGGCTGTTCGGCGTGAAATGCGACGTGACCGATTCGGCCGCCGTGGATCAGGCGTTCAGCGAGGTCGAGGCGCACCAGGGTCCGGTCGAGGTCGTCGTGGCGAACGCGGGCATCGTGGACAACACGCTGTTCATGCGCATGAGCGAGGAGTCCTTCACCAAGGTCATCGACGCGAACCTCACCGGTGCGTGGCGAGTCGCCCAGCGCGCCAACCGCAATATGCTCAAGGGCCGCTGGGGCCGGGTCATCTTCCTCGGCTCGGTGGTCGGCCAGATCGGCGCGCCCGGTCAGGTCAACTACGCGGCGGCCAAGGCCGGCCTGGTCGGCATGGCGCGCGCCATCACCCGTGAGGTCGGCAAGCGCAACATCACCGCGAATGTGGTGGCCCCCGGCCTGATCGACACCGACATGACCCGCGAGGACATGACCGAGGAGATGCGCAAGGCCGCGCTGGAGTTCATCCCCGCCGGCCGGATCGGCCAGGGCGAGGACGTCGCGGCGGCGATCAGCTTCCTCGCCTCCGACGACGCCTCCTACATCTCCGGCGCGATCATCCCGGTCGACGGCGGCATGGGCATGGGCCACTGACCGGTTCGACCCGGTCCGCGCACACAACGACGACAACAGGAGAACCGACCAACCCATGAGTGGACTGCTCGAGGGCAAGACCGTCCTCATCACCGGCATCATCACCGATTCCTCCATCGCCTTCTCCGCGGCCGCGGTCGCGCAGGAGCAGGGGGCGAAGGTGATCATCACCGGTATCCCGGAACGGTTGCGGCTGATCGATCGGATCGCCAAGCGGCTGCCGCAGGAGGTGCCCCCGGCGATCCCGCTGGACGTCACCAACGAGGAGAACCTGGCGGCGCTGGCCGACCAGCTGCGTGAGCTCGCGCCCGAGGGCATCGACGGCGTGCTGCACTCGATCGCCTTCGCGCCCAAGACGCTCATGGGCCCGGACGCGGTGCCGTTCCTGGAGGGGCCCGGCCCCGATGTGGCGAAGTCCTTCGAGATCTCCGCGTGGAGCTACGCCTCGCTGGCGCGCGCCGTGCTGCCGGTGATGAACGAGCGCGGCTCGATCGTGGGCATGGATTTCGATCCGCGCACCGCGATGCCGTACTACAACTGGATGGGCGTGTCCAAGGCCGCCCTGGAGTCGGTGAACCGGTACGTGGCCCGGGAAGTGGGTTACGCCAAGAAGATTCGCTCCAACCTGATCGCCGCCGGCCCGGTCAAGACGCTCGCGGCGAAGGCGATCGCGGGCACCGCGACCGACGACGCCAAGCAGCTGCGTCAGCTCGACATGTACTGGGACGGCGCGTCGCCGATCGGCTGGGACGGCGCCGACGCGCGCGCGGTGGGCAAGTCCATCTGCGCGCTGCTCTCGGATTGGCTGCCCGCCACCACCGGTTCGATCATCTACGTCGACGGCGGCGCCAGCCACAACATGTGGTTCCCGCCGGAGGGCTTCGAGGCCAACTGACCCGATGACTGCCGACGCGCTGCTATTGCTGTCCTTCGGCGGCCCGGAACGCCCCGAGGACGTGATGCCGTTCCTGGAGAACGTCACTCGGGGTCGCGGGGTGCCGCGGGAACGTCTCGAAGAGGTCGCACAGCACTACCTGCACTTCGGCGGCGTCTCGCCGATCAACGCGCTCAACCTCGACATCATCGCCGCGGTCGAGCGCGAATTGGCCGCGGCCGGGCTGGAACTGCCGGTGTATTTCGGCAACCGGAACTGGCATCCGATGGCGGAGGACACCGTCGCGCGGATGACCGCCGACGGCGTGCGCTCCGCGCTGGTCTTCCCGACCTCGGCGTGGGGCGGCTACTCGGGCTGCCTGCAGTACCAGGAGGACATCACCAGGTCCCGCGCGGCGGTGGGGGCCGACGCGCCGGACCTGATGAAGCTGCGGCAGTATTTCGACCATCCGCTGCTGATCGAGTCGTTCGCGGACGCGATTCGCGCTGCGGTGCGGCAGCTTCCGGCGGAGCGGCGGGAGCGGGCGCGGCTGGTGTTCACCGCGCATTCCATCCCGGTCTCGGCCGATGTGGCCGCGGGCCCGCCCGCCGACGGCGGTCACCTCTACAGCCGCCAGGTGGCGGAGGCGGCGCGCCTGTGCGCGGCGGCCACCGGATTCGACGACTACGACGTGGTCTGGCAGTCCCGGTCGGGTCCGCCGCAGGTGCCGTGGCTGGAGCCCGACATCGTCGATCATCTGGACGCGTTGTCCGGCAAGGGGATCGACGCCGTGGTGGTGTGCCCGGTGGGATTCGTCTCCGATCACCTCGAGGTGATCTGGGATCTGGACAACGAGGCGCGGGAGAAGGCGGCCGAGCTCGGCATGGCCTTCGCACGGGCGGCGACGCCGGGCACGGATCCGCGTTTCGCGCGGTTGGTCGTGGAGCTGGTCCGCGAGCACGTGGGCGGTGTCGCGGCTCGGCGGCTCGGCGAGGTGCCCGGTTACGGCTGCACCCGCGACGGCGCACCGTGCGCCGTCGGCTGCTGTGCCGTCAGCCGTCCCGCGCGCGACTAGCTCGCCGCACGCGCGCTGGGTATTCTGGGTGGTTTGCCCGAGTCCCGCGCGCGTGCGCTAGCATCGGTGCGTTCCTCGGCCCATTGGGCCACAGCACTTTTCGACGGGGGAGGCCCATCGTTGTTCGGCGACGTCCTGACCAATGCGAATCTGCTGGCCGTGCAGGCTTTTCAGCTGACCTCGGCCACGGAGACCTTCGAGGCGCGCCGGGGTGGCGGCGGCAGTAGCAGCGGCTCGTCCTGTAATCCGGATTACGAGGATTGCGACGACAACAGCTGGATCTTCTGGGTTCTGCTCGCCATTGTCGTCGCGGTCGCGCTGTTCTTCCTCATCCGCTGGATTCTGCGCCAGCAGGCCAACCGTCCTGCGCCGCCGCCGTTCCAGCCGCCGCAGCAGCAGTTCCCACCCCAGCAGTTCGGTCAGCAGCAGTTCGGCCAGCCGCAATACGGGCAACAGCCGTACGGCCGGCAGCAATACGGGCAGCCCGCGCCGCAGGGCCATCCGCAGCAGCAATACGGCCAATCCGCGCCGCAGGGTTATCCACAGCAGCCCTATGGCCAACAGCCGCCCCCGCAGTACCCGCCCCAGGGCTACCCGCAGCCGGGCTATGCGCCGCAGCAATACCCGCCGCCGGGTCAGTACCGGCCCTAGCGCCGATCACTGACCGCCGCGCGCCGCCGCGTGCACCGCGACCAGGCGCGCGGCGCGGATCGCGTTCCACAGCGGGCGCAGCAGATCTTCCTGAGCGCTGATGGCGGTGACCGAGGTGGGCGCCGAGGCCGGTTCCCGCTGCGCCACGGTGAGAATCGCGGCGACGTGGTCGGCCGAATCGAGGATGCGTTTGGCGCGCAACGGGATCGACTCGGGGTAGTCGTGGCGGGAGTAGGCGGCGAGCTCGGCCTCGATCAGCTCGCGCGGGTCGGAATCGGCCGCGCCCGCGGCGGTGGTGTGCAGCTTCATCAAAGCGTCGGCGGCGTCGCGCACGGCCTCGCGCATCGTGTATTCGGCTTCGCCGAGCGGCATCTCGTCCACCGGGGCCGCGGGAATCGGCGCGGTGTAGACCGTCCACTGCAGGGCACCGTCGTCGGCGAGGTGCGGAATCAGGCCGGTGCCCTGACGGCCCGGCACACCGATCAGCAGGCCCTGCTCGGCTTCCACCGCGTCGGCGGCGAACTCGGTGCCGACCGGCAACCCGCGCACATCGCCGGGGACCGGCAGTACCAGCCGCAGCTGGGCGCCCGGCTCGGCCATGGCCTCGCGAATCACCTTGAGCAGAGCCATGACTCCGCTGCCGGCGGTGTTGCCGTGCGCGGACCACGGCAGGTCGGTGCGGCCGCCGGTGATCGGATCGCCCGCGGCGATGGTGTGGCGCGGGGCCCAGGCGTGTAGTGCCTCGAGCACGTCGTCGGGCGCGCTGCAGCCGGCCAGCCAGGAGCCGGCCCACACCGTCAGGGTGGCACTTGGAGAGCACATAATCATCGAGCATAAAGGGTCCGCGCCACTGGCGGGCAGCGCCTGCACAACCCTTGTGAGCTGGTCCCTTCCTACTCGGGCTCGGTGACGAAGTCGATCAGGCGCTCCACCGCTCCGATCAACGGGGCTTCCAGGTCGCGGAAGGATTCCACGGCGTTGTACACCCGGCGCCAGCCTTCCTGCGGCGTGCCCCAGCCGAGGCGGCGGCAGATGCCCGTCTTCCAGTCCTCGCCGCGCGGCACCGTCGGCCAGGCGTCGATCCCGACGGCGGCGGGGCGCACCGCCTGCCACACATCGATGTAGGGATGGCCGGTCACCAGCACGTGCGGCCCGAGCCCGGTGGTCAGCTGGGTCTCCTTGGAGCCGGTGACCAGATGATCGACCAGCACGCCCACCCGCTGCCCGGGCCCCGGCTCGAACTCGGTGAGCCGCTGCGCGAGATTGTCCAGGCCCTCGAGGTGTTCCACGACAACGCCTTCCACGCGCAGGTCGTGCCCCCAGACCCGCTCCACCAGGGCGGCGTCGTGCACGCCCTCGACCCAGATCCGGCTGCCGCGCGCGACCCGCGCGCGCAGGCCCTCGACCCGGGTGGAGCCCGACGCCGAGCGCGTGGGCCGCTCGGGCCCGCCCGTCGCGGGTTTGACCAGGGTGACCGGTTCGCCGTCGATCAGGAACGCGGCCTCGCGCAGCGCGAACAGCCGCACCGCGCCCCGGGCGTCCTCGAGTTTGACGAATTCGCCGTCGTAGCTGCGATCGAAACCGACTACGGCGCCGCAGAATCCGGTCGCCGCGTCCTCGACGACCAGATCGCGCTCGGCCGGCACGGTCGGCACCGCGCGTTTCCTGGATCGGGCGTGCCCGGAGAAGATGTCGCCGCCGTAGATGTCGCGTCCGCTCACCCCGCCGAAGGTAGCACCGTCGGCGCGCCGATCGTGCCGGGCCGCTGGGGGATTCATCGTCACAATCCCGATATCCGCGCACTCCCCGAGATCATCGGCGGCGCTCTACAGTGGTGGCGTGGCCGCAATAGTTTGGCTGGTCGCGGGGGTTCTGCTCGCGGCGGCCGAGATGCTCACCGGTGATCTGACCTTGCTGATGCTCGGTGTCGCTGCCTTGGGCACGGCCGGGGTGAGCGCCGTGGCGGGCACCTCGGTGGTGGCCGACGCGCTGATCTTCGGCGGGATCTCGGCGGTGCTGATTCTGGGGCTGCGCCCGATGCTGCGGCGCAGATTCGGGACGCCGCCGCCGATCCCGACGAATGTGGACGCGCTGCTGGGCAAGCAGGCGCTGGTGCTGGAGCAGGTCGGCGCGCACGCCGGCCTGGTGCAACTGGGTGGTGAGCGGTGGACGGCGCGGCCGATGGATCCGGCCGAGGTCTACGAGCCCGGCGCCACCGTCTCCGTCTGGAAGATCGACGGCGCCACCGCCGTCGTATGGAAGGGACCGTAAATGACCGTACTGATCGTCGCTGCCGTCCTCATCTTGTTGTTCGTGGTGGTGGTGGTCAAATCCATCGCCCTGGTGCCGCAGGCGGAGGCCGCGGTCATCGAGCGTCTCGGCAGATACTCGCGCACCGCGTCCGGTCAGCTGACCTTCCTGGTGCCCTTCGCCGATCGCATCCGCGCCAAGGTCGATCTGCGCGAGCGGGTGGTCTCGTTCCCGCCGCAACCGGTGATCACCCAGGACAATCTGACGCTGCAGATCGATTCGGTGGTGTACTTCCAGGTCACCAGCCCGCAGTCGGCGGTCTACGAGATCAGCAACTACATCTCCGCGGTCGAGCAGCTCACCGTCACCACCCTGCGCAACGTGGTCGGCGGCATGACGCTGGAGGAGACGCTGACCTCCCGCGACCAGATCAACAATCAGCTGCGCGGGGTGCTGGACGAGGCGACGGGCCGCTGGGGCCTGCGCGTGGCCCGGGTGGAGTTGAAGGCGATCGATCCGCCGCCGTCGATCCAGGAGTCGATGGAGAAGCAGATGAAGGCCGACCGCGAGAAGCGCGCGATGATCCTCACCGCCGAGGGCCAGCGCGAATCGCAGATCAAGACGGCCGAGGGCGCCAAGCAGGCGCAGATCCTGTCCGCCGAGGGCGGCAAGCAGTCCGCGATCCTCGAGGCCGAGGGTGAGCGCCAGAGCCGGATCCTGCGCGCCCAGGGCGAGCGCGCCGCCGCCTACCTGCAGGCGCAGGGCCAGGCCAAGGCGATCGAGAAGGTCTTCGCGGCAATCAAATCCGGCAAACCGACCCCGGAACTGCTGGCCTACCAGTACATGCAGACACTGCCGCTGGTGGCGCGCGGCGACGCGAACAAGGTGTGGCTGGTGCCCAGCGATTTCGGCAAGGCGCTGGAGGGGTTCGCCAAGAGCTTCGGCACCCGGGGCGAGGACGGCGTGTTCCGGTACGAGGCGCCGGAACCGGACGGTACCGAGGCCAAGGCCGACGACGAGGCCGAGGTGGCCGACTGGTTCGACACGGCCCCCGACCCGACCATCGAGAAGGCGGTCCGCGCCGCGGAGGCCACCGCCCGCACGCCGGTGGAGGGCCTCGGCGTCACCCCCGGTCTCGCCCGGGAGCCGGCGCCGCACCAGTCGGTGCTGCCGGAATCGGAGGAGCAGCCGCAGCTGGAGAAACGCCCGCCCGCCGAGCCCGGGCACGAGGACCGCCCCGGGTACGGCCGGCCGTGGCAGCCACCGGAGAATTACCGGCAGTAATCACACCGCGCGGACCGGATCGGATCGCGGTGCGAGACAATGCGATCAGAGGTTCGCGGCGAATGTGACGTACCCCACGCATAGTCGGCGCATCGCTGGGTATGACGCCCTCGGCTCAGGCCTCGAACTGACCGCACGCATGAGGGAAAGGGGCCGGTGGCCGATGCTCGACGAGCGCCGCGCGGAGCGCGGAGACCTCGACCGACCTGTCGGTGTCGGATGGGACCGGGAAGCATCGCTGCTGCTGGTCGAGGACGATCCGGCCGACGCGCTCCTGGTGGAGGAGCTGGTGGCCGACGTCGGCCCCGGACTGCGCCTGGAGTGGGCGCGCACGCTCGCCGAGGCCGCGGATCGGCTGGCCGCGGGCGCGCCCGACTGCGTGCTGCTCGATCTGCACCTGCCCGACGCCCACGGCCTGGAGGCGCTGGCCCGGGTGCGCGCCTGCAACGACGAGGTCGCGGTGGTCGTGCTGACCGGTCTGGATCAGGAACAGACCGGCCTGTCCGCCGTCGCCGCGGGCGCACAGGACTATCTGGTCAAGGGCCGGGTCGAACCCGAACTGTTCGGTCGCGCCGTGCGCTACGCCATTCAGCGCAAGCAGGCCGAGAAGGCCACGGCCGAGTTGCGCGCGAGTCAGATGCGGGCCCGGGAGAACGCGCGCCTGGAACGCGGCCTGCTGCCGACGCCGCTGGTGCACGGCCCGCGCCGGGTCGACGTGGTCGCCCGCTACCGGCCGGGCCGGGCGCAATCGCTGCTCGGCGGCGATTTCTACGATGTGGTCCAGCTGCCGGACGGCACCGTGCACGCGGTGATCGGCGACGTCTCCGGCCACGGTCCCGACGAGGCCGCCACCGGGGTGGCCCTGCGCCTGGCCTGGCGCACGCTGGTGCTCAGCGGCATCAGCGGCACCGGCCAGCTGCGGCTGCTGGAACAGATGCTGCTGGCCGAGCGCACCGGCGCGCAGACCTTCGTGACGGCCAGCACGTTGGTGTTCGATCCGGATCGGCAGCGGGTACAGATCATCCGAGCCGGTCATCCGGGCATGCTGTGCTGCTCCGCCGATGGCGTGGAGTGGCTGGAGGTGCCGGGCGGCCCGGCACTGGGCTTCCTGCCCGGGCAGGCGTCGTGGACCAGTCACGAGGTGCCGCTGCGCTCCGACCAGGGCCTGGTGCTGTTCACCGACGGGCTGTTCGAGGGCCGGGTGGGCCCGGGTTCCGAGCGGCTCGGCGAGGAGGGTTTGCTGGAGGTGGCGCGCACGCTCGCCGGGCGCGCGCCGGAGGATTTCGTCGATCAACTCATCGACCGTGTCGAACTCGCCACCGGTGGCGGTGACGGCTGGGACGACGACCTCGCCGTGATGTATCTGCACTGGACCGCAAGGAGTTCCGAGAACCGATGAGCCCATCCGTGGAGCGACCCCGAGGCGTCGGCCGGCTGACCGTGCAAGGCTGGTTCCAGGTGGTGCTGGCCTCGATGATTCTGCTGGCCGCGGTCGGCACGGTGCTGGGCGCCCAGGTCATCCAGCAGACCAACCACGTCACCGATCGGCTGCTGAATCGCTCGCTGCCCGCCGCCGCCGAGACCTATCGGCTGCAGAGCGCGCTGGTCGACCAGGAGACGGGCCTGCGCGGCTTCGCCATCGCCCGGGACCGGGAGCTGCTGCTGCCCTACACCGAGGGCATCGCGGTCGAGGCGGACGCGGTCACGCGACTACAGGAACTGCTCGCCGGCCGCGAGACCCTGCTGGCCGATCTGGACGCCGTCGAAGCCGCGGCGCGAAGCTGGCGCGCCGACTACGCCGATCCGGTCGTCGCGGCCGCGCCGGTGGGGCCCGTCGCTCCGCCCGACGTGGTGCGCGGCAAGGAGATGTTCGACAGCCTCCGCGCGCGGTTCACCACCCAGAACGAGGATCTCGCCGTCGCGGTCGCCGCCGACCGCGCCGAACTCGCCGCGACCCGGGAGCGCCGCGACCTGGTGCTGGCCGGCATCGTCGCGGGCTTCGTGCTGCTCGGCATCGTGATGCTGGTGCTGGTGCGCCGCTTGGTCGCGCGGCCGCTGAAGTATCTGGAGTCCGGCTCGGCCCGGGTCGCGGCCGGTGATTTCGATCATCACATCTCCGCGCACGGCCCCGCCGATCTGGCGACCGTCGCCGAGGCCGTGGAGGCGATGCGCCGCCGGGTCGTCGACGAGCTGGCCACCGCGCGCACCAAGGAAGCGGTGCTGGCCCAGCAGACCATCGAATTGGACGCGCAGACCGTCGAGTTGCGGCGCTCGAATGCCGAGCTGGAGCAGTTCGCCTACGTCGCCTCGCACGATCTGCAGGAGCCGCTGCGCAAGGTCGCCTCGTTCTGTCAGCTGCTGGAGAAGCGCTATGGTGGCCAGCTCGACGAGCGCGGCAAGCAGTACATCGATTTCGCGGTCGACGGCGCCAAGCGCATGCAGGTGCTGATCAACGATCTGCTCACCTTCTCCCGGGTCGGCCGGGTCAACGATTCCAAGGTGCCCACCGACCTGGGGCAGACGTTGGACAAGGCGCTGAGTAATCTTGCCGCGGTGATCGAGGATTCGGGGGCGCGCATCGAGCGGCCGGAGACGATGCCCGAGATCTCCGGCGATCCCACGCTGCTGACCATGCTGTGGCAGAACTTGATCGGCAACGCCGTGAAGTTCGCCCGGCCCGACGAGCCGCCGGTGATCTCCATCGACTGCGCGGCGGGCGAGTCCGGCGAGTGGCGGTTCACCGTGACCGACAACGGCATCGGCATCCCGGCCGAGTTCGCGGACAAGGTGTTCGTGATCTTCCAACGCCTGCACAGCCGCGACGAATACAGTGGAACGGGCATCGGTCTGGCACTGTGTAAGAAGATCGTCGAATTCCACGGCGGCACCATCCGAATCGACACCGAGTACACCGGCGGTACGCGATTCCACTTCACGCTCGACACCGCTGTCATAGACCAAGGAGTTCTCGTATGACCGATCCCGGACGCCCCATCGATATCCTGCTCGTCGAAGACGATCCGGGCGATGAGCTGATGACCAGGGAGGCGTTCGAGGACAACAAGATCGGTAACACCCTGCACGTCGCGCGCGACGGTCAGGAGGCGCTCGATTTCCTCTACCGCGAGGGTGTGCACGCCGGTGCGCCGCAGCCGGATCTGATCCTGCTCGATCTGAACCTGCCCAAGTACGACGGCCGACAGGTGCTGGAGAAGATCAAGTCCGATCCGGACCTGAGCCACATCCCGGTGGTGGTGCTCACCACGTCGGCGGCGGAGGAGGACATCCTGCGCAGCTACCGGCTGCACGCGAACGCCTACGTCACCAAGCCGGTGGATCTGGATCAATTCGTCGCCGCGATCAAGCAGATCGACGATTTCTTCGTCCAGGTGGTGCGGCTGCCCCCGCAGCCGCGCTGACCTAGTTGGGGGAGGTTTCCCCCACCGCCAGGGCATCCTGCAGCGAATCGAAGACCGCCAGCATCTTGTCCAGCCCGGTGAGTTCCATCGGGCGGCGGGCGGCTGCCGTCGCGACGATCCGCAGGTCGACTTCCGGATGCGATCGGGACGCGCCGAGCAGCACGCTCAGGCCAGCGGACCCGAGGAAACCGACCTCGGACATGTCGATCACCACGGTGGCCGGAGCTTCGCGCAGCACCTCATCCAGCCCGGCCTCCAGCTGCGGCGCGGAGGCCATGTCGATTTCGCCGCGGACCGCCACGATCACCGTGGTCGCTACCGTGCGCGAACCGATCTCGAGTGACCCCGAAACACTTTCAGCACTCACTGTCCACCTCCTGTGACGCGTAACTCCGCGGTGAACTTACCCCATCGCGGGCAACCTAATCGCCAACTGCCGGACCCCGGGAACGCTTTCGGACGGAAGCAGTCCAAGATCACGACCCCCAGGTATGACGGCGCGGGAATCGGGTACCCCCTGTTCGAGCAGGGAGGTGAACCATGAGAAATCCACACCGACCGGCGCCCCTGGACGTGACTTTCCCCGCCGAGCCGACCCGGCTGGCCGAAGCCCGGCGCGCACTGCGCCAATGGCTTTCGGACCGTGCTGTCGACGCCGATCAAGCTTACGACATCCTGGCCGCGACCGACGAGGCCTGTGCCAACGCGATCGAACACGGCTGCCGCGATCGGCCCGACGGCGCGGTGCGGCTGCGGGTGTCCGAGGAATCCCGCTGTCTGCGCGTCACGGTACGTGACAATGGCCACTGGCGGCCGCCGGTCGTCCAGCACGACAACTACCGGGGCCGCGGGCTGTCGCTGATGCGCAGCCTGATGGACCAGGTCAACGTGCAGCCCACGGCCCGGGGGACGACCGTCGACATGCACACCAGGCTGGCCGATCCCGCCCGGCACGGCGCCGACCGGGCTCGCGGCCTGGTCGCGCACTAGTCCGCCGGGTCGCGCGGGCGCGGCCGGGGGCCGATGGCGTCCAGCAAGGCGTTGACGTCGTCGCCGAAGCCGTTGCCCACCGCGGTGGGCGTCTTGTTCGGGAACCGCTTGCTGACGTGTTCCTCGGCGGCCGACCCCTCCAGCACGTAGACCGGCTCCGGTTTGTTCTGCAACGGCCGCACCACCTCGTCGAGATGCTGCTTGCGGTTGTCGAGGAAGGCGCCGATCACGTCCTCGCCCGCGGGGCACACGGCCATGCAGTAGCCCGCCTTGTAGTTCGGCTTGAACGACAGGCTCTGCCACATCGAGAAGGATTCGCCGCGGGTGACGCGCTCGTTGTAGTCGGCGCGGCTGTCGCTGTCGGCGACGGTCTCGGCCCAGTCGGTGAAGCCGCCCATGAACTCCCGGTAGTTGTGGGTGTAGCAGGCCTGGAAGTCGAAATTGTTCTCCATGATGGCCCCGACCGGGCAGGCCGAGATGCACAGCTTGCATTCCAGGCACGGGTTGTAGTCCAGGGCGGCGGTGTACTCCTCGACCACGGCGTCGGTGACGACGGTGCCGAGCAGGATGAAGTTGCCGAACTTCGGATGAATCACATTGCGGTGGATGCCCATCACCCCGAGTCCGGCGGCCTGGGCGATCACCTTGTGCTCGAGCACCCAGATCCGGCCGGGGAACTGCTGGACCTCCATCGGATAGCCGGGCGCGGGATAGACGGCGCGATAGCCGGCGTCCTGGAGCGCCCGGGTGATGCGGCGCGACACCTCGTTGGTGTCGTCGTCGGCGTGGTTGAATTCGGCGTTGGCGAGGCTGCGGTGTGGTGCGCGCAAGTTGTCGCGGTTCATCCGCACGCAGAACGCGATGTAGGTCTGCGCGCTGGGCAGGATCGCGCGCGCGTGCTCCAGTTCCGCGGCGACCTGCGGGTGCTCGACTGCGACGAAACCCACGTCGTCCGCCCCGGCGGCGGCGCAGATCTCGCGGAGTCGCGCGGTGGTCAGCACCGGCGGGGGCTCGGTCCGGCCGCGCTCGCGCATCTTGATCACGGTCGGGTGGTCGGCCAGCCGCCGCCGGCCCGTCGCTTCGTTGTCCGATTCCGGCATCGGCCCTCCTGGTGTCGCTGAGACCGCTCCGGTCTCACTGGGGTAGACCCGGCCCGGCCGCGGAATTCATCGGTCGAGATCCGATGAATTCCTTTGCTGCGGAAAGGATGTGCGCCGAAACGCCGCACGTCGCGCGGGCGCACGGCCTAGAGTGGGGTCCTGCGATGCGGGAGGACATGGCGAGCAGGCGAGCGGTGCTGCAGGCGGGAGCGATCCTCCCGCTGGTCACCGCGTGCGCGCCCAGCGTGCTGCTCGGTCGCTCCGGGGTGGTGCGGATCGCGGTGTCCTGGAGCGGAACCGAGCTGGCGGCCTTCCGCGACCTGCTGGACGGCGTCGCCGGCACCACTCCCGTGGAGGTGATCCCGCTCGGCGACGAGATCGAGACGGCCTTCGCCGCGGGCGGCACCACCGCGCCCGACATCGTGATGCTGCCGCGCGCCGGGCGGGTGCAGGATCTGGCCGAACGCGGTCGGCTGCAGTCGATTCCGCCGGAATGGTGGGCGGGGGAGTACCCGGACTACTGGCGGCCGCTGCTCACCCACCACGGCCGGTTGTACGGGGTGCCGTTCAAAGTCGCCGACAAGTCGATGGTCTGGTACGACCGCGAGGCCGTCGCCGAGCACGGCCTGGGCGACCCGGAAACCTGGACGCTGCCCTACCTGACGGGTACGGCGCGGGACCGGCTGGCCGGCACCTCCTGGCGCTTGCTCGCGCTGGCCGCCGCCGACGGCTGGGTGCTCACCGACCTGTTCGAGAACCTGCTGCGCTCGGCGGACCCGGCCACCTACGACCGCCTGGCGAACGCGGCCGCGGGCCAACGGGATTGGCGCAGTCCGGGGATCGCGCAGGCCCTCGAGCATTTCGGCCGGTTGTGCGGTGGTGAGCAGGCGCTGCTGGGCGGCGTCGGCGCCAGCCTGACCCGCCAGTTCCCGGACGCGGTGCACGAGGTCTTCGAACGCCGCCGCGCGGTGCTGTTCATCGGTCCCGACTTCGCCGAACCGGTGGTGCGCCGCAGCCTCGTTCGTTCCCGGCGCCCCATGGACGTGGTCGGCGTGGCCGACTTTCCGCGCGTCGCGCTGGAAAAGGCCCGGCCGCACATCATCGGCGGCGACATCATCGTGCTGACGCAGCGGGCCGGGGAGTCGGCGCGAGCGATCGCCGCGCGCCTGGCGGGGCCGCGGGCGCCGCTGCCCTGGATCGAAGGACACGGTGGCTTCCTGGCGGCGAATCAGCTCGCGCCCGCGGCCTATTCGGCCTGGCTGGCGCCCCGCGCCGCGGCGCTGGCGGCCCGCACCGCGCCGCCGGACGCGAAGCAGACCGCGGGCACCGAACAGCTCGCGTTCGACCTCTCCGACCGCATCGGCGCGGTCGGCGGCCGAAACGGATTGTGGCGCACGCTCACCGAATTCCTGGTGGCCGTCGGCGGGTCGACGCCGGTGCCGGTCGCGGCCGAGCGGGCGATAGCCGACCTGGCCGAGCTGGAAGGACGGCAGCGGTGACACCACCCCTGCGCTTCGAGGCGCACGGCCTGCGACTGGAGCTGACCACCCGGCGGATGCGCGGGCCGCTGGTGCTCGGCCGCCCGCCGTGGCAGTGGCCCGCGTGGGCGGCGCGGGTACCCGCGTTCGCGCTCATCGTCGGACTGCTGGTGACGCCGTTCGTCTGGACGGTGGGCATCGCGGCGGACAGCAATCCGCGCATGGTCTTGGGCTGCGGGCTCTTCCTCGCCGGCGTGGTGGGGTTGCGCGCCGGTCACCGCGTCAACTCCGGCCGGACCCCGCGGTCGGCGGTCCTCGTGGCGCTGCCCCTGGCGGTCGCGGTGGCCGGGGCGCTGATCACCGGTGTGGCGTTGACCGACCTCGGACTGTGGTCATATCTGCGGACGCTGTGCTACGGCGTGGGCGGCGTGCTCGTGGTGGTGATCTGCGGGCTCGGCCTCGGGCTGCCCGCGCGCCGGATGCGCTGGCTGTGGCTGCCGCTGCTGGTGGCGTTCGGCATCTCGGCGCTGGTGTCGGGCGTGGCGTTCCGGCTCATTTTCCAGCGGCTGGGCAGTGGCATCGAGAGTCTGGCCGGGTATCAGATCCTGTTCGTCTGCATGCTCGGTTCGGCGTTCCTGTGGACCTGGCTCGGGTTCGCGGTCGGAGTCTTCCGGGCGGGTTTCCGCGCGCTGGAGGCGGATGCGGCCTACGCCGACACTCTGATCTGGCCGGGGTGGTCGGGCACCTACGAGTTCTGGAAGCGCTTGCTGCGGTTGCTGTTTCCCGCCGTCGTCGTGGTGGTCATGGTGGTCGGCATCGCGGCGGCGCGGGTCTTCGACATCGTCCTGATCGGCGTGCCCGGATCGATGCAGCACCAGGTGGACACCGCGACCGTGCAGTGGTGGCGGCTGGCCACCGAGGCCGAACCCGCTGCCGCCGCGGCGTATTCGCTGCCGCTGGCCGTGCTGGTCGGGTGTGTGGCGTGGATGCTGCAGACGTTCCTGGGCAAGCAGCAGCGCAGTCTGATCGCGATGCCGGAACCCGGGCCCGAGGTCATCCGCGATCCCCCGAAGCCGGGCGAGGTGCTGCTCATCGGGGCGGTGTCGCTGCTCGCGCTCGCGCCGATCCTGGCGCTGTCGGCGGTGGCCATCGGGCTGCCCGACGGCCTCGGTCTCGGGGCACTCGACCGCACCGTGCAGGATACGGCGCTGTGGCGGTCGCTGACGACGACCGCGGTGGTCGCCGGGACCGCCACCGTCCTGGTGGTGGCACTGGCCCTGCCGATCGCCCATCAACTCGCCGCCTGGGATCCGAACGCGCCGGCGGACACGTCGGGTGGTCCGGTCATGAGATGGCTGCGGCAAGGGCAGCCGCATGCCCGGCGCGCGGTGCTGCTCGCGATCGTGGTGCTGGCGGTGCTGCCGGTGCAGAGCTATCTGGGGCCGCTGCACCAGTTTCTGGAGGGCCAGGGGCTGGCCGGCACCCGCGTGCCGCTGATCGTGCTGCACGTGGCGGCGGGTCTGCCGATCTCGATCCTGATCCTGCGCGGCGCGCTGCTCGCGCACAAGGGCAGCCCGGAAGCCGACAGCCTGCGCGGCCTCGCGAGCCCAGGCCGGGTCCGCGAGCGGGTGCGCCGGGCCGCGGGCCCCGCGCTGGTGGCGGTGGCGGTGCTGGAATTCGTGCAGGTCTGGAACGACTTCGTCGTCGGCCTGATGATCAGCGGCGCGGGGACCAGCCCGTGGTCGCTGCTGCTGTGGGGCGAAGCCCGCCAATTCACCGAGAACATCGGGCAGTTGGCGGCCAACGCGCTGGTGTCCTCGATTCCGCCGGTGGTGCTGGTGCTGCTCACCTGGCGGCGGTGGCTGCTGCCCGGACTGATCGGCAAGGCGCTCTGATGACCGCCCCTGATTCCTCCGGGCGCGACGGCGACGCCGCGGCCGCCGTCGGTTTGACGCGCTCCTCGGCGTGGCGGCGGACCGTGACCGCGGCCTCGCTGATCGGCACCGGCGTGGTCACCAAACTGCTCGGCGACATGATGGTCAAGTCGCTCACCGAGGATTCGGTCCTGGCCAATGTCGGTCGCGCGCTGTCCGGCGTGTGGCTGGCGCTGCTGGCGGTGGCCGCCCTGTTCGCGCTGTACCGGTGGTTCGAGACCCGCCGCGCGCGCATCCGGTCGGCGCGCGAGGTCGAGGTGCTCGAGCGGCTGGTGCCGCCGGGGCCGCAGATCGAGCCCCTGCCGCACGCGTGCCCCGGATCGGAGCTGAGACCCGATCCGCGCGGACTGCCGGACGCCATCGCGAAACTGCCTCGGGTGCTGAGTGCGCTGGGCATCAAGGAATACGATTCCGCCGCCCTGCTGGCCGTCATCGCCGCCGTCGCGGAGATTCCGCTGAAGCTCTCCGACACGACGGTGACCGAGCCCGACCCGGCCCAGGTGCTGCTGCGGCAGTTGCGCGAGTCGCGGGCGGTGCATCTCGGTGGGCGGCAGGGCTATTGCGTGGACGCCCGCGCGCCGGACGCCGTGGTGGCGCACCTCGCGCCCGAGGAGCATGCGGCCGCGACGGCGGAGTGGGCGGCACAAGCGGTGGGTACGCCCGAATGGCGCGTGACGATATCGGTGTTGCTGCAGCACTGGGCCGATCTGGCCGGGCTCTGGGCGCTGGGCCTCAATCACGACGAGCTGGCCGCCGGCGCCCGCCGTTGGTTCGAGTATCGGCAGGACCATCTGTACAAGCTGGTCGGCGTGGCTGGCAGCTGGGCCGAACAGTTGCCCCGGGACGCCGTTCCGGCGGTGGCTCGCCTGGTGGACGCCCTCGATGTGTGGAAGGCGGTACTGGGGGAGCCGCGATACGAGGACAGCGTTCCGGAAGCGTTGCAGGGCAGATTGACTGCCCGGGATCTGGCCTGGACGCGGGCCGGCCGGCTCAACGAACGTCCGCGCTATCGCGGTCGGTTCGCGATGGCACCCGGTCGGCGGGCGCGCGCGCTCCATCACGCAGCGCTCGAGCAGCTCGATACGCTCGCCGGCCGCGAGGAGAATCCGGCGCCGGGGCAATTCGACCCAGTGGTGCGCAAGCTGACCAGGGCGTGGTGGCGGCTGCCGCGCACCGATCTGGTGGGCGAGGTCTGCACGGCGATCGATCTGGCCGTCGTGCACCTCGTGCAGGGTCGTTTCGAGGCGGCGGCCGACCGGCTCGATCTGGCCGAAACCTTGGCGCGGCGGGGTGATCCGGGCGGGCTGGCGCACGCGCGTGAGATCTGGGGTGTGCTGTACTGGGCGCGCGGCGAACCGCGGCGTGCGCTGATCGCGTGGAACGAGGCGCTGGAGATGTACAGCGCGCTGGCCGATCAGGTCGGGGCGGGTCGCTGTCAGCAGCATCTCGGTTCGGCGCTGGTCGTCGCGCCGCAGCATGCCTCCGTGCTGGATGCCGAGGTCGGGCCGGCGCCCGCGGAGGTGCTGGAGCAGGCGCGCCGGCGGCTTCGCGAGGCACAGGTTCTGCATCCGCAGGCCCGGTTCGCCGAAGACTACTACGACGCCGCCGGGCGTCTGCTCGGTCAGCCGCCCCGCCCCTGAGTCGTTGCGGTGGTTTTGGATACACCGTATTTCCGTGTGGCGCAATAGATTACGGTTGTGCAACGCCGTAACGCGACCTCTGTGGCGATCGATGAACAGCACAGTTCGTCGGGGCGATACAGGAGGAGACGACATGAAGTCGCTGGTGATGACGGTCGCGACGATCGCGGCGGCAGTGGGGCTGACGGGGTGCGGCAGCGATGCCGCGAGCACGGGAACGTCCCCGGTGACGCCGCCGGGCGGTACCACGGCACAGTCAGAGTCGGGCGCTCCCGGGTCGCCGCGCGAGCCGGCGTCCCAGCCGGTGCCGGCCTCGAACCCGCCCGCCGCCCCGACCTCGCTCCCGTCCCGCGACGACGCGACGGTCGACGCCCGGGATTACCAGATCGGCGATCAGTTCTACTTCCAGTCGCCGAGCGGAAACATCAAGTGCGGGTTCATCAACGACAACACCTTCGGCACCGGTTGCCAGCTGAAGGACGCGAAGGTCATCCCCGCGCAGCTACAGCCCGGCTGCGACAACAGCCCGGCCCGCAAGGTCGCCGCCTATGTGCACGGTACGACGGCGCAGTTCATCTGCCTGAGCCAGGGCGTATTCGTGGGGATTCCGCAGAACACCGGCGGCGGTCCGGGTGAGGGCGGCGGCAAGATCCTGAACTACGGCGAAACCCTGATCGTGCGGGGCACCGCCTGCACCTCGCTCGAGGCGGGCGTGCGCTGCGACCAGGGCGGCCACGGCTTCTTCATCGCCGCCGACCAGCAGTACCTGTTCTGAGCCCACCGTGCGGTGGCGCGGGTCGTCGCCGGCTTTCCCGCGCCCCGCACGGCGGCCATTCGGTCAGCCCGTGCCGCCGCTCGGCCGCCACGCCCGCGCCGCCAGGCGCTCCAGCGTGTCGATCGAGAACGGCTGTGTCACACGGCGATTGAGCCCGGGGGCGACCCGGAGCAGGACATAGCCGAGCCAGGCCTCGGGCCGCACCGGGACCACGGCGAGGTCGTAGCGCACCGCCCGCTGCACGGCCCGGGCCACCTGGTCCGGGCTCAGCGGATCGAAGGGCAGCCGCGCCGCGAGCTCCTGGAGCCGCCGCGTGAATTCCTTACCGCGAGCGATCAATTCCGGGTCGACACCCACCAGTTCGGCGTGCTCGCCGATATTGGTGTTGATGACCCCGGGGCAGATCGCGCTCACCCCGACGCCCTTCGGCCCGAACTCCAGCCGCAGGCACTCGGTGAGCATCTTCACCCCGGCCTTGGACACCGAGTACGCCGACATCACCGGCGTCGGCGTGAACGCGGCGGCCGAGGCGATATTGACGATGTGCCCGCGCTTTCCGGCCTCGATCATCTGCCGGCCAAAGACCCGGCAGCCGTGCACGACGCCGAAAAGGTTGACGGCCAGCTGCTTTTCCCAATCCGCCGGCGTCAGGTCGACGAAAGCGCCGGAGACCGCGATTCCGGCATTGTTGACCAGCACATCCGGAACCCCGTGCGTGAGGCGGACTTCGGTGGCGAAGTCGGACCAGGCGTCGGCATCGGTGACATCCAGCCGGGCGGCCGCGGCACGGCCGTGCTCGATCAGGTCGACGGTCTCCTTGGCCGCGGTCAGATCGATGTCGGAGACGATGACGTAAGCCCCGGACCGGGCGAAGCGCAGCGCGGTCGCCCGGCCGATGCCGCTGCCCGCCCCCGTGACGATCACCAGGCGCGGGCGCATGTCGTTGAGTTTCACGGCGTTTCCCTAGCGGAGGTGGTCCACGAGTTGGCCGTCCTCGCCGAACAGCTCGTACTGCCAGTGCGCCAGCAGTTCGGTGGTGTCGTAGTCGTCCGGGTGGAAACCGGGGCGCAGATAGCGCGCGAGTTCACCGGCGATGCCCTGGAAGATGGGGCCGGTGAACAGGGTTCGTGCCTGCCGGGCCACCAGTAGCGGATGGCGGCGGGCATAGCGATCGAGTGCGAGCGCGGCGGTCAGGCCGCCCGCGGTGAGGGGGACGGTCAGCGCCAGCAGTCCGACCATCGTGGCGATGCGGACGGTTTCACCGCCGCCCACGGCCCGGTACACGTCGAAGGCCACCGACTTGTGCTCGACTTCTTCCAGTGCGTGCCAGTTCAGCAGGTTGCGCACCTCGGCGTCGCCCGCGAGCGCCTGGATCTCCGGTTTGCTCAGCACCCGCACCGCGAGCACGGTGGTGTAGTGCTCGGCCGCGGCGGTGGCGGCCAGGTGCAGGTGCGCGGGGACCAGATTCTCCAGCTGTTTGATGCGGTTCTGCACGCCCTGGGAGTCGATCCAGCCCACGGGATAGCCCAATTCGACCAGTTTCGCGTTGAGTTTGCGGTGCTCGCGGCCGTGCGTGGCTTCCTGGGCGGTGAAGCCGGTGGCGCGGCGTTTCAGCTCCGGATCGGTGACTTTGCCCGCGACCCGGACCACCGATCGGATGAACGATTCCTCGCCGGGCGGGAAGGCGGCGGACAGGCCGGAGATGAAATGGCTGAACACCATGTCCCCGCCCGCGTAGTACTTGGACAGCGGTTGTGGTTCGCCGAAGGTGAATCGGATGCGCCTGGCCCGTGGATAGGTGGCGGCGCGCTCGCTGGTTCGCATGCTCGGATGGGTCATGAGACACCTCGTTGTATCGGTACCCGTGGTACTGGATAGCTCTACGTTACCGTCTCAGACAGCCGGTGGGAAGCCTGTAATTCGCCGTTCATGATCATGAATTCTGTTGTGCCTCTGGCGAACACGATGCGCCAGAGTGCGTTCGCAGGCATGCTGGAAGAGGTGCACCCGGGCGGGCAGGATGGTGGTCGAAGTGGACGACGCTGCGATGGACGCGTACTCCCGCACGGTGATCCAGGTCGCGGAATCGGTGACGCCGCACGTGGCCAGCGTGCGCACCCGGCGCGGTAGCGGGTCGGCGGTGGTCTTCACCGACGACGGCTTCCTGCTCACCAACGCCCACGTCGTCGGCTCGGCGCCCGGGGGTGAGGTGGTGTTCGCCGACGGCGTCGAATCCCGCTTCGACGTGGTCGGCATCGACCCGCTCTCGGATCTGGCGGTGCTGCGCGCCCGTGGTGGTGCGCCCGCGGCGGTCCGGCTGGGTGACGCCGACAAGCTCGTGGTCGGGCAACTGGTTGTCGCGGTGGGCAATCCGCTGGGGTTGGCGGGTTCGGTCACCGCGGGCGTGGTCAGCGCGCTGGGCCGGGCGGTGCCCGTCGCCTCCCGGCGCGCGGGCCGCGTCATCGAGGACGTCATCCAGACCGACGCCGCCCTGAACCCCGGCAATTCCGGTGGTGCGCTGGCCAATTCGGCCGGTCAGGTGGTGGGCGTCAACACCGCCGTGGCGGGCATCGGCGTCGGGCTCGCCATTCCGATCAACGCCACCACCCGCCGCATCATCGGCACCCTGCACAGCGAGGGCCGCGTCCGCCGCGCCTACCTCGGCCTGGTCGGCGTCCCCGCACCCCTGCCCGCCACCGTGGCCGCGCGCACCGGCCAGCGCGCCGGCGTGCGCATCATGGAGGTCGTGCGCGGCGGCCCGGCCGAGCAGGCCGGCCTGCGCCGCGGCGACCTGGTCCTCAGCGTCGCCCGCGCCGAAGTCCGCGACGCCCAGGGCATCCAGCGCCAGCTCTTCGGCGAGGCCATCGGCAAAACCATGCCCGTCACCGTCCTCCGCAACGGCGCCATGGTCGACGTCTTCGCCATCCCGATCGAACTCACCGTCGACTAGCGCACTGGTGCCAGGGCTTCCTGAGCAATCGGCGCGGGCTTCCAGCGGGCGTCCAGGATCAGGCCGGCGATGCCCAGGGCGATGCAGACGGCGGTGATGACGTACATCGCGGGGTGGGTGCCGCCGGTGAGGGAGTCGGCGAGGACGACGGTGCCGATGGTGCCCGGGGCGGAGCCCAGGACCGAGGCGATCAGGTAGGGCCAGAAGCGGATCGCGGACAGGCCGCAGCAGTAGTTGACGATGGAGAACGGGGCGAAGGCGATCATGCGCAGGGAGCCGACGGCGAGCCAGCCGCGGCGAGCGAGCCGCTCGTTGACCTCGCGCACCGCCGGATGGGTGAGCCGGGCGGCGACCCGATCCTGATCGAGCGCGCGGACCAGCAGCAGCGCCATGGCCGCCGCGGCGGTCGTCGCCACCAGGGCGACCAGCAGGCCCAGCCCCGCGCCGAAGAGCACACCGCAGCTGATGGTGAACACCGAGCGGGGCAGCGGCGCGACCGTGGCCACGGCGTAGACGACACAGAACAGCAAGGGGAACCACGGCCCGAACGAGCCTGCCCACTGCTGGATCTCGGCGGGCGTGGGCAGCGGCGCGAACAGCGCCGCCGCGAAGAGCGCGCCCACGAGCAGCAACAGCGCCAGGCTGCGCGGGCGGCGCAGCAGCCGGATCGCCGTCGCGAGGCGGGCACGCGCGGGACTCGCTCCGGCAGGGTGCCGCGCCTCGTGGACCTGCGGTCCGGGCCCGTCGATCGGCTCGCTCACCGGCGCCAGGTTACCGGTTGGTATTGGCGGCCTCGGTCAACCGCGGTGCGTGCTCCAGCTAGCATCAGGAGAGACGGGACGAATGCTCGTTAACCAAAGTGCTCGCTGAGCTGGGCGAATGCGGCGGTATCGGGTGCGCACCACTGGTGTGCTCGTGGCGAGTGGAAGAGGGATGGCAGCTATGCCGAATGCAGATCCGGTGCCGGAATACGCCGCGTGGCGTAAAGGTGTGGCAG
The DNA here is from genome assembly GCF_040655395.1 of Nocardia sp. NPDC050435. Lineage (NCBI taxonomy): Bacteria > Bacillati > Actinomycetota > Actinomycetes > Mycobacteriales > Nocardiaceae > Nocardia > Nocardia sp. NPDC050435. Next base: position 323,709 of record NZ_JBFAJW010000005.1, read on the forward strand.
GGGTACTGGCGAAGGCCCGCAGGGTCGAGATCGCCGATTTGCCGGACGAGCCCGAGCAGCTGCTCGCGGAAACCACCTACGACGGGCTGACCATCGCCCCGCTGTACACCAGCCGGGACGAACTGCCCGAGCAGCCGCTGCCGGGTGCGTTCCCGTTCGTGCGTGGCGCCGACGCCACCCGCGACGTGCATCGCGGCTGGTATGTCAGCGCGCACTTCGCCGGCGACGCCGCCACGGTGAACCGCGAAATCCTGGTCGGCCTGGAGAACGGCCTCAGCGCCGTCTGGCTCGGCGCCGGCGAACGCGGCGTGCCGGTGGCGGAGCTGCCGACGGCGCTGTCCGGCTTGCTGTTCGAACTCGCGCCGCTGACCCTGGACGCGGGCAGCGCCGTCACCGAGGCCGCCGCACAGGTTTACGCGACCCTCGACGGCTACGACAGCCCCGATCGCGCGGCGATCCGGGTCGCGCTCGGCGCCGCCCCGCTGACCAGCCGCTTCACCGGCGCCGACGATATCGCGCTGGACGCGGCCGTCGAGCTGGCCGGTGCGGCCGCCGCCCGCCCGGAGACCGTGCGCGCGATCACGGTGGACGGCACGGCTTTCCACGACGCCGGCGCCGCCGACGCCCAGGAGCTGGGCGCGGCCGTCGCCGCGGGCCTGGAGTACCTGCGCAAGCTCACCGCCGTTGGACACGACACCGCGGCGGCGCTGGGCCAGCTGGAGTTCCGCTTCGCCGCCACCGACGACCAGTTCGCCACCATCGCGAAATTCCGTGCCGCCCGGCAGCTCTGGGCGCGCGTCGCCGAGGTGTGCGGCCTGCCGGACTTCGGCGGCGCACCGCAGCACGCGGTGACCTCCGCGGCCATGATGAGCCAGCGCGATCCGTGGGTGAACCTGCTGCGCACCACCCTGGCCGCATTCGGCGCGGGCGTCGGCGGCGCGGACACCGTGACGGTGCTGCCCTTCGACTCCGCGCTGCCCGCGGGCGAGCTCGGCGTCTCGAAGTCGTTCTCCGACCGCATGGCTCGCAACACCCAGCTGCTGCTGCTCGAGGAATCGCATCTCGGATTCGTGCAGGACCCGGGCGCGGGTTCCTGGCACGTGGAGAGCTTCACATCGGAATTGGCCGCCAAGGCCTGGGAATTCATGCAGGAGCTGGAGACCGCGGGCGGCTACCTGGCCGCGCTGGAATCCGGACTGCTCGCCGAGCGCATCGCCGCCACCAAGGCCGCGCGCGATGCCGATGTGGCACACCGCAAGACGGCCGTCACCGGCGTCAACGAGTTCCCGAACCTGGCCGAGAAGCCGCTGTCGGAGGCGGCCCGCGAGCCGGGGCGGGTCGCGCGCTACGGCGCCGCCTTCGAGGAGCTGCGCAACCGCTCCGACGCCTATCTCGCCGCGCACGGCGCGCGGCCGAAGGCGCTGCTGGTGCCGCTGGGCACGGTCGCCGAGCACAATGTGCGGGTCACCTTCATCGCGAACCTGCTCGCCTCCGGCGGTATCGAATCGAGCAACCCGGGCCCGCTGACGGTCGACGGCATCGCCGCCGCCGCAACCGAATCCGGGGCGGCCATCGCCGTGCTGTGCGGTGCGGACAAGCGTTACGGCGAGGAGGCCGGCGCGGCCGTCGCGCAGCTGCGCGCGGCCGGGGTGACGACGGTGCTGCTGGCCGGTGCGGCGAAAGCCGTTGCCGGACTGGCGGAATCCGAGCGCCCCGACGGCTACCTGGCCGCGAAGATCGACGCGGTCGCGGCCCTGTCCGGCCTGCTAGAGAAGGTGGGAGCCTGATGACGATGTCGGAAATCAAGCATGTGATCGGCAATTTCGCCGAGGTGCCGCTGCACGAGCGTGCGCCCGAGGCGGCCGCCGTCGACGCGGCGCGGGTCCAGGAGTACGTCGCGGGCGCGGCCGCGGCCAACAACTACGCGCCGGAGCAGCTGTCCTGGTCGACGCCCGAGGGCATCGACGTGCGGCCGGTGTTCACCAAGGCCGACCGCGATGCCGTTGCCGCCGAGGGGTATCCGCTCGACAGCGTCCCCGGCATCGCGCCGTTCCTGCGCGGTCCGTACCCGACGATGTACGTGAACCAGCCCTGGACGATCCGGCAGTACGCGGGCTTCTCCACCGCCGCCGACTCCAACGCCTTCTACCGCCGCAACCTGCAGGCCGGCCAGAAGGGCCTGTCGGTGGCCTTCGACCTGGCCACGCACCGCGGCTACGACTCCGATCACCCGCGCGTGCAGGGTGACGTCGGCATGGCCGGTGTCGCGATCGATTCCATCCTGGACATGCGCCAGCTCTTCGATCACATTCCGCTGGACCAGGTTTCGGTGTCGATGACGATGAACGGCGCGGTGCTGCCGATTCTCGCCCTCTACGTCGTGGCCGCCGAGGAGCAGGGCGTCACGCCCGAGCAGTTGGCCGGAACCATTCAGAACGACATTCTGAAGGAGTTCATGGTCCGCAATACCTACATCTATCCGCCCAAGCCCTCGATGCGGATCATCTCCGACATCTTCGCCTACACCAGCGCGAAGATGCCGAAGTTCAACTCGATCTCGATCTCCGGCTACCACATCCAGGAGGCCGGTGCGACCGCCGACCTGGAGCTGGCCTACACCCTGGCCGACGGCGTCGAGTACATCCGCGCCGGCATCGACGCGGGCATGGAGGTCGACAAGTTCGCGCCGCGGCTGTCGTTCTTCTGGGCGATCGGCATGAACTTCTTCATGGAGGTCGCCAAACTCCGTGCGGGCCGCCTGCTCTGGAGCGAGCTGGTCGCGAAGTTCGAGCCCAAGAGCGCGAAATCGCTGTCGCTGCGCACCCATTCGCAGACCTCGGGCTGGTCGCTGACCGCGCAGGACGCCTACAACAACGTCGCGCGCACCTGCATCGAGGCGATGGCCGCCACCCAGGGCCACACCCAGTCGCTGCACACCAACGCCCTGGACGAGGCGCTGGCGCTGCCCACGGACTTCTCCGCGCGCATCGCCCGCAACACCCAGCTGCTGATCCAGCAGGAGTCCAACACCACCCGCCCGATCGACCCGTGGGCCGGTTCGTACTACGTGGAATGGCTGACCCACCAGCTGGCCAACCGGGCCCGCGCGCACATCGCCGAGGTCGAGGCGCACGGCGGCATGGCGCAGGCGATCGGCGAGGGCATTCCCAAGCTGCGCATCGAGGAGGCCGCCGCCCGGACCCAGGCGCGCATCGACACCGGCCAGCAGCCGGTGATCGGCGTCAACAAGTACCAGGTGGAGGAGGACCAGCAGGTCGAGGTCCTCAAGGTCGAGAACTCCCGGGTGCGGGCCGAGCAGATCGAGAAGCTGGAACGGCTGCGCGCGGAACGTGATCCGGACGCGGTGCGCCGTGCGCTGGCCGAATTGACCCGGGCCGCGGGCTCTTCCGAGGGCGGCATGCAGAACAACCTGCTCGCCCTCGCCATCGACGCCGCGCGAGCCAAGGCTACCGTCGGCGAGATCTCCGACGCGCTGGAGCAGGTGTACGGCCGGCATCAGGCCGAAATCCGTACGCTCTCCGGTGTGTACCGCGACGAAGCCGGAAAGGTCACCAACATCAGCAAGGCGATCGAGCTGGTCGAGGAGTTCGCCGAGGCCGAGGGCCGCCGTCCCCGCATCCTGGTCGCCAAGATGGGCCAGGACGGGCACGACCGCGGCCAGAAGGTGATCGCCACCGCCTTCGCCGACCTCGGCATGGACGTCGACGTCGGCCCGCTGTTCCAGACCCCGGAGGAGGTGGCCCAGCAGGCGGCGGACAACGACGTGCACATCGTCGGCGTCTCCTCGCTCGCGGCCGGTCACCTCACGCTGGTGCCCGCCCTGCGCGCGGCGCTGGCCGAGGTCGGGCGGCCCGACATCATGGTGATCGTCGGCGGCGTGATCCCGCCCGACGATTTCGCCGAGCTGTACGAGGCCGGCGCGGCGGCGATCTTCCCGCCGGGCACCGTGATCGCGGACGCGGCGATCGACCTGCTGAAGAAGCTGGGCGCGTCGCTCGGGCACGAGATCGGCGGCGACGGGGCGTAATGACCGCACCATCGCGCAGCGATTCCGCGGGGGCCAAGCGCGTCATCGACGTGGACGCCCTGGCCGAGGCGGTCCGCAACAACGAGCGGGCCGCCCTGGCGCGCGCCATCACCCTGGTCGAGTCGACCCGGTCCGATCATCGGCAGCAGGCGCAGCAGTTGCTGCTGCGCCTGATGCCCGCAGCGTCGGATTCGGCGCGCACCGCGGTGTCGAATCGGGTGGGCATCACCGGTGTTCCGGGTGTCGGCAAGTCGACGTTCATCGACGCCCTCGGTATGCGCCTGATCGAGCAGGGGCACCGGGTCGCGGTGCTCGCCGTCGACCCGTCCTCCACCCGGACCGGCGGCTCGATTCTCGGCGACAAGACCCGGATGGCGCGACTGTCGGTGGAGCGCAACGCCTTCATCCGGCCCTCGCCGACCGCGGGCACGCTCGGCGGTGTCGCCAAGGCCACCCGCGAGACCATCGTGCTGCTCGAGGCCGCCGGGTACGACGTGATCCTGGTGGAGACCGTCGGCGTCGGCCAGTCCGAGGTGACGGTGGCCAACATGGTCGACGTGTTCTGCTTCCTGACGCTGGCGCGCACTGGAGATCAGTTGCAGGGCATCAAGAAAGGCGTGCTCGAGCTCGCCGATCTGGTCGCCGTGAACAAGGCCGACGGCAAGCACGAATTGGAGGCCAAGTCGGCCGCGCGCGAGCTGACCGGGGCGCTGCGCCTGATCCACCCGCACGACGCCCTCTGGCGTCCACCGGTGCTCACCATGAGCGGCCTGGAAGGCGTTGGCCTGGACAAGTTCTGGGCCACCGTGCTCGACCACCGCCGGGTGCTCACCGACGCCGGTGAGTTCGACGAGAAGCGCCGGCGCCAGCAGGTGGACTGGACCTGGACCATGGTGCACGACCAATTGCTGCGCCGCCTCGCCGACAACCCGAACGTCAAAGCCATTCGCGCACAGGTCGAAAGCGAGGTCCGGGCGGGTACCCTCACCGCCGCCCTGGCCGCCGAACAACTCCTCGACGCCTTCGACAGCTGAATATTCGGTTGCGGCGGCCCGTAGAGTGATCGGTGACGGGCCGGCGACGATCGGTTATCGCCAAGCTGGAGGTTGCGGGTTCGAATCCCGTCCGGGGGCGCACCGCTCCCGTCGTCCAACCAGGTAGGATACCAGCCTCAAAAAACCGGTCGGCACCACCATGACCGTCGGTGTGCCAGGGGGTTTCGCGCCCCCTGGCACACGCCTCAGTTGCCGTACTGCTCGGTTTCCGGGCGTTCGATCAACAGGATGTGGGCGGGAGTGTCGGCGACCGGGCGGTGCCGCAGGCCCCGGGGGACGACGAACAGATCGCCCGCGGTGAGCACGACCGGCGGGCGGTTGTCGAGTTCCAGGCGGAAGGTGCCGTCCCAGCAGAGGAACAGCTCGTCCTCGTCGTGGTGATGCCAGGGGAATGCGCCGTCCAGCCGGGCGAGACGGACGACGGCGTCGTTGACCAGCGCCAGGTCTCGCGGCTGGTAGGGGCCGGGCAGGGCGGCGAGGGCCGCGGGGATCGAGGCGGTCGGGGCGGTGCTGGTTTCGCTCATATGAGCAATCCTGCGATCGGCCGACGAGCGGTCACAGAGCCAATCCGGCACAATTGGTTTGGTTATGGATCCAATTGATGTGCCGGAGCGGCTGGGCCGGTGGTCGGCCGGGCGCGGGCCGCTGTATGTCCTGCTGGCCGCGCGGTTGCGGCAACTGATCGACGACGAGGAACTGCCGCCGGGCACCGCGCTGCCGCCGGACCGGCAGTTCGCGGCGCGCCTGGCCGTGGGGCGCAGCACCGTGGTCGCCGCCTACGACCTACTCGAATCCGAGGGGCGGATCGTGCGGCGGCAGGGGAGCGGCACGCGGGTCGCGGGTTCCGCTCGCCCCGCCGGGCCCGGTACCACCGGCGCGCCCATGTTCCTGCACCTGCTCGAGCCGCGGCCCGAGGTGGTGTCGCTGGCCTGCGCCGCACCCGACGCGCCGCCGCCCGAGATCGCCGCGGCCTATGCGGCGATCGTGCCGGAGCTGGCCGCGCTCACCGGCGAAATCGGTTATCACCCGGCAGGTCATCGCCCACTGCGCGCTGCCCTGGCCGACCGCTACACCCGTCTCGGCGCACCGACCCGACCGGAGCAGATCCTCGTCACCAACGGTGGCCAGCAGGCGCTGACCCTACTGGCCAGGGCCCTGCTGCGACCAGGCGACCGGGTGCTGCTCGAAACACCCACCTACCCTGGAGCATTGGAGGCCTTCCAGGAGCAATCGGCACTGCTGCACGCGCTGCCGATCGGCCTGAACGGGTTCGGCGCGGCGGTCCGCGCCCGGCATCCGGCGCTGGCCTACGTCACTCCGACCTTCCACAATCCCACCGGCGCAACCCTTTCCGTGCTGGTGCGGCGGCGGTTGGCGGAGGAGGCCGAGCGCGCGGGCGTGCCGCTGATCGTCGACGAGGTGCTGGCCGATCTCGCTTTCCCCGGCGAAACCACCCCACCGCCGGTCGCCGCCGACGTCGATTCCGTCATCACGATCAGTTCGCTGAGCAAGAACCTCTGGGGCGGCCTGCGCGTCGGCTGGATTCGGGCCGACCCCGGCCTGATCGCCCGGCTGTCCCGCTTGCGCGCGGTCGGCGATCTGGGCGGAAACCTGCCCGCCCAGATGGCCGCCACCCACCTGGTCGCGAACCTGGACGCGCTGTGCCGGGCGCACGCCCCCGCCCGCAAGGCCGCCCACGACCTGCTGCTCACCGCACTCGCCGAGCACCTCCCGGACTGGCGGATCACCCCGGTGCGTGGCGGCCAATCGCTGTGGATCCGGTTGCCCCACGGTGACGGCAGTTCCTTCGCCCAGACCGCCCTCCGGCACCACGTCGCGATCCTCGCCGGCAGCGGCCTCGATCCCAGCGGTGCGAGCGACGAATACATTCGCATCCACTTCCGTCATCCGCCGGAGGTGTTGCGTGAGGCGGTCTCGCGGCTCGCGACGGCGTGGCGGGCCTATCAGCCGCCGGTCCGGAAACAAGGGGCGGTGCCGGCCTTCGCCATCTGAGCTGTCGTCGCCCGCTGACCCGAGCGATAGCGGGAACGCCCGGCGCGCCCAGCACTGCTGGGTTGAAACCCCGTACGGAAGGCGACCCGCTGGACAGCGCTAGGGTGGCGGGCGACTGCTTCGGCTAGCGAAAGAGATGGGCTGTGACGGTGAATCCCGATCCGGGTGCGGGGACCCCTGCTCCGCGTAACGACCGGAAGGTCCTGATCCAGGTACTGGTGGCGGTCGGACTGGTCGCAGTGATCGCCGCGGTGGGGCTGGTGCTGGTACTGCGCGAGAGCGGGGCAACTGACACCGTCGTGGCCGGGCAGGCCCTGCCCGTCTTGCCGCGAAACGTAGGTGCCGACGGTGCGCTGCGGGTCGGGCCCGAGGACTCGAAGGTGGTCGTGCGATTGGTGGCGGACCTGCAGTGCCCCGCCTGCCAGGCTTTCGAGAAGATCCACGGCACGGTGCTCGAGCAGACCGTGGCCAAGGGCGAGGCCGCCGTCGAGTACAGCATCATCAGCTTCCTCGATCGCGCCTCGACCGATCAGTACTCCTCGCGCGCCGGCAACGCGGCGTACTGCATCGCCGACTCCGGCACGGGCGACTACCAGAAATGGCTGGCCACGATGTTCGACCGGCAGCCCCGCGAAGGCGGCGCGGGCCTGGCCGACAGCGCCCTGATCGAGATCGCCCGCTCCGCCGGATACCAGGACGCGGCGGTGGCGCAGTGCATCACGGAGCGCACCTACGACAGCTACCTGCGCCAGAAGACCCAGGAGATCCTGGCCGGCGGCGTCAACTCCACCCCGACCGTCCTGATCAACGGCGCCAAGGTCGCCAACAGCGCGCTCGCCACCCCGGACGGCCTCGCCGCCGCCATCACCGCCGCCCCCTGACCGCGGCACCGACAGATTCGGCCGAATTTCGCCGCCCAGGGAACCTGTGCGCTCGCCCGTGCGTCTCTATGATCGAGCGGTACCAGCGGAAGGGGCCACGGTGGCGGAAGAAAGCCCGTTCGGGGCATACATCGAGGACGCGAAGTCGGGGGCGCTGGCGGTGCGCATGGAACCGCAGGTGTTCCTGGACATCGACAAGGCCTGCCAGGCGCTGATTCTCGAATTTTCGACGGTGCAGAACGACGCGCGTGCTCTCGGGGAGCGGGCGTCCTGGGGCCTCGGTGAGGCCAATCCCCGGCTGTGGTCGGCGATCGAGTTGGTGAAGCTGTTCCGGGAGAAAGCTTTCGGCGGCCCCAACAACGCCTACGACATCCTCACGGAGTACATCAACGTCGCCACCGAGATCCAGGCGCTGTTCAAGGCGATCCAGGAAACCTACGAACGCACCGACGAGGATTTCGCCCGCCGCATCCGCGAGCTGCGCGTATGAAGACCGCGCTGCTTCGAATCGCCTGTGCGTCAGCAGGACTCGCGCTGCTCACGTCCTGCGGTGGCGACACTCCCGACACTCCGGTCACGACCTCGTCCACCGGTCCGGCGGCGTCGGCGACCTCGACCGCCACGGCTGCTGCTTTCGACCCGTGCACCGCGCTGACCACTCCGTTCCTGGCGCAGCACCAGTGGAACGCACGTCCTCCCGCCCAGCGCCAGGACCAGGTCGCGGACGTCACCTGGAAGGGCTGCCTGTATGTCGCTCAGGCCACCTACACGTTCCGCGTGCAGACCAGCAATGCCACCCTCACCCAGGTCCGCGAAAAGTTCCCCACCGCAACCGCCCTCACCATCGACACCCGCAAGGCCCTCCGCTACGAGGCCCGCCCGGACGTCCCCGGCGGCTGCACCATCAACATCGAACTGAAATCCGGCTCCCTGTCCATCCTGGTCGACGACCCGCGCAGCACCCACCCCCGCAAACTGACCCCGTGCGACAACGCGAAAGAGATCGCCGACGCGGTGGCCCCCCTGCTCCCCGCAGGGAGCTGACCACCGGTCGATCTCCGACGTGCGGCAAAGCTAGGCGGCGGCAACGGTGAACCGAACCCGCCGATGCGCGGGCGATTCGGCTTCGTCGAGGAGCGCCACGGCGAAGTCCTCCATCGAAATGGTCGACGCGCCCGTGTCGTCGGTGAGCAGTTCGTCGCGCCCGAGCCGGTAGCTGCCGGTGCGGACACCGGGCACCAGTTCGGCGGGCGGGCTCAGATAGGTCCAGTCGCGGTCGGCCGCCGCCACCAGACTCCACTGGGCGGAGCACGCCTGCGCGATGGGCCGCAGATCGGCCGGGAAATCGGGAGTCTCGTGCAGGGTGACCCCGCCGGGCACGGTGAGCGTGGCCGCTCCGCCGACGACGAGCAGCCGGGTGACGCCCACGCCGTCCAGCAGCGCGGCGGTGACCCGCACCAGCTCGGCCTCGGCCCCGGCGGGCGGACGCGTCGCCGTGATGACGAGATCCGTTCCAGCGCTGAGCCGTTGGACGTCGACGGGATCGGCCGCGTCACCGACGGCCAGGCGTGCCCCGGCAGGAACGGCCGCCGCCCGGGCGGGATCGCGGACCACCGCGGTGACGTCGTGCCCGCGGCCCAGCGCCTCCGCGACCACCCGGCTGCCGACCGCACCCGCCGCTCCGAACACTGTGATGCGCATGGTCTTTCCTCTCCTGGACCTGATTACTTAGCTCTAAGGAACATAGCTTAGCCCTAAGAAAAGTCCCGGTATGAGATAGCTCACCGCTGAGGCATTCGCTAGGCTGCGGCGGTGACCGATCACGTCGACCGGGTCCTCGCCCAATGGGAGACCCAGCGCCCCGACCTGGACGTCTCGCCCATGGCGGTGCTCGGCCGCCTGAGCAGGCTGAGCCAGCTCGCCGGCGCCGAACTGCGCAAAACCTTTGCCGCCCACGGCCTCGACCCCGCCTCCTTCGACGTGCTGGCCACCCTGCGCCGCAACGATCCGCACCCGCTCACCCCCACCGAGCTCACCCGCTCGGCCATGGTCACCTCCGGCGCCATCACCCAGCGCCTGGACCGCCTGGAGGAACGCGGCCTGGTCACCCGGTCCCGCAGCGACTCCGACGGCCGCGGCGTCCGGGTCGCTCTCACCGCCGAGGGGCATGCCCTCATCGACGCCGCGCTACCCGATCACGTCGCCACCGAGGAGCGTCTGCTGGCTCCGCTGACGCCGGCGCAGCGCGCCCGCCTCGCCGGCACGCTGCGCACCCTGCTCGAAACCCTGGGTGACACAGTCTGATTCGTCAGCTGCCACCGGCTCACTCGTACCGGACCTGCCAGTGCTTGATGCCGTTGATCCAGCCCGAGCGCAGCCGCTCCGGCTCGGACACCTGCGACAGATCCGGCATCGCGTCGGCGATCGCGTTGAACATCAGGTCGATCTCCAGCCGGGCGAGGTTCGCCCCGACGCAGAAGTGTGCGCCGGTGCCGCCGAAGGCCAGGTGCGGATTGGGGTCGCGCAGGATGTCGAATTCGAAGGGCCGCTCGAACGCCTCCTCGTCGAAATTGGCCGAGCTGTAGAACAATCCGACGCGCTGCCCCCGGCGGATCCGCTGCCCGCCGAGCTCGGTGTCCGCGGTGGCGGTGCGCTGGAACGCGGTCACCGGGGTCGCCCAGCGCACGACCTCGTCGACGGCGGTGCGGGGCCGTTCCCGCTTGTACAGCTCCCACTGCTCGGGATGGTCGATGAACGCCTTCATTCCGTGCGTGATGGCGTTGCGGGTGGTCTCGTTGCCCGCCACCGCGAGCAGGATGACGAAGAACCCGAACTCGTCGGACCCGAGGGCCTCGCCCTCGAGGTCGGCGTGCACGAGCTGGCTGACGATGTCGTCGAGCGGACGGGTCCGCCGCTGCTCCGCCATCTGCCAGGCGTAACCGAGGATCTCCACGGAGGCGTTCGTCGAGGCGTCCGTGGTGGTCGCGTCGCCGTATTCCGGGTCGTCGTAGTTGAGCATCTGGTTGGACCACTCGAACAGCTTGCGCCGGTCTTCCTGTGGCACACCGAGCAATTCGGCGATGGCCTGGAGGGGCAGCTCGCACGCCACCTGCTCGACGAAATCGCCCTGCCCGGCGGCGCGGGCGGCGCGCACGATGGCCGTCGCGCGTTCGGCGAGCGCGGCGCGCAGTCCGGCAACGGCGCGCGGGCTGAAACCCCGCGAGATGATGCGGCGGATCTTGGTGTGCTTGGGCGGATCCATGTTCACCAGCAGCGCCCGGGTGACCTCGATCTGGTCGGCGGTGACCTGGCCCGGCAGCCGGATGATCGAACCCTTCTCCTGCGCGGAGAAGAGCTCGGCGTTGCGCGAGATCTCCTTGATGTCTTCGTGTTTGGTGACCACCCAGTAGCCGCCGTCGCGGAAGCCGCCGGACTGCTCGTCGGTCTGCGGGTTCCACCACACCGGGGCGGTGCGGCGTAGCTCGGCGAATTCCGCGGTGGGATTGCGGATTTCCCAGAGGGCCGGATCGGTGAAATCGAATCCAGTGGGTAGGGATGGCGCGGACACAGCTTCCTCCTGCGGTCGACGTCGTTGTGGACCGGAATGCTCACCGCCGCCGGCGGCGGTAGCGGACCCGGCAGGGCTGCTGCAACTGGACCACCATCTTGGAGTGGTCGTTGCGATAGGTGTCCGATGGCTGGGAGAGTTCGAATTCCCAGTCCCGCAGCAGAATCGAGAAGATCGCCTTGAGCTGCATGAGCGCGAACGGCGCGCCGACGCAGCGGTGCCGGCCCGCGCCGAAGGGGATCCAGGTCCAGCGATTGACGGTGTCCTCCTGCCGCGGGTCGTGGTAGCGGCCGGGGTCGAAGGCGTCCGGCTCCGGGAAGTCCTCGGGGATCCGGTTGGAGATGGCGGGGGAGGCCGCCACCATGTCGCCGGGCGCGATCCGGTGGCCGCACACCTCGAATTCGCCGCGGGCGATCCGCATCAGCACGATCAGCGGCGGATGCAGGCGCAGCGTCTCCTTGAGCGCCGCCTCCAGGTTCGGGATCTGGCGCAGCGCGTTGTGGCTGACCTCCGAACCGTCGGCGTAGAGGTCGTCCAGCTCGCTGACCACGCCCGCGAGCGTGCCGGGGTGCCGCAGCAGTTCGATGATCGTCCACGCCGCGGTGCCGGAGGTGGTGTGGTGCCCGGCGAACATCATCGAGATGAAGATGCCGGTGATCTCGCTGGCGGAGAAGCGCGCGACGCCGTGCTCGTCGACCACCGAGATCAGCACGTCGAGCATGTCGCGGTCGCTCTTGCCGGTGGGCGGATCGGCCGCGCGGTCGTCCATGATCGCCTGCACGAGATCGACCAGCGCCGCGCGGGCTTCGTCGCGGCGGCGGAAGCTGTCGATCGGCGCGTAGGGGTCGACGTAGGCGAGCGCGTCGGTGCCCTGCTCGAGCTCGTGGTAGAGATGGGCGAAGCGCGCATCGAGCTGGTTGCGGAACTTGGCGCCGATCAGGCACGCCGACGAGGTGTAAATGGTGAGCTCGGCGAAGAATTCGAGCAGGTCGATCTCGCCCTCCTCGCCCCAGCCGGCGAGCATGCGATCGACCTCGCCCGCGATGGTGGCGGCGTGGCCGCGCATGTGATCGGCGCGCAGCGCCTGGTTGTGCAGCATCTCCTTGCGCCGCTCGGGCGGTGCGTCGAAGACGACCCCCGCGCCGAAGATCGGCTTCATGAACGGGTAGGCCGCGCTCTGGTCCAGGTCCTCGTCGCCGGCGCGGAAGAAGAACTCGTTGGCCTCGGCGCCGGACAGCAGGATCACGTCCCGCCCGGTGAGCACGAACGCGCCGACGTCGCCGCACTCCGCCCGCACGCGTCGCATCAGGGCGATGGGATCGGTCCGGAACTCCTGGAGATGCCCGTGCTCGTCTTCGCCTCCGGACACCCGCTGTGGTTTGACCAGCGTCATTGGAAATCCTTCCCGAGAAAGCTGTCCAGACATAAAATGGACATGTGTCTGGACAGTACTACGGTCGTCCCGGTGCGACAAGGGAACGATGCCGCCACCCGGAGCGGGGGATAACGAACGCCTCTACAAACGATTGCCAAACGGTTGCGGATTTCGACGCCCTTTGCCGAGTTCAGGCCGTCTGAAGTGCTGTTTTCGCAGGTTATGTGGCGTGCGTCATTGGTGGACAGCCGCAGATCGGCCTGCTTAGGCTCCAGTCTCATGAGTGCCGCAAACAATGACGTCCGGGTGGACAGCGAGTTCGCGCCCTTGCGTCGGGTGGTCGTGTCGCAATGCGAATTCCGCGGGCCCGCCGACGCCGCGATGCTCGGGTCCTCCATGCCCGTCGAAGACTCCGCGCGCGAGATCCTCGAGGCGGTCTGGGGGAAGGACTTCGGCGAGGTCTACCCCGCCGAGCAGGCCGCGTGGGAGGCCGAACGCGACGAGCTGGCGGCGGTGCTGACCCGCTACGGCGTCGACGTGCTGCGCCCGCGCCTGTTCACCGAGGCGGAAAAGGCGGCGGCCGGTCCGGCCGGTTACGCCAACTTCTTCGTTCGCGACCCGTGGTTCACCGTGGGGGAGCACGTGATCGAGGGCGTCCTGCAGTTCCCGCATCGCCGAATGGAGGTCCTGACCAGCCGTCACCTGCTGGTCGATCGGGTGCTGCCCACGCCCGCCCGCTACGTCGCGGTGCCGCAGCCGGAGGTGGCCCCGTCCGGCGCGGGTCCGTTCCTCGAGGGCGGTGACGTGCTGGTGCTGGGCGCGCAGGTCTTCGTCGGCTGCTCGGGCATGGCCACCAACGAGCTCGGATACCGTTGGCTCGCAAAGTATCTGGAGCCCTTCGGCTACACCGTCACCCGGGTCGAGCTGCCGTCGCACGTGCTGCATCTGGATTGCGCGATGGGCCTGGTCCGGGACGGCCTGATGATCTCGTGCCCCGAGCGCCTGCCCGCCGGATTGCCCGAGCCGCTGCGCGGATGGGAGCAGATCGAGGTCGGGGAGGACGAGGCGGCGGCGATGGCGACCAACGGGCTGCCCATCGACGCCGCCACCTACATCACCGACCCGGCGTTCGAGCGGGTCGGCAAGGAACTCGAGGCGCGCGGAATCACCGTGGAGTACATCGACTTCTCGGTCTCCCGACTCTTCGGCGGCGCGTTCCGCTGCTCCACGCAACCGCTGCTGCGCGCCGCCTGAGATTCACGGTTTCCAGTTGACCGCGTGCAGGTAGCTTTCGAGGTCGTGGAGTTCGGGGTGCTCGGCGCGCAGGGTGGTGGTGTCGACGGGGTGGTCGGGGCCCTGGTTGAAGTAGGCGAACATTTTGCCGACTTGTTCGTCGAAGGCTTTGACCTGTTCGACGGGGATCTGGTTGCTGTGGGTGGCCAGGCCGGTGACGCGGGCGAAGACCTCGGCGATTTGCGGCGGGGTGAGCCGGTCTCCGGCCAGGGGAATGGTTTTGCCGATGTAGTCGCCGGGTCGGTCGAAGGCGAGGGCGGCGAAGGCGCCGATGTCGTCGACGGCGATGAGGGACATGGGGATCTCGGGGTGGACGGCGAGGTTGAGCTGGATGTCGCCGTTGTCTGTGCGGACGGGGCGGTTGAAGGTTTGGAAGTTGTCCATGAAGAAGGTGGGGCGCAGGATCGTGGCGGGGAGCGCGGCGTCGGTGATGGCTTGTTCGATGGTGCGTTTGGCGGCGTAGTAGTCGACGCCGGAGTGCGGGTCGGCCGCTCCTTGCAGGGAGCTGTAGACGAGGTGGGTGATGCCGAGTTCCTCGGCGAGTTCGACGACGGTTGTGCCGCGGCGGATTTCGGCGGTGATGCCGGCGTCGGTGATGTGGACGCCTTCCATCATGGTGAGCATGAGGAAGACGCCGTGGACGCCGGTCATGGCGGTGCGCAGGGTGTCGGTGTCGTCGAGGTCGCCGACGGTGAGTTCGGCGCCGATGTCGTGGAGGGCTTGGGCGGTGGGTGTGTGGGGGTCGCGGACGAATGCGCGGACGTTCCAGCCGTGGTCGAGGAGGTGGTGGGTGGTGGCGCGGCCTTGTTGTCCGGTCGCGCCGATGACCAGGATCGATCCCTTGTGACTACTCATGCCTTATCCCTTGTCGCTACAGCACCGGGCCGGAGATGGCTCCGGCATGCCGGGATCGAATTATGCCACAGCATCATTGCAATGCTGAGGTGTTCCGGAGGGGGTCTGCACAGGGCAAAGCCGACCGCATGTCGACGCGCGCCGACCGTCGCGCCCGGCCCTACGCTGGCGCTGTGCCCGACCGAGACGCTGTGGTGCCGGAGCGGGAACCGGCCGGACTCTCGCGGCGTGCGCTGATCCGCGCCGCGAGCGGGTTGGCCGTGGCCGCGACGCTGCCCGCCGCGCGGGCGTCCGCTACCGTCGCCGATCGTGACTGGAACGACCTGCGCCGCCGCCTCCGGGGCGCGCTCGTCCGGCCCGGCGACCCCGATTACGCGGCGGCGAAACGAGTGTTCTTCGCCCGATTCGACAGCAGCACACCGGCCGCCGTGGTCCGGGTCGCGACGCCGGCGGACGTCCAGGCCGCGATGGACTTCGCGCGCATGCACGATCTGCCGGTCGCCGCGCGGTCCGGCGGCCACTCGTTCGTGGGCGCCTCCGCCAGCCCGGGCGCGCTGGTCGTCGACGTACGTGCCCTGGACCGCCTCGATATCGAGGGCGACGAGGTGACCGTCGGCGCGGGCCGCACCGCCTTCTCCGCACTCGGCGACCTGGCTCCGGCGGGCCTGGCCCTGCCTGTGGGCACCTGCCCGAGCGTCGGCCTGGCGGGCCTGACCCTCGGTGGCGGCATCGGAACCGACGTGCGCCGTTACGGATTGAGCTGCGACCGGCTGCTGGCGGCGGATCTGGTGCTGCCCAGCGGCGAAGCCGTGCGCGTGGACGCCGCGACGCCGGACCTGTTCTGGCTGCTGCGCGGCGCCGGTGGCAGCGCGGGCATCGTCACCTCGCTGACCTGTCGGGCGATCCCCGCGATCGCGAAAGATGTTGTCCGCGTTGACTTCCCGGGCGATGCGGCGGCCCGGGTGCTGACCGGCTGGGCGCGGTGGATGCCCGCGGCCGATCCGGCCGTCTACGCCCGGGTGGCGGTGGAAGCGGCCGAGACCCTCCGGTGCCAGGTGCTGCTGGTAGCCCCGGCGGGCGCCGGGGCCGAGGCGGCGGCGGATCTGGCCGAGGCGGCCGGGGTAGCGCCCGCGACCATGGAACGCCGCACCCTGCGGCACCTGGACGCCGTCCTCGACATCGGCGGTGACAAACCCGGCCCGGCCTCGACCCGGGTCGCGGGTTCGGATGTCGTCGCCGAGTTGACGCCCGAACTCGCCGCGCTCGCCGTCGAGGTGATCGCGGCTCGATTCCGCAGTGGCGCAACGGGTGTGCTGCTGGTCGAACCGCTCGACGGGGCGGTGCAGACCGTCGCCCCGGACGCGACGGTATTCCCCTGGCGCAGGCACGCCGCGGCCCTGGAGTGGATCGTCAAGCAGCCGGAATCTCCGGACGAAGCCCTGGCCTGGATGATCGGCGCGCACCACCTCCTGGGCCGGTGCTCGACGGGGGCGAACTTCAATCACGTCGAGCCCGCGGACACCCTGGCCCGCTGCTTCGCGGGCAATCTCGAACGGCTGCGCGCCCTCCGCCGGTCGGTCGACCCGGACCACCGGCTGCGGTGGGGGCTGGACGCGTAAACTCCGCCGGAATGAGCCCGGCCGCGATCGCTGTGATCCTTGTCGCGGGGGCGGAATGTGCCTGTTTGACAATGGGATTCGCGGGGTATCCGGCAATGGTGAAGTCGTAGCAAGGATTTGCCTCGGAATCAGCGAACTGTGACCTGAGGTGGCGAGAAGGGAAACGGTTTGCCTGCAGAGCGGAAGTCGCCGGTTCGAGACGCCGATAAAGGCTATGTCGCCTTGTTGGGGTGGAGCCTGAATGCCATCGAAGCAGTCGATCGTTTTGATCGCCGGTATATCGTGGTGGCTCCGGAATGGACGAGAGAATACTGTGAGGAGCACGGAATCCCGCTTATTCCATGGGATTTCGAGCGGCTCAACGATCGATCGATGGAAATTGCGGAGACGCTGCAACAGCTCGGGGTCGACGTCGCCATTCCGATCTTCGAGGAAACCGTGGAATGGGCCGGGGCGATCAACTCGGTCCTGCTCGGGAATCCGCGCCTGCTCGGTCAGGCGATGCTGCTGCGCGACAAGTCGCTGATGAAGCGCCGCGCCCAGCTCGGCGGAATCCGGGTGGGCATCTTCGAGGAGGCGCACGACCGCGGTGACGTGGTCCGCTTCCTCAAGCGGGTCAATCAGACCCTGCTGAAACTCGACGGCGACCCCAACGATCCCATCCACGTCAAGGCTTTCGACAAGGCCGGCTGCCTCGGGCACCGCGTCATCCGGACGGCGGACGAGATCGACTCGATCCCGGACGAGGAGTTCCCGGTGCTGATGGAATCCCACCTGGACGGGTGGGAGTTCGCGGTGGAGGCGTGGATCCACGACGGCAAGATCCGCTTCCTGAACATCTCCGAGTATGTGCGCCTGGGCTACTCGGTGTTCGTGCCCGCGACGCCGGAGCTGGAGAAGTACCGGCCGGAGATCACCCGCCAGGTCGAGAAGTTGATCAAGGCGTTCGACATCGAATTCGGGTTCGTGCATCCCGAATACTTCGTCACCAGCGACGGGGAAATGTACTTCGGCGAGGTCGCGTACCGGCCGCCGGGTTTCAAGGTCTTCGAACTCCTGGAGCGCGCTTACGGATTCAACGCCTACCACGCCTTGGTGCTGGCATTCGATCCGAAGACAACCGAGGAGGAGATCACGGCGTTCTTCCCGCGCGAGGTCGTGGACGCGAAAGGGCACGCGGGCAGTTTCGGCGTGTATCCGCGTCGGCGTGTGGTCAGTCGATTGGTGCTCCCGGAGGAGACCGAAGATCACGAATACTACGAATCCCACGAGCTCACGGCGCCATTGGCGGAGAAAGTGTCCAAGCGCACGGCCTTCGGTAACCATTGGGGACTGCTGTACTTCTTCGGTGACGACCCCTACGCTATGCGGGATCTGCTGAAGCGACAGGAAGAACTCGACTTTTATATCTGATCCGTTCGACGGAAACGGCTCACGGGAGGATCCTTTCTTGAGTTCACTCGGCGGCGCCACGCTCGACAAGCGCCTCGCCACGCTGGACGACGCGACGCAATCCCTCGCCGGCGCCAGCGATTTCGGCAAGCAGGTCAACCTCGCCAAGGTGTTCGCCGCGGTGCGCCGGGTGCTGCTGCTACCGGGAGGCTGCGCCGTCGTGCGGTCCCGCGCCGCCGAGCTGGAATCCGCGGGCCTGTTCCTCGGCACGGACTGGGCCTCGCCGCAGATCCTGATCCCGTCGCTGAGCGCCGGGTCGCTGCGCAGCCCGAACGCCGACACCGTGGTGCTCGAGACGGTCAGCAACCTGCGGCTGCTGGCCGTCGCCAAGGGTGATTACGCGCACCCGATGATCTCCGCCGAGCAAGCCCAGAGCCATCTTTCGCAGGTACTGGCCGTCAATCTCACCATGCTGCTCAGCCCGCCGTCGGAAGCCGAGCGCCAGCAGCAGGGGCGGATGGCCCAGGTCTCGCGCCACCTGCTCGGCTATCTGGTCGAGGAGGTCGGCTACGAGAAGGTGCTGGAGAATCTCGTCGACGAGATCTGGCGCATCCTGCGCCAGCGGCCCATCCAGGTCGAAACGGTGCAGCGCATGATCACCCAGATCGCCGTCGCGCGCAGCAATCCGGACATCGATCTGGGTTCCAGCGGGCTCGGGGCCGATCGGCTGATCAGCAGCCTCTACGGCACCACCGACGCCTGCCGGGAGGATCCGGGCATCGAGGTCTACCGGGCGCGCCTGGAGACCATGGACGACAGCACCCTGCAATTCGAGGCGGCCGGCTTCGCCCGGTCGATGCACGACACCGGGCTGGTCTCGCCGTATCACGCTGTCCTGCTGCGCTTCCTGCTCGGCAAGGGGGAGTACCTGCTGGCGGAGGCGATGGGTTTGTCCAGCACCGGCCGGGACTGCCTGCTGTGCTATCACGAACTCACACGCAGCCTGATCGACGCGGCCGTGCACGTCGAGACGGCACAGTGCATCTATGGTCTGGCGTTGCTGCTGGAACGCGGGATCCTCTATCAGCCGCCGGTCGCGCCCGCGCTGTGGCGGCAGGTGGGGTTGCATCTGTCGCCGCACTCCCGGCGGCGGCTGACCGAGGTTTTCGGGCCGACCCCCGAGCCGCGGGCGCGGTTGCTGGCCGGGATGCTGTCGATTCTCGGACTGCCCCTTGGCGTCGGGCAGGGCGACAACCCGACGTGCCAATCGGCGCGGGCGCTGTCGATGTGGGCCTACAACGACCCGGACTACCTGTTGCAGACGCTGGTCTGGGCGGCCCGCGACGACGAGATCGTCATGCATTTCGAGGGCCAGTCGATCTCCTCACGCGACGTCAACGAAGGTCTGGCGACCACGCTGCCGCACGATCTGGATCCGGTGTCGCTGCTGCTGGTGCCGCATCTGGACCGCATCTACGCGGAGATGGGCCGCCGGTGCCTGGGCCGCGAAGGCGACCCGCACCGCTGGATCAATCCCGAATTCCACGGGTGGTGGTCCGGGCGCGGCTTCCGCATCAACGTCGACGTGGCCACCGGGGCGCTCACCGACCTGGACGAGTTCCTCCGCCACTTCTACGCCAGCTATCACCCCATGCACAACGGCAACCAGCCGCTGATCCACCCCCAGCCCGCGGGCGTTGCCGTCACCGACAGCGCGGCCCGGTTCGTCGGCTGGCACGCGATCACCATCCTGCGGGTCGCCCTGGACCCGGAGAAGAAGATGCGGGTCTACTTCTACAACCCCAACAACGACAGCGGGCAGGACTGGGGCGACGGCGTCGTGGTGGGCACGGCCGGGCACGGCGAACGGTTCGGCGAGGCCTCGCTGCCCTTCGAGCAATTCGCCTCGCGCCTCTACATTTTCCACTTCGATCCCCTGGAGCCCGGCGAACTGGCCTCGGTCGATCGGGCCGAACTCGATCGCGTGATCGGTTATGTCCACCGCAGCTGGGGTGCGGACCGCTTGCCCGAGCAGTAGCCGACGGTTGCCGGCAACCGGCCTGCGCATCGGTCGCGGTGCCCGCTGGTTGATAATTGGCGGGTGACTCAGATCAAGCGCAGCAAAGTGGGTCCGGGCCGCCCGGCCGGAGTCGACAGCGTCGATACGCGTCAGCGCGTGATCGATGCCGCGATCCGCTGTTTCGCGCAGAGCGGGTACGGCCCCGCGGCCAACAGCGTGATCGCGAATTCGGCCGGCGTCACCGCCGGCGCGGTGTACTACCACTTCGGTACCAAGAGTCAGCTGTTCGAGGCCGTGTGCGCCGAGGTGTACGGCCGGATCCAGGAGCGCGCCGCGGCCGCCATCGCCGGTGCGATGTCGGTGCGCGAGTTGCTCAAGGCGTTGCTGGCCGTGTCCATGCAGATCAATCACGAATTTCCGGACCTGGCCGGATTCGTCGCCACCGCGCCGATCGACGCGCGCCGGCACGAGGAGCTCAACGAGGCGTTCGCCGCCGTCGACCAGGCCATGGTGGACGGGGTCCGGGAGGCCGTGGTTCGCGGCCAGGACGCGGAACGTATTCCCCGGGAACTCGATTCGAGACAGGTCGCGCGTTTGATCCTCGCGGTGGTGGACGGGTTCGCGCACGCGGCCGCCGCGACCGAGCCGATCGAGATGGATGTGCTGGACCGGTTGTTCGAACGCCTGCTGCTGGACGCGGAGTCCTGACCGCTGATCGTTAGCCAGGCGGGTCCCGCGCCGGACCGTCGTTGACAGGGGTAACCGACGCGTGTAATTAATAATTATCTGACCAACTAATAGTGCGTCGATCCGGAGCGCCGCATCCTCGGCGCGGCAACGGGTTTCGCGGTAGGAGAAGGCGATGGCGACTGCGCACTATCGCGAGAGCCCGTTCCTCGCCGGGCACCACCGGCCCACTCGGATGGAGGTCGACGCCCCGGACCTGTTCGTCGAGGGGGAGTTGCCCACGGACCTGGCCGGCGTCTTCTACCGCAACGGCGCCGAACCACTCTACCCGCCGCTCGACGAGGACTATCACTGGTTCGACGGCGACGGCATGGTGTACGCCTTCTTCCTGGCCGGCGGCCGGGTGTCGATGCGCAACCGCTGGGTGCGCACCGACAAGCTGCTGCTGGAAATGCGGGCGGGCCGAAGGCTTTTCGGGGTACACGGCAATCCCGCCACCACCGACCCCCTGGCGGCGGGCACGCGCTACAACACGGCCAACACCAACATCGTCATCCACGGCGGCAAGCTGCTGGCGCTGATGGAGGGCGCGCCGCCGGTCGAATTGGACCCGCGCACCCTGGACACGCTGGGTGAGGAGCACTACGGGGGCGTGGTGACCACGACGTTCTCCGCGCATCCGAAGGTGGACCACGCCACCGGCGAACTGATCAACATCGGGGTACTCGCCCGGGCGAAGGGCGCGCAACCCGAGATTCGCTACGACATCATCGATCTCGAGGGCGTTGTGACCAGGACCGAGGTCATTCCGGTCCCGCATCAGAGCATGATGCACACCTTCTTCGTCACCGAGAACTTCGTCGTGTTCCCGGTGACTCCGCTGGATGTCAGTGTGCGACGGGCGATGTCGGGCGGGCCGATGGTGGCCTGGGATCCGGACCGGCCGACGAAGCTGGGCCTGATGCCGCGCACGGGCGGTGCGGCCGACGTGCGCTGGTTCGAGGCCGAGCCGCGGCAGATGATGCACGAGGCGAACGTCTGGGAGCAGGACGGCCGGATCGTCGCCGACGTCGCGGCGGCCGAGGGCACCGCGCTGTTTCCCGATCTGCACGGCCGCCGCCGGTCGCACGCCGAGACGCGGCAGAGCCTGCGCCGCTGGACCATCGACCCGCGGGCCGGCACGGACGTCGTGCGCGAGCAGGTCCTCAACGACCGCGACATCCAGTTCCCGCGCCCGGACGACCGCCTGATGACCAGGCGCACCGACTTCGCTTTCGCCAACAGCAATCTGCACTCGGCCGACGGCCGCGCCGACGGCATGGACTCGGTCCTGCGGGTCGATACGCGCACCGGAGCCGAGGACCTCTACCACTTCGGCGCCGGCGCCGCGGCCGGTGAATTGATCTTCGCGCCGCGCGTCGGCGGCACAACCGAACTCGACGGCTACGCCTTGACCCTGGTGCACCGGGCCGGGGCCGCCGAGACCCACCTCGAGGTCTTCGACGCGGCGGATCTGAGCGGCGGCCCGCTGGCCCGGGTGCGTATCCCGTTCCGGATCCCGAGTGGTTTCCACTGCAACTACTACAGCGTGGACAGCCCGCTGTACCGGCAGGCGATGGCATAGGGGGATGGGCCGTGCGAAATTCCGTTGACAGCGCTGCGGGTGACCGAGGCGCGCCGATGATCGTGGTCGGCAATCCGGCCGACGGCCGCGTGGTGGGCTCGGTGCCCGATCAGCCCGCCGCCGTCGTCACGGCGACGGTCGCCGACCTGCGCCGCGCGCAACCCGAATGGGCGGCCCTCGGCGTCGATGGCCGGGCGAAATGGCTGCTGGCCTGGCAGGATTGGCTGATCGACAATCAGGCGCGGCTGACCGACCTGATTCAGTCCGAGACCGGCAAGACCCGCTTCGACGCCGAGATCGAGGTGCCCGCCGCCATCGATCTCGCCAAGTACTGGGCTCGCAACGCCGCTCGCTTCCTGGCCGACGAGCGGCCCGCCCCGCACAGTCCGATCGGCCGGACCAAGCGACTCGTCACCACGTTCCGGCCCTATCCGGTGGTGGGGATCATCACGCCGTGGAACCTGCCGCTGCTCAATCCGTGTTTCGACGCGTTCGCGGCGCTGCTGGCCGGGGCGAGCGTGCTGGTGAAACCCTCCGAGGTCACCCCGCTCAGTGCGGTCGAGCTGGCCGCCGGGTGGTCGGAAATCGGTGCGCCCGAAGTCTTCTCGGTGCTGACGGGCCGGGGCGACACCGGGCGCGCGGTGGTGGACTCCGTCGATTACGTGCAGTTCACCGGATCGACGCGGACGGGCCGGGAGATCGCCGTCGCCTGCGGTCGCACCCTGACCCCGCACAGTCTGGAGCTCGGCGGCAAGGATCCGGCCATCGTGCTCGCCGACGCCGACATCGATCGCGCGGCGGCGGGCATCGCCTACGGCGGCCTGTTCAACTCCGGCCAGGTGTGCATCTCGGTGGAGCGGGTCTATGTGGAGGCGCCGGTCTACGACCGGTTCGTGGCCGGGCTGACCGAGCGGGTGCGCGCCCTGCGCCAGGGCCAGGACGGCCGGGGTTTCGACTACGACATCGGGGCGATGGCCACCGCGGCGCAGCGCGACCTGGTGACCCGACACGTCGAGCAGGCCGTCGCCGCGGGCGCGCGCGTGTTGACCGGCGGCCGGGCGACCGGTGCCGGCACGTTCTTCGAGCCGACCGTCCTCGTGGATGTGGACCACTCCATGTCCTGCGTCACCGAGGAGACGTTCGGCCCGATCATCCCGGTGATGCGGGTCGCCGACGAGGACGAAGCCGTACGCCTGGCCAATGATTCCGTCTACGGGCTGTCGGCGACGGTGTGGACCGGCGACCGCCGCCGGGGTGAACGGGTCGCGCGGCGGCTCGAGGTGGGCGCGGTCAATATCAACGACGCCTTCGCCAACCTGGTGAACTTCGCCCTGCCGATGGGCGGGTGGAAGAGCTCCGGCGTCGGCGCGCGCTGGGGCGGGGCAGCGGGCATTCGCAAGTACTGCCGTCAGCAGGCCATCACGGTGCCGCGCGGGCCGGAACTGCGCCGCGAGCCGCTCTGGTACCCGGCCTCCCGCCTGCGCTCGCGCCTGGTGACCACCCTGATGCGGGCGGTCGACGCCCGTGGTCGGCGACGCCTGCCGATTGCGCTGCGCCGCAACCACTCCGGGAAGAGATAAGCGCTGGGGGTGGGCGACCGGAACGGCCGCCCACCGCGCTTACGCGGCGTGCCGGGTGAAGTTGCCGTGGAAACTCAGCGGCAGATGGTGCCGCAGGCTGCCCACGTAGACCGGACCGGCCTCGAGGTGCTCGGCGTCCAGAATACGCAGGTGCGCCAGCGAATTCGGGCGATCCTGGGTGGCCAGGAGCAGCCAGCCGTCGTCCTCGCTCGTCGCGCCGGGGCGCGGCGTGAAGATGGCCTCGTGGGCGAAATGGCGCTCGGGCAGACGATGCAGTTCCTGCCGGCCGGAGACGCTGTCCACCTTCGCGATCGCGTTGGGGTAGTGGTGACCGTCCGCGCCGACCGCCAGATAGGTGTAGCGGTTGCGCCTGCTGGTGTACCCGAGGTTGAAGGTGGGGAAGTCACCGTGCAGATCGGAGAGGTGCTCGTGCAGGACGCGACCGGATTTGGTGATCCGCAGTCGCAGCAGGGTGCCGCCGTAGGGTTGCCCGAGCGCGGCGAGGCTGCCGTCCTGCGCGCCGGAGAGCCGCCCGTTGAGCTGCTCCCACGAGGCGTGGTAGTTGACCAGTTCGATGACGGTGTCGGTGCCGTCCTCGTAGGTGTTGCCCAGGTGCAGATGCATGAGCGGGTCGGTGTGCAGGATGCGCGGTCGCCCACCGTACCGGGGGAGCAGGGCGATCATCGTGCCGCGCTGCGCTTCGTAGTCGATGGCCTCGATGTAATTGCGCAGGCCCAGGCCCGCGGCCATCATCTTGCCGGCCGGGAAGACCAGCGGCGCGGTCGCGAACACCAGATGCTTGGGGGTCAGCCCGAAATCGTGGTTGAACATCGGGCGCGGCAACGGCACCCGGCCCAGCGTGCTCAGCTTGCCGGTGCGATCCACCCGATAGCAGACCAGCCCGGGGTTGGGCACCATCGCCAGGCCGAAGTTGTACATATCGCCGGTAGCGGTGTCCCACTTGGGATGCGCGGAGAACGCGCCGAGCCATTTGAGCGCGCCGCCGAAACGATGCACGCCACGGGTGCCCAGCGTATCGGGGTCGATCTCGGTGGGCGGCCCGCCTTCCCACAGCGCGAGCAGTTTCCCGGCGTGCATCACCACGCCGGTGTTGGCGACATTGGCCGGAAACTGCAGCGCGTTGGTGAGGACGCCGCCGGGCCGCAGGGTCCCCAGTGCCCGGTACGGCGCACCCCCGGTCGAGGTCAGCGACTTGTGATAGTGCTTGGTGCGAACGAAGCGGTTGCGGTAGCGCACGCCGCCGTCGCCGATCGCGAACTTGGAGATCATGCCGTCGCCGTCGAAGAGGTGGCCCAGGCGCTGGCCCCCGGCGTCGAGTTTGCCGGGGCCGTTGCGGTAGAGCGCGCCCCGGAGGCCGGCGGGTATCTTGCCCTCGAATTCGTCTATGTCGTAATCGTGTTCGTCGTAGAGCGGGATGTAGTCGTCGTAGACATCGGTCTGAGTCGGGCTGGTCACGGCCCCTCCTGATGGATAGTGGATCGGTCAGACGGCGGCCGCGGGCGTGACCCGCAGGGTGCAGGACAGCCCCGGCAGGTGCGGCTCGAACCGCAGCGCGATGGGCCCGGAGGCGTCGAAGACGCTCTCGCACGCGGCCTTACAGCCCATCAGGCACGAGTTCTGCTGGGCGACACCGGTGCCGGTGCAGGAATGCATCGCACACTCGGGAATCTCGTAGACCAGGGTGCCGTCGGCCTCGGTCGCCGTGCGATGGATGGGGCCGACCAGGAAGGTCGCGAAGGACACCCCGGCGTCCATGACCGCCGGTTGCAGGGCCCCGGGGATCAGCCGCGCCGCGCCGAACGCCGGCAGCAGGAACCGTAGCCAGCGCCGCAACCGCGCCGAGACGGCCCCGGCGACGAGTTCGGTCACCGCTTCCCGCGGCAGATGCTCGGCCAACGCCGTGGCCGCCCACTCCAGTTCGGTGACGAACTGGCCGTAGCGGCGGCGATAGGACCGCCCCGGCGGCTCCAGGGTGAAGCCGCGGACGCGGTGGGCGGTCAGGGCCGCCCATTCCGCCTCGACCTCGGCGCGGTCGGTGCGCACCATCCGCAGCACCGGCAGCAGCACCGCTTCGGGAATGTCGCCGACCCGGCGGAGCATGGAGCGCAGGATCAGATCGTCGCGCAGGACGGCGAGCGCGCCGGCGGCGCGGGTCGCGACCGGTGGTGTCTTCATGGGTGTACCTCTTCTCCCCGGGACCGGGTGTCACGGGATGTCGACCTGGGCGGCTTTCCACTGGCCGCCCACGTTCTGCATGGTCATGACGATGCGACTGCGATCGATCCGCGGATCGGGCATCTCGGTGTTGGACACGGTCTGGTCGACGAACAGCAGCACCACCACCTCGTCCTCGGACGCGGACCGCACCGCGGCCTGCAGCACCACCCCGTGCCCGGTGGCCTTGTGATCGATCAGCAGCTGGCGCAGCTGGGTGCTGGATTTGGTGTAGACCTCACGGAACTCGCCGGTGGAGCCGTCCAGCACCGCCTGGAAATTGCTGTCGATCGCGGCCGTGTCCACCGAGGTGAGGGTGACGGCGTAGGCGGTGGCGGCGCGCAGCGCGGCGTCCGCGGCGGCGTCGACGTCCCGGCTGCTCTGATATTTCCAGCCGAGTACGCCGGTCGACATCGTCAGGCCCAGCATCGCGAGCACCACCGCGGCCGCCAGCACGCGCCGCCGGAGCGGCGTCCGCGGCGCGGCGGCGGTCTCGGTCTCGGTGGTTTCGGTGACCACGTCGGCGTCCGCGTCGCGTTCCTGCACGGGGTTCTCGGGCATGGTTTCTCCTCGGGTCGTACTCAGTTGCCCTGCCGCTGCGGCCGCGACTCCGGCGGCATGGCCGGGCCGCCGTAGGGCAGGGGAATGGTGAAGGGGCCGATCGGCGTCGGATCGGTGCGCTCCAGCGGATCGAATCCGGCCGGGGGATGGGCGGTGTCGTCGCCGGGCGGGCGCGGTGCGTTGCGCGCGCCGCGCACCAGCAGGGCGGGGTCGTCGTTCAGGCAGTAGGTGTTGACGAAGGGCTCGGGATAGCTCGGATCGAAGGGCACGTCGCGCGGATGCGGGTAGTCACAGAAGCGGCGGAAATACAGGCTCGCCACCGCCCAGACGCCGCCGCCGTGCATGATCGAGCGCACCGCCTCGAGCAGGGAGCCGCGATCGTCGCGGAACAGCTGCTCGAGCGCGGGCACCCGCACGGCCGACAGTTGCGCGACGGTGGCGAGGTTGCCGAGCAACTGCACCATGGTCGGTGAGTTCTCGGCGACCAGCAGGTCCACGTCGCCGAGCACCTGGGGTGCGGTGTCGAGCAACGTGCGCAGGCCCGCGTCCTTCGCGCCGAGTCCGGACAGCACACCGGTGAGGTCGGCGGTGGCCGTGCGCAGGCCCGCGGCGTGCGCGCTCACCAGGCCGAGCACCGGGCGACTGGCGCGCAGCAGCGCGGTGGTCTGCGGCAGGACGCCGTCGAGGGTGGTGAACAGCAGCCGCATGCTCGACAGCAGGGTGCGCAGCCGCTCCGGACCCTGCGGGCCGACGCCCAGTTCGTCGACGAGGGCGCGCAGGTGCTCCGGCTTCGCCTGCGCGAGTACGCCGTCCGCGTTGCCGAGCACCCGCCACAGCGGGATCGGGGTGGTGGTCCGATCCTGATCGATGACGCTGCCGTCGGTGAGCAGCGGCCCGTCGGCGCCGGTGGGCTGGAAGTCCAGGTACTGCTCGCCGGCGGGGGACAGCGCCGAGACGCGGACGAGGGTGTCGGCGGGAATCCGCGCCGCGGCGTCGATCTCGATCACCGCCTGCACCCCGTGCTCGCGCAGTTCGACCGCGCGGACCCGGCCGATCGGCACGCCGCGCAGGGTGACGTCCTGGTTCGCGAGCAGACCGCCGGATTCGGTGAGCAGCACCCGGATCCGCATCTGCTCGGCGAAGGGGTCGGTGCGCAGCGCGCCGAAGATCAGATAGCTCGCCCCGATCGCGACCAGGGCGAACTGGGCCACGACCGACAGCAGCACCTTGCGGGCGACCCCGGCGCGCGCGGTCCGCACCACGCCGCCGGCCAGCAGTTCGAGCGGCCTCATCGCGGCGGCTCCGCCACCCGGGCGCCCAGCTGGGCGAGCACGAAGGTCAGCGATCCCACGAAGTTCGCCCAGTCCGCCTGATCGGGCAGCTTGAACGCGGCGTCGGCCCAGTGGCCGGGATCGTCGACCGGCCCGGCCACCACCTGCGTCAGCTCGACATCGGCGTGGGCGGCGTTGGCGCTGAAGAACTTCAGCGTCGGCGGCAGCATCCGGATCAGGTTCGCCGCGGTGACCCGCGGATCGGTGGCGGACTCGTTGAACGCCGCGGCCAGGTTGTTCAGATCCCGGATCACGCTGCGGTTGTCGGTGCCCGCGATCGCGGGGAATTTCTCCAGCTGCCGGGTGATGGCGGCCACCTGATCGGCCAGCCCCGCCAGCTGCGCGGTGTGCCCCGCGATCACGGCCAGCGCCGGGCCGGTGGCGGTGAGGATGTCGTCGAGGGCCGCCCGCCGCGCGCCCAGATCGTCGGCCAGCGCCGCGGTCTCGGTGAGCACGCCGTGCAGCGTGCCGGAGCGATCCGAGAGCGTGGCGAGCAGATCGCGGGACCGCTGGATCAGCCCGGTCAATCGCTGCCCGTCGTCGCCCATGGCGCTGCCCATGCCGTTGAGCACCTGGGTGAGGTTGCGAATGACCCCGCCGTTGACCAGCAGCGCGGTCGAGGCGAGCACCTCCTCGACGGTGGCGGCGGCGCGGGTGTCGGGCAGGGCGATGGTGTCGCCGTCGCCGAGCAGGGGCTCGGCGCCGGAGCCGCGCTCCGGGGGCCGCAGCGCCACGAACACATCGCCGAGCGGTGTGGCCGAACGCAATTCGGCGGTGGTGCCGACCGGCAGCCGCACGCTGTCGAGCACGCGCAGGGTGACCACGGCGGTGTAGTCGCGCACCCGCATCCCCTCGACTTCGCCGACGTCCGCGCCGCCGACCCGGACCTTGGCGCGGTCGGGCAGGTTCAGCGCGTTGGCGAACACGGCGGTCAGCCGGTAGCCGGGGCCGCTCACTCCCGGCGCGGGCAGCGGCAGATCCTCGAGGGTGACGGTGCAGCCGGTCAGCGGCAGCGCCGCACACAGCAGCGTCAGGACGCGGCGGCGGATCATCGGCCGGTCCTCGTCATCGCCTCGAGCACCGCCGTGATGCCGAAATCCGGTCCCATGTCCCGCAATTCGCCGGTGGCGCAGCCCAATTGGCGCAGGCCGAGAATGTTGCAGACCTCCTTGGTCATCGAGCTGTCGAAGAAGACATTGTCGAAATGCGCGCCCACGCGCAGATATCCGTTCTTCTGGTCGATGGCGTTGTAGACGTTGTCGACGGCGAGCGGGGCGAGGTCGAACACCTCCGCGAGCTCGCGCCGGTAGTCCACCAGTGCCCGGGTGAACGCGGTGCTGCTGGTCACGGTGGCGCGCAGATTGCCGCTCTGCTCGCTCAGCAGCGTATTCAACTGGGAGAGCACGGTATCGAGCCGCTGCCCGGTCGCGCCCTGGCCCACGTTCTCGGCCGCGAGCAGCGCGCTGAGCCCGGCGACCCCGCTGCCGAAGGCGGTGATCGCCTCCTCGTTGCGGGCCGCGGCCTCGGTGAGCGTGCCGAGATTGCGCACGATCGTCTCGAGGTGCTCGCGGGTCGCGGCGCCGCCGTCGGCGCCGGTGCGCAACGCCTCGGCCAGTTGCGCGAGTGCCGCTTTCAGTTCCGCGCCGCTGGACACGGCGACCCCGGAGGTCGCGGTGAGCACCTCGGCCAGCGGACCGTTGCCGGTTCCGTCGCCGCGCAGGGCGACGCCGAGTTTGTCGACCATGCCGATCACGCGGTCGAATTCGACGGGTGTGCGAGTGCGATCGAGGCCGAGCACGGCCTGGGCGGGCAGGGTCGGCCCGCCGGTGTAGGCGGGAGTGAGCTCGACGTGGCGGTCGGTGAGAATCGAGGTGCCGACCGTCACCGCGCGCACGCCCTCGGGAATCCGCACCTCGCCCCGGACGCTCAGGACGACCTCGACGTATCCGCCGCGCGCGGTGATCCGCTCGACCTGCCCCACCGGCATGCCCAGCACCGCGACGGTATTGCCCTCGTACAGGCCGACGGCATTGTCGAATTGCGCGGTGATCCGGGTCTGCTGGTCCGAACGCGCGGGAAGCAGGCCGTAACCGGCGCCGAGCACCGAGGCCGTGACGAACAGCAGCACGGCCACCAGGGCCGGATGGCGGAAGCGGCGCGGGCGTGCCGGGCCTGACGGTCGTCTCACTGGCAGTCCTCGAAATAGTGGAAGTGCTCGGGCACCGTGCCCTGGGCCGCCTGAGCGCTGATCGCGCACATCCAGGAATCGACCATCAGGCCGCCGGGCAGCAGGAAATCCAGGAACGGGCCGGAGCCGGTGGCGTTGGCGATGTTGCGCAGTGCGATCGGCATGACCTGAAAGGTGTTGCGCAGCAAGTCGTCGTGGTCGCCGAGCATGGCGGTCAGGGCGCGGATGTCGGTGAGCATCCGGTCGATGTCGCCGCGGTTGACCCGCAGCGTGGATTCGGCCGTGCGCACCAGGGTCGTGGCCGCGTCGAGCAGTCGCACGACGGCGTCGCGGCGGGCCAGGATCTCGCGCAACAGGGTGCCGCCCTCGGTGATCAGCAGGCCGATGTCGGTGTGCTGACCCTCGAGAATGGTGGTCAGGCGCGCGGTATCGCGCAGCAGTGCCCCGATCTGGTCGCGGCGATCGGCGATCACCCGCGACAGCGCACGCACATTGCCCAGCGCGTCGGGCAGCACCGCGGGTACGTCCTGCAACTGTGCGGCCAGAGCCTGCATGGACCGCGCGAACTGCTCGGCGTCGACCTGTTCGAAGGTGCTGGTCGAATCCTGCAGCACCTGCTGCAGATCATAAGGAACGCTGGTGTGCCGCAACGGGATCCGGCGGTCGGCCAGGCCCGCGAGCCCGGCCGGCCGCAGCACGACCTCCCGCGCGCCGAGCACGGAGGTGAGGGTGATGGCCGCGGTCGTGTCCGCGCCCAGGAACACCTCGCGATCGATCTTCATCGTCAGCACCACCCGATCGCCGTCCAGTGCGGTATCGGCCACCGTGCCGACCGGGATTCCGGCCACGGTGACCTGGTCCCCGCCCCGGATGCCCGCGGCCTGGCGGAACTCGGCCGCGATCTCGGTCTGCCCGAGGTGCAGCTGGGTGATCGCGGTCGTCGCCGCGACGAGCGCGGCGGTGACGAGGATCGCGAGCGCGCCCAGCCAGGCCGGGTCGCGCGTCTGGAGGTCGCCGAAGATGTTCTCGCTCATGGGTCCTCACCTGCACTGCGCCGAGTACCGGCGCTGCCCGCCCGGGGTGGCGCTGTCGATGATCGCCGGGATGACGGGTGCCACGAAGTCGGCGATCGTGATGTTGAAGTCGCACGCCTGGGCGCTCATGGCCGTGCTGTCGCCGGTGACCCGGGCCAGGCCCTTGAACACCGCCGGGATGTTCGCTCCCAGCGTGGCGACCGCGTCCGGGTTCGCCACGATCGTGGACAGGAAGCCCGGCCGGCGACCGAGCAGGGCGTTCAGGTCCGGCTCGACCGCGGACATGATGGCCGAGAGCCGCTGTACGACAACGGAAATAGAGCCGACCGAGGCGACCAGGCCGGTGCGGTGCTGCTCGATCCCGGCGACGACGGCCCGAACCTGGGTGAGCGTCGTCTCCAGCCGGCCGCCCTGGGCCGCCAGGGTCCGGGTCACCTCGCTCAGGCCGGTGAGCACCCGGCCGAGCACCTCGTCCGGTCCGGCCAGAGTTGCTGCCAGCCGGGAGGTTTCGACGACGAGGGTGGCGACGGCGGCGGTGTCGCCCTGCAACGCCTTGATCAGCGCGTTGGACATGTTGCCGCGGTTGTCCGGGTCCAGCAGGGTGAACAGCGGCTCGAATCCGTTGAGCAGCGCGGTCACGTCGAACGACGGTTCGGTGCGCTCGAGCGGGATCTCGCTGCCGCCGGGCAGTCGCTCGGGCCGGCCGTACCGGCCCAGTGCCAGGCCGAGATAGCGCTGCCCGACCAGGTTCTGGTACACGACCGACGCCTTGGTGTCGCCGTAGATCGGTTGGTCGCGCTGCACCCGGAACCGCACGCGCGCCAGCGCGCCGTCCAGTTCGACGGCGTCCACCCGGCCCACCCGGACCCCGGCCATCCGCACGTCCGATCCGGCCCGCAGGCCCGAGATATCGGTGAAGACGGCGCTGTAGCTGTTGGTGGGCCCGGCCACGTCACGGCGCAGCGTCACCAGGATCGTCCAGGTGAGCGTCAGGCAGACGGCGAGAAAGCCGCTCAGCCACAGCAGTTGGCGGCGATGTGCGGTCATCGCGGGACCGCCTGGTCCGGACGCGGCGCGAACCACGGTGCGGGCGGCGGATTTCCGAGCGGGCCGAGCAGGATCTGCTCGGCCGGGTTGGTCGCGGCCGGCGCCGCCACCGTGCCCGGCGGCGGCTGATAGCCGCGCATATCCGGGATGCCGCTGGATTCGGGAATCGGGGTGCTCTCCGGCGCGGTCTCGCAACTCGGCCCGCGCAGCGGGCCGTAGACCGGGCAGTCCGACCGGGTGTAGAGCCGCAACGGGGTCAGCGACACCACGAGCTTGAAGGTGAAGGCCTGTTTGCTGCCGGTGCGCGTCCACAGCTCCTGGAAGAAGGTGTCGACCGTACTGCTGAGCCGCACCATCAGCGCCGGATACACGGTGTGGTTGTCGGCCAGGACACCGATCACCGGAGTGAAATCGGTGGTGATGCCCACGAGTTGATCGATGTGGTTGTCGACCGCCGTGCCCAGCGTGCCGAGGGTGCCCTGCGCGCCGGTGAGCAGCGCCGTGAGCTGGGCTTGCCGCTCGGTGACCGTGCGCATGGGCGCTACCGCGGCGTGTAGCGCGTCCACCAGGTCCGGCGCCGTGCCGCGCAGTGCTCCGATCGCGGACTCCCAGGTTCGCAGGGTGGCCGGGCCGGTGTCCTCGACGCCGAACGCGTTCAGCTCCGCGGTGATCCGGTTGAGTCCGTCGACGGCCGCGGCCAGCGTCGGCCCCTGGTCCCGGGTGGCGTCGGAGAGGGTGCGGATGAGGCCGAGGGTCTGCGCCGATTCCGGCCGGGCGACCGTGGCGAGCAGTTCCCGGACCTTGGCCAGCGTCGTCTGGAACAGCTGGGTGGGCTGGGAACGGTCCTCGGCGATCCGCGCCCCGGTGCGCAGGGGCGGCGCGGCCCCGTTGTCGACCAGTTGCACCGAGGACACCGCGAACGCGTTGCTGGGCACGATGCGCGCCGTCACGGTCTCCGGAATACCCTGTGCGTGTTCGGGTTCGAGATCGATGCGCACGATGTTCGCCCGGCCCGGTCCGGCCGGGATGAGGTCGCGTACCAGTCCCACCAGGACACCGCGGAACTTCACGTCGGATTTGGCGGGCAGGCCGTCACCGACCGAGGACAGCACCGCGGTGACCTGGACGCGGTCGTCCCAGCGGCCCTGTGACTCGGCCACCAGCAACCAGGCGACGACCACGCACACCAGCAGGAAGGCCGTGCCGGTGAGTCCCAGGACAGTCGAGGACGGGCCGCGCCCGTCGAGTTCGAAATCGTTCGCCACAGTTCAACCCCCGAGCCTGCCACCGGCGTCTATTCCCCAGAACGCCATGGTCAGGAGCATGTTCAGAATGGTCATGATGGTGATGCCGGCGCGCATCGCCCGCCCGGCCGCGATGCCCACGCCACGCGGCCCGCCGCCGGCGTAGAAGCCGTAATAGCACTGGATGGTGGCCATGATCGCGACGAAGATCGTCACCTTGAGCACCGCCAGGAGCATGTCGTGGCCGCTGAGCATCAGCTGGAAGTAGTGCAGGTAGCTGCCCGCGGGCTGGCCGCTGGAGAATCCGACCACGAGCTGGCACACCAGGAAGTTCAGCGCCAGGCACAGGACGAACAGCGGCACCACCGCCAGCGTGGAGGCCAGCACCCGGGTCGTCACCAGGTAGGGGATCGGCCGGATCGCGATCGACTCCAGCGCGTCGATCTCCTCGGCGATCCGCATCGCGCCCAGCTGCGCGGTGAACCGGCAGCCCGCCTGGATGCCGAAGGCCAGCGCCGCCATCAGGGGCGCGAGTTCGCGGACCGCCGCCAGCGCCGTGATCAGTCCGGTGGCCGGGCCGAGGCCGAGCAGGCTGAGCGCGTTGTAGCCCTCCAGCCCGACCACCGCGCCCGCCGCCGCCCCCACGATCAGCACGACGCCGGCGGTGCCGCCGCCGACGACGATCGAGCCGTTGCCCCAGGTGACGTCGGACTGCAGTTGCAGGAACTCGCGGCGATACCGGGTCACCGCCCAGGGCAGCCCGGCCAGGGTGCGGAAGAAGAAGGCCACCATGTGGCCGGTCCGGAACAGCTGGTAGGTCAGCGGCCGGGCCGCCGCGACCAGCTGCCGCGTTCCGGGTGGGTGATAGGTGGCCGCCATCTCAGAAGCTCGCTTTGGGGAACAGGATCAGATACATCTGGGTGAACAGCACGTTCACCACCATCAGCAGCAGAATCGACTGCACCACAGCGGCATTGACTGCGTTGGCCACCCCGGCCGCGCCGTGCCTGGTGTCCAATCCCTTGTAACAGGACACGACGGCGACGATCACGCCGAAAACGACCGCTTTGATCAGCGTCAGCACCATGTCCGCGACGGTCGCGAACGAGGAGAAGGTGGCGGTGTAGCTGCCCGGCGTGCCGCCCTGCAGCGTCACGGTGAACGCGTAACCGGCGAGGAAGCCGATGAAACAGGTGAAGCCGGTCAGCGACACCGCGACCACCACCGCCGCCGCCAGCCGCGGCACCACCAGCCTGCGGATCACCGAGACGCCCATCACCTCCATCGCGGCCGTTTCCTCGCGGATGGCACGCGAACCGAGATCGGCGCTGATCGCCGAACCGACCGCCGCCGCCATGAGAATGGCGGCCACCAGCGGCGCGCCCTGCCGGATGGTGGCCAGGCCGTTGGCCGCGCCCGCCATCGAGGTCGCACCCAATTGACTTGCCAACAGGCCGAATTGGATCGAGAGCGTGACGCTGATCGGCACCGAGACGAACAGGGTCGGCACCACCGCCGTGCGGGCCATGAAGGTCGCCTGCTCGACGAACTCCCCGAAGGGGAAGCGGCGGCGCGCGAGATCGGTGCCCAGGTAGCGAAAGGCCCGCAGGCCCAGCAGGATCTGGCCGCCGACGGTGCGCAGCGCGGCCAGCGGATGCCGGTCTGCATAGCCGCGCGACCAGGCGATCACCGCCGCGGCGGCCGGGCTCGGCAGGGGAGAGGGGCCGGTGCCGCCGGCCCTCACTCGGCGCCGCCCTCGCTGAAAGTCAGGGACAGCCGGTGCAATCCGCGCAGCATGAAGCTGGGGTCGTAGGCGAAGTCGTTGTCCGGGTCCAGGCGCAGCGCCGGGAACCGGGCGGCGAGCGCCTCGAGCGCGACGCGGCTTTCCAGCCGGGCCAGCGGTGCGCCCAGGCACGCGTGGATGCCCGCGCCGAAGGCGATGTGCGCCTTGGCGTTACCGCGATCGGGATCGAACTCGTCCGGGCGGGTGAAGGTCTCCTCGTCCCGGTTGGCCGAGCCGAACACCAGCACCACCAGCTGCCCGGCGGGAATGGTGTAGTCGCCCAGCTTCGCCTCGGCCTTGGTGATCCGGAACATCGACTGCACCGGTGTCAGCAGCCGCAGGCCCTCCTCGATCAGGTCGGCGGAGCGCGCGGGATCCGCGCGCAGCTGCGCCCAGTACTCGGGTGCCCGGGCGAGTTCGTGCAGGACCCCGGAGATGAGCTTGGTCGAGGTCTCGTTCCCCGCGATGAGCAGTTGCACGATGATGTTGAGAATCGCTCCGGTGTCGAGCGGTTCGTCGGCGTCGTCCATGCGATGCGCGGTGACCAGCCCGCTCAGCAGGTCCGCGCGCGGGTCGGCGCGCCGGTCGTCGAGCTGGGCGGCGAAGTACTTCTGGAACTCGACCATATTGCGGGCCTGCTCGAGCAGGCCGGCGTCGTCGAGCTGGCCGCCGACGGTGGCGGTGAACTGGTCGGACCAGCGTTTGAAGTCGTCGATGCGGTCGTCGGGGACGTTGAGGACCCGGGCGATCACCCGCAGCGGCAGCGGTGCGGCGAACCCGCGCACCACCTCGAACGGCTCCCCGTCGGGCACGGCGGCCACCAATTCCGCTGCGATGGCGCGGATCTCGGGCTCGAGCTGGGCGATGAAGCGTGGTGTGAAGGCTTTGGCCAGCATGCGACGGTAGTAGTGATGCTCGGGCGGGTCCGCGGTGAGCAGCGTGGGCACCGGCGGCCAGCCCTCGGCCTGGATCTGCTCGACCTCGGCCTTGATGGAATCCGGAATCGGCATCTGCGGCAACCCGAATGCCGAGGAGAAGGTGGCGTGGTCGGCCAGCGCCTTGGCGACCAGGTCGCGCGAGGTGACGAACCACATCCCGCGACTCGGCACGAAATGCACCGGCGCCGCCGCGCGCAGGGCGCGGTGCCAGGGGTGCGGGCATTGCAGCGTCTGCGGGTCCAGGGGGTCGAATTCGCCGATGGAGAGCGACGGGCTCGCGGTCAAGGCGGCCTCCAAAAATGTTGTCACCCAGTGTGATTCGGGTGCAGTGAGCCGATCGGCTCGTGCTTGACTAATTAGTCCATCAATATAATAGTGATACAGGTCATACGCAAGGACGGGTCGGCGACCCGGGATCGGAGGTTGGCGTGAAAGCTCTGGTGACAGGTGCCGGCAACGGCATTGGCCGGGCGATCGCGCAGCGGCTCGCGGCCGGCGGCGCGCAGGTGCTCGCGGTGGACATCGACGCCGAGGCCGCCGCGAAGACCGCGCACGACATCGGCGGCCTCGGTCTGGAATGCGATGTCGCGCAGCCGGAGTCGGTCCAGGCGCTGGCGTCCGCGGTGGACGCGCTCGACGTGGTCGTGAACAACGCGGGCATCTGGCGCTCCCGCACCCTCGACGACAGCACGCTCGCCGAGATGGACGAGGTGTTGCGCACCAACGTGATCGGCAGTTGGCTCGTCACCCGGGCGCTGCTCGCCAAGTTCCCCGCCACCGGCGGCGCGGTGGTCAATCTGACCTCGGTCCTGGCCGAGACCGGCGGCGCCGGACGAGGCGCCTACCCCGCCTCCAAGGCCGCCCTCGTCGCCCTCACCAAGCAGATGGCCGCGGAATACGCCGCGCGGGGCGTCCGGGTGAACGCGGTCGGCCCGGGCCTGGTGCTGACCGAGGGCACCCGCGCCGAGTTCGGCGATCCCGGCCTGGGTGCGGCCATCGGCGCGGCCATGCCGCTGGGGCGGCTCGGCACACCCGACGACATCGCCGCGGCGGTGGAGTTCCTCGTCTCGCCCGGCGCGAGCTATGTCACCGGGCAGACCCTGTTCGTCGACGGCGGCTGGTCGATCAACGGATCGGCGTTCATCGCCATGTCCGCGCAGCGCTACGTCGAGCAGCTGACCGCGTCGTAAGCGCCGGTCCGGCACTGTGATTCGCAAGATCAGGAGAACACTCATGACCGATCTCGAGACACCCGGGGCCGTCGCGCCGGGGCAGGCGCGCTCGGCGGGACCCTCGGTACAGGATCTGCTGGCCACCGATACCCGGGCGGTGCCCCCGCCCCTGCTGGAGGAGTCCTACGAATTCCTGGGCGCACAGGACATCGACGTCCAGCGCTATCTCAGCCCCGACTTCCATCGGCGCGAAGTGGAGCGGGTCTGGAAGCGGACCTGGCAGCCGGCCTGCCGGGTGGAGGACATCCCCGAGCCCGGGGACTACGTCGTCTACGACATCGCCGACCTGTCGCTGGTGGTCGTGCGCACCGAGGCCGGCGAGATCCGCGCCTACCACAACGCCTGCCTGCACCGCGGCACCCGCCTGTGCGACGCGGCCGGCCAGGCCGCGCAATTGCGCTGTCCCTTCCACGGTTTCACCTGGAATCTGGACGGCGCGCTCACCGATGTGCCGGGGCGCTGGGATTTCCCGCACGTCGACGACGCGAAATTCGCGCTGCCGCAGGCGCGCACCGGCGTCTGGGCCGGATTCGTCTTCGTCAATCCCGACCCCGACGCCGTGCCGCTGGACACCTACCTCGGCGAGGTGGACAAGCACCTGTCGCCGTTCCGGCTCCAGGACCGGTTCAAAGCCGTGCACGTGGCCAAGGTGGTGGATTGCAACTGGAAGGTGGCGCTCGAAGCTTTCATCGAGTCCTACCACGTCGTGGCGACACATCCGCAGCTGCTGGACTACCTGGGCGACAGCAACACTCAATACGACATCTACACCCGCGACGACGGGCTGCCCGGCTTCAATCGCATGATCACACCGCAGGCCGTCAGCAGCCCGAACCTCGGCGATCAGCTCGAGCCGCAGGATGTCCTGGAGGCGATGTTCCGCGATTTCTATCCGGAGGGCATCGGCCATTTCCAGGTGCCCGAGGGGGAGTCGGCCCGGGCGACGGTGGCGGGCGCGCTGCGCCGGCGACTG
Organism: Nocardia sp. NPDC050435; assembly: GCF_040655395.1. Taxonomy (NCBI): domain Bacteria; kingdom Bacillati; phylum Actinomycetota; class Actinomycetes; order Mycobacteriales; family Nocardiaceae; genus Nocardia; species Nocardia sp. NPDC050435. The sequence goes on from NZ_JBFAJW010000005.1 coordinate 362,285, forward strand.
GAGCAGGCCAGCGGCGCGGATCTGAGCGGCACCAGCGATTCCGAGATCGTCGACGCCATCGAGTATTTCGTGTTTCCGAACTTCGTGCCGTGGGGCGGCGTCGGCGCACCGCTGACCTATCGTTTCCGGCCCTACGGCAACGATCCGGATCGGTGCGTCTTCGACATCATGATGCTCTACCCGTTCCCGGCGGGCGTCCCCAAGCCCAAGGCGCCGCCGATCCACTGGCTCGGGCCGGACGAGGATTTCGGCGCCGCACCCGAATTGGGCGCGCTCGCCGCCGTCTACAACCAGGATCTGGCGAACCTGCCGCGCGTGCAGCGCGGACTCAAGGCGATGACGAAACCCGGTGTCACCCTGGCCAACTACCAGGAGGTGCGGATCCGGCAGTTCCATCGCGATCTCGACGCCCAGCTGGATTCCGGAGAGTGAGGTCGGTCGTGGATGACGCCAACGTGGGCCCCGGCCCGGAAACGCTGCTCGAGGTGTTCACCCTCGCCACCCGGATCAAGAAGTGCGACGAGAAGTTTCGCGCGCTGGTCCTGGCCGGTCAGGTGAGCGCGCAGTATTACTCCCCGCGCGGCCAGGAGATCGTCGCCGCCTCGATCGGGGCCCTGTTGCGCCGGGACGACCAGGTGGTGACGACCTATCGCGGCCTGCACGACCAGATCGCCAAAGGGGTTCCGCTGCGCGGACTCTGGGCCGAGTTCTTCGGGAAGGCCACCGGGGTGTGCAAGGGCAAGGGCGGGCCGATGCACATCACCCACCCCGAGTCCGGGCTGATGGTCACCACCGGCGTCGTCGGCAGCGGGCTGCCGATCGGGGCGGGCTTGGCGCTGGCGGCGCAATTGCGCGGCACCGATCAGGTGACCGTGGTCAATTTCGGTGACGGCGCGAGCAATATCGGCGCGTTCCACGAAGCCTGCAACCTGGCCGGCCTGTGGCGGCTGCCGGTGGTGTTCTGCTGTCACAACAACCTCTACGCCGAGCACACCTCGTTCGCCGACGGAACCAGCGTCGCGCGCATCGCGGATCGGGCGGCCTCCTACAACTTCCCCGGCGTCCGGGTCGACGGCAACGACCCGGTAGCGATGCAGCGGGTCGCGGCCGAGGCGATCGCCCGGGCGCGGGCGGGCGAGGGGCCGACCCTGATCGAGGCCATGACGTTCCGCTTCTACGGGCATCAGATGTCGGATCAGAACGAATACATGAAGCCGGGTGAGCTCGACGCCGCGCGAGCCGCCGACCCGGTGGTGGCGATGCGGGGGTGGTTGACGAGTCAGGGCATCGCCGACGAGGCGCGGCTCGCCGAGATCGAGGCCGAGATCGACGCGGCCGTGGCCGACGCGTACCGGTTCGCGAACGAGAGTCCCGTAGCCGACCTCGCCGAGGCCGGCACCGATGTCTACCAGGAGGTGCCGGCATGAGCGAGGCGACCGAGCAGAAGACCGCCGCGGCGACGCTGGAAACCCAGCCCATGCTGGGCTTCCAAGCGCTGGGCAGCGCGCTCGACGACGCGCTGGCGCGCGATCCCGAGGTGTTCCTGCTGGGCGAGGACATCGCCGATCCGAGCGGCGGGGTCTTCAAGGTCACCGCGGGGCTGTCCAGCAGATACGGCGCGCACCGGGTGCGGGCCACGCCGATCAGCGAGCAGGCGATCATGGGCGCGGCGGTCGGCGCGGCGGTGGCCGGGATGCGGCCGGTCGCGGAGATCATGCTGATGGACTTCCTCGCCGTGTGCCTGGACCAGCTGGCCAATCACGCCGCCAAACTCCGGTACATGTCCGGCGGACAGACCGGCGTGCCGCTCACGGTGCGCTGCGCGGCGGGCGCGGGCATGCAGTTCGGCGCCCAGCATTCGGAGATGCTCGAGGCGTGGCTCACCCACATCCCGGGTCTCAAGGTGGTGGTGCCGAGCAATCCCGCCGACGCCAAGGGACTGCTGACCGCCTGCATCCTCGATCCGGATCCGTGCGTGGTGGTGGAGCAGAGCCTGCTGTATTTCGCTCCGCCGCAACCGGTTCCGGTCGGGCACCACGTGGTTCCGCTGGGGGTCGCGGCGACGCCGCGGCCGGGTCGCGACCTCACCCTGATCTCCTACGGCCGACAGGTGCACGACGCGCTGGCCGCGGCTGAGATCCTGGCCGGTGACGGCATCGAGGCCGAGGTCATCGATCTGCGCTCGCTGGTGCCGCTGGACGAGCGCGCGGTGCTGGAGTCGGTGGCGCGGACCCGGCACGCGGTGGTCGTGCACGAGGCGGTGCGCCGCAACGGGTTCGGCGCGGAACTCGCGGCCCTGATCACCGAGCGGCTCTTCGACACCCTGGGCGCTCCGGTGGGCCGGGTGGCCGGAGCCGACACTCCGATCCCGTACGCCAAACCGCTCGAGGACGCGTTCCTGCCGCAGCCCGCGGCGATCGTGGCCGCGGCGCACGCCGCCCTGGCTCGCTCGCGGGCGCGCACGGCGAGCTGAGGAGCTGGTCGTGGCATATGGTCTGGCAGCGGTCGCGCGCCGGGATCCCGCCGGTGTCGCCGTCACCGACGGCGACACCGAATGGACGTGGTCGCAGCTGAATTCGCTGGTGAATCGGCTCGCGGGTGTGCTGCTGGCGGCCGGCATCCCCGAGGGGCAGCGGGTCGCCGTGATGGCGGAGAACAGCGCCTATACCGCGCTCGCCCACCTGGCCGTCACCTTCGCCGGGAAGTCCGTGGTGCCGGTGAACTATCAGCTCACCGCCGACGAAGTGGCGCACCTGCTCACCGACGGCGCGGTGCACACCGTGCTGTGCAGCGCGCGGACGGCCGCGACCGCACGGGCGGCCTCGCGGACGGTCCGCGTGATCGCCTGGGAGGCCGCCGAATCCGACGGTGTGCAGGCGCTGGAGCGGTTGCTCGCCGCCCAGCCCGCGGACGAGGTCGCCGCGTCGATCGCGCCCGCCCCGCCGCTGTACTACACCTCCGGCACCACCGGACTGCCCAAAGGCGTCCGGCTGCCGGATCAGATGTTCCCCGGCGGGAATTCCATGGTCGAGCACGTCGACAAGATCGATCGGTCGCCGGTGCGACCGGTGGGCCGCCATCTGATCGTCGGGCCCATGCATCACACCGGGCCGATCGGCGGCGTGCGCGCGCTGTGCGTCGGTGTGCCGCTGGTCATCCTGCGCAAGTTCGACGCCGAAGAAGTGCTGCGGCTCATCGCGGCGCACCGGGTGCAGAGCACCATGATGGTGCCGACGCATTTCTCGCGGCTGCTCGCCCTGCCGCGCGCGACCCGCGAGCGCTACGACCTGAGCAGTCTGACCACGGTCGTGCACACCGGCGCGGCCTGCCCGGTGGCGGTCAAACGGGCCATGATCGAGTGGTTCGGCCCGGTGCTGCGCGAAGCCTACGGCTCCACCGAGGTCGGCACCGTCACCTTCATCTCCTCGGAGGATTGGCTGGCCCATCCCGGATCGGTCGGCCGGGCGCTGCCCGGCTACGAACTCAGCATCCGGGCCGAAGACGGCACCGTGCTCCCGGCGGGCGAACCGGGACTCGTGTGCGTCCGCTCCACGATCGGTGCGCACCCGGTGTATCACAACGACCCCGCCAAGACCCGCCGCAGCTATATCGCCCCGGACGTGTTCGTGATCGGCGAGATCGGCTACCTGGACGACCAAGGCTATCTGTATCTGACCGACCGCGCGTCGGACATGGTGGTCAGCGGCGGGGTGAACGTCTATCCCGCCGAGGCGGAGGCGGTGCTGCGCACCCATCCCGGCGTGGCCGACGTCGCGGTGATCGGGATCCCGGACGCCGATCTCGGTGAGCGACTCTGCGCACTGGTGGTGGCCTCGGAGTCCGCGCTGACCGCCGCCGAACTCGTGCACTGGTGCCGAAACCGGTTGGCGCACTACAAGTGCCCGGCGCTGATCGAGTTCGTGGATACCGACCTGCGCACCGCCATGGGCAAGATCGACAAGCGGCGGCTGCGAGCGAGCTATCTGGCCGGGCGGGCCGCCGAGTCGGCCAGGGGTGCGTCGTGAGTCCGGTGCGGTCCGGCGCGGCGGAACTGCCGCCGTTGTTCGAATTCACCGACGAGCACCACGCGTTGCGAGAGCTGCTGCGGCGGTGGTTCGAGCAGGCGGGTCCCGCGGCGGAGTGGGGTCGGTTGTGCGCGGAGACGGGGGTCGGCGAGCTGCTGTTCGGTGACGCCACCGGCGAGTTCGCCGGCACCGCCATCGATATCGCCACGGTCGCGGAGGTGTCGGGCGCCGCGCTGTTCGGTGGTCCGGTGCTCTCGATGGCCGTGGCGGGAGCGCTGGCCGAAGTGCCCTCGGTGGGCGCGCTGCGCGCGGGAACGATGACCGTGGCCGTCGCCGACAGCGTTCTCGGCAGGACCGGTGTCGCGCACCCGCGTCTGCACGGGGAGGCCGCGGGGGCGACACTGTCGGGCCGGATCGAGCCGGTCTGGGACCTGGGTTGTCCGGATCTGATCGTCTGCGCGGTGCGCGCCGACGGCTCGGACGACGTCCTTGCCGTGTTGCGCGCCGAGGCCACCGGAGTCGAGCTCGAGCGGATGACGTGCCTGGATCTGTCGCGGGGGATCGGCCGAATCGACTGTGCCGAGGTGACGCCGGAGTTCGTCCTGAGCGGCGACGCCGCCCGGCGGGTGACGGCCGCGATGCGCCGGCGCGCGGATCTGGTGCTGGCCGCCGAGGCGCTGGGCGCGGCTCAGTGCGCACTGGACCGGACCGTCGAATATGCCCGGAGCCGTGTGCAATTCGGCCGGACCATCGGGTCCTTCCAAGCCGTGAAGCATCGGCTGGCGGACCTGGTGACCCAGGTCGAGCTGACGCGCTCGGCGGTCTACGGCGCGGCGTGGGCGCTGGCCGCGGCTCCGGAGCGGCCCGGCACCGCGGTCGATCTCGCGGTGGCCGCGGCCGTGGCCGCCGAGACCGCGGTCGGGTCCGCCCGGACAGCGGTGCAGTTGCACGGCGGCATCGCCATCACCTGGGAGCACTGGGCGCATCGATATCTGCGTCGCGCGCATGCGGTGGCGGCGTTGACCGGCGGGGCCGCCGCGCACCGCCGCCGGCTCGCCGACCTCCTCGAGCCCAGGGACGGCCGCCATGACCGATAGCTTCCACGACGAGATCGAATGCTGGGTCCGGGGCGCGCTGCCACCGAAATGGCTGGCGGCCATCGACTCCGGTGACACCACGACCGATCTCGCCGCGCTGGATCCGGACGCTGCCCGGGCTTGGTTCCAGGCACTGAGCACGCGCGGGTGGACGGTCCCGCACTGGCCGCGCGAACACGGCGGCGCGGGCCTGGACGACGAGCGCTGCGCGGTGGTGCGCACCGTGCTCGACCGCTACCGCGCCGGACTGCCCCCGTACCACTTCGTGCCGACGATGCTCGCCGGTCCGGCAATCATCGGCTGGGGCACCGCCGAGCAGCGATCGACGTATCTGCCCGCCATAGCCTCCGGCGCGCACATGTGGTGCCAGCTGTTCAGCGAGCCCGGCGCGGGCTCGGACTTGGCCGGACTGGCCACGCGCGCGACGGCCGCCGGCGACGGTCACTGGATTGTCGACGGGCAGAAGGTCTGGAGCTCGTTCGCGCACCGATCGCACTACGGGCTGCTGCTCGCCCGCACCGACCCGGAACGGCCCAAGCACGCCGGGATCACCTGCTTCCTGCTGGACATGCGCGCGCCCGGGGTCACCGTGCGCCCGCTGCGGCAGATCACCGGCGGCGAGCACTTCTGCGAGGTGTTCCTGGAGGACGTGCGCGTGCCGGACGAGGCCCGATTGGGCCCGGTGCACGAGGGCTGGCGGGTCGCACTGTCGATGCTGAACGCCGAACGATCCGGGCTGTCCGGGGATTCGGCGGCCGGCGGCGTCGCGCTGGCACCGGTGCTCGCGCGTGCCGGGAGCCGCTGGGGCGAGGAGACGATGCGCGACCGGATGGCCGGTCTGTTCGTGACCGAGCGGGCGCTCACGCTGACCAACCTGCGCTTGCGCGCGGCGTCGGAGCAGGGCGCGGCGAAAGGGTCGATCACCAAGTTGGCGCAGTCGGAGTTGTCCCAGCGGATCGCCGAACTGGACTACGAACTGGCCGGACCGCGAGCCGCCTACTGGGACGCGCAGGACGTCGAGGTCATCGAGACCGGCGCCGAGCCGACGGCAGCGGCGGCCTACGCGCTGCTCGACAGCCGGCGGCTCACCATCGCCGGCGGCACCTCCGAGATCCAGCGGACCATCATCGCCGAGCGCGTCCTCGGTCTCGAGCGCGAACCCGACCCGGACCGCGGGCGCGCCTGGCGGGATACTCGCCGTGGTTGAGCCAGGCGCGATCGAGTCCGCGGCGGGCGCACCCGCGCGCCGGTGCGTGGTGACGGTGCGGCCCTCCGGCGTGCGCTTCCTCGCCGCGCCCGGCCAGCCGATCATGGCCGCCGGACTCGCCGCGGGCTACCGCTGGCCCACGATCTGTGGCGGCAAAGGCGACTGCCGGGTGTGCTTCGTCGAGGTACTGGAGCACCCGGAGCGGCTGTCCGAGCCGAAACCCGCCGAACGCCGGGCGATTACCGAACTCACCGCCACGCTCGGGCGCGACCCGCGGCCGGTGCGGCTGGCCTGCCAGGCCGCCGTGCTGGGTGATGTCGTGGTGCACAAGCGCGGGGTGCGGCCCGCACCGCGCGGGAACATCGGAGGAGGTGACCGGACATGACGGCACGACCGATCGACGCCGGTCTCATGGAGTTGAGCCCGGCGGGCATCCGGTTGCTCGGGTGCCGCTGCGCGGACTGCGGCGAGACCGACTTCCCGGCCCGGGACTCCTGCCGCCGCTGCGGCGGTGACCGGATCGATCCGGTCCGGCTGGGCACGCGGGGCACGCTGTGGAGCTGGACCGTGCAGCGGTTCCCGCCGCCCAGTCCGCCCTACGTGCCGCGCACGGGTGAGTTCTCGGCCTTCGGGGTCGGCTATGTCGAACTGCCCGGCGAGGTGATCGTCGAGTCCGTGCTCACCACGGCCGACGCGGCGACCCTGCGCATCGGCATGCCGATGCGGCTGACCACGGTCGAGGTCCTCACGCACTGCGGCGAGCGCACAACGGGTTTCGCCTTCGAGCCGCTGCCGGAAGGAGTCCGGTGATGACGCCCGCGGTGGCCGTCCTCGGCGTGGGCTGCACGCCGTTCGGCCGGTATCAGGACACCTCGGTGCGCCGGGAGGCGGTGCGCGCGATCCGCGCGGCGCTGGCCGACGCGTCGGTGGCCTGGACCGATATCCAGTACGCGGTGGGCGGGAGCATGTCCGGCGGCCCGGCCGACACGCTGGTCTCGGAATTGGGTCCGACCGGTGTGCCTTTCGTCAATGTGCTCAACGGCTGCGCGACCGGCGCGGCCGCGCTGAGCACGGCGACGCACGCGATCGCCGCCGGGGCCGCCGACCTGGCGCTGGTGGTGGGCTTCGATTCGCATCCGCGCGGTGCGTTCGCGATTCGCCCGGAATCGATGGGCCTGGGCCAGTGGTACGGAACCACCGGCCTGGCCCTGACCTCTCAGTTCTTCGCCATGAAGATCCAGCGCTACCTGCACGAGTACGACCTGCCGCCGCGCCTGCTGACGGCGGTGGCGGCCAAGGCGTTCCGCAACGGCGCCCGCAATCCGAACGCCTGGCGGCGTAAAGCGCTGTCGGAAGCCGACATCGACGGTTCGCCGCTGCTCAGCGATCCGCTGCGGCAGTTCATGCTGTGTTCGCCGGGCGACGGCGCGTGCGCGCTGGTGCTGTGCCGGGCCGACATCGCCCGCCGGTACCGGCCCGACCCCGTCTATATCGCCGCGGCCACCGTCCGCACCCGCAGGCCGGGTTCCTTCGAGGTGCTCAGCCCCTCGTTGTCGATCGAGCGCGGTGCGAGCCCCTCGGTCGAGGCCGCGCGCGCGGCGTTCGAGGCGGCCGGGATCGGCCCCGCCGAGGTGGACGTGGCGCAGCTGCAGGACACCGACGCGGGCGCCGAACTCATCCATCTGGCCGAGACCGGACTGTGCGCGCACGGCGCGCAGACCGCGCTGATCGACAGCGGCGCAACGGAAATCGGCGGCGCGCTGCCGGTCAACACCGACGGCGGCTGCCTGGCCAACGGCGAGCCGATCGGTGCGTCCGGCCTGCGCCAGCTCCACGAGAACGTGCTGCAACTGCGCGGCGCCGCGGGGCCGCGCCAGGTGCCGGGCGCGCCGCGGGTCGCGTTCTCGCACGTCTACGGTGCGCCCGGCCTCAGCGGCTGCACCGTCCTGATCCGATGAGCGAGGGGAATCGCGTGGACATCAGCGTGGATCGCGAGCTGTGCGTCGGGCACGGCATCTGCGAATCGATCGCGCCGGACCTGTTCGAGGTCGGCGTCGACGGCACGGTCGGCATCCTGCTCGACCGGATCCCGCCGGAACTGACCGACGCCGCGCGGGCCGCGGTGGCCGAGTGCCCGAGCCGTGCGCTGCGCCTGTCCGACTCAGCGAATCAGTGAGGAACGTCCAGTGGAACTCAAGATGCCCAAGCTCGACGTCTCGATGACCGAGGGCACCTTCCTGGGATGGCTGGTGCCCGACGGCAGCGCTGTCACCGCGGGGGAGCCGCTCTACTCGGTGGCCACCGACAAGGTCGAGACCGAGATCCCCGCGCCCGCCGACGGCGTGCTGCGCTACGGCGCGGCCGAGCACGACACCGACTACCCCGTGGGCGCCACCCTCGGGTTGCTCGAATTCTGAACCGCGGCAGCGCAGTTCACCGGAAGGAAGCGCAACATGAATCTGGATCTCGAAGGCCGCCGGGCCCTGATCACCGGGGGCAGCCGCGGCATCGGGCGCGTGATCGCCCGAGCCCTGCTCGCCGAAGGCGCGTCGGTCGGCGTCTGCGCCCGCGGCGCGGACGAACTCGCCCGCGCCGCAGCCGAACTAGGTGCGGAGGGCGGCACCGTTTTCCATCGTGCGCTCGACGTCGCCGACCCCGCCGCGCTGACCGAGTTCGTCGCGGAGACGGCGCAGGCGCTGGGCGGCCTGGACATCGTGGTCGCCAATGCCTCGGCGTCGGTGGGCGAGGGCCCGGATGCCTGGCCGGCCAACTTCCGGACCGACCTGATGAGCCTGGTGACCCTGGTGGAGGCCGCGACCCCGCACCTGACTCGCAGCCCCGCCGCGAGTGTCGTCGCGGTGGCCAGCACCTCGGCCCTGGAGGCCGGAATACTGCCCACCGCCAACAGTTTCGGCGCACTCAAGGCGGCCATGCTGCAGCACGTCGGCGCCCAGGCGCGGGCCTTGGGGCCCTCGGGAATACGCGTCAACGCGGTCTCGCCGGGACCGGTCTTCTTCGACGGCGGCGTCTGGGATCACCTCCGCACCAGCGTCCCGCAGTTGTTCGAGGGCGCGGTGGCGGCCACCGCGCTGGGCAAACTCGCCACCGCCGAGGACATCGCCAACGCCGTGACGTTCCTGGCCGGACCGGCCGCCGGTCACATCACGGGCGCCAATCTCGTCGTCGACGGCGGTTTCAGCAACCGCTTCGATTTCTGACGCGCGGCGGCCGGCGTGTCCGGACCCGCGGGCCGCGTCGACGCCGTCCTGGTGTGCGGCGGGCGCTGGCACGATTTCGACTATGCCCGGTTGCGGCTGCTCACCGAGCTGGCCGGCTACGAGCACGTGCGGACGCGCGTGTTCGAGGACTACGACTGTGCCGCGGCGCTGGGCGCGGCCGACCTGCTGGTCACCTACACCTGTGCCCGAGTGCCCACCGCCGAGCAGCGCGGGCAGTTGTCGGATTTCCTCGCCCGTGGCGGGCGCTGGCTGGCGCTGCACGGCACCAACTCGGCCATCGAGCCGGTCGGGCCGAACCGGTTCGCGACACCGCGCGCACTCGGGGAACTGCCGCGGCTGCTCGGCAGTCAGTTCCTCGGGCACCCGCCGATCGCGCCCTATCTGGTCGAACTGTCGCAGCCGCGGCATCCGCTGGTGGCCGGCCTGGAACCGTTCGTGGTCACCGACGAGCTCTACATCAGCGAGTTGCACCCGCCCCTGGAGGTGCTGGCGCACACCCGATTCGTGGGCGAGTCGACGGGTTTCGAGGAGGGGCACACCACCGTGGACGAGCCGCGCCCGGTGCTCTATCTGAAGCGGCACGATCCGGGCACGGTGTGCTACTTCACGCTGGGCCACTGCCGTGGCCGGTTCGACCTCCAGGATCTCGGCGTCGAGGATCTGGGGGTCACCGACCGGGGTAGCTGGACCGTGCCCGCCTACCGCACCATCCTGCGACGCTGTCTGCGCTGGGCCGTATCCGGACGATTCGCCGCCCCCTGACGGCGGGGCGGCCTACTGATAGGCCGGATCCGCCCAGGTCCCGATGGACCGGGAACGCACCGGCTCGACGAAGCGCGGAGCGAGGCTCTGCGGAAAGTCCGGGCCCCAGTTGGTGGGGTCGCCGGTCATGACGACCTTGGCGTTGTCGGTGTACCAGTCGACGAGGTCGGCGTCGGAGCGCACGATCCACGTGCAGCCGTGCTCGGCGTCGGCGGTGAAATCGCCGTGGCGGATGAAGGGCGGGCGCCAGAAGTAGGTGCCCGGCCACATCTTGCCGAAGTTGTAGTCGAAGCCGCCGGCGAGGCAGTAGGCCTCCTCCGAGCAGGGATGGTGGGCCAGCGGTTCCTCGCGCCAGCCGGGCTTGGCCTTGATCAGGCGGGTGTAGAAGCCGGTTTCGGCATCGCGGGCCAGCAGCTTGATGTAGAGGCCGGGCACGGGGGTGCCGCCCAGATCGAAGCGCATGGGGCTGCCGTCCTTGACGTCGATCCAGGGCATCGCGGCCGAGTCCCGCACGATCAGGTGCTGGTCGGGGCGGACGAAATCCCGGTCGGCCGCGGCGGGTTCGAAGTGCCAGTCGCCGTGTTCGCGGAACAGCAGGATCTCGGTGCCCGCCGTCACCGAAAGCCGCGGTGTCAGAACGCCTTTCGGCGCCATCCAGAAGCCCTCCGCGCCGAGGGCGGTGTCGCCGACGACGACCTGCCCGGACAGCACGAACCATTCGGTGTCGGCCGCGTGCACGCCGGCCGGGCGGGACCAGTCGCTGGTGAAGCGCACCTTCACCGAGGCGGAACCGTCCTCCTCGTCGTAGCTGAGGTTGCGTTGTTCGGCGGTGCCGGTGGCGTTGTCGAATTCGGCGAGATGCCAGATCAGGTCTTGTTCGTCGATGAGTTCTACGTGCGGGCGCATCGGGGCTCCTCGTAGCTGAGCGGATTTCTACTACAGAATGTATCGGTTATGAATAACCAACACAAGGTGTATCGTTAATTGCATGACCAGACCCGGGCGCCCGGCCGGACCCGCCACCGAGACCGAAACCCTCGTGCTGACAGCGGCTTTGGAGCTCCTGCTGACCGAGGGCGCGGCGGCGCTGACACCGCAGCGGCTGCACGCGATCACCGGCGTCGCCCGCACGACGGTCTACCGGCACTGGCCCACGCCCCGGGATTTCCTGGCGGCGCTGATCGCGGTGGCGCCGCACGAGCCTTCGCGCCCCAGCGGAGATCCGGCGGCGGATCTGCACACCGAAGTCGACCTGCTCTGTGATCGCTTGCGGGACAAGCCGGTCGGCGCGTTCCTGCGCGCGCTGGTCACCGCGTCGGCGAGCGATTCCTCCTGCACCGAGCTGCGGCAGCGCTACGTGGCCGATCTGCTCGCGCCCTTCCGTGGCGCGCTGCGGGTGCTCGACGCCGAGGCGGCCGAGGACGGCGCGATGCGCATCGCCGCGCCGCTGCTGGTCGACGTTCTGCTGCTGGACCGCCCGGTCGATCGGGCCCGTGCGCACCGCGCGGTCGACGAACTGCTCGCCCGTACCGCGGCACGATGATTCCATTACAGCACCACCAGGGGTAGGCATGACCAACGCCGTTGGCACCCGCGCCGTCTTCGGCGTGATCGTTCCCAGCACGAATACCGTTGTCGAGCACGACTATTGGCGGTCCGGCGTGCCGGGCATCGCCTACCGGGCGGGCTCGATGTACATCCCGGATCCGGTGATGGGCGACGACGAGCACTTCCAGAAACTGCTCGGGCAGATCCGCGCCTCCATCGACACGGCGGTACGCGACGTGCTGACCGCCGAACCGGACCGGATGGTCATGGGCATGTCGGCCGAGACGTTCTGGGGCGGCGTCGAGGGCAACGCGGCCTTCGAGCGCCGGCTCCGCGCACGGACCGGGCTACCGGTCACCACGGGCGCCGGCTCCTGCCGGGCCGCGCTGCGCGCCCTCGGCTGCCGCCGGATCGCGGTGTTCTCGCCGTATCAGCCGATCGCGGACAAGGAGGTCGGCCGGTTCTTCACCGAGGCGGGCTTCGAGGTCGCGGCCATCACCGGATTGCGCTGCCCCACCGCGATGGACATCGCCCGCGTCGAGTCCGACCGGCTGCGCTCGGTGGTGGCCGAGCTGGACGGGCCCGAGGTGGAGGCCATCGTCCAGGTCGGCACCAACCTGTCCTTCGTCGCGCTCGCCGACGAACTGGAAGCCGAACTCGGCAAGCCCGTCGTCGCGATCAACGCCGCCACCCTCTGGCACGCGTTGCGCGAGCACGGCTTCGACGACCGGGTCGACGGCGCGGGCCGGCTGCTGCGCGAGCACTGACCGCTACGGCGCGACCTTGCCGAGCAGCACCTGCTTCAGGTAGTCGTGCGTGATGAGGGTGCAGTAGTGCTGGCCCTTGAACGCCTCCGGGATCCCGGGCGTGTCCAGCGGCACGTACAGCGACTTCGACGGGAGGTGCAGGGTCCCGGCCGGATCGGCAACGGCGACCGGGAAGTCGGCCAGCCAGTCCTGGCCGGTAGCCGCCGGGAGGTCCGGGTCGATCACCACCCGGCGCGGTTTGAACACCAGTGCGCGGCGTTCCTCGCTGGTCAGCGACCGAGCCACCTGCCGCAAGGTGACGCGATTGACCTCGGCGCAGGTCCCCTCGGGCCCCGCGATGCGCTCACCGTAGACCGCGGTGAGGTGGTCCGCCGATTTCCCCTTGCAGCGCAACTGTTTCGGGACGCCGTCAGCCGAGGTGGTGTAACTGGTGACGGTGAGCGGCTGGACCTCCGGTTTGGACGCGGCGAACGCCGCGAGATCGGCATAGCTCTGCTCGGACAGGCTCCCGCCCTGCCGCACGAACTTCGCCACCCGCAGGTTGGCGGTCTGCACCTGGGCGCGCAGGCAGATCTGCGGGTACTGCTCGCCCTCGGTCGCGGCCGCGCCGGGCACCTCGAGCTCGGGGTCGAGGGGTTCGGCGGCGGCGGGTGCGACGCCCAGGGCGGTGAGCAACGCCGTGCTCAGCAGTGTGGTGCGGAGGAGTCGGAACATGCTGGGATTCCTGCCTTTCCAGGTCGGCGGTGGTCAGGAGCCGGGGAGGATGTCGCCCGCGAGACCGGCGTCGATCGCGGCCTGTGCGCGGGCGCGGGTGGTGGCGGCGGCGCCGGTCAGGAAGTCCTCGGTCCAGCCCAGGGCGAGCGAGCGCACGGCCGCCGCGTTCGCGGGGGCGGGAACGCCGCAGAAGACCGTGCCGAGGGCGTCGGAACTCGCGCCCTCGGCGTCGGTGTGCGCTCCGGTGCGCAGCCGCACGCCGACGAAGGGCCGGTGCAATTGGGTCTGCACCGCGGTGGTGCCCAGCGCGAAGCTGTTGCACAGAGCAGGCGGGGCCGAAATGGTCAGCACCGGCAGGCCGGTGGGGTCCAGGCCGCTGAGTGCGCGCGCGATATTGTCCCCGACGAAGGATTTGACCGGGTCCAGCAGGATCACCCCGCGCAGGCCCGGCCAGGTCCGGCTGTGCATGCTGCGGATCCGGTCGGCCACGAAGGCGACGGCTTCCGCACCCGCGGAGTGCCCGACGAACACCAGCTCGCTCGGGAGTTCGGGCACCGGCGCGCCCGCTCGGCGCGCGGCGGCGGCGAGGCTGGCGCTCAGCGCGGCGCCGGGATCGGTGGCGGTGCCGAACAATTCGGCCACGTTGTAGAGGAAATCGGAGTTGTCGCCGAGGTTCTGCAAGGTGCAGCCCGACAGCTGCATGAAGGGCAGGCTCGGTGCGAACGTCAGGTAGCCCGCGTCGGCGAAACTCTGCGCCAGCGCCGAGACCTGCGCACCGCTGCGGGCGAAGCCGTGCTGGATCCAGACCAGCGCGGTGGGCCGGCCGGCGGGCAGATACCAGTCCGCGTCCTGGTGCAGCGTGTCCGCCGCGCACCGGATGTCGACGGTGGCCGGCCAGCGGTCCGCGACGGCGGGTCCGGCGGCGGTGACGGTGAGCAGTGCGGCGGCGACGGCCAGGAAGGGGGCTCGAACGTTCATGGGTGACTCCCGCAAGCACGCCGTTCCCTCTAGCGAAACGACGTTTCATATCTGTGGTGATCATTAGCTCGCATGCCGGAGACTGTGTCAAGCGGAACCGGAAATCCTGGACAACGATGCGCGGCAGCCGATAGTTTCCATGAGAGAAACGCTGTTTCGTTTTGACATGTCCCAAGGCGCACGACGAGGAGGCCCGGTGCGGTCCGCGCTGTATGTACCCGGCAACAGGCCGGAGTTGTTCGACAAGGCGATGGCCGGGCCGGCCGATGTCGTTCTGCTCGATCTGGAGGACTCGATCCCGCTGCGGGACAAGGAGTCCGCGCGTGCGCTGGTCGCCGCGTGGCTGCGCTCGCTGATCGACCCGCCGAAACCGATCTGGGTGCGCGTGAATTCCGGCGACCTGGCCGCCGCCGACATCGCCGCCGTCGCGCACCCGGCGCTCGCTGCCCTCTGCCTGGCGAAAACCGAGTCCGCGGAACAGGTCCGGCAGGCCGACGCCCTGCTACGCGGCCACGAGGACCGCCCCGGCGCGATCGCCGTCTGCGCGTTGCTGGAGAGCGCCCGGGCGATCCTGGCCGCGCCCGCCATCGCCGCCGTGCCCCGAACGGCGCGCTTGCAGATCGGCGAGACGGATCTGCGCGCCGAACTCGGCATCGTCACCAGCCCCGGCGAACCCGAGATGCTGGCCCTGCGCACCCAGGTGGTGCTGGCCAGCGCGGCCGCGGGCATCGCCGCCCCCCTGGCCCCGGTGCGCACCGATTTCCGTGATCTCGACGCGCTGCGCGTCTCGACGCAGGCGCTGCGCCGCTTGGGATTTCGTGGCCGCGCCTGCATCCACCCCGCTCAGCTGCCGGTGGTCAACGAGGTCTTCACCCCGGGCGCGGCGGAGGTCGAGCAGGCGCGGGCCCTGGTCCGCCGCTTCGAGGCCGCCGCCGGGGGAGTGGTGCTCGACGCGCAGGGGCGCATGGTGGATCTGGCGGTGATCAGGCAGGCCCGGCGCGTTCTCGCGGAGTCGCCCGAGGGCTGAGCTCAGTGCTCGCGGAGCAGTTGTCCCGCGCCCTCGACGCGGTCGGTGATCCCGTTGTCGCGCAACGCCATCCACCAGGTGGCGGCGTTGATGGCGATGACGGGCTTGCCGAGCCAGCGCTCGGCCTCGTCGGCCAGGCGGACCATGGACAGGTTGGTGCCGCACTGGATCAGGGCGTCGACCTCGGCGCTGTTCACCTCCAGCAGGCCCGCGCGTAGTTCGTCCTCGGTGACGTGCGCGATGGACACCGCGGTGGGGCAGCGCAGGCCCTTGATGGCGGTGACCTCGAAGCCGAGTTCGCCGAAGAAGCGCACCACGTTCGCGTCACCGATCGGCTGGTACGGGGTGACCACGCCGATGCGCCGCGCGCCGAACAGTTCCAGGGCGCGGCGGCACGCCTCGGCGCCGGTCGCCACCGCCAAGCCCGTGACGTCGTGGATCTGTTTCACGAACTGGCGGTTGCCCTCGACGCCGCCCCAGAAGGTTTCGGCCGACATGCCCATGACCATGTACTCGGGTTCGCAGGTCAGCACGCGCTCGCACGCCGCGCCGAGCTCGGCGCGGATCTGCTCCAGCAGCCGGTCCATCCCCGCGTCGTCGGACATGTCCTGGTCCCGGATGTGGATGCGGCCGAAATGCGCGGTCACCCCCGGCACGCCCATCCGGTAGAAGTCCGGTTCCACGATGGTGTTGGTGGACGGCGCGATCACGCCGAATTTGCGGCGCCAGCCCAGCGCGTCGGTCATCGGATCAACTCCTCGTGCTCGGTGTCGGCCGCCGGGGCGGCGGCCGAGAGCCGCCAGGCGGCGACCGCGAAGGCGGCCTGCGCCGCGGTATTGCTCAGCTGCTCGACCCATTGCAGCGCCACCGTCTGGTCGGGCCGGGCGGCCAGCGGGCCGAGCACGAAGAACCCGAGCAGCTGGGTGCCGAACAGGCCCGCGGCGACGGCGTCGCCGCGGGCGCGCGCCATGGCGATCAGATAGCCGCCGGTGAGCGTGGCGAACACGGTCGTGCTCACCAGCATCGGGATCGCGTCCCGTGCCGCCAGCGCCCCCAGCGCGCAGGCGACGAGCAGGCTCGGGACCAGGTAGCGCAGCCACCGCGGGATCCGCCCGAGGTGCGCGCCCGCCACCAGGACGCACAGTCCGCCGAAACCCATGCTCAGCAAGGGAAACAGCGCTTCGCGCAACCACACGAGATCGGGCCCGCCCAGCGCCGCGACGAGTTTCGCGGTCGCCTTGGCGAATCCGCCGCCGCCGATGAGGGCCGCCGCACCGTAGAGCGCGGCGGTCCGCGGCACGATCCGCCGCAGCAGCAGGACGCCGCCGGTGGTCAGCAGTACCGGGACGAAGTCCTCCAGTGCCAGCGACACCGGATAGTCGACCGCGCTCATTCGGTGAACAGATCGCGACGGCGCACCGGGGCGCTGAGGAAGCGGCCGATCACCTTGGGGGTGGTCAGCCAGCGCACGTGCGCACCGTTGCGGGTGCGGGTCACCGCCTGTCGCGCCAGCCACGGCGCGACCGTCTCGACCCGGTCGGCCAGGATGTTGAAGATCCGGCGCGCCTTGGCCAGTTCCTCGGGATCGTCGTAGCCGTGGGTGAGCAGGTCGGTCACCACCATGCCCGGGCTGAGCAGCCCGACCGACACGCCCTCGGGCACCTCCTTGGCCAGCGCCTTGGTCAGGTAGGTGACCCCGCGCTTGCTCGCGCCGTAGGTGGTCAGGCCGGGTACGGTCCGGCCGTCGCTGCCCAGGCCCTCCATGTTCCAGACGTGGCCGCCACCGGCGGCGCTCATGCCGGCGATCGCGACCGCCGAACCGTTGAGCGCGCCGAGCAGATTGGTTTCCAGCACCGCCCGCGCGGTGTCGGCGGGCAGCTCCCACAGCGGCCGGCGATCGTGGGAGATCCCGGCGTTGTTGATCCAGACCTCGACCTTGCCGAAACGCTCGGCGGCGTGCTCCCACAGCTGCTGGGCCTGCGCCCGATCACTGATGTCGGCGACGGTGACCAGCGCCGGTCCGGACAGCTCGGCCCGAATCTTCTCGACCTGCTCCGGATTCCGGCCGCACACCGCGACCTGATGACCCGCGCCGAGCAGCGCGCGGGCCATCCCCAATCCGATCCCGCGGGTGCCGCCGGTGATGACCACTGTGCTCATGCTCGCTCCAATACGCCGTGCATCACGGCTACCAGGGTGTTGTGTTCGAACATCTCGTAGACCACGGCCAGGGTCGTGCCCGCCCCCATCCCGGGCTCGGCGTCCATCATGAATTCGCGGCCGATCAACCGGCGGCCGTCGGCGGTGTGCAGCCGCACGAAATTGGCGCGGCCGTAGGAGTTTCCGTTGCCCCACACGTCCGGCCCCTCATGGAAGGACCGGGTGCCGTCGCGGCGCACGGTGATCCGCGAATCCGAGGCCACCGGCCCGGACATGATCAGGTGGTGTTCGGCGACGAGCAGGTTCACCGGGTCGATCTCGAGCGCCATGTGCAGACCGCCCAGCGGCCGCTGCTCCGCGCTCCACAGCTCCAGCTCGCCCGCGTAGCGCGACTTCTCCTTGGTCGGCACCGTGAAAACGACCTGACCGCACCGTGTCTCGGTTTCGACGCGCTGCTCGGCCAGCGCCGGATCGCGGGTGTAGAGACCAGTGAACACCCCCACCATGGCCGGACCCTGATAGAGCACCGAGGAGTAGACCTGGGTGTCGCCCAGGGTTTGATTCCAGGTGTTCAACGACACCTGCCAGCCGGGACCGTAGTAGTTGGCGTCGACGAAACCGCCGTAGGGCTGGCCGGATCCGAAGAAGTCCGGCCCGGTGTACACGCGATCGCCGTCGGAATCGCGGACCCCGAACGCGAACGGCGCGCCCAGCGCGAATCTGCCCGCCAGCTCGCCGCCCCCGGTGAGGCCGCCGTTCATGTAGTAGGTCGTCCTACCGTCGGCGAAGACCGAGGATCGCCGAATGTCCTCGTACCCGCGCCAGGTGCCGCGTTCGTCGAAAAGCGAAGGGCGGCCGACCCATTCACCCGCGATGCGCTGCTGGAACGCGCTCGGCGCGCTCATCCGGCCAACTCGGTGCGGACCCGCTCGGCCTGTTCGGCGCCGAGCAGGCGGGTGACCTGCGCCCACACCGGATCCACCTCCGGGCTGAACAGATTCGCGCGGTTGACCCGGTCCCGGGCGGGGAGATCGGCGTCCACGGCGGGAACGCCCTTGTCCACCAGCTCGAGCCAATGATCGAGGTAGCGGTCCACGGTGGCGTCCAGGGCGCGGAAGCCCGCGTCGGTGGCGCGGCACACCAGCATCCACGGCGACATCATGGCTCGCTGCCGGGGCTCGATCGCGGCCGGGGAAATGCCCTCGACCTGCCACGCCTGCTCCAGCAGCGGGGTGAGGGGCAGGAACGCCGCGTCGAGATAGGTCAGGTTGACGGCCAGATCCGCGCGCGGGATCAGATCCAGGTGCATGGCGTGGTACTCCGGCGCCCGCACCGAATCCAGCGTGAAATGCGGTATCGCCGAATCGCTTCCGGTGAACGCGAAGATCATGTGACTGTCCAGGCCGATGGGCGGCACCACCAGATCGACGGTGACCACCTTCGCGACGGGTCCGCCGCGCAGCACCCGCAGCCGCCCGACCGGTTCGGGCGACATCGTGCCGGTCAGCGCCACGTCCTCGGCGGTCGCCAAACCCAGGGCCGCGGACAGCGTGGTGAGGGTGCGCTCGGCGAGCGCGGTGGGCAAGCTCATTGCGGATTTCCTCCGGTGCGGGCCTTGTGCACCCAGGCACTGGCCAGTTCGGGATTGTCGCGGCGGCCCGGCGAGGCCAGGACGGTCGCGGTGCGGCGCGGGCCGTCGCCGGTGATGATGTCGTCGCCGCCGACCCACCAGCCCTGCTTGATCAGTTCCAGCCGCCGGCGGCGGTAGGCGACCTGGAGGGCGTCGCTGCGCACGTGCAGTTCGTCGGACAGATCGAACGGCAGCAGTTCCGGGCGCTGCGACTCCACCACCGGGCGATCCTGCAGCAGAATGCGCTCGATCCGCTTGCGCGCGTTGGCATCCGCCCACGCGCCGGTGAAGAAGTTGCGGTAGCCCAGGATCTTGATCAGCGTGCGCTCCTGGGACAGCGGAATATTGAAGTCGTAGAGCAGCAGATCGCCGATCGGCAGGCGGATGTGCAGCTTCACGATGTTGGGCAGATACCAGGCGTTGGTGACGGTGACGTACTCCGCGCGCGGCTTGCGCCGGGCCAGCCAGCCCCACAGCCCCTTGGGCAGCGGCGGGCTCAGCTCGATGTCGGCCGAGGCCGACCAATCGGTCTGCGTGATCCGGAAATCCGGGATCTGCGGCTTGTCGGGGTTGCCGAAGGCCGTGCCGTGCACGAACGGGGTGTGCGCGGCGTCGACGACGTTCTCGAAGGCGCGCTCGTAGTTGGCCTGGATCTCCATCTCGAACTCCACCCGCCGGAACGACGGGTCGGTGTGCTCGGGGATGTCGAGGATCGGCGGGCGTTCGGCTTCGGGCAGATCGCCGAGGTAGGCCCACACCATCCCGTAGCGCTCCTGGGTGGGATAGGCGTCGACGCGTGCCTTGCGCGGGATCTTGCGCTCCTCGGCATTGGCCGGGATCTTCACGCACACGCCCTCGGCGTCGTACTGCCAGCCGTGATAGGGACAGGCGAGGCAGTCGCCGTGCAGCGTGCCCAGCGACAGCGCGCCGCCGCGGTGCACGCACAGGTCCGAAAGGCACACCGCCGCACCGGCTTGCGTGCGATACAGCACGAAATCCTGGCCCAGGCAGGTCACCTTGCGGGGCGTGCGGGTCACCCGGTCCGCGAACTCCACCGCATACCAGAAATTCTTCAACATCGTCGGGCTCCTATCGCCGGAACAGCCGCAGGCCGTCGTCGAACTCGGCCAGCTCGGATTTGGCGGCCGCGTCGCCGCGCAGGTGGGTACGCAGGAAGGCCGAGGTCACCCTGGCGAACGGCGCGAGGGCATCGGCGTCGGCGGGGCCGTCCAGGAAGGCGCGGGCGGCGGTCGGGTCGGCGTCGGCGATGCCGAAGTGATTGGCCCCCGGCACCACCGCCAGCAGATGATCGCCCTCGGGCAGCGCCTCGAGGAAGGTCCGGCGCACCGGGTCGGGGCGGTCCGCGCCGTCCTCGCCGTACCGGTCCGCGCTGCCCTGGATG
Organism: Nocardia sp. NPDC050435; assembly: GCF_040655395.1. Lineage (NCBI taxonomy): Bacteria > Bacillati > Actinomycetota > Actinomycetes > Mycobacteriales > Nocardiaceae > Nocardia > Nocardia sp. NPDC050435. Next base: position 382,841 of record NZ_JBFAJW010000005.1, read on the forward strand.
ACGCCGTCGTTGCCGCCCACGCCGAGCAGCACCGGGCAGGTCACCTGGGCGGGCAGCACGGTGCCCGGATCCCAGCCGAGCATGGTCGCCACCATGGTGTGCGCGCCCCAGGCGAAGACCGCCGAGACCGCCTCGAAGTAGCGCGCCGACTGCAACACCACCGTCCCACCGGCCGAGTGCCCGCCGAGCGCCACCCGGTTCAGATCCAGTGCGCCCGCCAGCGGCGGCTGCTCGTTCAGCTCGGCCAGCCCCGCGAGCACCGCACCGATCGCCGGACAGGTCGGGCGGGTGCCGTAGGCGTCCGGGCGGGCCGCGTCCAGATCCACGCCGGGCGTCAAACCGCGCTGCCCGCCGAACAATTCGGCGACGCGATCCATGGTGACGACGACGAATCCGGCGGCGGCGATCTCGACGGCGAAGCGCCGATACGATTCCTGGCCGACATTGACCCCGGACAGGAACAGCACCACCGGATAGGGTGCCGCGCCGGGATCGGGCGCGAACACCCCGGTCAGCCGTTCGGCGTCGGTTCCGGTCGCGACGGCGGGGTAGTAGACCTTCAGGTGGGCGGTGTCGAACGGCGCCGCACCGTCGGTGCGGACCGAATGCCACAGGGAGCGAATCAGTCTCATAGGCCCGGCCTCGGCAGCTCCCGGTCGCCGCCCCACAGTGCGCGGACCAGCCGCTGGGTCAGCTCCGCGCCGAACATGCGCTCGCCCATAACATTCGCGGGATCGCGCTCGGCGATGTTGCGCCGCACCGCCAGGTCGCGGTCGGCCAGTGCGGCCTGCTCGAGGGCGGGCACCGGCTCGGCGGCGTCGACCCAGCCCAGCCACTGTTCCACCCGCGCGGTCAGGATCTCGCGCACGGTATCCAGATTCGGCTGGGTCGGCGGGAACGAGTAGCAGTAGGCGGTGGGGGAAAGACTGGCCCGGATGAAACCCGTGCGGCTGGTGAACCAGGTGAAATCCGGGTGCTGCTCCTTGAATTCGAGCCAGGGCGCGTCGTTGGGCGCGTAGTAGCGATCGAAATACGCGCCGTCGCCGACCAGGTCGCCGCGCGGCACGGCGTCGACGTAGAACCAGCCCTGCGGCCACAGCAGCAGCGCGCAGCCCAGATGCGGCACCCGGTACTGCGGGCCGAGCCAGACCGTGAGATGCAGGTTGACGAACCCGGTGCGCGGATCGCCGATCCAGGAGTGCACGAGCCAGTCGATCTCGGGCCCGCTGTAGGCGGCCAGGCTGCCGGCGGGGCCGGACGCGGCGTCGCCGTAGGTTTCCAGCGCGGTGGTGCTGGGATCGCGGGTCAGTTCGAACCGCGTGGCGATCCGGTCCTTCAACTCGCCGAGCAGCTCGCGCCACTGCTGGAACGTCGCGGTGACGTCGGTGCGCTCGGTGGCGTCGACCATCTGCTCGACGTGCTGGACGGTTTCCCCGGGTGAGGGTGGCATACGGCGGCTTCCTTCAGTGCGCGGTCAGGGTCAGGGCGTCGAGCGGACGGCGTGGCCGTCCGTCGACGAGGTCGGTGCCGCGAGACACCGTGCGGTTCACGGCCTGCGCGGGGCGGATCGGCGCGCGCACGCCGACCGCCCCGGGCGCGACCCGGTGCACCTCGGGGTGACTGATCACGCCGGTGAACGGGCCCTGCCAGGCGGTCCACAGGGTGAAGTCGGGGCTCAGAGCGCAGATCGCGCCGGTCAGCTCGCCGGACACCAGGCCCGCGGCCACCACGTTGAGGCGGTTCTCCGCGGCTCGCTCGGGCAGACCGAGGTCGAGTTCCCAGTCCTCGGCCGGGGTGCAGCTGACGGCGACGACGTCGGCGTCCTGGATCGCGGCGAGCCGGAAGGTCTCGGGGAACAGGGCGTCGTCGCCGGCCACCAGTGCCAGCCTGCCCCACGGCAATTCGAAGACCCGCAGCTCCGTGCCGGGTGCGCGCAGCCACGGATGCCGGGCGGTCGGGTGCAGCTGGGGCTGACGGCCGAGCACACCGCCGGCGTGCACCAGCACCGCGTGGTGGGCGTCGCCGTCGCGGACCGTCAGGACGGCGTGCGCCGTCGAGTCCGCCAGGGCGCTGATGACTTCGGGGATCGGTATCGGCGCGAGCTCCGGCAATACGAGCAGCTCCGCGCCACCGGCGGCGAGGGCGCGGATCGCCGCGGCGTCCGGGACGGTGATCGCGGCCGTGATCTCGGGCGCGCCCGCGGGTGCACGCCGCCCCGGTGCCGAGATCAGCAGCGGCGCATAGAGTTCCGGGCGGCGGGCGGCGAACAGGTCGGTCCCGTCCGGGCGGCGCTTGTCGGCCGCGCGGGCGAGGTCGATGTCGGCGACGATCACCGCCTCGCCGGTGCGCGGTGCCTTGGCCACACAGCCGCCGTCGGGCGCGACGATCTGGCTCTCGCCCGCGCCGTGCAGCCGATCCGCCGGCACGCCGAGTCGCCGCGCGATCGCGGGCAACTGCTCGGCGGGCAGCAGCGGCCCGACCTTGTTGGCGGCCACCACCCACACCTTGTTCTCCGCCGCGCGCACCGGCACGTGCAGGCTCGCCTCGTCGACGGCGAAGGAATTGAGGCTGTTGAGCAGCAACTGCGCCCCGCGCAGCGCCAGCGATCGGGTGACCTCGTTGATCACGCCCTCCATGCAGGCGTACATGCCGATCCGGCCCAGGGCGGTGTCGAGGACCGGTGAATCCTCGTCCCCGGCATCGAGATGGTCGTTCTCCGCGCCCATCAGGATCTGTTTGTCCGAGGTGCCCAGCAGGGCGCCGTCCGGCCCGAACAGCAGGCTGGTGGCGGTGATCCGGCCGTCGTCGCGGGCCAGGGTGACGCCGATCTTGACGTGGATTCCGTGCCCGGCGGCGCGCTCGGCGATGGCGGTGAGGAACGAATCTCCGCGCGTGCAGGCCATTCGCCGAGCGTGTTCGCGGTCGTCGTACCAGGATAGGTGGTTACAGAACTCCGGGAGCACCACCAGGTCGGCCCCGGTCGCGGCGGCCTCGTCGAGCAGGCGCAGGCACGCGGCGAGGTTGACCGCGACGTCGGAGCCGGCGGCGAGCTGTGCGGCGGCGACTCGAATCATGGTGACGACCCCGTTTCCGCGTTTCGTACATCGAAACACTGTTTCCCTCAACGTGATTCTGTACCCGGGGGCGCGATCTGTCCAGCGCTCGGCCGGGATTGCCGCCTGCCGACCAGGTCGGAAGCGAATGTCGTTGCCCCGGGGGCGGTCACGTGTCCGCACGTCTTGACACCGCCGGACCGCGCGGGTTCAATATGGCAATTCCGAAACCGCGTTTCCATGAGAGAAACATTCGCGGGAGGTAGGCATGACGACCTGCGAATCGTCACCCCCGGCCACGGCCGAGATTTCTTACCCGGCAGCTCCATTCACACGGACGGAGCGCTGAGATGCGGCGCGACGCGAACCTTGCGGCGCTCGTCCTCTGCGGCGCGCTCCTCGGCCCCGTCGCCGGTGGTCAACTCGCCCTGCTGGGCAAACCGCTCGGCGGCGTCCTCGGCGTCCCCGGCGAGGTGGTCGGCTATCTGGCCATCACCGCACTGGTAATCGGTTGCGCGACAGCGTTCCTGGTGACCGGCGGCCGATACCGAGCGGCTGGAGTCTGCGCCCTGCTGGCCGGTCTCGCATACCTGACCGCGGGCCTGACCGCACGCCCCTGGCTGTTCACCGCCGCCGTGCTGGTGGCGGGAGCCGCCACGGGCCCGGCGCTGGCCGCCGGCCGCACCCTCGCACTGGCTCGCGGCGGCCGAGCCCGCACCGCCTGGCACGGCGCGATGGTCGCAGGCGCGGTACTGGCCGCCGGGACCGCTGTGCTCTGCGACCGGCGACCCGGCACCGCGCTGCTGATCGTGGGCGCGCTCGCCGCGGGCACGGGACTACTCGCGGTGCTCACTTCGGAGTCGGCGGCTCGCGCACCGGGATCAGCTCCGGCTGGATCGGAGACCGCCGTGCGAACGTCGGAGTCGGCTATCGGCGGGGTGGCACCCGCGTCGGAGTCCGCGCCTACCTCGATGTTGCCAGGCCGGGTATTGGAGGTCGCCGCGCGAACATCGAAAGCTGTTGCGGCGCAGCGGCTAGCGGCGTGGCGAATGAAGCTGGCCGGGTCGTGCCGGTTCTTGGCGACCGGAGCCGTCGCCGGACTACTGGCGGGTGGCACGGTGCTGCCCGGGCTGCACCTGCTGCTGTTCCGTTTCGACGCCGTCGGTTCCGAGCAGACGATCTGGCTGCTCTGGGCGACGTTGCCCGCGCTGCTGGCCGTGGCGCTGCCCGGGCCGGATCCGGGTGCTGTGCCGATGCTGCTCGTGATCGCCTGCGGCGGGCCGATTCTGGTCGCGACCGCGCCGGGACGGGCAAGTCTGGCGGTGGGGATCGCGGTCACGCTGGTGGCGGTGGTGCGCACGCTGCGGGGCGTCGATCTCCTGCTCGGGGACGTCGTGCCGCACCCGGCGACCGCCTGGGCGACACTGCTCGCTCCGATCGCCGCCGGGCTGGCCGGTCTCGGGCTGGTGACCGTCTGCGCACCGCTGTTCGGAACCGGCTCCGGCCTGCTCGTTCTCGCGGCGGCGGGTCTGCTCGCGGTGCTCGGCCTGCGGCGCGTCACCAGCACACCTCTCGTGAAGGAAATGCCATGATCCGCCTGTTCGCCGCCGCGCTCGCCGCCGCCGCGGTCCTGACCGCCGCCCCGCTCGCGCCCGCCCCGGCCTCGGCCCAGACCACCGCGACCCTGCGCGTGAGCGCGAGCACCGAGCTGACCGAGGGGCAGCGGATCACGGTGGACGGCAGCGGGTTCCGCGCCGGGCTCGCCGCGGTCGCGGTCGGTCTGTGCAAGAAGGGATTCACCAGCGGGATCAAGGATTGCGATCTGGAGGGCGGCGCGACCTTCGTCAATATCTCCGACGACGGCACCTTCCCGACCGTGACCCTGAGCGCCCGCGCCCGCTTCCGCGATATCGACTGCGCCACAAGGGAATGCGTGATCGCGGCCGCGCCGCTGCCCGGCAGTGAGCCGCCCGCGGTGATCGCGGCCAACTCGGCGGAGATCCCGGTGCGGTTCGCGGGCTCGGCCCTGCCCGCACCCGCCGCCGTTCCGGCCGCGAGCGCCCCGGCCGCCGCCGGCGATGTTTCCGGACCGTCGCTACCGCTGTGGGCGGCGACCGCCGTCCTGCTGGCGGTCGTCGCCGCCGTGGCCCTCGCCGACCGGCGACGGCTCTGACCCTCGAAGGAGTATCACCATGCACCAATTCGCAATGCGCTCGGCGCTCGGCGTCAGCGCGGTCTGCGCCCTGCTGGCGAGCGCGCCCACGGCCGCGGCCGCTCCGGCGCTCACACTGAACCAGAACACCGGGCTTGCGGCTGGTCAGCAGGTCACCGTCACCCTCGACGGCCTGGACGCCGGCATGGCCGGTGTCGCGGTGGGCCAGTGCAAACCCCAGGTGATCACGCCCGCCGACTGCAATCTGCCCGGCGCGCTGATGGGCGCCGCCGACGCCCAGGGCGTCTGGCAGCCGAGTTCGGGCAACCGCGCCGTCACCCTGGTCGCCAAGGTCGGCGGCACCGACTGCACCGCGGCCCCGGGCGCGTGCACCATCAGCGTCACCAGTCTCACCAACCCGTCGCAGATCCTGGCCTCCGCGCCACTGACCTTCGCGGCCCCGGCCCCGGCGACGACCGCCGCGGCCCCGGCGACGACCGCCGCACAACCGGTCGACGACGACGACGACAACTCCACCCCGATGATCCTCGGCATCGCGGCGGTCGTCGTGGTCGTGGTGGTCGCGGCGGCCCTGCTGCTGCGCCGCCGCCGGTCCGGTCGATGAGCGTCCTGACCCACGTGGTGCTGATGAAGTTCCACGACCCGGCCGACGCCGCACCCGCGGCGCGGCTGCTGGCCGATCTCACGGCATCGATTCCGCAGATCCGCTCCCTGGCGGTCGCCGTCGACGCGCTGCGCACCCCGGCCGCCTACGACCTCTACCTGAGCACCACCCACGCCTCGGAGTCGGAACTGTCCGGCTATCAGGAACATCCGGCCCATCACGCGGTGCGCGAGTGGCTGGTGCCGCGGCTGGCGCACCGGGCGGTGGTCGACTACTGGCAAGGCTGAGCGCGCTCGCACCGCCCGGGCGGTGCGAGCCCGGCTCGCCTCAGCGCGGTGCCGTGCCGGGATAGGCGCGCGCGGGCATGCCGCCGCCGTTCGCCCGGAAGGCCGCCGGCGCGTGGATCACGGTGGTCTGCGCGTATTCACGCAGCCCGTCCTCGGCGTACTCGCGGCCGAAGCCGCTGAGTTTGGTGCCGCCGAACGGCGCGCGCAGCGACATACCGGTCCGGTTGTGCGTGTTGACGAAGGTGAAACCCGCCTCCAGGCGGGCGGCCACGGCCAGCGCCCGATCCTCGTCGGGCGACCACACCGAGGCGCCCAGGCCCAGCTCGCAGTCGTTGGCGCGCGCCACGGCGTCGTCGAGGGTGTCGTAGGCGAGCACGGGCACCGCGGGCCCGAACTGTTCGAGCCGCACCAGATCGGCGTCGTCGGGCAGGTCCATCGCCAGCGACGGGGTGACGTAATAGCCGTCGCTGTCGGGGATTTCGGCGAGCGGAAGCAGCCAGCCGCCCCGGCTCCAGGCGTCGGCGGTGAGCGCGGTCATCCGCTCGGCCGCCGCGCGCGTGACCACCGGGCCCATCGTGACCTGTTCCTCGAGCGGGTCCCCGACAACCAGGATGCGTTGCGCGGCAGCCAGATACGATTCCACGAACTCGTCCAGGCGACGCCGCGGCACGTAGAGTCGCTTGGCGGCCATGCACACCTGCCCGGCACTGGCGAAGGAGGCCAGCACCAGGCGGTCGTAGTCGGCGGCGCTCAGCGTGAAGTCGTCGAGGAACAGCGCCGGGTCGTTGCCGCCGAGCTCTAGCACCACCGGTTTCAGCGCCCGACCCGCCGCGGCGGCGATGCTGCGCCCGGCCTGCTCCCCGCCGGTGAAGGCGACCTTCCGGACCAGCGGATGCGCGATCAGCGCCTCTACCGTCTCGGGTCCGCCGTTGATCACCTGGACACCGGGCAGCAAGCTCGCCGCGACGGCGACGGCCAGGGGCGCCAGCGGAGAAGGCTTGAGCACCACGGTGTTTCCGGCCGCGAGGGCCGGGCCCAGCTTCACCATGGCCAGAATGATCGGTGCGTTCCACGGGGTGATGGCGGCGACCACGCCGAACGGCGCGGGCGTGCGCAGCAGGCGGCCCTGCGCGTCGTCGAGCGGCGGGTAGGCCAGCACCTGGGCCGCGTGGTCGCGCACCCAGCGCAGATAGGCCGCGGCGAAGCCGATCTCGCCGCGGCAGTCCGCCACCGGTTTGCCGCTTTCCCGGGCCAGTAGCCGGGCCAGCGCGGCACAGCGGGCGTCCAGCTGCTCGGCCGCGTCGCCGAGCGCGCGAACCCGCTCGGCGAGCGACCGATCCGACCACTCGCGGAATTGCCGATGTGCCTGCCGGACAACGTGATCCACCTCATCAGGTGGCGTCACCGGCACCGATCCGACGACTTCGGCGGGATGAGCGGGGTTTTCACGATCGATGCGCATGATCGGCGGGCTCCAGGGAGTCGAGCAGGCAGGCGCGGCGCAGGTGGGCGCGCGCGGCGATCGGGTCGGCCGCGAGCCCGCGCAGGTGGTCGCGGTACGACGCGTCGTGCGCGCGCAGGCGCTGCCAGTTGTCGTGGCTGGCGCGCTGGACGTGCTCGACGGCGACGGTGCGCCGCCGGGCCGCCGCCTGATCCAGGCCCGACTCCGGACCGCCGGCCAGCACGTCGGCCAGCGCGTCCGCGAGCTGGACCGCGTCGTGGATGCCGCTGTTCATACCCATGCCGCCGAGCGGATTGTTGACATGGGCCGCGTCGCCCATGAGTAGCACCCGCCCCACCCGGAAGCGTTCGGTGACGCGCTGGTGCACGTGGTAGAGCGAGGCGTGGTGCACCCGCCAGGGCCGGCCGAGGTCCGCGACACCGTCCAGACGGCCTGGCAGACGGCGTAATTCGGTGTCGTCGGCGGTATCGGCCGGTGTGGGCAGCAGGACCCGCCAGTGCTCGGGGGTGCGCAGCAGCACCAGCCACTCGCCGGGATCGAAGACATAGTTGATGGCCGCGATCCCCGGCAGCGCGGCGGCGAGATCCTCCGCGACGGAGGCGACCAGGAACCGTTCCGGATAGGTGCTGCCGTCGAATCCCGCGCCGAGCGCGGTCCGGACCGCCGAGTGCGCGCCGTCGGCGGCGATCACCCAGTCGGCCCGGATCGGTCCGCGCGTGGTGTGCACGGTGACACCGTCGCCGCCGGGGTCGAGGCCGTGCACGGCGTGGTCGAACAGCACCCGGGTGTCCGGCGGCAGGGCCGCCCGCAGCAGCGGCGTGAGTTTGCCCTGCTCGAACTGCACCCGGAACGGATACCGGGTGTCCGCGGCCAGGACCGCGAGATCGAGCGTGGCGATCACCCCGCCGCCGCGCTCGCGATACTGGAAGGTCGGTGCGATGACACCGCCGTCGAGCAGCGGGCCCACCACCCCGAGCGCGTCCAGCATCTCCAGGGTCGGCGGATGAAAGGTCGAAGCCCGCGATTCCGCGGCCAGTTCGGAGCCGCGCTCGAGGACCGTCACCGCCACGCCGCGCCGGGCCAGCGTGAGTGCGGCCGTGAGACCCACGGGCCCCGCCCCGACCACGACGACGGCGGTCATGAGGTGTGCAGGGCGAAGCGGCCCTCGACGCCCACCACCCGCGCGCCGGTGAAGAACCGCAGCGTCTCGGCGGTGCCCTCCTCGCCGAGCCCGGACAGGCCCCAGGCCGGACGCGGCGTCATCATGTGCAGGCTCAGGATCGAGGAGCCGTTGACCTTCACCTCACCGGCCCGGATCCGCTGCGCCACCTCGAGCGCCTGCTCGGTGCCGCACACGTAGCCCTCCAGGCCGTAGGGCACGGCGTTGGCCAGGGCCACCGCCTCCTCGACGGTCCGGTAGGTGACCACACCCGCCACCGGCCCGAACACCTCGTCGGTCAGGTCGTCGTCGAGCAGGACGGGCGCGAAGTAGTTGCCGCCCTCCGGCATCCGGCCGTAGCTCTGAAAGCGACGGGCGGACACGGTATTACGCAGCAGCGCGACCTGGCGCGAGTGCACCAGCGGGCCGAATTCGGTGTCGCGGTCCAGCGGCGGGCCCACCCGCAGCGTCTCCAGTCGCTTGCCGATGGCCTCGAGCAACTCGCCGGCGCGGTCGGCGGGCAGCACCAGGCGCCCGAGCGCCCGGCACCACTGGCCGTTGAGCGTGGTGAGCAGTTCGGCGGCCATGCGCGCGGCGGTGTCGGTGTCGGCGTCCGGCAGCACCACGAGCGGGTTGTTGCCGCCCAGCTCGAGCTGGCAGGGGCGGAACAGCGGAGCCGAGGCGGTGGCCACCGCCTGCCCGCCGGTCAGCCCGCCGGTGAAGGACACCGCCTTGATGCGCGGGTCGGTGACCAGGTGCGCGCCGATATCCGCGCCGCCGTGCACCAGCTGGAACATCCCGGCGGGGACGTGCTCGGCGATCACCTCGGCCAGCGGGATCGCGCTGTAGGGCGCGAGCTCGCTGACCTTCAGGATCACCGGGCAGCCGGCGGCCAGCGCGTTGGCGACCTTGTGCGCGGCCATCGGCGCGGGCGCGTTCCAGGGCACCAGGCACAGCGCCGGGCCCAGCGGCAGCCGGTGCACCTGCACGCCGTCGCGATCCGCGCGCAGAATGCCGGCGCGCAGCTGCTCGGCCGCCAACCGGAACGACCCGGTGACGATGATGCCCAGCAGCTCGGTCTGCCGGATCGGCACCCCGGTGGCGAAGGCGTCCAGTTCGGCGATCCGCGGCAGCAGCGGCGTCAGGTCGTCGGCGATGGCGTCGAGGACCTCGGGCGTGATCACGCCGGTGACGCGGTCGGCCACCGAGAGCGCGCGCTCGACCGCGCCGAGGGTGGTCTGCGCCGCGCGCGCCACCGGAGCGCCGGTCGCCGGATCCTCCAGCGCGAAGCCGAGATGACGTGCGGGAGCGGACCATTCGCCGTCGACGAGATCTCTGATCGCGGGGAGCTGGATGGTCATCGCGCGACCTCCGGTGCGGTGGTGAACAATTCGTTGGCCTTCGCGTCGGTGACGATCCGGGCCACCTCGAGCATGCCGCGTTCGGCCGGAAAGGTCATCACCAGGCCCATGGCCAGGTCGCGCAGGGCGCGCCCGGCGATGCCGTCCATCGAGGCCGCCGACGTGCCACCGGCTTTCAGCGCGCCCAGCGCGACCTGGAAGCACGCCTCGGTGACCGCGCCCTTGCCCAGCCGCCACTGCGTGAAGACTTCCTGCTTGGGCTTGATCGGCGGCTCCACGGTCTCGATCTCCAGCTGGTAGCGCAGCCACAGGTACGCGGTCTGCAACTGCCGGGTCATCTCGCCGATGAGCACCTGGTGCACCGGCGAGGAGGCGATCGGTTCTCCGGTGTCGGCGAAGGTCTTTCGCGTGGTGACGGCGAGCGTTTCGTCGTACACCCGCTGCGCGCAGCCGGTGTAGACGGCCGCGATCGCCAGCTGATTGCCGACGAAGCTGCCGCGGCTGCGGGTCAGCATCTTGGTGAACGCGCCCGGGATGGTCAGCGCCTCGTCGGCGGGCACGAACACCTCGTCGAGGCGGATGCCGTTGTTGGCGGTGGCGCGCATGCCGAGCCCGTCCCACGGGGCGCGCACGCTCACCCCGGCGGCCTCGCGGGGCACGAAGAAGGTGGCCAGTCCCTCGGCGGTGTCGTAGCCCTCGAGTTTGGCCGAGGTGAGGTAGTAGTCGGCCACGCCGGTGGCGCAGCCGAAAGACTTCTCGCCCCGCAGGATCCAGCCGCCGTCGACCTTGCGCGCGGTGGTGGCGATGGTGATGTTGGCCTGTGCCGTCTTGACCGCTTCGGAGGCGAAGTTCGCCAGCCAGGTGCCCTCGGCCATCCGGGTCAGCACCTTCTCGGCGAAGGACCGGACCACCGGCACCTCGTCGTCGGCGAACAGGCCGGCATCGATGGCGTCCAGCGGCAGCAGCCCGCGCGAGGCGCTGGTGTTGTGGAAGAAGTAGGCCAGCGCGGTGGACGGGCAGGCGGTGCCCATGGCGAAGGTGGCCGCGGCGAGGTCGCGCAGCGTGCCGCCGAGCCCGCCGAATTTCTCCGGGACCACCAGGCCCAGCAGTCCGGCCTCGCGCAGCAGGGGCACGTGCGAGGCGGGGAAGGTGGCGTCGCGGTCGGCGGCCGCGGCGGCCGCGCGCAGCGCGGGCAGCACGGATTCCACCCGTTCGGCCCGCGCGCGTTCGGCTTCGGTCATGTCTTCGACGAGTCGTGCGCCGATCATCGGTCGATCCCCTCGTAGTAGGTGCGGTCGTGGTAGATGAGCGGGGGAGCGGGCCGGGGCGTGGCCGCGTCCTGGACCAGGCCGAGCACGATCGTGTGATCCCCGGCGGGGTGGCACGCGGCGACCACGCAGTCGACCCAGGCGACGGCCTCGGCCAGGACGGCCGCGCCGGTCGTGGCGGTTTCCCAGCGGCCAAGGGCGAACCGGTCGTCGCCGTTGCCGGGCGCGGCGAAGCGGCGGCCGAGGTGCTCGTGGTCGCGGCCCAGCACGTTGACGGCGAAGACGCCGCTGGCGCGAACCGCGCGGCAGGTGGTGCTGTCGGTGGCCAGGCATACCGAGACGAGCGGCGGCCGCAGGGCCACACTGGTGAACGAGCTGGCGGTCATCCCGTGCCGGATGTGCTTGTCGCGCAGCGTGGTGACCACGACGACGCCGCTGGCCCACTGTGCCATCACGGCACGGAGATACGTCGACTCCACCCGAACCTCCGTTTCGACAGTGGAAACACTGTTACGCACACGGTAACGGCTGTCGCGGGCGGCGCGCAATAGGGAAGGCGGCTGTCGCACACCGATTTCCGGTCGCGCCCGCCGGCTTCGGCAGGTTGTTTCCCATCGGGAAATCGTGTGACCTAAGCTGGGGGCGTGTCGGACACCGAAGGCGAGAATTCCAGTCGTTCCATCGCCGCCGTCGAGCGAGCCATGGACGTGTTGCTGCTGTTCGGGCGCACCGGCCGCCCCGATCTCGGGGTGACGGAGATCGCCAACGAACTCGGTCTCACCAAGGCCGCGGTGCACCGCATCCTCACCGCGCTGCGCAACCGCGAGCTGATCACGGTCGAGCCCACCACGCGCCGGTACGCGCTGGGGCACGCCGCCATCGCGCTCGGGCGCGCCTATCTGGCCCGCACCGATCTGCGCGTGATGGCCGGCCCGGAACTGCGCCGCCTGGCCACCCTCACGGGGGAGACGGCCACCCTGTCCATCCGGCGCGGCGACACCCGCATGTACGTGGACCAGGTCGTGCCGGATCAGGAGCTGCGCATGGAAGTCGCACTGGGCGTGCCCTATCCGCTGCACGCGGGCAGTTCGTCCAAGGCGATCCTGGCCTTCCTGCGCAAGACCGAGATCGACGACTACCTGGACCGGCACGAACTCACCCCCTTCACCGACGCGACCATCACCACCCCGCGCAAACTGCGCACCGAACTGGCCGAGGTGCGCAAACGCGGCTACGCGATCTCGCTGGGCGAACGGCAGATCGGCGCGGCCTCGATCGCGGCGCCGGTGCTCGATCACGACGGTGGCGTGGTGGCCGCGATCAGCGTCTGCGGCCCGCTCTCGCGTTTCCAGCCGCGCCTGAGCGAATACGTGCCGATGCTGCAGAAGGCCACGAACGCGGTGTCCGCGCAGCTGGGGCACACCGGCTGAGTTCACAGCCGGGCCGCGGGCTTGAGCACGCCCAGCACCGCGGCGGCCAGCACGCTCGCCCAGATCGCCCAGACATACGGTAGGCAGCCGTCGATGCTGCGGCGCAGGGTCTGCTCGGCCGGGCCGCCGGATCCGCCCGACTGCACCGCGGCGAAGGCCGGGCCGAAGGGCCGCAACATCATTCGGATGCCCAGGCCCGCACCGATCGCGGTCGCGTACAGCAGCACCTTGAGGCCCAGCCATTTCGGATTGGTGGTCACCCCGAACGGCTCCGGCGCGAGCACGGTGTAGAGCCCCGTGCCCGTCATGGCGGCGATCACCGTCCACCGGATCGTGAGATCGGTTCGGCGCACCACCGGAATCCGGCCGTGCGTCCGATGCTGAATCACCGTCAGCGCCAGCCAGATCGCCGCGCCGGCCCAGACCAGAGCCAGCGTCCACCAGGGGAAGAGTGCGACGCCGAACGCGTGCGCGCCGTGCGGCTCGAGCGCCATCAGCGTGACGCCGCTGGGCAGGAACAGCACCAGGCACACCTTAGGGCCGAGGTCCAGGCCGCTCATGATCGACAGCGCGGTCCCGCGGGCCGCCGGAGTGAGTTCGGGGTCGATGACGAAGCGGCTGGAGTAGTAGACGCCCAGGTCGCCGCCCAGCCAGAAGACGAACAACACCAGGTGCAGCAGGATCCACCAGCCATGCGGATGCGGGCCCATTTCTTCCCCTGTTCTCTTGTGCGAAACAGCGTTTCGCGGGCTATGCTTCGCCGATAGTTTCACACCGAAACGGTGTTTCCACAATCGAAACGAGGTGCCATGCGAGCCTTCGTAGTGGCCATCGCGGGTCTGCTCGGTCTGCTGCTCACCCCTCCGGTCGCGTCCGCGAATCCGCCTGTGCGGCAGGTCGTCATCGACGGCGACGCCGCCTCTGTCTTCGCGCCGGCGCGAGCCGACCGGCGGCTGCCGGTCGCGCTGGTACTGCCCGGCGCGAACGTCGGCCGGCGCTACTACGCCGGATTCGCCTCCGCCCTGGCCGATTACGGCTTCGTCGTGGTGGTGGCCGAGCATCGGGTACTGCCGTTCGCCGAGGTGACGCTGCCCAGCGAGCATCAGCTGAACGCGGTCGTCGCCTGGGCCCGCGCCGAGGCCGCCGACCGGAATTCCGCGCTCGGGCGCATGATCGATCCCGGCACCCTGGTGGTCGCGGGGCACTCCTACGGCGCGGCCGCCGCGCTGTACGCGGCGGCCGACCGCTGCCAGCCGCCGTTCTGCTTCGGCCTGTCGTTCACCCATCCCGCGGAGCTGCGCGCGGTGGTCGGCCACGGTGCCAACACCACCGTCGGCGCGGCCGTCGATCCGGTTGCGGTGAAGGGGATTCCGGTCATGTTCGTCAACGGCACCAATGACGGCGTCAGCGAGCCGGCGGAAGCCCGCGAGAGCTTCGCCCGGCTCACCGGCGCGCCGGCCGCGGTCTTCGTCGATCTGCTGGGCGCCAACCATTTCGGGCTCACCGACGCGAACAATCCGCCCGGCGCGGCGCCGGACCCGCTCGCGGCCACCACCGCCTGGCCGGACACCATCGCCACCACCGCCCGCTGGACCGCGATGTGGTTCCTGGCCAGCCTCGGCGACGAGGCTGCCCGGGACTTCGTCTACGGCGCCGGTGCCGCGCTGGACGTCGCGGTAGCGGTCGAACGGCGGTAGCTACTCCTGGCGGTGACCACGGTTCAGCGCAGGACCCGCAGGGCCTCCGCGAGATCGATCACGTCGGCGTACTTGGCGTCGAGATCGAACAGGTTCGCCTCGTGCAGGCGCGGATCGCGGTCACCGCAGGCGTCGGCGACGACGAGGGGCCGGAAGCCGTGCTGTAGTGCGTCGGTGGTGGTGGCCCGCACGCAGCCGCTGGTGGTGAGACCGGTGACGAGCACCGTGTCGATACCGTCGGCGGTGAGATTGGCGGCCAGCGCGGTGCCGTGGAAGGCGCTCGGATACTGCTTGGTCACCACCGATTCGCCGGGGAGCGGGGCCGGGTCGGCGAGGAACTCCGCCAGCGGGTTGCCCTCCTCGAACACGCTCAGGGTCGGGATCTTGCGGCGGAACAGGCCGCCGTCCGCGCTGCCCGGGCGGTAGCTCACCCGCGTGAAGATCACCGGATAGCCGTGGTCGCGGGCCTGGCGCACCACCCGCGTGGTGGCCCGCACCGCGGCCTCGACCGGTGCGCGCAGGGGCGAGCCGTCGGTCACGTAGGCCGCGCACACGTCGATGACCAGGACGGCCGGACTGCTGCCCGCGCCCAGCCGTGAGCCATAGCCCGCGCTGCGGGCGTCGGCGGTGAGATCCTGCATGGCACAGCGCCTCTCAGATGACGCCGGTGGCGGCGAGTGTGGTCAGGCGGTCGGCGTCGAGGCCGAGCAGGCCCCGGTAGACGTCGGTATTGTGCTGCCCCAGCGTGGGTCCCGCGTGCCGGACCGAGCCGGGTGTCGCGCTCAGTTTCGGCACCACGTTCTGCATGGGCAGCTCGCCGAGTTCGGGGTGGGCGACGCGCACGATCGCCTCGCGCGCGGCGAAATGCGGATCGGCGAACATGTCCCGGGCGGTGTAGATGCGCCCGGCCGGCACGCCCGCCGCGTGCAGGCGCTCGAGCAGCTGCTCCGCGTCGGCGGCCGAGGTCCAAGCGGCGATCAGCTCGTCGAGTTCGGTCATGCGCGCGCCACGGGCGGTATGGCTGGAATACCGTTCGTCGGTGGCCAGTTCGGGCCGGCCCATCAGCTCGGCGAGCCGGGTGAAGACGGTGTCCTGGTTGGCCGCGATCAGGATCATCTCCCCGCCCGCGGTCGGATAGACGTTGGAGGGCGCGACATTCGGCAGCACCGATCCGGTGCGCTCGCGCTGGTAGCCGGTGACCGCGTACTCCGGGAGCAGGGATTCCATCATCGCCAGCACCGCCTCGTAGATCGCCGAGTCCACCAGCTGCCCGGCGCCGGTGCGGTGACGATGGTGCACGGCGGCCAGCGTGCCGATGGTCGCGAAGACGGCCGCGAGCGAATCGCCGATCGAGATGCCGGTGCGTGCCGGGCGGTGCTCGGGATCGCCTGTCGTGTAGCGAATTCCGCCCATCGCCTCGCCGATCGAGCCGTAGCCGGCGCGGGGGGCGTAGGGCCCGGTCTGCCCGTATCCGGTGACGCGCACCATGATCAGGCCGGGGTTCGACTCGCGCAGGCGCTCGTAGCCCAGGCCCCAGCGTTCCATCGTGCCGGGCCGGAAGTTCTCGATCACGATGTCGGCGCGTGCGATCAGTTCCCGGGCCAGGCGCTGCCCCTCCGGATCGCGCAGATTGCAGGTCACCGACTTCTTGTTGCGCGCCACCACCGGCCACCACAGCGACTTGCCGTCGGCTTGCTCGCGCCCCCACTGCCGCATCGGATCACCGCTGCCCGGCGCCTCCAGTTTGATGACCTCGGCGCCGAAGTCGCCG
The DNA here is from genome assembly GCF_040655395.1 of Nocardia sp. NPDC050435. Lineage (NCBI taxonomy): Bacteria > Bacillati > Actinomycetota > Actinomycetes > Mycobacteriales > Nocardiaceae > Nocardia > Nocardia sp. NPDC050435. Next base: position 399,106 of record NZ_JBFAJW010000005.1, read on the forward strand.
AGCAGCTGCCCGCAGAACGGACCCGCGAGCAACTGGCCCATCTCGATCACGCGGAGATCGGCCAGCGGCCCGGTCGGGGTGGTGGTTTCGGCTGGCATCGGAGCGATCTCCCTCTGTCGGCGGCCCGGACGACCGGGTAGCGTGTAGCGCAAAGTGGATACACTGTATCCCTGAGTGAAACGGTGCGGCAACATGATCGGTGCCCGCGCCGGTGGAACGGGAGGCCCCGGTGGATGTCACGCTGGTCGAGGTAGCGCCGCGCGACGGCTTGCAGAACGAGGCGGAGACCGTCGCCACCGCCGACAAGATCCGCCTGATCGAGCGCTCGGTCGCCGCCGGTCTGCGGCGGATCGAGGCGGTGAGTTTCGTGCATCCGGGGCGGGTTCCGCAGATGGCCGACGCCGAAGCCGTCATGGCGGGTGTGCCGCGCCCGGCGGGTGTCTCCTACGCCGGGCTGGTGTTCAACGAACGCGGGCTGGACCGGGCGCTGGCCGCGGGCGTGCACGAGATCAATGTCGTTGTCGTCGCGACGGATTCGTTCAGCGGTCGTAATCAGGGCTGCGACACCGCCGAGGGGGTGCGACGCTGGCGTGCCCTGTCCGCCAGGGCGGCCGCGGCGGGTCTGCACCGCACCGTCACCGTGGCCGCCGCCTTCGGGTGCCCCTTCGAGGGCGAGGTCGATCCGGGCCGGGTACTCGACCTGATCGGTCAGGTCGCCGCGTCGGACCCCGACGAGATCGCCCTCGCCGACACCATCGGCGTCGGCACCCCGGACCGGGTGCGGACGCTGGTCGCCGGATTGCGCGAGCGGGCCCCGGATGCGCTGGCCCGCTGCCATTTCCACAACACCCGCAACACCGGCTACGCCAACGCCCTCGCCGCGCTCGAAGCCGGCGCGACCGTGCTGGACGCGAGCACCGGCGGTGTCGGCGGCTGCCCCTTCGCTCCCGCCGCCACCGGCAACATCGCCACCGAGGACCTGCTCTACACGCTGCACCGGATGGGGCTGCGCACCGGCGTCGACCTGGCGTCGGTGGCCGAGACCGGCCGGTGGCTGGGTGGGGTCCTGGGCGCGCCGGTCCCGGCGTTGCTCGGTCGCGCAGGCGACTTCCCGGTGCCCTGACCGGCGAGCGGTCAGGGCACCGGCGCCGGGTCCGTGGTAGCGAACTGCGCCAGCAGGTGATCGATCCGGTCGCACTCGGCGAGTCCGTAGACGAGGTCGCTGATCTGCGCGGCGCGGGTCGCGCTGAGGGTGCGCGCGGTGTTGAGCCGGAACTTCGCGGCAAGCTCGGCGGCGGACAGCGGATTGCCGGGGCCGCCGCGGTTGTGGTCCACGCGTTCGACGAGCACACTGCCGTCGCACAGGTGCGCGGTCAGAACGGCCGGGAACTGGTGCGGAAAAATGGTGTCGCAGTGCGGGTCCGCGTCGCAGCGGACCCGCGCCGCCAAGGCGAGTCGTTCGGGATCCCGGGCCGCGGCATCGGTGAAGTCCTCGTGGAAGACCCCGAGTCCGCCGCCGCCGAGCAAGGCGGCCGCGAGCGTATACGGCCCGGAAAACGCCGCATGGTAGCCGGATTCGGGCCGCCGCTTGGCCTCTGCCGGTTCGGCGATGGTGCGCAGCACCGGCGTGGGAACGCCCAGCACGAGGTGGTCGATCCGGGCCGCGGTGACCCCGCGGTCGCGCAGCCGCAGGGCGGCATCGATCCCGGCGTGGGTGAAGTGATTGCACGGATAGGGCTTGAAGAAGACCCCCGGCAGCTCCCAGTGTTCGCCGAGGCCGTTCGTGACGCTCCCCGGGTCGGCCTGCGCACCGCAAAACGCTTGCAAGAGACCGAATCTCCCTTCGATGACCGTCGGCGGCCCGGTGAGCCCGTGCCGGGCCAGCTGCGCCGCGGTGACACCCGAGTGCGCGGCCCAGCCGCAGTGCGTGCGCTTCACGGTGCCGCCGGTGCGGTTGGCCTCCAGCAGGCCCGCGCCCATGCTCGCGGCGATGCCGAGGGCGTGGGCGATCCCGGCGCGGTCCAGGCCGCTCAGCATCGCCGCCGCCGCGGCCGCGCCGAGCGTGCCGCAGATCGCGGTGGCGTGCAGACCACGCTCGAAGAACACCGAATTGCCCAGGGCCGCGTCGTAACCGGCCATGCCGAGGCGAACGGTGATCTCGACGCCGGCCGCGACCGCGTCCAGCAGCGCCGCGCCGGACGCGCCCGCGGCCTGGGCGACGGCCAGGGCGGCGGGCACCACCGACGCCGAGGGGTGCAGCACCGAGGGCAGGTGCGTGTCGTCGAAATCCATGGCGTGCGCCAGGGTTCCGTTGTAGAGGGCGGCGCCGGCGGCGGGATGGCGCCCGGCGAGCCCGAGCGCGCTGGCCTGGGGGCGACCGGCCCAGTCCTCGATCACCCCGCGCACCGCGGCCGCGGCCGGGGTGGTCCGCGCGGCCACACTGTTGCCGAGCACGTCGAGCACCCGCCGGGCGGCGTCGGCGCGCAGGTCCGCGCCGACGCCGAGTTCCCCTGCCGTGAAAGCGAACTCGGCCAGTCGCTGCACGACGGTCGGCTCGCTCATGACCGTGCCTCGCTCACGGCGGCCAGCGGGCGCACCGGTGACCCGGTCCCGCCGACGATGCGCAGCGGCGCGAGCACGAAGACGAACTCGCGCACCCCGGCGGCGGCGATCTCCTCCAGGGCCAGGTGCTCGAGGATGAAGATTCCGGCGTCCACCAGCAGCACCCGATGCACGGGCAGCACACTGTGGCCCGCGCCGGGGGCGAGGCATTCGTAGGCGGTGGTGTCCGCGCCGGTGGCGGCGACGCCGTGCCGGGCGAGCCAGCGGGCCGCCTCGACGCCCGCGCCCGGAACACCGGAGGCCCCGCCCAGATAGGCCGGGGCGTCGTCGAACAGGCGGGCCCAGCCGGTGCGAATCAGGACGACATCGCCCGGTTCCGGGTGCACCCCGGCCAGTTCCGCCGCGCGCTCCAGATCGTCGGCGGTGATCTCGTAACCGCCGGGCAGGGTCTCGGCGCCGTGCAGGCCCGCGATGTCGAGCAGCAGGCCGCGGCACAGGAAACCGGGCAGGTGCTCGGCTCCGTGCACGGTGAATCGGCCACCGCGCTGCGCCTGCTGGGCATCGAGGCCGCCGTGCAGCAGCCCGTCCTGGCTGACATGGCTCAGCGCGTCGATGTGGGTGCCGACGTGCCCGCCGGTCACGATGACCTCGTTCGCGGCCGAGCCGCCGTCGGGCCGCACCATGTCACCGTGCCTGCGCGCCAGGGTCATCCGGAAACCCGGGTGGTTCGGCGAGCACGGCATTCCCGTGAAGAAGGGCTGACCGAGCTCGATCAGCCGCACCCCGCCCCGCACCGCCTCGACCAGCGGATCGCGCCCGTTCACCGGACCACCCCCGCGGCCCGCAGCTCGGCCAGCCGGGCGGCGTCCACCCCGTAGCGGCCGAGCACCTCGGCGGTGTGCGCGCCCAGCGGCGGCCCGGTCCAGCGCAGCCGCCCCGGGGTCTCCGAAAGCCGGAACAGCAGGTTCTGCATCTTGATCGGACCGAGTTCGGCGTCCGGCAGTTCGGCGACGGTGCCCAGGGCCTGGAACTGCGGATCGGTCATGATGTCGGCGGCGGTGTAGACCGGCGCGACCGCCGCCTCGGCCTTGTCGAAGGCGTCGAGCACCTCCGCGGTCGTGCGCGCGCCGATCCACGCGCTCACCGCGGCGTCCAGTTCGTCGGCGTGCTCGGCGCGCCCGGCCCCGGTGGCGAACCACGGGAACTCGATCAGATCCGGGCGCCCGACCAGTCGGAGCACCCGTTCGGCCACCGACTGGGCACTGGTGGAGACCGCGACCCAGCCCTGGTCACCGGTGCGGTAGATATTGCGCGGCGCGTTGTTGGTGGAGCGATTACCCGTGCGCGGCGGCAGCTCGCCCAGCTGGTCGTAGGCGGTGAGCTGCGGGCCCAGCAGGGTGAGGATGGGTTCGACGATGGCCATGTCGATCTGCTGGCCGCGCCCGTCCCGCTCACGGGCGCGCAGCGCGGTCAGCACGGCGAACGCCGTTGCCAGCGCGGCGATTCCGTCGGCGAGCCCGAAGGGCGGCAGCATCGGCGGCCCATCGGGCTCGCCGGTCATGGCGGCGAAGCCGCTCATGGCCTCGGCGAGGGTGCCGAAACCCGGCCGATGCGCGTACGGGCCGATCTGGCCGAATCCGGTGACCCGGGTGAGCACCAGGCGCGGGTTGATCGCGCGCAGTTCGTCGTAGCCCAGCCCCCAGCGTTCCAGGGTGCCGGGCCGGAAGTTCTCGATCACCACGTCCGCGTCGGCCACCAGCCGCCGGAAGATCTCCTGGCCCTCGGGTGCGCCGAGGTAGAGGGTGATCGATCGCTTGCCGCGCCCCAGCATCTTCCACCACAGGCCGACGCCGTCGCGCTGCGCGCCGTGGCTGCGCACGGGATCACCCCGGGGATGCTCGATCTTCACCACCTCCGCGCCGAAGTCCGCCAGCAGCGTCGCCGCCAGCGGCCCGGCGAACAGCGTCGCCACGTCCAGCACCCGGATTCCCGACAGTGGACCGTCCATCGCGCTACTCCCTGCTCGAGCAATCGTTTCCCATCGAGAAACGTGAAAACGCCTCTGCGGCATTGACTGTCAGCGCATCCTACTGCGATGATCGCCAAAATAGGAACGCTGTTTCGCATAGAGAAACTGTCGGAACCGAGAGTCTGGAGCGGCCATGGCGGCGATCGACCTGCTTATTCGCAACGCCCGGGTGGTGCGTTCCACCGACGACCGCAGCGATCCCGTGGACATCGCCGTGTCCGGCGGGGTGATCGCCGAGGTGGGCCCGGGGCTGGCCGCGGGCGGCGCGGAGCGTGTCGTCGACGCCGGGGGCCTGCTCGCTTTCCCCGGGGTGGTCGACGCGCACCAGCACTGGGGGATCTACCAGGAGCTGTCCGCCGACACCGACACCGAGAGCCGGGCCTGTGCCCAGGGCGGTGTCACCACCTCGATCACCTACATGCGCACCGGCCGCTACTACCTCAATCGCGGCGGGTCCTATCGCGAGTTCGTTCCGGAGGTGCTCGAGCGCATGGCGGGCCGGTCCTTCGTCGACCACGCCCTGCACCTGGCCCCGATGACAGCCGAGCACATCGCCGAGATCCCCGCGCTGGTCACGGATTTCGGTGTCACCTCGTTCAAGATATTCATGTTCTACGGCGGCCACGGCCTGCACGGGCGCTCGGCCGATCAAGCCGAATTCCTGATGATCCCGCCCCGGGAACGCTACGACCTGGCCCACTTCGAGTTCGTGATGCGCGGCATCCAGGCCGCCCGGGCCCGCTTCGGCGACCGGCTGTCGCTGTCGCTGCACTGCGAGACCGCCGAGATCATGGCCGCCTACACCGAATTGGTGGAACAGGCCGGTGAACTCACCGGTCTGCGCGCCTACAGCGCCTCGCGCCCACCGCATTCCGAAGGTCTGGCGATCACCATGGCCGCCTACCTCGCCCACGAGACCGGACTGGCCGGCATCAACCTGCTGCACCTGTCCTCGGGCAAGGCGGTCGAGGCCGCGCTCACCATGGCGAAAGCCTTCCCGCACATCGACTTCCGGCGCGAGGTCACCATCGGCCATCTACTCGCCGACGTGGACACCGCGCACGGCCTCGGCGGCAAGGTGAACCCGCCCCTGCGTGAACGCGACGACGTCGAGACGCTGTGGCGGCACCTGCTCGCGGGAGAGATCGACTGGGTGGTCAGCGATCACGCCTGCTGCCGCGAGGAACAGAAGTTCGGAGCCGACCGCGACGACGTGTTCGCGGCCAAATCCGGTTTCGGCGGCGCGGAATACCTGCTCGCCGGCCTGGTCGGCGAGGGCCTGCGCCGCGGCCTGCCTCTCTCCCGTATCGCGGCCCTGACCTCGACCAACCCCGCCCGGCGCTACGGCTTGGACACCAAGGGCGAGATCGCCCCCGGCTACGACGCCGACATCGTCCTCCTCGACCCAGAGGCCCGCTGGACCGTGCGCGCCGCCGATTCCGAATCCGCCCAGGAATACACTCCTTTCGAGGGCTTCGAGCTGCGCTCCCGCGTCACCGAGGTCTACCTGCGCGGCCACCGCATCTTCGGCGACGGCAAGGTCCAGGGGGACCCGCGCGGCCGCTACCTACGCCGGTCTCCCGGGTAATGCCGGGGTAGGTAGCTGCTCAGGGCAGAGTAGCGAGTTTTCTTGTGAGGACTACCTTTTCGCGGTCGTTGCCGCAAAGGTGGATGGCCTCGGTCAGGGCGGCGCGGGCCTCGGCGGTGCGGCCGAGACGGATCAGGAGTTCGCCGCGCACGCTCGGTAGCAGATGGGAGTTCGGGAGGGCGCCCGCGGCGGCCAGCTGGTCGACGATGGGAAGGGCGGCGGCGGGGCCGGTGGCCATCGAGACCGCCACGGCGCGGTTCAGGTCCACCACCGGCGAGGGGGCGAGGCGGCCCAGGGCTTCGTAGAGCAGCACCACGCGTTCCCAGTTCGTCGCCTCGACCGAGGGGGCGACGGCGTGGCACTCGGCGATCGCGGCCTGCAAACCGTAGGCGCCGAGTCCGCGGCCGACTTCGGCGGCCTTGCTCAGCGCGGCCCGGCCGCGCCGGATCGCGGAGCGGTCCCAGCGGCGGCGGTCCTGCTGCTCGAGCAGGACCGGTTCGCCGTCGGGTCCGGTGCGGGCGGGGAACCGTGCCGCGGTGAGTTCCAGCAGGGCGAGCAGGCCGTACACCTCGGCTTCGCCGGGCATCAGACGGGCCAGGACCCGGGCCAGCCGCACCGCCTCCCCAGCCAGATCGAAGCGGATCAGATCACTGCCGGTACTGGCCGACGAACCCTCGGTGAAGATCAGATAGAGGACTCCCAGCACCGAACCGAGCCGGGCGGGCCGCTCGGTCGCGGGCGGCACCTCGAACGCGATCCCGGCGGCTCCGAGCGTCTTCTTCGCCCGGGTGATCCGGGCCTGCACCGTCGCGGTCGGCACCAGGCACGCCTTGGCGATCTCGTCGCTGGACAGGCCGCCGACCACGCGCAACGTCAACGCCAGCCGCGCTTCGCGGGAGAGCACGGGATGGCAGGAGATGAAGATCAGGGCGAGGACGTCGTCATCGATCTGATCGGGATCCCACAGGACCGGAGCCTCGGGCGCGGGCCCACCGGTCGACAGCTCGCCCTCGTCGAGCGCGCCCGCCAGCGCCACGTATCGGTCGTCGAGGGCGGCGCGCCGCCGGAACGCGTCGATCGCCCGCCGCCGCCCCACGGTGAGCAGCCACCCGGCCGGTTGCCGTGGCACGCCGTCGCGCGGCCACGTCACCAGCGCCTCCGCGAGCGCCTCCTGGGCGAGGTCCTCGGCCATCGCGAAGTCGCCGGTGTAGCGGGCCAGCGCGCCGACGATCCGCGCGGATTCGATCCGCCAGACCGCGGCGACGGCTTCCCGGCCGGTGTGGTGCGTCATCGCGTCCTCAGAGCTGGCCGGTGGCTTCGCGCCAGGCGCGTTCCTTCTTGATCCACTCGTTGTCCTGCGGGAACTCGTCGATGGAGGTGACCCGGCGGATCTCGGTCTTGACGCCGGGGCCGGTCATCGGCATCCGCTTGGCCCACTCGACGGCCTCTTCCTTGGAGGCGACGTTGAGGATGTAGTAGCCGCCGAAGAGCTCCTTGGTCTCGCCGTAGGGTCCGTCGGTGACGACGGGCGTCTCCGAGGCGTAATCGACGACCACCGTCTCGGCCGCGTCCTCGAGCCCCTCGGCGGCGACCAGAACGCCCGCCCGGATCAGTTCGTCGTTGAACTTGCCCATGGTCTCGAGAATCTCGTCGAAATCGACTTCGCCGATCGAGGCCCAGGCTTCGTCGGTCGCGCGCATGATCAGCATGTACTTCATGGTCTGTCTCCTCGGGTAGGTGTGGTGCCTTCGTACATCCCTAGGTCGAACGGGATACGGCACAGATCGACAACCAACCGAAAACTTTTTTCGCAGCCTACGTCGGCGGGCGTGGATCCGGGCCCGAGGGGAAGATGTGCGTATGACTTTGCCGAGGGTGCAGAACCTCGTCTCGATGCCCGCCGACCAGCACCCGGAGCTGCTGGCTGCGCCGGTCGCCGCGGCGGTGGCGGCGTGGGCGGCCGCCGATCAGGTCGCGGTGGTCGAGATCGACCCGGACCTCGCCGACACCGCGACCATGATGGAGCATTTCGCGCTGCCGCTGACCGCGGGCGCGAACTGCGTGGTCGTCGCCGGTAAACGCGAGGGAGCGGAACGCGTCGCGGCGTGCGTGGTGCGCGCGGACACCCGCGTCGACGTCAACAACGTGGTCAAGAAGACCCTGGACGTCCGCAAGTCGTCGTTCCTGCCGCTGGAGCGCGCGGTCGGCGACACCGGCATGGAATACGGCGGCATCACCCCGATCGGATTGCCCGCGCACTGGCGGCTGCTGATCGACAGCCGCGTCCTGTCGATGGACGTCGCGATCATCGGCTCGGGCCTGCGCCGCTCGAAACTGCTGCTCCCCGGCGCGCTGCTCGCGCGGCTGCCCGGCGCCGAGGTGATCGAGGCCCTCGGCGCCTGAGCGGCGGTCAGGCCGGTTGCCTATCGGACTTCAGGAGCCCCGGTCTGTAGTTCAGCGTCGATGAGGGCGGCTCCGGCCATTGTGTGAGACTCGGAGTCCCATATATCCTCGGTAGAGATGCACCGACCGCGCGCCGGTCGGCCCGAACGAGGAGATACCGATGACGCTGTCGCGATCGCTTGGGGAACTGTTCGACCAGGACTACCGGGACGCGCTGACGACCCTGTCCGAGGGCTCGGTTCACCGCAGCTTCGATCCCTACCGGGACATCGACTGGGACGCACCGGAATTCGCGATCGACCCGGACGATCCACGCTGGGTCCTGTCCCCGGAATACGACCCGCTCGGCGCCACCCGCTGGTATCGGGAACTGCCGCTGGAGCGGCAGATCGAGATCGGGAAGTGGCGGATCGCCAACGTCATCAAGGTCGGCGCGGCCTTCGAGAGCGTGCTCATCCGCGGGATGATGCAGTACATCATGAAGCTGCCCAACGGTTCTCCCGAGTTCCGGTACTGCCTGCACGAGATGACCGAAGAGTGCAACCACATCCAGATGTTCCAGGAGCTGGTCAACCGCATCGGCGTGGACGTGCCCGGGATGCGGCGGCTGTTCAAGGCGCTCTCGCCCTACATCGGCGTCGCCGGCGGCTACGCGCACGTCATCCTGTTCATCGGCATCCTGGGCGGTGAGGAGCCGATCGATCACTATCAGAAGGCGCTGATCCGCGACGGCGACTCGGTACCGCCCGCGGTGCTGCGCACCATGGAGATCCACATCGCCGAGGAGGCGCGGCACATCTCGTTCGCGGGGGAGTTCCTCGCGGCGCACCTCGCGCACATGAGCGCGGCGTCGAAAGCGGTATGCGCCGTGGCGTTTCCGCTCGCCATGCGCTGGCTGGCGGGTGAGATCATGTCTCCGCCCCGCTCGTTCGCGCGGCAGTTCGACATCCCCGAGGAGGTCATGCGCGAAGCGTTCTGGGCCGCACCGCAGTCGCGGCGCATCCTGTCCGGATACTTCGCCGACATGCGCAAGCTCGCCACCGACCTGGGCCTGATGAACCCGGTCACCAGGCCGCTGTGGTCGCTGCTGCACATCGGCGGCGCGCCGTCGCGGTACCGGAGCGAACCGGAACGCGGAATGCGCCGCACCGCTTGATTTTTCGCTCGGATCAGCGCGGTTCGGAAAGTTCCTGGAGCACGTCGAGCAGCGGCCGGTCCGGGTCCAGGGTGAGTCCGTGCTCGCGGGCGACGGCGTCGACCACGCTCCAGGCGTAACCGGCCACGGTGGTGATCAGCGTGGCGCGGGGCAGCGCGGGCGCGGGGTCCCGCGTCCAGCGCGTCACCGTCGCCTCGACCATGGACACGATGGCGAAAGTCATGGTGTCGACGGCGGGTTCGTCGACGACGCCGACCACGCCCGCCAGCCCCGAGACCAGGCCGCGCGTGCGCGCGGCGACGGCGGTGGCCAGGCCGGTGGCGGCGTCGACCTCGTCCGGATCGCCGACCGCCGGGCCCTTACGCAGGAAATCGTGCAGGCGCTGGTGGTTTTCGAACCAGTCCACCACGGCCGCGATGGCGCGCAGGATGATCTCGCGGATCGATCCGACGGCCACGTCCAGCGCCTCGTCGAGGGTGTCGGTGAAGCGTTCCCCGATGGCCGTGCGCACCCGGCGATCCAGGTCGTCACGCCCGGAAAACTGCCGGTACACCACCGATTTGGCCAATCCGGCCCGCTCGGCGATCTGCTGCATCGAGATTTCCGCGCCGCCCGGCGTCTGCTCGATCAGCGCGATGGTCGCCGCGACGATCAGCTCCCGCCGGCTCTCGTTGTGCGGCTGCCAGCGCGCCTGCCGACCGCCCAGGGTGGCGGACGCTGCGGATTCGGCACTCGGCACGGCCCGAGTCTAGAACACCCGCGGGGCGGCGCCGCGCTGGTCGGGCGCCGGACACGCTCGTCGCCCGCTGCTCGGCCAGCGGGGCTGGCGGTGCGGCGGGCGACGGGCAGGGTTACGACGGATCAGTACGCCGAGTTGACGTTGTCCATCGAGCCGTAGCGGTGCGCGGCGTAGTTGCAGGCCGCGGCGATGTTGGCGACCGGATCCCAGACGTCGTTCGGGGTGCCCGGGACGTGGTAGGCCTGGAACGTGGGGTCGATCACCTGCAGCAGGCCCTTGGAGGGGATGCCCATGGCGGCGTTGGAGTCCCACTGGTTGATCGCGTCGCGCTTACCGGCCGATTCGCGGATGATGTTCTTGTGGATGCCCTCGTAGGTGGCGGGGATCTTGTTGGCCTTCAGCACCTCGAGCGCCTCGCGGATCCAGCCGTCGAGGTTGTCGGGGTAGTCGCCGCCCGCCTTCGGGGAGACGGCCGCGGCGGTGTGCGCGGTCTTGGCTTCGGCGGCCATGGCGGCCGGGGCGGGCGCGCCGGTGTCGGCCATCGCCACCGCGGAGGAGGCGGTCACGGCCGCGATGCCCGCGGCGGCCAGGGCGAACCCGATGTCTTCGCGCAGGTTCGGTCGTCGGAGGGTGGGAAACTTCATCGTGTCGTCTTTCCTTGTTCGGGAGCAGGGGCGATCCAGCTGCGCGGCAGCCCGGATCCATGGCTCTGTGCCATCGAATAGGGGGAGTCGGAGTTGGGGATCGCGAGCTGGATGCTCGCTCCGCCGGCCGCGGCAGGTGGTCCTGGCTCAACGGCTCTTTCCGAACGATGTTGTAGCTCGTTCACGAACTTACGAACTTGAGGTCTGTTTGCGACCTCGTTACAGGGTGATCACGACCGGTTAATAGAAAGTGAACGCAAGATGAACGAAAGGTGTTTTCGATCAGGAAACGCCTGGACTCCCGAGCGGAAGGCGGACATGCGCGGGGAGTTTGCCGAGACAAAAATTTGATGTGAGCCGCACCATTCCGCCCTTGCGGCGACGGCAAACGGCCCACGCGCGCTATCCGGCGACCCCGGACGGCTGCCGGTAGACGACGCCTTCTTTCATGACGAAATCCACCTTCCCGGTCACCGCGATATCGGTGAACGGGTCCCCGGGCATGGCGATGATATCGGCGATCCTGCCCACGGCGAGCACGCCCAGCTCATCGAGGCCGAGCAATTCGGCGGCGACGCTGGTGGCGGCGCGGAGCGCGCGGACGGGACTGATCCCGTTCTTCACCATCGCCGGGAACTCCTTCCAGTTCTCCGCGTGCGGAAACATGCCCGCGTCGGTGCCGTAGGCGATCTCGACCGCACTGGCGGCGACGTATTCCGCACCGTCGAGCAGGGCCTTGCGATGCTGACGGAATTTCCGGCGTTTGAAGGCGGGCTTGTCGGCCCAATAGGCGTCGTCGTCGACGCGTTCGGCGTCCTCGAGCACCGTGAACTGGGTCGGGATCAGATAGACGCCGTGGTCGGTCATCATCTGCAACGCCTCGCGGCCGGCCAGGTTGCCGTGTTCGATGCTGCGGACGCCCGCCCGGACCGCCCGTTTGATCCCTTCGTCGCCGTAGCAGTGCGGGGTGGCGGGGCGGCCGAGATCCCGCGCGGTGGCCACGAGGGTATCCATCTCCTCCTGGCTGTAGGTCGTATGCGCGGGATCATCCGAGGGGCTGGAGAATCCGCCGGTGGCGCCGAACTTGATCCAGTCCGCACCGGCCCGGATCTCTTGGCGCACCCGGGTGCGGATCTCGTCGCAGCCGTCGGCGGCGGCCATCTCCAGCGGCCGTCCGCCGCCCTGCACGGCGGCGGCGAGGATACCGCTGAAGTCGCCGTGTCCGCCGCGCGCGGAGATGAGGTGCGGGGCGACGAGCATGCGCGGTCCGGGGACGATCCCGGCGGCGACGGCGTCGCGCAGGTCGAGCACGCTGAATCCGGGGTCGGTGCCCATCAGATCGCGCACCGTGGTGAATCCGTTGTGCAGCAGCGTTTTCAGAATCGCGAGCGAGCGGAACGCCACAGCGGTGGGGGAGCGGGTCAGGGCCGAGACCAGGTCGGGAGTGACGGTGACGTGGGTGTGACAATCCATGAATCCCGGCGTCACGGTGTGCCCGCTCAGATCGATGACCGTCGCGCCCGCAGGTGGGTCCAGGCGGGCGTCGATCTTCGTGATCCGGTCGCCCTCGATCAACAGGTCGCGGCGGTCGCCGCGGGTGTCGGTCAGCCCGTCCCAGATGTGCGCGCCGGTCAGTAGCGTGGGCATCGGTGATCCTCAGGTGGGTGGCCGAGCGGTCGACGAGCGGTCCGAATCATTCGAACACAACCGGCACACCATTAGCTGAATATTCGCTATCGCGTTTCGCGGGATCGGCATCAGCCGGGGTCGGGTGCCATCACCCGCGCGTGGACGCGACCGTTTCGTGATGCGGCCGCCGGATGCCGGACGGATGCGGTATAAAGGTACCAGCGTTCTGAAAGCCGCTCTGGGGCAACAATTATGGCCTGCGAGGCCGACGGCAACATCGGTACAGGAGTTCGGGGTTTCGCGTTTCTGAGCACGCCAGCACTCTGTGGCGCCGCTGTTTCCCCCCTCCCGAATATGCCGAGCGGCCTGGCATTTCGACCGCGCCCGGTGCGGACCTGTCACTGCCTGTTTCTCGACACACCGATCTGGGAGATCCGTGACCGCCTCGCACTCACCCGACATACCGCAACGGGCATCCACACCGGCCTATCCGGTCGGCCCGGGAATCGGCGACGACGAGCCCCGCTTCGCAATGTATAGCCCCGAATTCGCTGTCGATCCGCACGCGGCCTACGCCGGCCTGCGCGCGCGGTACGGCCCGCTCGCCCCGGTGGAGCTTGCCCCGGGGGTTGCTGCCACTCTGGTACTCAGCTATCAGACTGCCGTGCACATCCTCAACGACCCGGACCGTTTCCCGGCCGATCCGCGCCAGTGGCAGACGGGGGTACCCGCGGGCTGCCCGATCCTGCCGATGATGGAATGGCGCCCCAACGCCGAACGCAGCACCGGCCCGGAGCACGCCCGCTATCGCGCGGCCAACGTCGCGGCGATCGGCACCGTCAACCTGAGCGGTATGCACACGGTCGTCGAGGAGTTCGCGGCCCCGCTGATCAACACCTTCTGCAGCGGGCCCGCCGAGGAGAGCGCCGCGCGCACCCCGATGGCCGCGGCCGACCTGCTCTCGCAGTACATCTATCCGCTGGTGTATTCGGTGCTCGATCACATCCTGGGCTTCGACGCCGACACCAGCGCCCGGGTCGGCGCCGGCATGGCCGCGATCTTCGATGCCGCCGGTGACGCCAATATCGGCAACGAACTGCTGCACGAGGCGCTGGGCGAGCACATCACCCGCAAACGCGCCAAGCCCGGCCGCGATATGACCTCCCATCTCATCACCGCGACCGATCTGGGTACCGAGGAACTCATTCATCAGCTGGTGACGCTGCACGGCAGCGGCAGCGAACCGCAGGTGCACCTGATCTCGAACACGTTGCTGCTGATGATGACCGACCCGCGCTTCGCGGGCGATCTGCTCGGCGGCAGCCTCTCCACTCGCGACGCGCTCGACGAGGTGCTGTTCACCAACCCGCCGCTGGCCAACTACGCGGTCACCTACCCGCGTCAGCCCACGCTGGTCGAGGGCGTGTGGCTGCCGGCGCATCAGCCGGTGGTGATCAGCATGGCCGGATCCAACGCCGACCCGGCCATCCAGGGCGATCGCGCCAACCCGACGGGCAACCGGTCACATCTCGCCTGGAGTCTCGGGCCGCACCAGTGCCCGGCCCGCCTGCTCGGCTACCAGATCGCCCAGGACGCCATCGATTACCTGCTCGACGCCCTGCCCGAACTGGCGCTGGCCGTCCCCGTCGAGGACTTGCTCTGGCGGCCGGGGCCGTTCCATCGCGCCCTCGAATCGCTGCCGGTCACCTTCCCTCGCACCCCGCCGCTGCCGGTCCGAGCGGGAAGCTGACCGTTTCCGCCGGACTGTACAGCTGTCTAGACTACTGTTTGTCTGGGCATCGGCGCGATCGAACGGCGGGACATGGCGAACAACGGGTACTCCGAGTTGGTTACCGCCTTGCGGCTGAACATGACTCATCAGCCCGGCGGGGAGCACGAGGAGCGCTATCTCGCAGCGCTGGAGATGGCCGAGTACGCGGACGCGCACGGATTCACCGCGATCAACTGCGAGGAGCATCATCTCGCGCGCGGCGGCTGGCTGCCGTCGCCGCTGCTGCTGGCCGCCGCCGTCGCGGCACGGACCCGCCGGATCCGGGTCAATGTCGCGGCGCTGCTGGTCCCGCTCTACGACCCCGTTCGCCTGGCCGAGGACATCGCGGTGCTGGACAACCTCAGTGCCGGCCGGTTCAGCTTCGTCGCCGGTCTGGGGTACCGCCGCGAGGAATACGAGGCGCTGGGCCGGGAGTGGAGTCGCCGCGGCGAACTGATGGACGAATGCCTCGACGTCATGCTGCGCGCGTGGGGCGCGGAGCCGTTCGAATACCGGGGGCGCACCATCGATGTCACGCCCAAGCCGCGGACGAAACCGCACCCGCTGTGCTTCATCGGCGGCATGAGCGAGCGCGCGGCGTCGCGCGCCGCGCGATTCGGACTGCCGTTCTACCCGCCCATGCCGATGCCGGAGCTCGAGCGCCGATACCGCGAGGAATCCCGCGCACGCGGCCACCACGGTTTCGTCTACCGTCCGGGGCCCGGCGGCAACACCATGACACTGCTGCATCCCGACCCGGATTCGGCGTGGCCGCAGTACTTTCCGTACCTCCAGGCCGAGGCGGCCGAATACTGGCAGTGGCGGGTCGAGGGGCTGCGGCGGCCGGGGGAGTTCGCCTCGGACTCACTCGAGGGGCTACGCCGCAGCGGCAAATACGAAATCCTCACCCCCGCCCAGTGCGTCGACGGGATCCGGTCGGGCCGAACCGAACTCGTGATCAACCCGCTGATCGGCGGGCTGCCCGTGGCGGAAGGCTGGCGCACCCTGCGCCTGTTCGTCCAGGAGGTCCGGCCCGCGCTCGAATCCGGATAGGCGGTGCCGGTCGGGCCCTTCGCTGCCCGATCGCTGTCGGGGTCCTCCCCTAAGGTGATGGGCTATGGCCGCGTCGTATCACCACGGAGATCTGCCCAATGCCCTGGTGCGGGCGGCGGTGGAGTTACTGGAGGAGGGCGGGTCCGCCGACTTGTCGCTGCGCGCCGCGGCGCGGCGGGCCGGGGTGTCCACGGCCGCGCCGTACCGCCACTTCCCCGACCGGGACGCCCTGCTCTCGGCCGTCGCCGCCGTCGGATATCGGGAACTGGCCGAACAATTGGTCGCGGCCCATCCCGCCCGGGCCACGCCCGAGAGCCTGGCCGTGGTCGCGAAAGCGTATGTGCGCTTCGCCCTCAGCCGCCCGGGCATGTTCCGCGTGATGTTCGCCGACCCCGCCATCCCCGAGCGTGACGCCGCCGCGGCGGCCATCCGCGACTACGTCGAAATGATTGTGCAGCAGGCCTTCCCGGAGTCCGAGCCGGAACCGCTCGCGGCCGCGGTGTGGGCTCTGGTGCACGGCCTGGCCTTCCTGCACCTCGACGGCAAGCTGGACGCGTCCGCCCCGGAGGTCGTGGCCCGGCAGGTCGAATCGGCGGCGGCCGCGATGCTCGCGGCGACCGCGCGCGAAGCGGAGTAGGCACTCAGCGCCCGGCCCATACCGTCCCGACCGGTCGTGCGACACGCTGAACGCCACGCTGGTTGTTAGCTATTGCCGGGATTTTCCGCCCGGAACGCGCACCGGATGGTCATACTCGCGACATGGGCGATTCGAATCCTCATCTGGCACATGAGTTTTCCAGATCATTGGACAGCGGTGTGCTCGCAGGGGGCGCTTTGCCGAGGTCGCGTGTGCTCGTTGTCGGGGCGGGAATCGCCGGGCTGGCCGCCGCCCGCGCCCTGCGGGATCGCGGTCACGCGGTCGTGGTGCTGGAGGCCCGGGAGCGCGTCGGCGGCCGGATCTGGACCGACGAGGACGGGGTCGACCTCGGCGCCCATTGGATCCACGGCACCGAGGGAAATCCGCTGATCGAGGTCCTGGAACGCTTCGAACTCCCGTTCAGTTACGTCGGCGGCGACAGTGCCTACACCGGCGGATTCGACTGCCTGAATCTGTTCGGCTCGGAGCGACGCGCGGTCGGCACGACGAGAAAGAACCGGACGCTCGAACTCGCCGACGGGATCCTGCACGAGTTGGAGCGGCGAGCGGAAATCGCTCGCCGCCGGAACGAGCCCGACAGCTCGCTCCAGGAGTCGCTCGATCGAATCCTCGGCGACGCGCGTCTCTCGGCGGACGACGAACAGGCCGTCCGATACCACCTGAACATCATTCTGCGCGAGGATGTCGCCGAAGATCCCGGCAAGCTCTCGTTCAAGTGCTGGGAAGACGGCTACCGGGTCTACGGGTACGGCGACAGTGTGCTGCGGGAGGGATACGGGGCCCTGGTCGACGCCCTGGCCGCGGGGCTGCGGATCGAAACCGGGCAGATCGTGCACCGGATCGAGTACGGCGCGGCGGACGGCCCGGTCCGGGTGGTCACCGATCACACGACGTTCGAAGCGGACAAGGTCCTGGTCACGCTGCCGGTCGGTGTCCTCAAGGCGGAGTCCGTGGTGTTCGATCCGGTGCTCCCGGCCGCCAAGCGGACCGCTCTGGGCCACCTGGGTTTCGGCACGCTCAACAAGATCGCGTTGCATTACCGGACCTGCTTCTGGCCCGCGGACCAGTATGTCTTCGGTTATCTGTGCCGGGACACCGAGCAATACCCGACCGTGGTGATCAATCTGTGGAAGTCGCACGGCAAGCCGATTCTGGTGCTGCTGCTGGGCGCTTCGCTGGGGCGGGCGATGGAAAGCTGGCCGGACCGAGCGGTCACGGAGTACGCGGAGACGGTCGTCCGCGACCTCTTCGGCTCCGCGGCCCCTGCCGCTCAGCGGGTTTCGCGCACCGCGTGGTCGTCGGACCCTTTCGCTCGCGGCTCCTACACCTGCATCGGCGTGCACGGCTCCGCGAAGGACCTCGACATCCTGGCCGATCCCGTCGACGACCGATTGTTCTTCGCCGGGGAAGGAACCAACAGCTACCACTGGGGCTGCGTGCACAGCGCCTACGAGTCGGGGTTGCGGGAGGCCGCGCGCATCAGCGGCGACGCCTCGATCTACACCCCGCCCGCCACCGAGATGTCACGCCGGCTGCGCCGCGACATCGATCGCATGAAGCGGTTCGCCCGAATGCGTATGAGCCATCTCGCGCCGCGGGAACTGCAGTGCCGCATGGAGATTCTGGCCGCGAGCACGGACCCCTTCGGCGTCGCGCTGTTCCGCTCCCTGGTGACCGCCGACCTGGAAACCCTCGCCTCGATGTTCGACGAGATCCGTTATTCCCCTGGCGATCTCGTCTGCCGGGAAGACGACGTGGCGCACGGCATCTTCGTGATCGCGCAGGGCGCCGTAGAGGTGGACTTCGGCGGGATCTACGCCCGCACGACACTGCCGGCGGGCACCGTCCTGGGCGGCCACGACCTGTTCTTCGACGCCCGAACCAGCACCGCGTCGGCGGTGACCGCGGTGCGGGCCTACTACCTGGATCACTACCGCTACAAGACTTTTCTCTTCGCCTTCCCCGAAGTCATGATGCTGATGATCGCCGATCTGGTGACCCGCTGGGAAAAGCTGGAGAACACCGTGGATCCGACGTCGCCGCTCGAGCTGCGACCGCCGGGGTGAGCACCGCGGTTACCCGGCGTGTCCTCGGCGGTGCGCCGAAATGGGCTGTGCCGTGGTTAAGATCGGCTCGCCTCACGGTCAAAAAAGCCGCCGCTGAGCCGTTTTTCGGGATGCACTCATAGATTTACCCGGCGATCGGAGGCAGTTCTGTTCTCACACCTGATGTGGAGTTACTCGCTGGAGATCACCTACCCGGGCGATCTGCACCGGCCCTGGTGGACGATCTCGCGCGCGGGCCGGCGGCGCCAGATCGCCGCGGCGCTGCGGGAACTCGCCGCGCGGCTGGGCCGCGATCCGCTCGCCGCCGACGACGCGCAGTGGTGCCGGTACCAATGCCAGATCCG
The DNA here is from genome assembly GCF_040655395.1 of Nocardia sp. NPDC050435. Classification (NCBI taxonomy): domain Bacteria; kingdom Bacillati; phylum Actinomycetota; class Actinomycetes; order Mycobacteriales; family Nocardiaceae; genus Nocardia; species Nocardia sp. NPDC050435. The sequence continues at coordinate 417,748 of NZ_JBFAJW010000005.1, forward strand.
TGACGAATTCGGGACATCGATCCACGAGCACACGGCGCTGCTGGCGGTGTCGGAGGTGGTGACCGCGTTGCTGGCCACCGCGGCGCGCGCCGAAGACTATTGCGCCGCCGCCTCGTCCAACGAGTGAGGCCGGTTACGCCGAGAGCGGCGCGCTGAACTCGACTACCGTGCCGCCCTGGCCGGTCTGGATCTGGACATCCGGGATCAGGCTCCGCATCAATTCGAGCCCGCGCCCGCGATCGGTCTCGGCGGGACCCTGGTGAACCAGCCAGGTTCCGCTGTCGGAGACGCGGATCCGGATCCGGGCGCCCTCGACGACGCCCCGCACCCGTAGCAGGCCGCCGTCACCGCGGTGGCCGTGTTCGACGGAGTTGGTGCACGCCTCGCTGACCGCCAGAACCAGGTCGTAGACACGGCGTTCGTCGGCGAGCACCGTGCGCAACCAGGTCCGCAGTGTGTGCCGGATGCGCCGTAGCTCGTCGGGGACCGCGCGCGCATCGATGTCCAGGGTGTGCGCGTCGAAGGCGAGGGTGTCCATTGACTTCCTTGAATCGGGAGCGCTCATCGTCTGCCTCGACCCGCCCCGCCGGATCGATCGACAGCGGCGACGGCCGCATCGACAGTGTCGAACAGTTCGAACTCGGTTTTCAAGCCCAGCGCGTCCAGCGGCCTGGTCACCGCGAAGGAGGGGACCAGGCGCAGTGCCGTGGGAGTGCGCCGGCTCACCAGGAGCAGGGTGTTCACGCCGGTGGAGTCGAAGAACTCGACGCGGGAGAGATCGATCACCACGCGCTCCGGCGCCTGATCGTGGGCTTGCTCCAAGGACTGCTGCAGATGCGGGCCGGCCACCATGTCGATCTCTCCGCTGACCATGACAACCACGGCCGCGCCCAGAGTACGGACGTCGATGTCGAAATCTCTATGGTGATCTGTCAAAGGCACGTGCAGACCTTTCTTCGCGGCAGCACATCGCCAGGCCGCGCGCTGAGCGGCGGCATGTGTCGGTCATCCGCATCGGGCGTGGCGAGCTTCCACCACTAACGGTCCAGGCGCCGCGACAGTTTTTTGATCACGACACCCGCCCGGTAATCCTATCCGACCCGGTCGGGTGGACCGTTACGCCCATCGTCCGGTTCGAGCGTGAACCACACCGTCGTGCCGGCGCCGACCTCGGAGTCCAGCCACAGGCGTCCGCCGTGGCGGGTGACGATCCGGTCGACGATCGCGAGCCCGGCGCCGTGCCCGCCGCCGTGGGCTCCGCGCGAATGCAGCCGCCGGAACAGGCGCAGCACGTCCTTCTGGCCTTCCTCCGGGATGCCGATGCCGTTGTCGGAGACGAAGATCGCCAGCTCCCCGGAGTGCTGCGGTACGGCACCCACGGTGACCAGGCGCGGATGCTCGTCCCGCGTGTACTTGGCGGCGTTGACCAGCAGGTTGATCAGGATCTCCTGGACCCGGTCCGGGTCGGCGACGACACCGAGCCCGGCCTGCGGCAGCGTCACCTGGACGTGCTGCTCGCGCAGCCGCTCGCCGGCGATCTCCAAGGCGCGCTCGGTCGCGGCGCGCAGGTCGATGGGCTCCCGCCGGATTTCGGCCCGGCCGAGCTGAGCGAAGTGCAGCAGCGAGTTGATCAGCTCGTCCATGCGCTGGGCCAGGCCGCGGATGGTGTCCAGGCGGCGCACGGTGGTGGCGTCGAGCGTGCCGGCGGCGTCCTCGGTGATGAAGGTGGCCGAGTTGGCGATGCCGCGCAGCGGTTCCTTGAGCTCGTGGGCGGCGGCATGCGCGAAGGTTTGCAGATCGTCGTTGAGCCGGCGCAGTTCGGCGTTCAGCGCGGCCAGGCGGGCACTGTGGCGGAGCACGACATCGGTGATGGCGCTGCCGAATTCCTCCGCCACGGCGATGTCCATCGATGTCCACGGCATGCTGTGCCCGCGCACGGTAGCGCGGTAGACCGCGGACGAGCCGCGCGGGGTCAGGCGTTCGCCGTGTGGTCCGAGCTGGACGGGGGCGGCGGGATCGGTGGCCCACACCCGCGAGGACGGGCGTTCCCGGCGCAGCCACAGGATCAGATCGTCGGTGCCGTTCAAACCCAGTGCGAGCACGCCGGATACGGCCGGCGACAGCCCGGCCAGCCGGGCGGCGTGGGCGCCCAGACAGTCGCTGCTCCACACCTGACCGGTGCCGAGCTCGGGCAGATACCGGCGCAGCGTGGCCAGCTGGGCCGGGGTGATCAGCGCCGTGTCCCCGGCGACCGGCGTGGACTCGCCGTCGAGGAAGAGCGTGACCGCGTCGGCGTCGAGCAGCTGTTCCAGCAGCCGGCCGTGACCGGACAGCGACGCCGCGATGTCGGCGTCCAGGGCGGTCACCAACCGGGACAACGCTTGTCGCGCGCGCTGGCGCGCGTCGGCGGTCTCGGCATCCTGCAGGGCCGCCAGCTGCAGCGACAGCATCACACCGAACAACTCGCAGGCCGCGCGGATCTCGGGGGACAGCCGGCGCGGGGCGAGCCCGTGGCAGGCGATGAGCCCCCACAGCCGCCCGTCGCGCAGCAGCGATACCGACATCGAGGAACCGACCTCGATGTTGCGCAGATACTCGAGATGGAATCCCGACACCGTCCGCAGCGTGGAATTCGACAGATCCAGCGGGCGACCGGTGTGCGGGAGGACCGGCGGGACCAGCGCGGCGGTCGCGTCGTTCACGTCGTCGATGACGCGAATCCAATTGCGTTCGTAGAGTTTGCGCGCTTGCGGCGGGATGTCGGTGGCCGGGAACCACAGCCCGTACCAGGGGTCGAGTCGATCCGACACGGATTCGGCGATCACCTCGCCGGGACCGTCGGAGCCGTCGAATCGATAGGCGACCACGCGGTCGTAGCCGGTCAGCGCACGGATTTCGGTGACTGCGGTCGCGCAGACCTCGAGCACGCCCGGCTCGTCCTGCAACCGGGTCAGCGTCGCGCGCAGACTCGGATAGAAGCGGGCGAAGGTGAAGGGCCGCTCGGTCGAGGCTGGCTCGAATTCCAGTACGCGGTAGTCGTCGGCGCGAAAGACGGTGACGTCGAACTCGGCGCCGGAAGGGCGCACGGTGAGGGGGGTGAGGCCGCGATCGCCGGTCGGCGCGGCCAGGGTGGCCGCCACGGCCGCCACGCCCTCGGCCCCGATGAGGGCGGCCAACTCCGAGCCGAGCAGCTCGGCGGTCGAGTGCCCGAGCACGTCGCCGCAGTTGGCGCTGGCCACCCGGATCACGTCGGTGTCGTCCACGGCGATCAAGGCGCCGTAGGACTGGATGCCGCCGAGCTGGTGGATGGGCTCGTTCACACAGACCGTGAAGTCGAAACTCGGGCCGGTCACGGATTCGGCCGCGCGCATCCGGTCTTCGAGCTGCCGGTGTGCGTCCGGGGCGGGCGAGGGGTCCACGAGCGGCTCCTTCCGGGCGAGTGAGCCGCGCGAACGCGCTACCCTCGCGCACCCTACAGTAGGTCTGCGGGCGTCCAGGACTCCCCGGAGGGAGCAGGAGACGCATGGAGCAGCCGTCATGGTCGGCGCGAATACACGAGTGGTGGATGCATCTGCATCTGGGCGCTCCGGACATCGCGGACATGGTGACGGCGCTGTCCGAGCAGCCCGGCGTGCTGGCGGCTTTCGCGCTGGGCGCCGGCACGGTCGGCAATCTGTGGGCCGACGAGCACGGCCTGCGCGCGTGCCCGCCGGAGACGGCGCTGCGCCTGCACCGCGCCGCCGCCGCGGGCGAACTCGTCGAACTGGAACTCGACGCCGATCGCGTGGTGCTGGCCAGTTGCGCCCAGGGCTCCGGTGACCCGGCCGTCGTCGGTGTGCTCACCGCCGCGCCCACCCCGCCCGAGGTGATCGCCGAGGTACGGCAGGTCCGCGATATCGCCGCGGCCGCGGGCAATCGCCAGGCCGATCATCGGGAACGCACGGCCCGCGAGGTGCAGGACGCCATTCTGGCCGAAGCGTCCCTGCGCATGAGCTCCTCGCTCGACATCGATGAGACCCTGCGTGCGATCGTGCGGATGGTCGTGCCCGCCATCGCCGACGGCGCGGCGGTGCACGTCGCGCGCAACGGCATGCTGGAGCCGGTGGCGGTTGCCCACGTCGACGCGCGCCGCGAGCACCGGCTGGCCGAGTACCTGCGGGAAGGGCGCTGGTCGGGCGGGGTGGCCGAGGACGAACTCGAGCCGGCCGGGCTGCCCGAGGACACCAATCTCGAGACCGCGGCCACCACGGTGCTGCGCGCGCACGGCCGGGAGGTGGGGCTGCTCAGCGTCTTCCAGCGGCCGCGGTCGCGCCGCCGCTTCACCACCGAATTCATGCGCAATCTCGCCGGGCGCGCGGCCTCGGCGATCGACAACGCCGCCCTGCACGATCGGCAACGCCGGGACATGCTGATGCTGCAGCAGCATCTGCTGCCCGCCACGCTCCCGGCGGTCCCCGGCGTCGAGATCGCCACGGCCTACCGGGTCGCCGAGCACACCCTCGAGGTGGGCGGGGATTTCTACGGGGCCGTGCTCGGCCCGGACGAGCGCCTGCACGGGCTGATCGGCGACGTGTGCGGTCGCGGGGCCGCGGCGGCGGCGCTGACGGGTCTGGCCCGGCACACGATCGAGACCCTGCTGACCGCGGGCCACACCGTGCCCCGGGCGCTGCACGCGTTGAACGCGAAGATGCTGCGGGACAACATCACCCGCTTCCTCACCCTCGCGGTCGTGAGCCTGCGGGCCGACCCCGGCGGCACGTCCTGCGAGGTCGAGATCCACACCGCCGGCCATCCGCGACCGCTGGTCGCGCGCGCCGACGGCACGGTCGAGGAGGCCGACTGCTCGGGCCTGCTGATCGGGTACAAGCCCGATCTGCTGCTCGTGCCCACGACCGTCCGGCTGCGTCCGGGCGACGGCCTGCTGCTCTACACCGACGGGCTGTCCGAGGCGCGCGACGAGGCCGGGCGGTTCTTCGAGCCGGAACTCTCCGACAGCCTCGCCCGGCTGCGCGACCTGCCGCCTGCGCGCGTCACCGACATCCTGACCAGTGGGGACGGCCGTTTCCGGGTGCACGACGATACGGCCGTGGTATTCCTGCGCTACCTCGGCACAGCGTCGAATCCGGCCGCCTCGAACGGAGTTTCGCCATGGAGCGATTGACCGAACATCCGGTGCTCCTCGTCGAGGACAGCGACGAGGACCGGGAAGCCATCGAGCGCGCGCTGCACGCCTCGCATCCGCACCTGCGCCTGGAGTTCGTCACCGACGGCGGCGCCGCGCTCGCCCGGTTGCGCGATCCCGGTCTGGAACGGCCCAGGCTGGTTTTCCTCGATCTGAACATGCCCGGCATCGACGGTCTCGGTGTGCTGGAACAGATTCGGGCCGAACCCGGCCTGGCCGACATCACGGTGGTGGTCTTCACCTCCTCGACCACCGCGCAGGACATCGATCGCTGCTACGCGGCCGGTGCCGACAGCTACATCTACAAACCCGTCGACTTCACGCTGTTCCGGACCGTGCTGCAGGGCACGGTGGATTACTGGACCGGCGCGGCGTCCGACGGTTAGCGCTCGGGGGCGAATTCGCCGCGCAGGCTCGTGAACCAGGCCCGGGTCAGGGGGTAGTCGTCGACGGCGTCGGCGCGGCGGCCGTCGTCGCCGAACAGGAGGCGGGCGTAGTCGTCGAGTACCGCTGCGGAATCGGGCGCCGACCCCTCGGCGGCCAGCAGATAGGCGACCGCGGCGACCTCCCGGTCTGCCCAGACGCGCTGGTAGTCGCGCCAGCCGTGGGTCCGCACCGCGCGGGCTCGGGCGAGCAGATCCGCACCGATCGCTTTGCGGTCCTCGTCACGCCGCAGCGCTTCGAGCTGGGCCCGGCTGATCGGCGTGGTGTCGGGGTCGCTCATCGTGTTCCCTCCGCGTCGGATGGTGCTCGGTGGTTATCCGGGCAGCAGGCGCAGGATATCCGCAGCCAGATTCTTCCAGCCCCGGATCGGTATCTGCCGGGCGATCATGCGGGCGACGTAGTCGAGGTCGTGCCGGTTGCCGATGTCCCAGTCCGGCTCGCGGGAGTGGACCAGCAGCGCGTCGCTGTAGGTGCGCCAGTAGACGGCCCAGACCGGCGTGTGCGACCGAGCGGTGGTCATCGCGTGCAGCCCGTTCAGCCCGTGGCCGAGGTCGATGCCGATCTGCGGGAACCGGGAGCGGAACGGCCAAGCCTGCCAGGCGGTTTCGAAGGCGGCGGCCACGCCGACCTTGTCGTGCGGCAGGGAGATCCGGCCGTTGAGTAGCAGCCCGAGAGCCGCGCCCTCGGAGACGGCGTTGCGTTGACGGATGCCGGTGGGCGGAGCGCTCATAGATGTCGGACCCTTTCGGTGTGATCGCAGAAGAGATCGCCAAGAGAGCTTCCGGTGTTGCGGGATGCTGGGGCTTTGCCCCGATCCGTGGTGATCAAACCGGCCGGTTCCTGAGAAGGCGAAGTAATCGACGGATGCCGCGCCGTGTGGCCCGTCTTACTCCGCAGCGGCGTTTGGGCACGCGACCAACGGGTAGCCGACTATTTACCGAGGTCATCGACCAGCGGAGGTGAAGCCGATGACGACGCCTGAATATCAGGCCTCCTACGGTAGGGAGCAAAGCCGGGAGTTCGATCTGGAAACGACGTCCAACCGCTGGATCCGGGACGCGGTCCGCGATCTCCTCGCACCGGCGGACGGGCCGGTCGTCACCGACGCCGTGCTCGGCGTCGACGAGCTCGTCTCCAACGCCCGCGAGCACACCAGTCCGCCGTGGCGCTGCCGACTACAGCGGCTCGCGGATTCGTCGCGCCTGCGCGTGGAGATCGATGACAGCAGTCCCGCCGATCCCGAGCATCGCGAGCCCGATGACAGTGGCGGTCGCGGATTGCTCGTGCTCGACCAGGTCGCGGCGTCCTGGGGTGTGGTGCACTACGGGCGTTTCAAAACGGTCTGGGCCGAATTTCCGCTGGACGGCCCGATGGCGGCCCAGCTCGGCGAGCCGCGTCTGGATCAGATGATTCTCGGGTCCGGAAGCGATGATCTCTCCGAGAGCGGGACCGCGGATTCCGAGCACTAGGCTTCGTCGAAGCGGGTGGTGAGCTCGGCCGAGATCTCGTAGTGCCGCACCAGGAACGAACGCTCGTCCAGTTTCTTGCGCCGCAGCCAACCGGTGACCTCGGCATTGCACTTGCTCGCATTGCACGAGGCGCAGGCGGGCACGACGTTGGCCAGGGTGTAGCGACCGCCCCGGGAAATGGGCTGGACACAGTCTTTCTGTAAAGCCGTGGCGGGATAGGCGCAGTAGGCGCAGCCGCCCCAGGAGCTCCGGAGCGCGTCCCATTGCGCGTCGGTGAGGTCATGGGAGACGCGCAGCATCCGCTTCTTGCGCTTACGCGCCGCACGAACCCGTTTGCTACCGCCAGTCGGCACACGGTGAGGATACGCCGTGCGCGGGCAACGGGCACTGAGCCCGCGCGAGGATGTCTGCCCCCGTAACGAGGGGCCGCGAAACATGGGTCTTCGGGTTCGGCGGCAGCCCGAATAGCGTGATCGTCGCCTGCTTCGCGGGCGTCGAAAACGCTAGAGACAAAGGAATTCTCGATGAGACGATCGATTGCCGCCGCCGTCCTGGGCGGTGCCTTGGTGCTGGCCCCGATGGCCACCGCGCACGCCGGATCCATCCCCGGTCAGAACTCCGGCTCCGCGGAACTGTTCGAGTCCGCCGCCCCGGTCGGGATCGTGTGTCACGGTCAGCCGATGCAGCAGCTGTGGTGCCTGCTGACCAGCGGGTCCTCCAGCCTCAGCGGCGGCATTCAGTCCTGAGGCGGTAATCGAGCCCGATCAGCTGTCCAGAGCGGCGGCGATCGGCTCGAGTCCCGCGATCAGTTCGTCCAGTTCCGCCGCGTCGAGCACGTCGTAGGCCGGTGCCGACAACTCGTCGGTCCCGGTCTCGATCCGCTGCTTGATGTCGCGGCCGGAGTCGGTGAATCCGCCGGCGGCGTCCACCAGGCCGCGCTCGCGCAGTCCGTCCACGACGGCGGCCAGCTGTGCCCGGGGCAGGTGGTGGACTCGGCCGAACTCCTCGGCCCGCAGGCCGAGGCCGAGCGCCATGAGGACGTGTGCCTCGGTGCCGCCGATCCCGTGGGCGGCGAGAACGATGTTGTGGCCGTCGCCGCGGTGCTCGCGCAGCAGTGTCGCCGCGTGCCACACCGCGGCCACCGGATCCTCGGGCACCGCCAGCGCGCGGAGCCCGGCATACAACACCCGCCCCTCGACCGGCGCGCTCACCGCTGCCCGGGTGGCCAGTTCGGCGACCCGGGCCAGGCCACTCGGTTCCCCGATCCGCGCGCGCAGCGCGGCGGCGGAGCCGCTCTCCCGCACGGCGATCGCTTCCCGCGGGGTGAGCTTGCCCCAGACCCACGGGATATGGCGCGCCACCTCACCGGGGGCGAAGTTGTAGAAGACCGCGTGCACCACCTCGGCCGGCGCGTACCCCAGCGGCGCGGCCCGGCCCGCGAAGTAGCCGTCCCAGTAGTTGCGCATGCCCAGAGCCGAGAATTCCTGGTTCACCACCTCGGAGAAGGTGATGGTGGCGATCGGCTCGACGAGCTCGAACATGCGGTGGATCTTGACCTGCGGGTGCGGCATCGGTCGGCGTCCTCCAGTGCTGGCAGCGGCGTCCCGCCAGCCTAGCCCCGAACGAGAATGCCGCCCGGCGTGTCAGCAGAGCGGATACTTGGACCCGACGAACTGGCCTTTGAGCAGGCAGACCACGAGCTCCAGGCCATCGCGCAGCAGCACACCGGCCGAACCGGTGCTGGAGCCGGAATCGTCGATGTACTGCACCTGTGTCTTCGGGGTTTCGGCGTAGGCCGGTGCCGCGGTGACCGGTGCGATCAAGGCGGCCGAGACGGCCACGGTGCCAAGAGTTTTCCGCGAAATCATGTGCTGCTCCCTTGCTCTGGATGTCGGTGGCCCAGTATGTGATCAGCGTCGAACTCGCGGATAGCCCCGACATTTCGGGGGATGATCGGCACCTTCAGCCCTCGCACGGGAATGCGGCGCGATATCCGCTGGCCCTATAGTCGACGCGTTGCACAGGAGTGGGGAGGGAATCTGGTGGACGCTCTCAACGGCGTGACCTTCGCCGGGTACGTGGTCGAAGGGGTGCTCGGGCAAGGCGGAATGGGCACCGTCTACCGGGCCCGGCATCCCCGCTTGCCGCGCACGGTGGCCCTGAAACTGCTGCATCGCGACGTGTCCGCCGACCCGGAGCTGCGGGCCCGGTTCGAGCGTGAGGCCAATGTCGTTGCGCACCTGGATCATCCGGGCATCGTGGCGGTCGAGGACCGCGGCGTCGAGAACGGGCAGCTGTGGCTGGCCATGCGATACATCGAAGGCGAGGACGCGAGTGCGCTGGACGCGCGCACCATGACCGCGGCGCGCGCCGTGCGCATCATCGGCGAGGTGGCGGACGCCCTCGACTACGCGCACAGCCGAGGCGTCCTGCACCGTGACGTGAAACCCGCCAATATCCTGCTGACGGCCGAGCAGGCGGGGCGGGTGGAGCGGGCGATGCTCACCGATTTCGGGATCGCGCGCATGCTCGTCTCCGACACCCAGCTCACCACCACCGGAACCTTCACCGCCACACTGGCCTACGCCTCACCCGAACAGTTGTCCGGCACGACGGTCGACCATCGGTCCGATCAATACTCCCTGGCCTGCACACTATTCGCGCTGCTCGACGGCCAAGCGCCGTTCGCGGCCGGCGACCCCGGGCAGGTGGTGGCCGGGCATCTGGTCAAATCCGTTCCGCCGCTGGGCCGCCCGGATGTGCCGGTGCGGCTGGATGCCGTCCTGGCCCGGGCGCTGGCCAAGGACCCGGCCGAAAGATATGCCAGTGCGGGCGAATTCGCCGCCGCGGCGCTGGACGCCGTCTCCGGGGCCGCGCCCGCCCGGCACCAGCCTCCACCGACTCGGCACTACCAGCTCGCGATGCCGCCGCAGCCTCGGCCGCCGGCGTATCCGCCGCAGCGGAGTCCGTGGCCGGCCGTGTGGGCGATGGCGGTGGGCTTCTTCCTGATGATGCTGGACTCGCCGATCGTCTCGGTGGCGCTGCCGACGTTCACGCGCGAGCTCGACATCACCATGGGGCAGGTGACCTGGGTGCTCAGCGCCTTCACCCTGGGCGCCACCGCGCCACTGATCCTCGCCGGTCGGCTGGGAGATCGGTTCGGCCCCAAGAACATCTACCTCGCGGGTCTGGCGGTGTTCATCGTGGCCGCGCTGGTCTGTGCGCTGTCGCCGGGCTCGTCCGCGCTGGTCCTGGCGCGGGGAATCCAGGGCCTCGGCGCGGCGCTGGTCGTTCCGCAGGTGCTCGCGGTCGTGGTGCGCACCTTCGCGCCCGGCAGGCGCGGCATGGCCATGGGGCTGTGGGTGGGAGCGGGCGGCGCGGCCACCCTGCTCGGCCCGGTGCTGGGCGGCGCGCTGGTCGAAATGCTCGGCGGGCGCTGGGTTTTCCTGATCGATCTGCCGCTCGGGATCCTCGCGCTCGTCCTGGGCGCGGCGCTCATCCCGGCGCTGCCCGCGCAACGCCCGGCGTCCGATCCCGGCGGGGTGCTGCTGTCGGGGTCGGCGGTGCTGCTCGTGCTCACCGGGCTGCTGGCGGGCGGGCACAGCGACTGGCCGACGTGGGCGTTCGGGCTGATCGCCGCGGGTCTGCTGGCCGGTGGACTGTTCCTGCTGCTCCCGTTGTCCGGTCGTGACGGGCTGCTACCGGCAGCCGTGGTGCGCGACCGCACCTGGTGGCTGTCCGGGGCCGCGACCATGGCCGCGACGGGCGCGATGGCCGCGACCCTGGTGGCGATGTCGCTGTACCTGCAATTGGTCGTGCACGCGTCACCGGTGGAGACCGGGCTGGTGCTGTTGCCGGGTGGTCTCGTCACCATCGTGTGCGCCCCCTTGCTGGGCAGCCTGGCCGACGGTACGCATCCGGCGCTACTGCCGGCGCTCGGCTTCACCGTATCGGGTCTCGCCGCGGCAGCCGTGCTCGCCGAGAACCTGATCGGCTACCCGCGCTTGCTGTTCGCGGTGGTCAGCGCGCTGCTCGGCTTCGGCGCGGCCTGCCTGTGGAGTCCGCTCGCCGTCGTCGCGACGCGCGCCTTTCCACCGGACCGCGCCGGTGTCGGCGCGGGCATCCACATGACCACCCGGCTGCTGGGCGCGACGATCGCCGCAACAGCCACCACCATCTGGCTGAACTACCAGCTCAACCGAACCGGCGGCAATGTGGACACCACCCTCCTGCACACCGCGCTGCTGCCGGGCGCGGCCTCCTTCGGAGGTCTGCTGATCGTCCTGCTGTTCACCCGGCCCGGACCGGTGGACTCCTAGCCGCTGCCCGGTCAGGCCTCCGGTTCGTCGTCGAAGGGCCACTCCAGCGCGTCGCCGCCGGATCGTTCGGACGGTTTGACATGGGCGAACCATGACTCGGTTTCGGCGTCGGTGAGCGTGCGCTCCAGCACCAGATCGCCCGGCACCTCCGGGAAATACCGGCCCGCCGGCCAGGTGCGCCGATAGGGCTCCTGGTCCAGCACCAGCAACCGGACGCCGTCGATCACCGGGATGTCCGACGGGGTGCCCTCGTTCCAGATCCACGACCCGTCGGGTGCGACGAGGTTGAACGACCCCCAGGTCGGCACTCTGCCCTCGACGTCGCGGCACATCGCCACGGCCTCGGCCGAGGGCGCTTCGCCCGGCAGGTGCCCGCCGCCGATGAGCGCGTCGGCGAGCAAGGTGTGCAGCTGAAAGTTGATCGACAGGCCCGACATTCGCATCCGGTACCCGGTGCGGGTGTCGCGGTGCAGCACGATGAGCGGTTCGTCGTCCAGCAGCTTCAGCACGTAATCGAGGGGTTTGTAGTACTGCCCGGAGACGCTGTCGAAGGCGTCGAGCCGCTCGCGCAGCATTGCTTGGATCGGACCGAGTCGTTTGCGCACCTCGAGGAACCGGAGCATGGTCAAGGCCGACAGTTTCAGGTCCGGCAGCGCCCACCAGGCCATGACCGCGTCCATGCCGAATTCCTCGAACAGTTCGTCGAAGGGAAGCGGTGGTACGTCCTCCGGGTCGGGGAAGGTGATCTCCGCCGCCGAGCCTGCGCCGGGTGCTTCCTGCCGCGCCGCCCAGGCCTCGGCGAAGCTTCTGCCGTGTTCGAGCGCCTTCGCCAGGTATGCCAGCACCTTGGGTGCGCAGGGCACCGGATCCGCGCCGAACTCGACGCACCCGCCGATCAGGACCGAAATCCGGCCGCGCTCGAGCGGCATCACCTCGGGCAGCAACGCGGTCAAGGGTTCGGCGGCCGCCCTGAGCTCGTCCGGCGACGCACCTTGGTAGCTCTCGACCATGCGACTGTCGGCGGCGAGGAGCGCATCGAAGTCGTCGCCGTCCATCGCTTGGCGCAGATCGGCTATGGCAGTGAGCAATTCGTTCCGGCCGGAGCCGGGATGGTCGGTTCGCATATGCGCGAACCAGGCGTCGGTCTCCGCGGCGGACAACACCTCCTCCAGCACCAGATCGGCCGCGAGGGAGGGGAGATGGCGTCCGGTGGGCCACAATCGCTTGGCCGACAACGGATCCAGCACGAGTACTCGGACGCCGTCGACCACCGGAATGTCCCATGGTGCGTCTTCGTGTGAGATCTGCGCGCCGTGCGGTGCGACCAGTTCGAACGACCCGGAGGTGTGCACGGGCTCGCCGCCGTCCCAGCAGGCCGCCACCGCCGCCGCGGCGGGCGGTTTGCCTTCGAGGTGACCGCCGCCGATCAAGACCTGCGCCAGCATGGTGTGCAACTGTGCATTACTGCCGATGCCCGACATCCGCAACCGAAAGCCGGTCCTGGTCGCGCGGTGCAGGACCACCAGGGGCTCGTCGACGAGCAACTTCAAGGTTTGGTCGATGCTCGAATACCGGTATTGTTCGCCTGCCTGCGCGACAAAGGCTTCGTGGCTGGCGCGCAGCGTCTCCAGCGTCGGGCCCAACCTGTCGAGCACCTCGCGAGACAGCAGCGTCATCACGCCCGCGAACCGATACTTGGGCAGGTCGAACCAGGCGACCAGCGCCGGGCTCTCGAATTCCCCGATCAGGCTGGTATCCAATCCCGCCTCCGGATCGGGCAACTCGCCACCCCTGCGCTCCGACCACACCCGCGCGAACTCCCGTGCGCGCTCCAAACTGTCGTAGAGATTTCCCAGCACCTGCGGTGAACATGCCACCGGATCCGCCCCGGACTCCACGCACATGCCGATGAGCATCGCGATCTCACCACGCGCGAAGGCGGGCACGTCGTTCAGCACCGCGGCCATCGCCGGACCGGCGAACGCGTACTCCTCGGGCGAAGGGTCCGAGAGCAGCAGCCGTGCCAGCTCGCTGTATGCCGCCGCCAGTTCCCCCGTCTCGTCCCCACCCACCATGTTCTCGAAAGTGGTTATTGCCGTGCGAAATTCATCTCTCACCCCGAACACCCGCGTCACACTAACCGGCGGCGCCGCGCGTGTCGACCGCGAGCAAGGTGCGTGGATCGCTTATCGGCGTCGGGACCACCAGCGTCGCTTCGGCGCATCCTCGCCCGCGAGCTGGAATTGTCCGACGATGTCCAGAAACACCCAGAGATCGCCGATCTGGTACGTATCGGGCTCCTCGGTGCCACCCAGGAACGGGTACGGCGTGGCGATGTAGACCTGTTCGGCCTCCAGTGGACCGAGGATGTTCTTGATTTCGGCGACATGGCCGGACAGCAGGATCACCGACGAGAAATATTGGTCGCGGACGATCGTGTCGACGAACTCCGCTGTGCCGGCGAACTGTCCGTAATTCTTCCCGGCGGCGTCGTACGGGTACAGCACGCCGTATTCACCGGTCGTCTGGTTGGCGACGAAGACATGCCCGAGATCCGAATTTCCGACGACTGTGTCGAACTGCGGGAAGTGCGGAGCCCAGCGAGGCATGGATTCGGCCATCGGCGTGGGCTCGATCAATCGAAAACAGTCGTCGGTCACAGGGCATTCAACCATGCGCGGCAACACATTCGGATTCCGGTGAGTCCTGATCGCGCGCTAGGAAACGGCGGCGCGCAGTTCCCGGGTGATCGCTTCGTGCAGATCGGCGGTCTCGTTCAAGAGCGCGGCCAGATCGCCGCCCCGCGAACGCAGCGCCACGTACTGCGCGCGTCCGAGGAGCCGCGCCTGGCGGTCGAGTAGCTCGGCCAGCCGCGGATATTCGCGCAGCGCCTGAGCGGCATCGATCCGCCGCCGCGCCGCCAGCCGCAGCGAAAACTCGGTCAGCACGGCGTTGGTCCCCGCCTCCAGTCCGGCAGCGGCCTCGGTGCCGAATGCGCGCAATCCGAGGCTGTTCGCCGGTTGATCGGCCCACCGTGCAGCCAGCGGGAGCAGCGCCGAGATAGCGTCGGCCTCGGTGATCGCGGCATTCTGATGGAAGCCCGTACGAAGGGGAAATCGCCCGTGGCAGTAGCTGATCGGGCTACCCCAAGCCGACACGAACACCTCTGCAGGCAGCCATGCGTAGGGAAATCCTTCCGGGTCGTGCATGAGCACCCCCTCGTGATCGGCAGCCAGGACAGTCAGAAAATGATCGGCCCCCATCGGCCGATCCGGCCCGGGCTGATGCGCGAGCAACCCCATCTCGATCGGACCAACGAATACCGGCCCCCGCGCGACCAGCCGCACCAGATCCGCGTAGGCGCTCTCAGCATCGGAATAGGTGCGGCGCTCACTACTCCAACCGAGCAGGCCCAGCGCCTGATCAACCCCCTGATCAGGATCCCACCCCACCGGATCGAAATAAGGCACCCCCTCCACCACCTGAAACCCGAACGCCGCCCCGGTCAACGTCTCGATCAAGGCCGGCGCCCACTGCCCACCCATCATCATGCTGACCGTGCTCGCATAGCAGTACGGCCCCGAACCGATATACGTCGTCATGCCCCCACCCTGCCGTTTTTCACCCGTTTTCGCCGCACGCGCCGAGCAGCCTGCGCTGAGATGCGTTGTTGCGACGTTGACGATGTGATGTTGAGGTGGTCTCGTGGGCAGCGGTGGGGTCGAGGGGTTGTTCGTTCGCTTCCAAGCGGCTGCGCCGAATCGCGGTGGCTGGTTTCCGGGGGTGTTCGCGTTGGTGAACGGTCTGGCGTGGGCCGGTCGGCTGACGGAGGGGCAGGAGCGCTACCGGCAGCGCGAGAATGCTTGGTATCGGGAGAATCTGCTCGATCCGAGTGCTTCGGATCCCGCTGTCTACGATCGGGAAGCGCATCCCGGGGCGGCGGCGTGGTTCAAGGCGACGGCGGGGGAGATGATCTCTCGGGTCGACGGTTACACGGCGATACTGGACGCGCACGGTGTCGGGTGGACTCGGCTGGAGTCCGTGGACCCGGGCGGCATTCTCTACGAGGATGGCCATCAGATCGTCGTGCGACCTGATCACCGAGAATCGGGCGTGGACGCGGGGACATGGGGGCGAGAGCCTCGCTTATGGAAAGCGGCGTTGATGCGGGTTCTACTGGTGTAATCGACCAGGAGGACGCCATGTCGGCAGACCAGAACCGCGAATCCCCACCGGATCAACGACTTTCGTATCTGATTTTCGGGTTCGCCTGGCTACTCGGGTACGGCGCTTTCGCGCTGGCCGAGGGCGCCGACCCGCTGGTGCCGGATTCCGTTGCGGCGGTGCTGTTGTTCGGCGGCTTGCTGGCGGGTCTGGTGGTCACCGCCGCGGCGATCGTCAAGGGCGGGGTGCGCGGGGCGCTGACGGGGAATCTGCTGGCGGGGGCCTGGGTGATCGGGTTCGCGGCGCTGAGCGTGCTCATCTGGGCATTGAGCACAGCCCTGGACGAGCCGCAGGTGCAAACCCTGCTGTGGCCGCCGGGCGCGGGTCTGGTCGTCGGAATGCTCTATCTCACAGGCGGTATCGCCTATCGCGACCTGCCACAGTATGTGCTCGGCGTCTGGCTGGCGATGGCCTCGGCGGTGGCGCTCTGTTTCGCGGGCGCGGGGCTGTACTGGGTGCTGGCGGTCGCGGGTGGCGGCGGCTACCTCGCCGCGGCGGTGGCGGGGAAGGCCACGCGCCGCGGCGGTCGCGCTCAGTTGCTGTAGCGCGGGATGGGATCGCCGGTTCCGGTGGTGAGGAGTTGCGGCAGGCTCTTGGTGATGTAGAAGGTCCAGCCGCGCGAGCATTCCTCGAAGCACTCGGATTCGCCCGCGGACAGGCCGATGTGTGTGAACTGCAGGGTGGTGCCCTCGTCGGTCGCGCCGAGGTCGAAGACGACGGTGGTGTCGGTCCATTCGGAGTGATCGTCGATGAAGGTCAGTTCCGAATCGACGACCTGCCACACCACCCGCGCGCCGGGCACGACCTCGGTGATCTGGAAGCGGGCGAAGCGGATTCCCTGCTTCTCCTTGGCCGTCTCGCCCGGGTACTTGCTGTCGTCGGTGAAAACGAACTCGTCGCCCACGGCGGCGGTGTCGCCGATGATGTTCGCGTTCCACCAGCCACGCACGTCGGCGATCGCCGCCATCACCTCGGCCGGGGTTCGGTCGATGGACATCGTGGCGGTCAGGTGCTCGGTGTTCGGCATTGTCTTGTCCTTTCCTCGGGTGGTTTACCCCACCGACGAATCAGGCTCGGCCGGATCGACAACACTGCGGAAATTTCTTGAAGTGCCAGTTCAGAGCCGGTTCAGGCGGCCCTCGAGGTAACGCCGCTCGGCGTCGGTGGGAGCGAGTTCCAAGGCCGCGGCGTACTCGGCGGCGGCCGCCGTGGAACGCCCGGCCCGGCGCAAGAGATCGGCGCGAGTAGCAGGCAGCAGGTGATAACCGTCCAGATGCCCGGAAGCGGCGAGCTCATCGATGAGCGCGAGCCCCGCCGGGATTCCGTCCGCCATCGCGACCGCCACGGCACGGTTGAGCTCGACCACGGGCGAGGGGGCCAGCCGGGTGAGCTCACGATACAGGGCGGCGATCTGGGGCCAGTCGGTATCGGCGGCCTCGCCGGCGGTCGCATGGCAGGCCGCGATCGCGGCCTGCACCTGGTACGGGCCGGGTCGCTGCGTGGCCAAGGCCGCATCCAGGATCTGGACGCCCTCGGCGATCAACGCGTGGTCCCAGCGTGATCGGTCCTGTTCCTCGAGGGGAATCAGCACTCCGTCGACAACCCGCTGCGGCCGGCGCGCTTCCAGGAGCAGCATCAGGGCCAGCAAGCCCGCCGGTTCCGGCTCGGCGGGCAGCAACCGCGCGACCAACCGCGCCAGAAAGATCGCTTCCGGCGCCAGATCCCGCTGGTCGTCGCTTGTGCTGTAGCCCTGATTGAAGATCAGGTACAGCACCGCCGAGACCGCGGGCAGCCGTTGCGGGAGCTCCTCCGGCGCGGGTACCCGGTAGGGGATCCGCGCGTCGGCGATCTTGCGTTTGGCGCGCACCAGACGCTGCGCCATCGTCGATTCCGCCGTCAGGAACGCCGCGGCGATCTCGGCGGTGTTCAGCCCGGTCAGCGTGCGCAAGGTCAGCGCGACCCGGGTGGGCAGCGGCAGCGCCGGATGACAGCAGGTGAAGATCAGCCGCAACCGATCGTCGGGAATCGGTTCCGTGGACGGCTGCACCGGATCCCGGCCGAGCACGGCGACCTGGCGCAGCTTCGCGCCGGCGACCGAATCACGGCGTAACCGGTCGATGGCGCGATTGCGCGCGGTGGTGGTGAGCCAGGCACCCGGCCGGTCGGGGACGCCGTCGCGGGCCCATGTCGTCAAGGCCGTCGCGAAAGCCTCCTGCGCGCATTCCTCGGCCAGGTCCCAATCCCCGGTCGACCCGATCAGTGTGGCGACGATCTGGCCCCACTCCGTGCGATAGGCCGCGTCCACCGCGTCCCGAACCAGGTGCGGCGCAGTCACTCCCACACCGGACGGATCTCGATCGACCCGTGCTGCGCGTAGGGGTGACGCGCGGCGAGCTCGATCGCCTCCTCCAGGTTCGCGCACTCGAGGATGTCGATGCCGCCGATGAAATCCTTGGTCTCGGCGAACGGGCCGTCGGTAATCAGGGTTTCACCGTCGCGGACGCGCAGCGTTTTCGCCTCGGCGGCGGGCCGCAGACGCGCGCCGCCGCGCCCCGCCTGCCGCCGCTCCACCTCGCGGGAGTACGCCTGATGCGCGGGATCCGCGCCGATCTCGGCGGGGCTGGGTATGGAAGCTTCGTCATCGCAGATCAGCAAGACATACTTCATGCCCTCCAATATGCCCCACGCTCACGACCGTGCGGCCACCACCTCGGCCGCCACCTCGAGAAACTTCGGATCCGTGACGGCCGGCACCAGGATGAACTCGTCGCAGCCCGCCCGTTCCGCGCCGTCGAGAATGTCCGCGAGCACCTCGGGACTCGACGCCCTGGTCGCGGCGGCCACCAGCTCGGCCAGCTCCGGGCCGAGGAAGCCGAGGTAGCGCGCGGTGAACGCGTGCAGCGCCTGGTCGGCATCGGCGACGCCCAGCGCGGTGAAACAGCCGCTGACCTTACGTGGCGGCGTCGAACGACCGGCCTCGGACCAGCAGCGATCGGCGAGAGCGCAGGCCTGAGCGATCTCCGCGGCGTCACCGGAGATGCTGAAGCCGGAGACGCCGTCTGCCCAGCGCGCCGCCCGGCGCATCGCCTTCGGGCCCATCGCGCCCGCCAGGATGATCGGACCGCCCGGCTGCACGCACGCCGGGCCGACCGGGTCCGCGCCCTCGAACGGCGGCTCCCCGGCGAGCAGGGCCTTCAACTCGGCGACCTTGTCATCGAGCTGCTGGTGCCGTCGCGTGAAATCGGCACCCAGCGCACGGTAATCGTGCTCGCGACCGCCGACGCCCACGCCGACCTCGAGGCGCCCGTTCGCGAGCTGGTCGAGCGTGCCGATCTGCTGGGCGACCATCGCCATCGGATGCTGGGGCAGCACCCAGAGATTCGCCAGCACCTGCACCCGCTCCGTCACCGCGGCGCAAGCACCCAGCGTCGCAACCATTTCCGGATTCGGGAAGGTCACCCGCTCGCCCACCGAGACGCTCGAGAACGGACCCGCGTCGATGCGCCGGGCCCAATCGAGCGTTGTACCCGGTCCGTAGCCGGGAGCCATTTGTGGAAGTGCGACACCGATCTTCATAAGGCGACCTTGTCAGATCACCGGGGCCCCGGCAGGCGATCTCGGAATCCGAGCAGGCCGCACTGTCATTGGCCGCGGTGTTCGCTCAGCCCTCCGAAGGCGCACCTCATTCGACCGGCGCTCGGTGAAGCGCGCTGTCAGGAGCAGCAACTCGGCCCGCAGCACGGAGTCGCCGAGGCCGCGGGCCCGACGCCTCGCACGATCGCCGAGTGCATCCCGTGGGCCACCGAATGGGTCGGCGTGATCTCGATGCCGGTGAATCCGGCCGCTGTCAGGCCCGCGCGGTACTCCGCGAACGACAGGGCACCGGCGATGCAGCCGACGTAGTCGCCGCGCTCGGCTCGCTGCTCGGGAGTCAAATCGTCCTCGGCGACGACATCGGAGATCCCGATTCGCCCGCCCGGCACCAGCACTCGCGCCATCTCGGTGAACACTGCGGCCTTGTCGACCGACAGATTGATCACGCAGTTCGAGATGACCACATCGATGCTGTTGGCGGGCAACGGGATCGACTCTATCGTGCCCTGCAGGAACTCGACGTTCGTCGCTTCGGCGGCAGCGGCGTTTTCCCGCGCCAAGGCCAGCATCTCCTCGGTCATGTCCAGCCCGTAGACCTTGCCTGCCGGGCCGACGCGGCGCGCGGACAGGAGAACGTCGATGCCGCCGCCCGAACCCAGATCCAGCACCCGCTCGCCTTCGCGCAGCTCGGCGACCGCTGTCGGGTTGCCGCAGCCCAGAGACGCGGCGGTGACCTGAATCGGTAGTTGGTCGCGCTCGGCGGCGTCGTAGCGGCCGGCGCCGAAGCCGGCGGCGATCTCGGTGCTGCCACAGCAATCGTTGGCGATACCGCCGCCCGCGACGGTCACTGCGGTCTCGGCATAGCGGGCGCGAACGGTTTCGCGGAGCTGGTTCTGCTGCTTTGTCATGATATGCCCCTGAACTGGCTGTATTGATGAATACCAATACAGCTTGCGCCCTAGTATCGACAGCTGTCAATATAGAAAGGTGTCGAACCAAGACCTGTCGCCCCCCTCCGGCTGCTGCGGCCCGAGCCTGACCGCACCCTTGGAGCAGGACGCCGCCGCCGAGCTCGCCTCGGCGTTCAAAGCCCTGGGCGACCCGGTCCGGCTGCGGTTGCTGTCGCTGATCGCCTCGCGACGCGGGGCGGAAGTCTGCGTGTGCGAGCTGACGCCGCAGTTCGAGCAGTCCCAGCCCACCATCTCCCACCACCTCAAGGTGCTGCGCGAAGCCGGGCTGATCGACTGCGAGCGCCGCGGCACCTGGGTCTACTACTGGGTGATTCCCCAGGCGCTGCAACGCCTTTCGGCGGTGCTGATGCCCGCCGCGGCCGACGTGCCGGTATGAGTGCGGCGACTCCCACGCTCGACCGGCGTGTGCTCGCGGAATTCCTCGGCACCGCGGCGCTGGTGACCATCGTGGTCGGCTCCGGGATCGCCGCCCAGCGGCTTTCGCCCGGTGCCGCCGGTTTGCAGTTACTGCAGAACTCGAC
Organism: Nocardia sp. NPDC050435; assembly: GCF_040655395.1. Classification (NCBI taxonomy): domain Bacteria; kingdom Bacillati; phylum Actinomycetota; class Actinomycetes; order Mycobacteriales; family Nocardiaceae; genus Nocardia; species Nocardia sp. NPDC050435. The sequence continues at coordinate 438,472 of NZ_JBFAJW010000005.1, forward strand.
CGCTACCGTCCTCGGACTCGGGGTGCTGATCCTGGTCTTCGGGCCGATCTCGGGTGCGCACTTCAATCCCGTTGTCTCGGTAGCGGATTGGTGGACGGGCCGCCGGCACGGCACCGGGCTCTCGCTGCCCGGACTCGGCGCCTATCTCGTCGCTCAGGTGCTGGGCGGCGTCTGCGGCGCAGTCCTGGCCAACGCCATGTTCGACTCGGCCGTCTGGCAGATCTCCACGCGTGACCGGATCACCGGCGGACATCTGCTGGGCGAGATCGTCGCCACGACAGGGTTGATCGTGGTCGTCTTCGCTCTGGCCCGCTCCGGTCGCGCCGCGCTGTCCGCCGCGGCGGTCGCCGCTTACATCGGCGCGGCCTACTGGTTCACCAGTTCCACCAGTTTCGCCAACCCCGCGGTCACGGTCGGCCGGATGTTCTCCGACTCCTTCGCCGGCATCGCCCCGGCCTCCGCACCCGGCTACATCGCCGCCCAAATCCTCGGCGCGGCTCTGGGATCGGCGTTGATCGCCTACCTGTATCCGAGCGCGGATCGGGATCGTCTCCGACTCGCGGCCCCGGCCGAGCCTGGGACCAACCCGACAGCCATCGGCCGAACCCCGAATAGCTGAACCGGCTTTCGGCGTACTCGCCTCCGAACGGCTACCATCAGCCGGTTCAGATGGTTCGGCGCATTCGCGCCTGTGCTGGGGGATTCTCGTGGGTGGTTTGGTGAAGTTCGGGATCGACCTGCTGCTGGGTGACCTGAAGTGGTTCCTGATCGGGGGCTTCGTCCTGCTGGTGCTCGCGGCGCTGGCGTGGGACGCGGTGAGCGTGCCGGTGTACTGGCTGCGGGACCGCTTCGGCAAGGACGAGGAGTTCGAGGAGGAACGGGCGGCGCCGTCGCCCACCCGCCGCACCGCGGGCACCCGTGAACGCCGCGCGGCCCGCGACGCCGAACGGCGAGCCGCGCTGCGGGCCAAACACGCCGAGGGCGGCCGGGTCGAGGTCGATCAGCTCGACTGAGCGAGTTGTTTGACCGCTTGCAGCGTGTAGCTCAGCGGCAGCCGCTCCGGATGCGCGGACAGGGTCCACTCTCCCTCGGCGTCCCGGCGCATCCGTCCGGGCAGCGCGTTCCACGGCACGCTGGTGTGCTCGGTGAGGCCGGTCACGGTCAGGCCCGCGTCGAGCACGGCCGTGACGATCTCGCCGAGTCCGTGATTCCACTCGTGCGTGGTGGCGGCGGTGAGTTCGGCGTCGGTCTCGACGTAGGTGCCCGCTTCGGCGAACACCATCGGCTCGGGCAGCTCGAAGTACGGATAGCCGAGAACCAGTGCGTCGGTGCGTGTTTCGTCGGTGGCCCAGAGCACCGGGTGCCCCTCGCGCAGGAACAGGCGGCCGCCCGGCCGCAGCAGGCCCGCGACGGTCTCGGCCCAGCGTCGCACGCTCGGCAGCCAGCACAGCGCGCCGATGCCCGTGTACACCAGGTCGAACCGTTCGGTGCCGAGCGCGGTGTGGGCCTCGTAGACATCGGATTCCACGAATTCGATCGGCGTCCCGGTCTGTTCGGCGAGCCGGCGGGCCTGGGTCAGCGAGACCGGCGAGAAGTCGAGCCCGGTCATCTGCGCGCCCAGTCGCGCCAGCGACAGCGTGTCGGTGCCGATGTGGCATTGCAGATGCACGCAGCGCAACCCGCGCACCGACCCCAGCAGCGGACGATCGAAACGGACTACCGCGCTGAGGAACTCGGGGTCGGCGCGGAAGCGGCTCACTTCGTAGTCGGGTGACGCGGCGTGTGCCGGTGCGCGCTCGTCCCACTTCGCCTTGTTCAGGCTGCGATAGTCCTCGGTCACGCTCGCCACTGTGACACAGCGACCCGCGCCGATCCCACTTCTTTTCCGGTCGGGTGAAAAGCCGGACCGGACCCCGGAAATGGCCCCCGCCGCGCTGATATAGTCCTGCCTAGCCGGGGCCGCACTACGGGATTTTCCAGATCTGCGCCATGTTTTCGGCTGCATTTCGGGAAGGGAGGCCCGGATGGTCGGTGTCGAGGGCACCGCCTTCGGCGGGTACGTCATCGAGCGGAAGCTCGGCAGCGGCGGGATGGGCACCGTCTACTCGGCACGCCATCCGCGCCTGTCGCGGGTCGACGCCGTGAAGATCCTGTCCGAGGAACGCAGCGGCGACCCGCAATTCCGCGCCCGCTTCCTGCGGGAGGCCGAAATCGCTGCGCGCGTCCAGCATCCGAACCTGGTGGCCGTCCGTGACCGCGGCGATCAGGACGGCCGACTATGGATCGCGATGCAGTACGTCGAGGGCGTCGACCTCGGTGTGCTGATCAAACGCGGCCCCGCGGTCCTGACCGTGGCACGCGCGGTGCACATCCTGACCGAAGCGGCCCAGGGCCTCGACGAACTCCACCGTGCCGGGCTGCTGCACCGTGATGTGAAACCCGCCAACCTGCTAGTCGCCGAACAGCCGGGCGCACCCGACCGGGTGCTCGTCACCGATTTCGGAATCGCCAGGGCCGCCGACGATTCCGCCACACTGTCCGGTCCGGGCGCGATCGCCGCCACGCTGGCCTACGCCCCACCCGAGCAGATCAGCGGCACCCCGGTCGACCGGCGCGCGGATGTCTACGCGCTGGGCGCGACGCTTTACCACATGCTGACCGGCACGGTTCCGTTCCCGCGCAACAGTCCCGGCTCGGTCATGTACGCGCATCTGCACGAGCCTCCGCCGCGCCCCACGGCCCGAAACCCAGAGGTGCCCAGAGCTTTCGACGCGGTGATCGCCAAGGCCATGGCCAAGGAGCCGGGCGACAGATACGACAGCTGCGGCGCACTGGCGAAAGCCGCGGCCGCCGCGCTGCAGGGAGCCGAGCCCCGGGTCCGCCGCCCGGTCCTGGTCGCGGGGGCGCTGGCGGCGGTGCTGGCGCTGGTCGTCACGACGGTGTGGTTCGTCGGCATCGGGCGGCCGACGGTGTCCGCGGGCCCGCACCGACCGGTGGCCGACAGTGTCGATCCGGCGAACTGGGGCCTGTATGCCTATATCCCCGAGACGTTTCCGACGCTGCTTCCCGCATTCCCGTACGGAGCCGGGTACCAGAACCTGACGGCCTGCACCCCGCAGGCCGAGACCAGCAACAACTCGCTGGATGTCGCCATGCCGATCGGCAAACTGTTCTGTCTGGGCGATCGCGATCCCGCGGGCTCGGTGGAAGTGGTCTGCAACGCCGATCGTTCGCCGATCGCCCCCACTCGCTCCTATGCGAAGGTCGAGGGCGACCAGCCCTGGAGCAGGCCCTCGGGCAGCGGCCACGTCTTCTGGGGCAGCGACCTGTACTCCGGCACCGGCACCTTCCTCGATGGCCGGGTCTGGGGCGTGCTCGACGTGTATTTCGACGACGCGGACCGCAACTTCTGCCGGATCCGGGTGCTGGGCGAGGGGCCGACGGGAACCCTTCTGCGCGATCGGTGGTGGGCGAATGCGCCGCTGTAGGGTGCTCTGGACGGTGGTGGTGGTCGCGCTGCTGACGGGCTGCACCGTCGCCGGGGAGGCGCGGCCGCAGCGGGTGGACCCGAACTCGCTCGGGGTGGGCGCCTACAGCGTCGTCCCGCTCGAGGTCCCCGCCGGCAGCGAAGAGTACGGCCGGACAATGGAAGCGGCGCGCCTCACCGAGGCGCTGATCGATCCCGTCGAGGCGGACCCCGCGTTCAACCGCGCTCCCACGTCGTCCGGTATGGCCGCGCTGCCCTCACCGGCGCGGGTGACGACGGTGCTCGCGCACCCGGTCCGCGAGGTCCTCGAGCGCCACGGGATGGTGGTGGCCGCCTCGGTCAGCGGCACCGACCGGGTGGAGGAGTCGCGCCGCCCGGAGGTCGGCCGATCGCGGCTGCTCACCGTGGTCGTGACCCGATTCGCCGACGCGCCGGCCGCCGAGCGGGCGGCCCGCGAGATGGACGCGGTGGACGCCGCGGTGAGCCCGGACAACGTGGCGATCGCCATCCCGGGTCATGCCGCGGCGCTGGCGCATTGGCGTCCGAACGTGCCCACGCTCGCGGCCACGCTGGCCACCGGAAGCTATGTGATGAGCCTGCTCGTCGGCCACACCGCCCCGGATCCGGTGGTGCTGACGGAGGTGGCGGCCAAGGCGTTCACCGCGCAGGCGGCGCGGCTGCGCGACTTCCGGCCCACGCCACCGGAACAGTTCGCCGCCATGCCGCTCGATCCGCAGGGAATGTTGCGGATGATGGTGCCGCAGGCGCCGAGCCGCTGGCCTTTTCCCGCGATCACCTCCTACACCCTGCGGATGAACGCGGGCTGGGACGGCACGCTGCAGCCCAGCGGCCTGGTTTTCGGACCCCGCGGCGCCTACCTCTACCTGGATCGGACCAAACCCCTCGAGGCGGAGGCCATGGCGTTCAACGGCTTCAACCCGCTGTTCCGCATGCGCGACCCGGTAGCGGCACGCCGTGCTTTCGACCGGGCCGTGCGCAAAGACGGCGAAGAGGGCCTGCGTCCCGTTCCGGGCCCGGCCGGACTGGACGACGTGCGATGCGTCGAATCGCCGGACCCGGACACGCTGGGGGTGCTGCGGTATGTCTGCCGTGTCGTCTACGGCCGCTACTTCACCACGCTGTTCGCCCGGGAGCTGACCAACGCACAGCACAAGGCCGCGGCCCAGTACGGCCTGCTCATGAACGGTGCGTGAGCCGATGTCCGGAAAACTGACCCCGGCAACGGTATTCGCCGGATATCGGATCGATCGGGTGCTCGGCGGCGGTGGCATGGGCACCGTCTACGCGGCCCGGCATCCGCGACTGCCGCGCTACGACGCGCTGAAGGTGCTCGCGGACGAGCACGGCGCCGACCCCGAGTTCCGGGCCCGGTTCGCGCGCGAGGCCGAACTCGTGGCGCGCCTGGATCATCCCAATATCGTCGCGGTCCGGGACCGGGGCGAAGAGCAGGGGCGACTCTGGATCGCCATGCAGCTGGTGGACGGCAAGGACGCGGCCGCGCTGATCGCCGCCGCACCGACCGGCCTGGCTCCCGCGTCGGCGCTGCACATCATCGGCGAAGCGGCCGCCGGGCTGGACGCCGCGCATCGGGCGGGGCTGCTGCACCGTGACGTGAAACCGGCCAACATCCTGCTGGAGCCGCGTCCCGGCCAGCCGGACCGGGTGTATGTCACCGACTTCGGAATCGCCCGCGCCGCCACCGAATCGACCGCGCTGACCGAAGTCGGAGCGGTGCTGGCGACGCTGGCCTACGCGGCGCCCGAGCAGATCGCGGCCCGCGCCCTCGACCACCGGGTGGACGTCTACGCCCTGGGCTGCACCCTGTACGAACTGCTGACCGGGGCGAAGCCGTTCCCGCGCGCGAGCGCGGTAGCGGTGATGCACGCCCACCTGCACGACCCGCCGCCGCGGGCCAGCGCCCGTGATCCCCGGCTACCCGCCGCGATCGACACGGTCCTCGCCACCGCGCTGGCGAAGGACCCGGAGCGGCGCTATCGGTCCTGCGGTGAGCTCGCCGAGGCGGCGCGCGACGCGTTCGGTGCGCCCGTGGCCGCGGCTCCGGCCCGCCGCACCCGGCCGCTGATCGCGGCGGCCGCGCTGATCGTGGGTGTGCTGGCGGCCGCCGGATTCGTCGCGCTGCGCGCGCCCGATCCGATTCCGGGCACGCCGGTCGCGCTGCCGAGTTCGGCACCGGTCAGCGCGCCCGTCAAGCCGGCGGCGGTGTCGTGGGGCAGCTATGCCTTCATCGCCGACGCACTGCCCACCCTGCTGCCCGCCGCCCCGATCGGCAGTGGCTACCAGGGGATCCGGTGTGTGCCGGTCAACGTGGACATGAAGCAGATCGACCTGAACGCGCGACCGGACAAGAGCGCGCGCCTGTCCTGCACCGGCAACCAGGATCCGCTGCGCTGGCTGCTGGTGACCTGCAACTGGAACCTCGTACCCACCACGTTGCCCGTGGACCCGGCCGTGCTGGCGGAGGCGATGACGATCGCCGGCGATCAGCAGGAGGACGGTCCCGCGGGGCGGGCCCGGGTGATCTGGGGCGACACCGTCGATGCCGCCGGTCGGCCGGAGGGGCTGATGTACGTGCAGTTCGACGACGTCGCCCGGAATTTCTGCGGCCTCTCGGCACACGGCGGCGCGACCGGGCAGGAGCTTTTCGACCGCTGGTGGCGCGATGCGCCGCTGTGACCGAGGGGAGACACGGTGCACGTCGACGACGGCATCACCGTAGCCGCGATGATCCCGCGCGGGACGCTGGACATCGCGCGCACGGTCCACATCGTGCGTGAGACGGCACGGGTGCTCGACGAGCGCCGCCGTGACGGCCGGGCGACCGGCACCCTGCGGGCCTCCGATATCCGGGTCGTCGAACAGCCCGGCGGCCCGGACCGGGTCACGGTGGCAGACCCGGCACCGGCGGAGACGACACGACTCCCGGGCGGCTCGGCGGACTTCGACAGCGAGACCGTCCGTCTCGGTGCGGCACCGGCCGCCGCCGACGTGCGGGCGCTGGGGTCGGTCCTCTACGAAATGCTCACCGGCGCACCGGCAACGGCGCAGCCTTCGGCTCCGACACAGGTAAATCCTTGGGTGCCAGCGGGTTTCGATGGGATCGTCGCCGCGGCCCTGGCCGGTGACCCGCGCTTCCCGGACTGCGCGACGCTGGCGGCCGCGGCCGCCGCTGCCGCCAATCCTCCCGCCCCTCCGCGACGGCGACGGCTCGCGCTCGGCGCGGCGCTGGTGGTCGTCGTCTCGCTGGTCGTGGGCGCGGCGGTGCTCGCGGGCCGCGACCCGGACCCGGATGTCACGGCCACGCCCGCGACCACGACGAGCGCGACCCCGGGCACCCGCTCGGTCCAGCTCGACACCGCACTGTGGGGCGCGTATGCCTTTGTCGCCGAGGCGTTTCCGGATCTACTGCCGGTGTCGGTCGACGGCATCGGCTACCGCGAGCTGTTCGCGTGCAGCCCGGTCGACGAGCGCATCGAGGAGGTCTCGGTGGACGAGCCGCCGCGGGTGGGCCGGGTGATCTGCACCGGCGATCAACGACCGGTGACCTTGCTGATCGCCGTCTGCAACGCCGATCGCTCCCGGATGACGGTCGTACCGACACGCAGGCAGCTGGTGGGGGAGCGGCGCTGGACCCGGGCCTCGGGCACCGGGTACATGCGGTGGGGCAGCTTCGTCAGCAGCAACCGGCAGGTGGTCGGCACCGTCGAGGTGTACTTCGACAATCCGCGGCGCAGCCACTGCTATCTCGAGGTCGACACGCTCGGCTCCGCGGCCGAGGTCTACGACGGGTGGTTCGCCGATGCTCCACTGTGACAAATGGATTCGGATCGTGGCAGGCGCGGCGGCGCTGCTCGTCGCCGCCGGTTGCGCCGATCCGGGACATCCGATCCCGGCCCGCCCCGACCTGGCCGCGCTCGACCTCGGGCCCTTCGCCTCGGAGCCGCAAACCGCACCGCGCAACGACAACCCGGACTACGGCCGGGTGCTCGAATCCATCCGGATGGGCGAGGCGGTGATCGATCCGGTCGAGGCCGACGCGACGCTGCGGTTCGGCCTCGGCACCATCGCGTCGGTGCCGATCCCGGTGCCGGAGAAGGCCGGTTTCCTGGCGCAGCCGGTCCGCGCGGTGCTGAAGCGTCACGGGATGCTGGCCGGGTTCTCCGTGGGCGGCATGGACCAGCAGATGGACAGCACGGTCGCGGTGGGGCGAGCCCGGTTGCTGACGGTTCTGCTGCTGCGTTTCCCCGACCAGGGCGCGGCCGAGCGGGCGGCCGCGGACATCGACGCGGTGGACAAGGCGGTCAGTCCGGACAACGTGGCGGTCCCGATTCCCGAACACACTGGCGCGCAGAGTCATTGGCGGCCGGCGGTGCCGACGCTGGCGGCGACGATGGCCGACGGCCCGTTCGTGATCAGCGTGCTCGCCGGTGCCACCTCGCCGGATCTCGCCACCCTCACCGGTCTGGCCCGCGCGGCATTCACCGCCCAGGTGGCGCGGCTGCGCGGGTTCACCCCGACGCCCGAGGCGCAGCTCGCGACCCTGCCCCTCGATGCCGAAGGACTGCTGGGCCGGGTGCTGCCCGAAGCGCCCGGAGTCTGGCCGGCCCCGACGGTGCTCGCCCGGGCCGGCGACGAGAACGCGGGCTGGCGCTCGTCTTTTCAGGTCAGCGGCGTGGTCTACGGTCCACGCGCCGCGCATCGGGTCAGCAGGAAGGATTCCACCGACATTCGGATGGCGCTCAATGGCTCGCACGCGGTGCGCCGGTATCCGGACGCCGTCACCGCGCGCAAGGACTACACCGAGTCCGCCGCCGAGGAGGCGACAGATCCCGAGTTGCGCGCCGCGCCGCCGCCGGCCGGACTGCCCGACGTGATCTGCTACGAAGGCCAGATCGCGGTGGTGAACAGTCTCAAGTTCGGCTGCCGCCTGCTCGCGGGCCGCTACGGCGCGATCCTCTACGGACGCTCGCTGCGCCTGGTCCATCAGAAAGCCGCGGCGCAGTACGCGCTGCTGCTCCGCGACGAGTGAGCCGATGACCGGAAAACTGCGTCCCGGCACCGTCTTCGCCGGCTACCTGATCGAGGAGGTGCTCGGCGGCGGTGGCATGGGCACCGTCTACGCCGCCCGGCATCCGCGACTGCCGCGGCGCGACGCGCTGAAGGTGCTCGCCGCCGAGCACAGTGCCGACCCCGAGTTCCGCGCCCGGTTCATCCGGGAAGCCGAGCTCACCGCGCGCCTCAATCACCCGAACGTCGTCGCTGTGCACGATCGCGGTGTCGAGGACGGGCGGCTGTGGATCGCCATGCAGTACATCGACGGTACCGACGCCGAGGCGTTGCTGCGCCCTGTCGCCCGCCCGTCGATCGAGCGGGTGCTGTTCATCATCGAGCAGGCGGCCCGCGGACTCGATGAAGCGCACCGGGCCGGCATGGTGCATCGGGATGTGAAGCCCGCCAACATCCTGATCGACTCCGGCGACGGCCGTCCGGACCGGGTGCTGGTCACCGATTTCGGAATCGGCCGATCCGCGAGCGAGACCACCGCGCTCACGGAGGCCGGGACGGTGCTCGCGACCCTGGCCTACGCCGCGCCGGAGCAGTTGATCGGCGAGCGGGTGGATCACCGCGCCGACGTCTACGCCCTCGGCGGCACCCTTTACCACCTGCTGACCGGCGCGAAGCCGTTTCCGCGGGCCACGCCGGCCGCGATCGTCAACGCCCATGTGAACGAGCCGCCGCCCCGGCCCAGCGCGGTGCGTCCGGAGCTGCCCCCGGCGCTCGACGCGGTGCTCGCCCAGGCCATGGCCAAGTCGCCGCAGGCGCGCTTCGGTTCCTGTGGTGCACTGGCCGCCGCCGCGATCGCCGCCTGGCGCGGCGGAGTAGTGGCCCCGCAACCGCCGCCACAGCCACCGGTGCGCCGGCCTCGGCGGGCGCGCCGCGGCGTGATCGCCGGAGTTCTCGGCGTGGTCGCGGTGCTGGCCGGGGCCGGAATCGTTGTCGCGAACAAGGATTCGGGCACGACGGTGGCGACCCCGCCGAGTGCGACGAGCGTCGTCCGACCCATTACGACCACACCCGCCCCGGCCTCCTGGGGGAGTCACACCTTCGTGGTGCGCGCGTTCCCGGGGCTGCTTCCCACGGCACCGGATACGACCGGATTTCAGGGGATGCGCTGTGTCGCACTCGATTCCGATCGCCGCCCGGTCGACCTCGGCGTGCCCGCCGCAGGGGAGGTGCAGCTGTCCTGCAACGGCAACAAGGACCCGCTGCATCTGCTGGTGGTGCTGTGCAATGTGGACCGCAGCTCCAATACGAAACCGGTGATCGGCGTCAAGGACGTGGTGATCGGAGAGCAGCCGTGGGAACGCATTTCGGGCACCGGCCGCATCGTCTGGCGTGATGTCCGGGGCCCGAACGGGGCTCCGGCGGGGGCCGCGACGGTCGTCTTCGACGACGTCGGGCGCAGGCATTGCCAGCTGCTGATCTACGGGGGCGACTCCGGGCAGAATCTGGTCGACCGGTGGTGGGCGGCCGCGCCGGTGTGAGCGACTGCGTTGCCGAGTCCTGCCGTCCGTCTACGCGATGGTCCGCCCTGAATCGAAGATCCGGGCGAGAGTTTCCTTGTCGCCGTGCAGTTCTGCCGCCGACAGCGCCTGATCGATCGTGAGTCCGCCTGCCGCGAGCCCGACGACGATCTCCGGCTCGGCGCGGATGCTCGTGTCCGGCTGCTGGCCGGTCCAGACGGTCGCCTCCGGGCCGTCCTCGGCCAGGCGCAGGACCATGCGAAAGCCGTCGGTCTCGATGCCCAGTTCCACCGGGGGCGTCGCGGTCCTGCCCCGCAGCAGAGCGGGCAGGGCGAGCGTCAGCCAGCGGGGCTGGAACGCGTCGTCGTCGCGCCCGGTGGCCAGCAGCGGCGCACCCCAGCGGCCGAGCGACTCCATGGGCTCCCGCAGTGCCGCGCCGCGCTCGGTCAGGGCGTAGCGGACTCCCGAATCGCCGAGTTCCCGCTGCACGAGCCCGTTGGACTCCAGTGCTCGCAGTCGTTCCGCCAGCAGGTTGGTCGCGATGCCGGACAGCGAGGTTTTCAGCTCGGTGTAGCGCATCGGGCCGGGGAGTAGTTCGCGCACGATGAGCAAGGTCCAGCGCTCGCCGACGACATCCAACGCGCGTGCGAGAGCACAGAACTGGCCGTAGGAGCGCGCGGCCCTCGATTCCTGCTTGTTTTTATCCATCGTGGTTTACTCTATCAACTGCACCGGGCGGCGGGGGCTGTATGCGCGCCGGTTCGAACACATATCGGGGCCACCTGATTCGGCGGACACGACCTGAAATGAGCACCTCGTCATGACTCGTGCGGTGAGCAAGCCTTCTGTTCTGTCCACTTGGCGCGGCAAGCTGATTCTCGCGCTGCTGTGCGCGATCGGCTTCCTGGACTTCATGGATGCCGTGATCGTCAACGTGGCGCTGCCCTCGATCCAGGATCGGCTGGGCTTCTCCGAGCCCGGGCTGCAATGGGTCGCCACCGGCTATCTGCTGACCTACGGCGGCTTCATGCTGCTGGGCGGGCGCGCGGCCGACCTGCTCGGGCGTCGGCGGGTGCTCGTCGTCGGCGTGGTCGTTTTCGCTCTGTCCTCGCTGGTGGGCGGATTCGCCACTACCGCACCGCTTCTCGTCGGCGCCCGCCTGGTGCAGGGCGCGGGCGCGGCGTTGATGATGCCCGCGGCGCTGTCGCTGGTGACGACCACCTTCGAGGAGGGCTCCGATCGCAATCGGGCACTCGGCGCCTGGGGCGCGATGATCGGGCTCGCCTCGACCGCCGGTGTGCTGCTCGGTGGGGTGCTGACCGAATTCTTCGGCTGGCGTTCGGTTCTGCTGATCAACCCGATTCTCTGCGCGCTGCTCCTGGCCGCCATCTACCGGCTGCTGCCGGACGACCGGCGGCGCGCGTCGAGCCGGGATTTCGACGCCGCGGGCGCTGTTCTCGGCACCGCCGGACTGCTGTTGCTGGTCTACGCAGTGGTCGAAGCACCTGGCGCGGAATGGGATTCGCCGGGCACGATCGCGCGCTTGGCCGGCGCGGCGCTGCTGCTGGCCGCATTCGTGCTGAACGAGCACCGGCATCCGAATCCGCTGCTGCCGTTGTCGATCTTCCGGGTCCGCGGGCTCGCCGCTGCCGACGCCACCCAGTTGATCGCCATCGCCGGGTTCATGTCGATGTTCTTCTTCCTCACCCTCTACATGCAGAACGTGCTCGAATATTCGGCGCTGACAACGGGTTTGGTCTACCTCCCGCTCACCTTCGGTGTCGGAATCGGCGCCGGGACCACGACCAAACTGATTCCGCTGACCGGCACTAAGCCGCTGATCGTGGGCGGCTGCCTGCTCGCCGCGCTCGGGGTGTTCCTGCTGTCCCGGCTGCCGGTGGACGGCGAGTTCCGCACCGACCTGCTGCCCGGCATGATGGTGATGTCTCTGGGTCTCGGCACGGTCCTGGTCGCGGTCACCAACGCCGCCAACGCCGGTGTCGCGCCGGACCGAGCCGGCCTCGCCGCCGCCTTGCTCAACAGCTCCCAGCAGCTCGGCGGCGCACTGGGCCTCGCCATCCTCACCACCCTGGCCACCGCACACACCACCACCCTGCTCTCCCGCGGCACCACCCCACCCGAAGCCCTCGCCGCAGGCTTCGGCCGCGCACTCCTGGCCAGCAGCATCGCCCTCCTCGCCGCCGCCGCAATCGGCCTGCGCACCTTCAACACCCGCAACAACGACGCACCCCTGTGAGCGGTGTGTAGTCGCGTCAGTGCTCGATCGTCTCGGTCCAGGTGCGGAACAGGGTGAGTGCCTCGGTGAGATTGCCCGGCCCACAAGCCAAGTGGAACTTCTGGCCGGTGGTCCACGCGTGCACCCAGTCGTCCTCGGTGCGGTCGATCTGCCGGCGGGGATGCTGCTGGTCGGCCAGGTCCGTTTCCGCGAGATCGATTTCGACCCGCCAGCCCGGGTTGTCGAGCGTATCGATGGACACCCCAGGTGTGTTCCCATCCGCCGTCGCACTGTGCGGCGTACCAGTGCTGTAACCAGGCGAGGACATCGGGCATGGTCGCCGAGGGTAGTCGCGCCACCCGGCAGCACTGAATACTCGGGGTGACATCCGCATCCGGACTGTGCGAACGACTTCGGCATGCCCGGTGGATCGGCGGGGTAGCGGCGCGGGCAAGACGACGGTCGCGCGCCGCTACAGACTGCGGGTGTATTCCACCGACGAGACGAGGTTCAGCCGGCGGCATATCCGGTGAATTCCTGCGCGGTCGTCGTCACCAAGCGGCCGCCGAGCGCCTTGACCGCTGTGAAAAAGTTCGGCCGCCCGCTCGGCGGTAGCGGCATCGACCAGGTTGTCGAGCCGTCCGAGACGTCGATCGCGTGCACGACGGCGCCGTCGGTGAGGATCAGGTGCCGGGAGTCGGCGACGCCGTCCAAGCGGGAGTACCGCGACGGGTTCGCGAAAGGCGTTGGCCGCCGCCAGATCTGGTGTCCGTCGGTGAGATCCAACGCGATCAGCTCGGTGTAGTCGCGGGTGCGCACGATCACCGTGTCACCCACGATTCCCTCGATGGCGGGCGTCCGGCCGGTGCTGTCGTCGACGCTGATCCGATCGTTGGTCCACAGCGGCCGGCCGGTGGATCGGTCGTAGGCGCCCGCGCCGGTGAGGATCGGCGGCATGGCCGCGGTCACGGTCGGATACCAGTCGAAGATGTAGCTGGGGTTGCCGACCTCGCCGACCGGATTGCCGCCCCGGTCGAGAAACCGCACGCGGTCCGGTCGCCAGATGTTCTCCTGCTCGGCGATCAAGCCGCCTTCGAAGGTCGTGACGATGGGCGCGGTGAACAGCGGATCGCCGGTGCGGAGATCGTAGAGGCGAACGGCGTGGTCGTGCCCGTCCAGGAAATAGTCGCGGGTGCTGATCCTGGGCGTGACCGGATCGCCGGGCACCGGTGTGGGATAGGTCTGTCGCCAGGTCGCGGCGATATCGGCGAGAGTTCCCCGGGTCACGACGGCGGTCATCCAATCCGGGGTACGGCCGGTGACCGAGACGACGCCGTCCCACAGCGCCACGTCCGTGACCTCGAAGTCGGTCGCCTGGTCGGCCAGAATGGCCCCGGTCACGACCTCGACAACCAGCACGCGCCGCGCGCCTCGGCAGGCGAGCTTGCCGTCGAAGAGCTGCTCGGTGCAGCCGTCGAGCTCGCCGACCTCGGTGGTCCACCGCACCTGCCCGGTGCCGGGATCGAGGCCGTGCAGCCGGACCGGCCCGATGTTTTGCCCGCTGGTTTCGCCCGGCTGTGGCGGCGTCGGTACCGCGGTGGCGGCGACGATCATCGTGCCCCCGTCCATCGGAGCCCCGTACCCGTAGTACCGACCCAGGCCCTGCGGTGCCGCCAGCAGTACCGCTCCGGCTTCCGCGGACAGGTCGGAGGCACGTAACGTCCACTGCGGGACCGGGGTCGAATCGAGCCGAGCGGAAACCCGGAAGCGACCGTAACCTGCGGAATTCTCCTCCGTCGCCGGGGTGGAACGGTTCATCCACACGACCACCGTGACACCCGTCGCCACCGCCACGACCAACGCCACCGCCACGAGCCAGCGGCTCCCCACCTTGTGCACCGGGCCTCCTCATCCACCCTCACCGAACGCGCACAGTGAGCATCGTGGGTGCGGGCCGCGCGGTTACCGTCGCGGATCAGCCTGGTGGGCAGGCGGTATCGTTACTCGTGCCCGGCGCCGATGGTGTGCAGGATCTCGTGGATGATCGGATCGTCGAGACGGTTGACGACCGACCGGCCCACCCGGGTGGAGGTGACGCAGTCCTCGTGCCGCAGGATGCGCAGCGCCTGGGAGACGGCGTTCTCGCTGCGGCCGGTGGCCTCGGCCAACTCGCCGACGGTGATGCCAGGGGAGCGGTGCAGGCACAGCAGGATTTCCAGCCGGTTCGGGTCGGCGAGCAGGCCGAAGCGGCGCGACCAGGCGTGGATATCGACGTTTCGAATCGCGTGCCGTCCGCGCTCGACCGGCGATCCCTGTATGGACTGCGGTTCACCCATGATGAGGTTCAGCGTAGCGGGCACGAGCTGCCCGGATATCATCTGTCTATCTGAACAGGTAAGCGGATGAGAGGGCTCCTGATGAGGGGAAGACCCGGGCTGTTGCTCGGCGCGCTGGCGCTGCTGGCGGCGGCGCTACCGGCGTGCGGTACACCCAGTGCGGCCCAAGGGGATTCGCTGATCCTTGCCGACGCCCACGAGCTGGGCGGCTACAACCCGATCGCGGGATACGGTGCCGCCGGCGAAGCGAAGATGTACGACGGACTGCTGCGACCGAGTGGGGGAGCCGGTCTGCCCGCGTTCGAACCGGCACTGGCGACCGAGACTCCGGTCCCCGACCCGAGCGCCACCACCTGGACCGTCAAACTCCGCTCCGGGGTGAAATTCAGCGACGGGTCCACCTTCGACGCCGACGACGTGGTGGCGACCTATCGCGCGATCCTGGACCCGGCCTCGGCGTCGGAGGCGCGCTCGTCCTTCGAGATGATCGACCGCGTCGACGCCCTCGACCCGGGCACGGCCCGCTTCACACTGCGCTACCCGTACTCGGCGTTTCCGACCAAGCTGCTGATCGGCATCGTGCCCGCCGAAGCCGTCGCCACCGCCGGCCCCGCGGCCGAATCCCGGCTCAACACCGAACCGATCGGCACCGGCCCGTACCGGCTGACCCGGCTGACACCGGACCGCGCGGTGCTCGAGGCGAACGAAAACTATTGGGGCCCAACCCCGCAGGTGAAAAAGCTGACTCTGCTGTACGTGCCGGACGACAACACCCGGGCCCAGCGCATGGCCGCGGGCGAACTCGACGGCACCTCGCTGCCACCGCTGCTGGCGCGCACGTTCGAGGCGCGCGACGGCATGCGGGTCTCGTCCAACACCTCCGCCGATTGGCGCGGCGTCTCCCTGCCCGAGGGCGACCCGGTCGCCGGCGACCCCGCCGTCCGGCGCGCCCTCAATCACGCGGTGGACCGCAAGGCCCTGGTCGACAATGTGCTCGGCGGCTACGGGCGCGCGGCGTCCACGCCGTTCCCGGAGGTCTACGGCGCGTCCTACAACCCGGGCGCGGTCTTCGCCTTCGACCGCGCGCTGGCCGCCTCGATCCTGGACCAGGCGGGCTGGCGGGCCGGAGCCGACGGGATCCGCCAGAAAGACGGCCGCCGTGCGGCTTTCACCGTGATGTACAACTCCTCGGACACCCTGCGGCGGGATCTGGCCCAGGCTTTCGTCTCCGATGCCCGGCGCGTCGGCATCGAGGTCAGCCTCGAAGCCCTGTCCTGGGATCGCATCGAACCCCGGGTCGATCGGGACGGCATCCTGCTGGGCGGCGGTGACGAGCCCTACGATCCCGACACCCAGGCCTACAAGACCCTGCACTCGTCCTACCTGAAACCCGATGTCGGCAGCCCGTACGACAACGCCAGCCGCCACGCCAACCCGGCCTTCGACGCGCTGCTGGACAAGGCGCGGCGCAGCACCGACGCGAACGAGCGCGCGGCCGCCTACCGCGACTTGCAGACGGCCTACCTCGGCGATCCGAGCTATGTCTTCCTGGTGTTCCTCGATCACGCCTACGTGGCGAAGGATTCCGGCTGGACGATGTCGGGCCCGGTGCTGGAACCGCACGCGCACGGGGTCACCTGGGGGCCGTGGTGGTCGCTGCAGACCTGGACCCGTCGCCCGTGACAGCACCGATCACGCTGTGGCGCAGCCGGTTCCGCGAGCGTGGGCTGGGCCCCATGGTCGGCCGGCGGTTGCTCGCCGTGCCGCCGGTGCTCGCGCTGGTGTCGCTGGGCCTGTTCGCCGCCGCCGCGGCCTCGCCCTTCGATCCGCTGGTCGGCTACCTCGGCGACCGCTACGTCACGACCAGCCGCGCCGACCGGGATCTGCTCGCGAGCCGGCTCGGCATGGACCTGCCCTGGTACGAGCTGTACGGACGCTGGGTCCGCGGCCTGTTCTCGGGCGACCTCGGGATCTCGCGCACCTACGGTCAGCCGGTGAGTCAGGTACTGGCCGAACGTCTTCCGTGGACGATCCTGCTCGTCGCCGTCGGAATGACCGCGGCGGTCCTGCTCGCCCTGGCCGCCGGGGTGTGGGCGGGCATGCGTCGCGGGGGACCGATCGATCGGCTGCTGGCCGCGGCGTGCGTCGCGGTGCAGGGCCTGCCGCCCTTCGTGCTCTCGCTCGGCGCGATCGGCGTCTTCGCGGTCGGTCTGGGCTGGCTGCCGCCGGCCGGGGCGACCGACGCCGGGGTCGATCCCGGGCTCGCCCAGGTCGCGCGGCACCTGATTCTGCCCGCGGTCGTGCTGGCGCTGTCGCAGCTGCCGTGGCTGTTGCTGGCGGTGCGGGAATCGGTCTCGGACAATCGGGGTGAGGACTTCGTCGCGGGCGCGGCGGCCCGCGGGATCGACACCGCGACCATCGTGCGCCGCCACATTCTCCCGACCTCGCTGGCCCCCTTCGTCACGATCCTGGGTGTCCGGCTCCCGGAGATCGTCGTGGGCGCGGTCCTGGTCGAGGAGATCTTCTCGTGGCCGGGTATCGCGGGCGCGTTCGTGCGCTCGGCCACCGACCTGGACCTGCCGCTGCTCGCACTGCTGACGATCGGCGCGACCGGCGCGGTCCTGCTGGGGTCGCTGCTGGCCGACATCGCCTGCGCGGCACTGGATCCGAGGGTGCGTACCGATGGCTGAGCGCCGACGGCTCGGGCTCGCGATCGGGGTGCTCGCGGTGGTGGCCGGCTATGCGGTGCTGGTGCCCTGGCTCAGCGACATCGACGACCGGATCACGGATTTCGCGCTCGCCCGGCAGGCGCCGTCCGCGCGGCACTGGTTCGGCACCGACGCCGCGGGCCGGGATCTGTTCGTGCGGATCGCGGCCGCGATCCGGGTCTCGCTGCTGGTGGCGGCGGGCTCGGCGCTGCTGGCCACGGTGCTCGGCCTGCTCGTCGGGACGTTGTCGGCGCTGGCCGGGGGCTGGACCGATCGTGTCGTGATGCGGATCGCGGACACCGCCAACGCACTGCCGCACCTGCTGCTGGGCATCGTGATCGTCGCGCTCTTCCGGGGCAATGTTGTCGCGGTGGTGCTCTCGATCGGCCTCACCCACTGGGTGCAGGTGGCGCGCATCGTGCGCGCGGAGGTGCTGGGTCTGCGCGAGCGCGAGTACATCGCGGCCGCGCGCTTGGCGGGCGCGGGCCGGGCACACCTGCTGACGGGGCACCTGCTGCCCGCCGTGGCGCCGCAGGCGCTGATCGCGGTGGTGCTGCTGCTGCCGCACGCCGTGTGGCACGAATCCACCCTGTCTTTCCTGGGATTCGGGCTGCCGCCGCACGAACCGAGCCTGGGCACCCTGCTCGCGGAGGCGCGCGGTGCGCTGCTGCTCGGCGGATGGTGGACGCTGGTGTTCCCCGCCGCGGTCCTGGTGCTGGCCACCCTCGCCGTCGCGGTCGGCGGCTCGGCGCTGCGCACCCTGCTCACGCCACCGAAACCATCGAGGGTGCCGCGATGACAGCTACCGATCTCGCCGCCGCCTCCGGGCTCGGCATTCGCGACCTGACCGTGCGGATTCCGCTGCGCCCCGGCGCGGTGGTGCACGCGGTGTCGGAGGTGAGCCTGGATCTGGCCCCGGGCACGGTGACCGCGCTGGTCGGTGAATCCGGGTGCGGGAAGTCGATGGTCGGCGCGGCGGTGCTGGGGATGCTGCCGGCGCACGCGCAGGTGCGCGGCACGGTGACGCTGGGCTCGATCGACGTGCTCGATGCCGTGGAAGCTGTCCGCGGTCGGCGCATCGGCCTCGTACCACAGTCTCCGGCAACGCATTTCACCCCGGTGCGCACGGTCGGCGCGCAGCTCGCGGAAACGATCCACGCGGTCGGCTCCCGCTACAGCTGCGCGGAACTCGCCGCGCGGGCGGACTTTCCGGTCTCGGCGCTGACCCGCTACCCGCACGAACTCTCCGGTGGCATGGCCCAGCGCGCGGCGATCGCCGCGGCCCTCGCCGGTGACCCGGAGGTTATCGTGGCCGACGAACCGACCTCCGGGCTCGATCGCGCCCGCACCGACCGCACGCTGCTCTTGCTGCGGCGCTGCGCCGCCGACGGGGCGGCGGTCCTGCTGATCACCCACGACCTCGGCGCGCTGCTGCGCACCGGCGTCGCCGATCGGCTCGCGGTCATGTACGCCTCCCATCTGCTCGAGGTCGGCCCCGCCGCCGACGTGCTGGACGACCCGTGGCATGCCTACACCCGGGACCTGCTGGCCGCCCTGCCCGCGCGCGGCATGCATCCCCTGCCGCACCCGCCCCCGGTACTGACGAACCTGACCGTCGACCGCCCCTATCTGGGCCCCGGCACGCTGATCCCCAAGGGGTCACGCATGATTCGCGAAAGGGCGCACTGATGCTCGCGGCCACCGCCGTCACCGCCGCCTATGGCAAGTCCGAAACCCTGTTCACCGACCTCGATTTCACCGTGCGCCCCGGCGAGGTGGTCGGACTGAGCGGCGACTCCGGTTCGGGCAAAACCACTCTCGTGCGGCTGCTCGCGGGCCTGCTCACCCCGGCCGCCGGCACCGTCACCCTCGACGGCGCGCCACTACCGAAGCGCGGCACCGACATCGCCGTCGTCTTCCAATCGCCTCGCACCGCGACCAACCCCCGCTTCACCCTGGCCCGCATCATCGCCGAGCCCGCCCGCATCCGCGGCGAACGCCCGCCCGACCCCACCCGCTTCGCCACCGAAGTCGGCCTCACCCCCGACCTGCTCGACCGCCGCCCCCACGAGGTCAGCGACGGCCAACTCCAACGTGCCTGCCTCGCCCGCGCCCTCGCCCAAAACCCCCGCTACCTGCTCTGCGACGAAGCCACCGCCATGCTCGACGCCGCCACCACCGCCGCCCTCCTGCGCTCGATCACCGCCCGCGCCGCCACCGCCGCCCTCGGTGTCCTGCTGGTCAGCCACGACGAAGACCTCCTCGCAGCCTGCTGCACCCGCACCACCACCCTGAACGCACCCGGGCTCGGGGCCTCCTGATGGCGTGCCGGGCTCGTCTCGCGACCAAGGCTGGGTAGTCGGACAGCGCTCCACCGTCGAGGTGCGGTAGAAGTAGATCTCGAGGTCGAGAGGTGTGCGGTGAGTCAGGTACGCAAAGTGGTGGGTGGGCCGCTCACACTCGTGTGGATGCTCGGGGTCAGCGCGGCGTCTGTCGCGTACGTGCTGCTGGTGACCGGGCAGGGGATGCGGGTCGGTCAGCATGTCGATGCTGATGTCGGCCCGATCTTCGGGTTGCTGGGTGGCGTCGTCGCCGGGCTGGTGTCCTGGTCGCTGTTGCTGCGGGTTGCGTGGCGGTTTCGGCGAAAGTACCTGCACCGCAAGGCAGCACACGCCACCGGTTCGGTGGTGGATTCGAGCTACCGGAAGACTCTCCGCACCAGCGTGGTGACCCAGCGCGAGGTGAGCATCGAAGCGTCGGTGACCCATCCGGAGACCGGCGAGACATTTCAGGTACGTAAGAAGTACTGCTTCGTCGAGTTCAGGGCCCGGCGGGCCAGAGCGCTGCACGCCGAATTCTCCCCGGGGGCAACGATACCCGTGCTCTTGTACGGCAGATACGCGGCATTCGATCTTCCGGACCGCCCGGGATGGCTCGATATCTGGTGATCCCAGGGTGAAGTCTCTCGTGCGACCGATCCCAGTGCGGGGAAAGTCGTCCGCTCGGTAGACGCCGGACCGGGTTCCGCTGCCTAGCGTCGATGCGGTGACTGAGAGCAGAAAAGTACTGGCAGCGGTGGTGGCCGCATGGGCGGTCGTGGGGTCGGCGGCGTGCGGCGCCCCCGTGCCCGAACCGCCGCGAATCGCCTGGCACGATTGCCGCACCGGTCCGGAGGATGAGATCGGCGCGCGACTGGCTGCGGCCGGGGCCCGCTGCGGCGAGTTCCACGCTCCGCTGGACTACGCCGATCCGGACGGCCGCACCCTCACCCTTGCGGTCGCTCGGCGACCGGCCACCGACCCGGCCCGGCGGCTGGGCACGCTCGTGGTGCAGACCGGCGGACCCGGACCCTCGCGCGACGGGGTAACGATGCTGCTCGACGGGCCCGAGGGCGGTCACCCGGCCGCGGCGGAGATCGCGCAGCGCTACGACATCGTCGGGCTGGATCCGCGCTTCTTCGGAGCCAGCACCCCGCTCGAATGTGGCTGGCCGACAAATGATTATCTCGGCCTCGCGCAGACTGCCCCGCAGGATCGCGCAGGCTTCGACCGGACGGTCTCGCTCGCCACCGACCTGGCCAGACGATGCGAGCCGTATCGCGACCTGCTGCCGCACGCCTCCACCCGTAACGTCGCACGAGATCTCGATCTGCTGCGCACGCTCCTGGGCGAACGCGACCTGAATTTTCTGGGATGGTCCTGGGGCACCTACGTCGGCGCGGTCTATGCGCAGATGTTCGGCGACCATGCGGGGCGGGTCGTGCTCGACAGCGCCCTCGACCCCCGTGCCCCCGGACCCGACCTGACCCGCGCGAGCGCACCCGCCGGAGCGGCCGCACTGGAGGATTGGGCGCGCTGGGCCGCCGCGCATCCCGAAGTAGGCTGGGGCGCAACGCCGGAGCAGGTCCTGGCCGAGGTCGACCGCGTACTCCAGGCGATCGCCGCCGAGCCGGTGACCCTCGCCGGGGTCACGGTGACCAGCGAGATGATGCCGGGACTGCTGCTGACCGTCGACGATTCCGACACCTCCTACACCGAGTTCGCCGCTCAATTGCGCGCACTGTCGGATGCCACCCAGCGCCGCCCCGTCGACCTGCCCGCGGGCACCGCGGCCAAACTCGCCCTGTACGGCGACGATTCGGTGCTTCCGGAACTCGGCTTCAGCGCGACGGTCGCCAACCAGTGCGCGGATCGGCCCGCCCGCGATCCGGAAGACCATTTCACCGACATCGAGGCCCATCGGGCCGCCGAACCGATCTACGGCCCGCTGGCCCGGCGCGCAACCCCGTGCTCGCTCTGGCCGGCCGGGCCCGCCGAGCCTGCCACCGAGGTCGCCAACCCCACGCCCGCGCTGCTGATCGGAGCCGAGGGCGACCCGGTCGCGCCCCGGGCAGGACAAGACGCGATGCGACAGGCTTTGACCGGCTCGCGCACCGTGACGCTGAAACACGCGGTCCGCCACGGCGTTTACCTCTTCGAGCGCAACGTGTGTGTCGACGACGCGGTGGCGCGCTATCTGGTGGACGGGCGACTGCCCACCACCGACGTGGACTGCCGACGCTGATCGGAAAGCCGCCCGGGGCTCACGCCCCTGGGCGGCCCAGCCCGGCTTCGTGCGCGAGGATGACCGCTTGCACCCGGTCCCGCACACCGAGCTTGGCGAGAATATGGCGCACATGGGTTTTGACGGTGCCTGCGCCGACCGCCAGCGTGACCGCGATCTCGGCGTTGGACAGCCCGCGCGCCATCACCCGCAGCACTTCGAGCTCCCGCTGGGTCAGCGTGGCGACCAGGCGTCGCGCGGCCGGGTCCAGGGGCGGAGCCAGCCGGTGGAGGAGACGACGGGTGGTGGAGGCGGCCAAGATGGCATCACCGGCGTGGACCGTGCGCACCGCGGACAGGAAGTCTTCCGGCGGCGCGTCTTTGAGCAGGAATCCGCTGGCTCCGGCCCGCACCGCCGCCATCGCGTAGTCGTCGAGGTCGTAGGTGGTGAGCACCAGTACCTTCGGCGGCCGCTCGGTGGCCAGCAGCCGCCGAGTGGTCTCGATGCCATCCATCCGGGGCATTCGGACATCCATGACGACCACATCCGGGGTGGTCCGGGCCGCCGCCGCGAGGGCGGCCACACCGTCTCCGGCTTCGCCGACGACCCGCAGGTCCGGTTGTGATTCCAGCACCATGCGGAAACCGGCGCGTACCAGCACCTGGTCCTCGACGAGTAGCACGGTGATCACAGCGGAATCCGGACCCGCAACAGATGCCCCGGCGCCGCTTCGCGTCGCTGGAACTCGAGGACGCCGCCGTGCGCAGACACGCGCTCGCGCATTCCGATCAGGCCGAATCCGCTACGAACGGAATCGGTTTCGTGATCCGGGGCAGGGGACCGGCCGTCATCGGCGACACTGACCAGCAGCCGTTGCCGTTCCCGTCGAACCGAGACGACGGCTTGTGCGTCGAGGCCGGCGTGTTTGACGACGTTGGTCAAGCCTTCCTGGACGATGCGGTACACCAGCAGTCCCAGCGCGGGATCCGGTTCGACGCCCGGCAGGTCGACGGTGAGTTCCACCGGCAGCCCCGCCGCACGCAGATCCTCGACCAGCGGAACGAGATCGGGGATTCCCGGCGCCGAGTCGTCCCGCAGCACACCGAGTGCGCGCCGCGTTTCGGCGAGCGCGGCGCGCCCCTGCTGCCCGATGGCCCGTAGCGCGTCCACCGCCCGCTGCGGGTGCGCGTCGGCCGCGTACCGGCCGCCATCGGCCTGCGCGATGATCACGCTCAATGTGTGCGCGAGTATGTCGTGGATATCGCGGGCGATCCGGGTCCGCTCGGACAGCACAGCCAGGCGGACACGCTGCTCGTGGGCGGTCTCCGCCAGCTCGGCCCGCTCGGCCAGCGCGGTGAGCTCACCACGGCGCGCCCGCTGCCAGGCCCCGCCCAGCCAGGCCGCGACCACCGTGCTGGCCAGAAACGCGCCGACCAGGAGATGCGCGAGCGCGGGCATCGGCAACTGCGGCCAACTCCATCCGCCGAGCGCCGCGCCGCCGAGCCCGAAGATCAGCCCGAGCCGGCTCCAGGACCCGCGCCCGTGCGCGGCCAAGGTGTACACCGTGATCGGCACCGCGGCATCGGCGAAGACCGCCCCCGTGGTGTCGCGCACCGTCAGCCATTGCGCGCCGGCGGCCACCGCCACGGCCACGGCCGACCATTCCGGCAGGCGTCGCCGGACGGCCAGGGGAGCCGTCAACGCCGCCGTGAAAACGAAGTACTCGAGCCCGGCGTGCACCAGCATCCCGATCAGCGCGCACACCGTACCCAGCACGCCGGCCACCGCCGCGTCGACCACCGTGGGCCGCCGGCGCAGCCAGTGCACCACCCGTTCGTCGACCACCCGCTCACCCTAGATCGAGCCGTCCATCCGCTCCTCACCTCCGGGGATGAGATCCGGTGCGACCTGCGGCATACCTGTCCCGGGCCGGATCGCCATGCCGATCCGGGCGCGCGTCGCCGAGGTGTGGGTTGCGTATCCCGGCATTGGTGTTACAGACTGTTGCAGCAACTTGTATGTGACGTTGGGTCTCGCTAAACCGGCGAGGGCGCAACGCGAGGATCCGGAGGACATCGGTGTCCCACGCATTCGATCTGGGCTCGGACGCGCTCGATCTCGCCTACGACGTTCGGGGACACGGCCCGACGCTGATCCTGCTGCACGGGCTCGTGCACCGGCGCCACGCCTGGGATCCGGTCGCCGAACGGCTGGCCCGCCATCGCCGGGTCGTCACCGTCGACCTGCCCGGCCACGGTGACTCGCCCGATCTGCCCGAGGACGCGGACGTCCTGGAGGCCTCGATCGAACGCCTGAGCCACTTCGTGCAGGCCATCACCCCCGCCGGCGAAAAGCCGCATCTGGCCGGGAACTCCCTGGGCGGCTACCTCGCATTGGAACTCGCCTGCCGCGGCCTCGCGCGCTCGGTGACCGCGCTCTCGCCCGCCGGGTTCGCCCTGAGCGCGCTCGATCACCGGCGCTCGGTCGCGATGTTCACCGGCCTGCGCGCCGCGGTCCGCCTGATGACCGCCGACCGCGTCAGCGCCGCACTCGTCAGCGCCCCGCTCCGGGCGGCGCTGCTCGCTGCCTTCTACGCTCGCGGCTGGAAGGCCGACCCCGTCACAGCCGCCATCGACGTGCGCTCGCTGCTGGAGAACGCCGTCATCGATCGGGCCACCAGCACCCCGACTCCGATGTTCACCGATCCGGCGGGCGTGGACTGCCCGGTCACCATCGCCTGGGGCCGGCGCGATCTGATCCTGCCGGTCTACCAGGCGCGCCGGGCGCGCAAGCTGTTCCCGGATGCCACCATGCTGACCCTGCCCGGGCTCGGACACGTGCCGATGCCCGACGATCCCGCGCTGATCAGCACCGTTCTGCTGGCGGGCAGCGCCTGATCGTTCGTCGCCCCGGCGGGGCGCGTATCGTCGCACAGCCGCGCCCTCGGCCGGATCGAGCGATCTCGATGTGCCCTGGCCAGGGCACAGCGGTGCCCTGGATCTGCCCTTAGCGTGAAGATCACACGGGTCGCGGCTCGCCCTTCGGCGCGGAGTTCCCGCGACCATCGCGATCCGAAAGGCGTCCCGATGACCGAGAACGATGCTTCCGCGGCCATCTCGACCCCGGATCACGTCGGCACGGCGTGGGGCGATTTCCGATTCGAGGGCGGATTTCCGACGCCCGGATCCCGTGCCGCCGCCTATGCCGTACTCGATCGAATCCACGCGATCGACGCGTTCATCGCGGGCTTGCCCGCGGTATCGCAGTGGGCGCTGCGCGAGGGTTTCGCCGCCGCCGGTGTGCACGACGGCGACGTGCTGATCTTCTCCGACCTGATGGACTGCCGTTCGCTCTTTCTCACGGCCAACGCCGACACCGTGTATTTCTGGACGTTTCTCGATCTGTCGGACGGTCCGGTCGCGATGGATGTGCCCGAGGGCGTGCTGGGCGTTGTCGACGACATGTGGTGGCGTTGGGTCGCCGATGTCGGAGTTCCGGGCGCGGACCGAGGGCTCGGTGGGCGCTACGTCTTCGTCGGCCCCGCCTATCGCGGCCCGCTTCCCGAGGGCGGCGCGTTCGTCCACCGTGTGAGGACGAACCGAATATCGCTGCTGGGACGGGCCTTTCTCGACAACGACGACCCGGCGCCCGCCGTGGCGCGCATCCGCGACCAACTGCGCATCGGTCCGTACACACCTGGGGGCACCGGTACCTCGGTCGCGTTGTTTCTCGCGGGCGAGGCACCGCTGGCCGCGGCCGGTGAGCTGCCCGCGCCCCGCTTCGTCGAGGGCAGCGGCTTGTCGATGAACACCATCTATCCCAACGACGTCCGGTTCTTCGACCTGCTCGACGCCGCAATCCAAAACGAACCGGCCTCCGCATTGGATCCCGAGGTGGTCGCGCCGATCGCGGCGGTCGGCTTGGGCAAAGACGTCACCTTCGCTCCGGACGCGGAGCGGACGGCACTGCTCGCCGACGCCGCCGCGACGGCGAACGTGCTGGTCAGGTCTGTCGCGATGGCGCCGCGGGAGGCCGAGGGATTCGCTTACTATCCCGGCACCGGATCCCAGTGGACCTCGCCGCTCTTCGCGGGCGGATACACCTTTCAGACGCCGCCCCCGCAGGTCACCGCTGCCGGAGTCGAGCCGTATCCGGATCGGCACGCGAAATTGCTCAACGCACGGTCGTCGTTCTTCTACATGGCCACCGGGATCACCCCTGCCATGTGCATGAATCTGCCCGGCATCGGGTCCCAGTACATCGCGACCACCGTCGACGCGACCGGCGCGCCGCTACGCGGCGATCGGCGCTACCGCCTGCGGCTTCCCGCCGGGATTCCGGCAGCGAAATTCTGGTCGATCACCCTCTATGACAACCAGACCCGATCCATGCTCGATACCCCACAGCGCTTTCCCCGCGCCGGCTCCCAGAATTACCCCACGCCCGCCGCTACCGCGGGAGCCGACGGCAGCACCGTCTTGTGGTTCGCGCCGGAACAACCGGCGGAAGCGGGAATCGGAAACTGGGTGCAGACCGATGCGAGCCGAAGCTGGTTCGCGATCCTGCGTTTCTACAGTCCCACGCCTGCCTTCTTCGACAAGAAATGGCGACCCGGCGAGATCGAAGTGACCGACTAGCCACACCGTCGCAGCAGAAAGGGACACCCGATGAGACAGTTGCCGGCACCCGACATCATCGCGCGCATCAGAAAGGAAGCGCTGCGCAACCGGGCGGTGGAGGCGTACAAGTTCTTCTACCCCACGGTGTCGATGCAGCTCAATTTCGAGGCGCTCGAAGAACTCGGCGCACCGGTGAACCGAGGCTTCCTGATCCAGCTCACCACCCCGGATCTGGTGACGCTGACGCAGAACTCCGACACCCCGTACGGTCTGGCCTACGGTGACGCCGCCGACGGTCCGATCGTCGTGGAGGTGCCGCCCGGCCCGATCATGGGCGTGGTCGACGACCAATACTTCCAATTCGTCACGAACATGGGCTTCGTCGGCGAGGAAGCGGGCGTGGGCGCGAAGTATCTCTTCGTCGGACCCGGCTACGCGGACGACCCGCCCGAGGGTTACCTGGTGAAGCGCATGCGCACCAACCGATTCCTGGTCTGCGCGCGAGCGCCGTTCCCCGATCCGGAAGAAGGCAAAGCGCTGCTGCGGACCCTTCGGCTCTATCCGCTGTCCGTGGCCGATCGCGTGCCCGACAACAGTTTTCAGGACATGTCCGACGGCAAGGCGGTCGCCAACCCGTGCGTGGTCGACGGCACCCTCGAATACTGGAACGTCCTCGCGCGGGCTCTGCACCAGGACGTCCCCTCCCGGTCGTATTACAACGAACTCGGCATGCTCGCCGACCTCGGGCTTCGCAAGGACCGACCGTTCGAGCCGGACGCGGAGATGGTCGAGGTGCTCACGACCGCGGCGGTGCAGGCGAACGAGCAACTGGTGGTCGCTGCCTTCGCGGACAACGACCCGCAACGCCTGGTCTGGCCGGACCGGCGCTGGGAATGGGTCGTCTACTCCGACGGCGAGAACGGCTACTACGAACAGGATTTCCTGCACCTGTCGGTGCGTGAACGCTGGTTCTACCAGGCCACCCTGGAGACGCCGGCCATGTTCCGGCACTCCGAAGGAGCGGGGTCGATCTACTGGCTGGCGAACGTGGACGCCCAGGGTGCGCCCCTCGACGGAGCGCACTCCTACACGCTGACGGTTCCGTCGCCGGTCCCGGCAGCCCAGTTCTGGTCGGTGACCCTCTACGACCTCGACACCCGCTCCGAGATCAACACGCCCCAGTTCAAACCGGTGCTGACCTCGCTGCGCGATCATCTGACGCCCGACGCAGACGGGAACATCACCCTGCATTTCGGCCCCGACCGCCCCGACGCCGAAGTGCCCTGGCTGCAAACGAATCCGGGCAACAGCTGGTTCGCCTATTTCCGCATCTACGGTCCGAGCGCGGCGGCGTTCGACGGAACCTGGCAGCCCTCCGACTTCACCCGGCACCACGGTCGCTGATCCCCGCGGTGGTTTGTGCGCGTGCACAACAGCTTTGGACGCCGACCTTGTGCAGCCGCACCTATTGCTGTGGCGGGCACCACACCTACAGTAAGGGAACTATTGATTCCTAACTCTGGTAGGTGGTCATGCGCTGGAAACTCCTTGCCGCCCCGCTGTTCTCGCTCGTCACCGTGCTCGCGGCCGGGACCGCGTCCGCCGCACCGCAGTTCCACGTCCCCTGGGGTCCGGTGGAGAACCTGGGCGCGATCGTGCCGCACGCCGTCGATTTCCGCGGCACGCCACCGGGCGCGAACGACTGGAGCTGCCGGCCGGCCCCCGAGCATCCCGAGCCGGTCGTCCTGATCTCCGGGACCAGCGCCGGGCCCGCGCAGAACTTCCGCTGGTTCGCACCGCTGCTGGCCAACAACGGCTACTGCGTGTACACCCTCACCTACGGCCTGGACCCGAGCACGCTCAGCGGCATGCTGGGCGGGCTGTCGCTGCCGGGTCACGCCGACATGCGATTGTCGGCGGCGAACGAACTCGCCCCCTTCGTGGACCGGGTGCTCGCGGCGACCGGCGCGGAGCGGGTCGACCTCATCGGTCACTCCCAGGGCACCGTGATGCCGCGCTGGTACGTGAAATTCCTCGGCGGGGAATCGAAAGTCGCGAAATCGGTGAACATCACCCCGCTGTGGAACGGAACCACCCTCTACGGCCTCAGCCACCTGGTGCGGGGTCTGGACACGATGGGTTCGGGACCGGTGGTCGAGGGCCTGACCGGCCTCGTCAGCCATACGGTGCTGGACTTCATCACCGGCTCGGACTTCCTGAACGCCGTCAACGCCGGCGACGCGTTCCCCGACGGCATCGCCTACACCAACATCATGACGCGCTACGACGAGGCAGTCGTGCCCTACACCAGTGGATTCGCGCCGCCCGGGCCCAATATCGGCAATATCGTGCTGCAAGATCTGTGCCCCTCGAACTTCAGTGAGCATCTGTTCGTCGCCGCCGATCCGGTTGTGGGCCAACTGGTATTGAACGCGCTCGACCCCGGGAACGCGGTTCCGGTCGATTGCGGCGCGCTGCCTCGAAACAGCGGCTAGCACCAGTTCGGATCCGCCGTCTACGCCGAGATCTCGATCGCGAAATTCGACGTCGTCCCGTCGTGCGCGGTGAGCGTGACCGGACCGAAGGTGATGAACGAGGTCGACGCGCCGCCCGGGGCGCGATAGAAGCCGGTCGCCTCCGATACGCGCACGGCGAAGGTGGCGAGCGTGGCGGCCCGCTCCTCGTCGGCGTCGATCACCGGCTCCGCCAGGTCCGCGAAGCCGTGGGCTTCGGCCCAATCGCAGACGACCTCGGAGTCGCGACTCATGTGGGGGAGGATGCTCTGATTGAACCAGGCCCACATCCACGTTCCCGCTCGCGGATTGTGGCTGCCGAGGAGCTGCGCGGGCGCGGTCGCGATCCGGTCGGGAAAGGTCCAGGAAATCTGGCCGGTGCGCTGGTCGAGGTCCCACCGGTCCGCCGAGCCCAGCCCCCAGGACATATGCGCGTTCGCCAGCTGCGTGACCAGCTCCTCGCCCTGCGCCAGCAACGTGGCCAGATCCGGCCGCTCGTCACCCGGCCCGGATTTCCGCTTGCGTCCGAACAACCCCACCGAAACCTCCTCGCACAGAACCGAACCGGAGAACCTTTCCCTACTGCGCGGCGGGACGCAAGCCTGTCCGCTCGATAGTGGAAACAGGTTTACTAATGGAAACCTATTAGCGTATCGTAACGCTCGTGAACGATGAACCGTCCTCGCAGGACATGCTCGGCATCGCCTCCTCCGCCACACGAGCCGCGCAGCGCGCGAACAGCATGCCCAGGTGGGTGCCGCCTACCGTGGCGCTGCTGGGCGGCGCGAGCGTCCTCGTGGTCGGACGGGCCGATCCCGGGTCCGACGAGTTCTGGTCCGTCATGGCTGCCGGGTGCGGCATCGCCTGCCTGTTCGTCGCTCTGATGAGTTGGGTATGGCACGCGCAACGCAAGAGAGGTGTCGTGCCTCGGCGCTTGCTAGATGTGCCCGTGCGACGCTGGCAGCGAATTTCGTTGCTTGTGCTGATCGTGCTCGTACCCGCCCTCGTGCAGAACTTTCTCCACGGATGGGCACACGCCGTCTTCGCCCTTGCGCTCACCGCCTGGGTCTGGTGGGGCTTGGAATTCGAGCGCAGGACGACGTGCCCGAGCTGAGCGAGTTGCTGGCCTCGCTGCCGCGCCTGAAACTGGTCGCCTTCCTGGAGGGCTGCCAGCAAGCCGAATTCGGCACCGTCGCCGAACTGTGCGAGCTGAACAAGTCGACGCTCTCGAAGGCGATGACCACGCTCGAGGACGCGGGTTACGTGACGGTCCGCAAGGGCTATCTGGGGCGCAGGCCGAAGACCTGGCTGTCGCTGACCGACGCCGGCCGGCTGGCCTATCGCGAGCACCAGGCCGCCCTGATCGCTCTCACGCGCAAGGCGGAGCAGAGCGTGCCTACGACACAGGCGCCGCCTCCGCCGAGGTGAAACCGGGTGCCGTTGCGTATCGGTGTCGGCATCGGGACGATGATCGATATGGCGAGACCGGCGGAATCGGTGCGGTGCGGCGGAATCGAACTGCGTCGATGGCGGCGCAGTGACGAGGACACGCTGCACCGGATCGTGAACGAGTCGCTGGAGCATCTGCGGCCGTGGATGGGCTGGGTGGCGCAGACCGGGGCGCATCCGCGAGCCGCGGTGCGGCGGTCGCTGGCGGAGGCGGGCGCGGCCTGGGAATCGGGCGACGCCTACGGATACGCGATAACGGCGGAGGCGCGGGCGATCGGATCGGCAGGGCTGCGGAGAGGCGTCGAGCCGGGCGTGTGGGAGATCGGCTACTGGGTGCATCCCGCGCACACCGGGCGCGGGTACGGCACCGATGCCGCTGCGGCACTTGTCGATCGGGCCTTCGCCCTCCCGGACGCCGAGCGCGTGCAGATCTGGCACTACGCGGCGAATCTGGCGAGCGCGGTGGTGCCGCGTCGATTGGGCTTCGCGGAGATCGACCGCCGCTCGCCCGCGCGCGATCCGCTGACTCCCGGAGAGATCGGAATCGATGTGGTGTGGGAGCTGGCTGTCAACGCTCGGGCGCGGGACTGAGACTCGTCGGCAGGATTCGAGGCAGACGGTCGTAGTGGAGTTCGGGCGGTGCCGGGGCTGCGTGGCCGGTGCGATGTGGCTGCACCTCGGGCAGGAGTCGCAGCGACTCGGCGAGGTCGGGATCTTCGGCTCGATCGCCGGGGACGCTCACCCGCTCGACGATCCGGATCGCCTGCGCGAGCAGCTGCGCCGCGTCGTCGTGGTCCGAAACATGCACTGCCCGCGCAGCTTTCGCGAGTAGGCTACGCGCAGCCTGGAGACAGAGGGCTGCGGCGTTGCCCTCGGGGTCGAGCGCCGCGAGCTCCGGAGCTTCGGTCGACACCAATTCCGCCAGCTGCTGCGGTTCGGAGGAAACGAGCCTCGCCCGGATCTCGTCCGGATCCAGGAGGCAACGGCTCGCCCAGTCGTCACCATGCTCGTCGCGGAGCGTGCGCAGACCCGTTGCGACCTGGGCGCCGTGCCCGTCGAGCAGGCCGAGGACGAGGTGCGCGTTCGCCACCAGAGCATGCGTGCCCGCCTCTGCGGAACCGGCGATCGCCTCGCCGAGCCGGGCGCGTGCCCGGTCGAGTTCGCCCGCACGCAGCGCGGCGAGCGCGGCCAGGAACAGCACGGTGCGGCGCTGCACGGGATCGGTTGCGTGCTGCAGCAGTTCGGTGAGATCGGTTGGCGCTCTTCCTTGTCCGAGGTCGGCGACGCCACGCAGGATCATCCGGGTGATGGCGGCGTAGCCGGGCGGTGCCGGTGGGGGCGGGGGCTGGTGCACGACCGGGGTGAACCCGATCGGTGTCGAGCTCGTCGGCAGGTCCACGGCTGGTGGGTGGTTCGGATCTACGGGGTGGAACCCGAACGGCGTCTCCACCGAACCGACTCCGGCCCCGGCTGCCGGGCCACGGTTGCCGAAGCCGCGTCCGGCACCGAAATAGATGCCGTCGTAGCGTGATTCGGCTCGGCGCTGCCCGACGAGCCGATTGCGGTCCGGCTCCGGGGTGAACCGGTCGGCGAGCTGGTTGCGGCGGCGGGCGACGTCCTTCTCGCCTCGTTCGGCGGCGCGCTCACCCAGTAGTCGCAGCCACTCGCTGCGACTACCCGGCCCGAGCGCGTAGAGCAGTTGCCAGATCACCGAGCCGCCGCCGGCGAACGCGAGCTTCTCGAAGTCGTCGTCCACCTGTCTTGTCAGATGTTCCCGTGCGAGGGAGCGGAATTCGGCGAACTCGCCCGGGTCGCCGGTCCGCAATACGGTGGCACACCAGAGGCACAGGGCCGAGGGCGTGGAGTTCCTGGACGGGGCTCGCATCAACTGCTCGGCGATGGTCCAGGTCCGTGCGAAGGAGCCGGGATCGGGCCGGCGCAGCCAGCTGCCGAGGACGCGCTGCACGACGGCCTCGGCAATCGGGAACCGCCGCCCGGCCAGCGGCAGTATCCGAAGAGCCTGCTCCGGGTAGAACTCGGCGGCCGTGGCCAGCTCGGCCGACAGCTGCTGCTGCGCCCGCTGCACGGCGCTGTGCTCGCCCTGCTCCAGAAACGTTTCGATCAGCGCCAGTTGCTGGTGCGCGTGCTCGCGCGGGTCGGCCGTCGCGGGCAGGGGCGCCCAGCCCGCAGGCCCTTGCGGCGGCCTCGAATCGCGCTGCCTCCAACGCCATTTCATGGCAACGCCCACGTACAAGTCGACGAAATCACAACGAGCCCCCGTGTTCGAATCCTGGTATTCACGGTAGCGGGGTGCCGAACCCCGTTCAATCGAATTCGGCTGCCGCCGAAACCCTGCCCCGGGGGCCGTGAGCCGGAGCGCCGGCGCACGGCCGAAAGGGCGCCGCCGAACACGCCGTTGTGTTCGGCGGCGCCAGGGGAGTGCCGATCCGAAACTCCCCTCCGAGCTTCGGAGCGGCGTTGGTTTCAGCTCGATCCCTGAATCCAACCGGAGTCGCTGGTCACGTGTCCACTCATCCGGGCTCGCGGCGATCACACGGTGCAGTGACGGCGAGATGCTTGACTTTCGCGGCGGGATGGCCTAATTGGCACGCTCGCCGTGCACGATGCCCATGATCAGGATGCCGGGGCGTTCGTGCAGCTGCGGCCACATCAGGATCGCGTCCTGGACCAGTACTTCACGCTGCTCGCCCGCCGGCCGGACGCGGCGGAAGACATCGGGGCGCGCCGAATAGACCACCCCGGAATTCCAGAGCGGCCAGAAATGGTCCATGTGTTTGACGGTGTCGAGGATTTCGGTCGCGCTGTCCTGGCACCCGGGCCGGGCCGCGTAGTCGCGGAAGAAGCCGACCATGACTTCGATCTCCCGCTCCCATTCGGGATGACAGCTGCGTGCTTGCTCGCTGAGCCACCAGTGCAGCATGTTCGGCGCTTCGAGCAGGCCCGGCCACAGCCGGCGGAACTGGCTGTTGGCGTGGGTGCACTTCCAATCCAGGACGCGACCGGCCGCATGCGGCGCGAGCGCGTCCAGGGTTTGCGGCAGCATGCCCTCCGGGATCGGCACGGTGGTCATCGATGTGATCGGCCGCCCGGCAAGCATGAGCAAATGGTTGTGCTCGTCGCCGCGCAGCGCGAATATCTCGCTCAGGCCGTTCAGGATGCGGTCGTTGGGATTGGTCCGCTCACCGGATTCGATAGCCCGGATGTACCCGTCGGCCACATGGATTGCCTGCGCCAGCTCCTTGACCGACATGCCCAGCGCCACCCGGCGGACTCTGACGAATTCCCCGAGCGACGGTAGCGCCGGTGTCGATGCGCTCGCCGTCATCCGCTCCACTCCTCACCTCTCGCTCCGGGGCGGCCGAAACGAGACGACCCCCACGCCACCGGCCACTGTTACAGGAACCCATTGCCGGAGAGCAACGTCCGGCATCGGCGCGGCGTCCGGCATAACGCCTGTTCGGAG
Source organism: Nocardia sp. NPDC050435 (assembly GCF_040655395.1). Taxonomy (NCBI): domain Bacteria; kingdom Bacillati; phylum Actinomycetota; class Actinomycetes; order Mycobacteriales; family Nocardiaceae; genus Nocardia; species Nocardia sp. NPDC050435. Next base: position 472,409 of record NZ_JBFAJW010000005.1, read on the forward strand.
TCATGTTCCGCACCCGCTCGAGCGCTTGTGTGTGACCCGAATCACGGCCGGGGCGGTATCGGGACATCCGGTGGCACAGCATCATTGAAGATTGCTCGAGCAGCGAATCGGGAGGGGTGTGCGGATTTGTCGGTGCAGGGGCCGGTGGACCTCGCGGCAGCGATCAGTCGTACCCGGGAGTGGATCCACAGCGCTGAACACGTGCTCGTGCTCACCGGCGCCGGGATCTCGACGGACTCCGGCGTCCCCACTCCGGCCCGCCGGGAAGCCCTCGACTGGACCGAGAACGTCTGCGGCCGCCGCCGGATGTGGCGCGCGCTGGCGCATTTCTTCCGCGCCGTCCTGCCCAATGCCGGCCACCACGCCCTCGCCGATCTCGAACGAGCGGGCCGCCTCGGCACGCTCATCACGCAGAACGTGGACGGCCTGCACCTGGTGGCGGGCAACAGCCGGCACCGCCTCATCGAGTATCACGGCGATCGCCGCGTCGCGCTCTGCCTGGCGTGCGGCAGCCGCATCCCCACACGGCTCGTGCTCGACGTCGTGGACGCCGGGAACGACGACCCACGCTGCGTGTGCGGCGGAATCCTGCGGCCCGCCGTGCTTTCCGGTGCCGGCCAAGTCGACCCCGAGGCCCACCACCGGGCCGTCTCGGCCGCACGCCGGGCCGATCTGCTCATCGCCGTCGGCACCAGCCTGTCCCGGTTCCCGGTCGCCGGGCTGGCGCGGCTGGCCGCTGCCCGGGGCCGGCTGGTCATCGTCAACCGCAGCGTCACCCGGCTCGACGACGTCGCCGATCTCGTCGTGCGCGGATCGATCAGCGAGGTGCTGCCGCAGCTCGTTGTGTAGCGTCTGAAGTCGGATCGACCGAAAGTTGTTCGTGCAGTGAGTCTTACCGTCCACGACGTGCTGGCGGCCCGGGACGGCGCCGCCGCCGTCATCCATAGCCGTTTGCGGCAGCACCTCCACGGCATCCCCGACAGTGGCAACGACGTGCTGGCCTATCGCGCCGGTGAACTGGAAGCCGCAGTGGCCGAACTGCTTCGGGTCTTCGCCGCGGACGAGTCCGCCGCGGCCGAGGTTCTGACCGGCGCGGTCCGGATGATCGAGGTGCGTACCGCCGCACCGCCGGCGGCGGTGGTCGACGCGGTCACCGGCGACAGCGGCTCCGCTGCCCGTCTGCGTGAAATCGCCGCGCGCACCGCCGATGTCACGACCCCGCCCGGCGCGCGGGCCGACGCCCACACCGAAGCCTGCCGCTGGGCGCGCACCGTCGCCACCGAGCACGGCGTGGCCGCGGCCGACGTCTACAACGTCGCCGTGGACATCGCACGCTGGGCGGCGATCCAGCCTCGCGATGTCTACCGAGCGTGATCCACCCGAACTACCGATGAGGAAATGCGTTGAGCTCGAACGTCACCCGCGCTGAACTGGACGGCGCCGCCGTCTACACGGAGACCGGCCTGTCGATCTACGACACGGTGGTCCTGACCCTCAGCAACCCCTACGTCTGGGGCTGTCACACCGATCACATGCTCGCCCTCTACACCGAGCACACCACCGACGACCATCTCGACATCGGACCCGGCACCGGCTGGTACCTCCGCGAAACCACCTTCCCGCCGGACCCGCGGGTCGCGCTGTTCGACCTGAACGAGAACTCCCTGGCCATGGCCGCCGACCGCCTGCGCCGCCGCGGCATCAGCCCGCATCTGCACAGCGGCAGCATCCTGCACCCGCTGCCGATCGATCACCGCTTCGGGTCCGTCGCCGCGAATTCCGTCCTGCACTGTGTGCCCGGCCGCTGGGACGCCAAGGGCGTCGCGTTCGAGCACATCGCCGCCGTCACCGCCGACGACGGCGTGTTCTTCGGCTCCACCGTGCTGTCCGAGGGCGTGCCCAGCGGCCGGTTGGCCTGGGCGGTCCGCGGCATCTACAACCAGCTGGGAATCTTTCACAACGGCGAGGACGACCTCGACGGGTTGCGCCGAGCCCTGTCGCAGGCGTTCGCCGAAGTGGTGATCACGGTGCGAGGATCGGTCGCGCTCTGGACGGCGCGCGGGCCCCGGCGGTAGGTCTGCCGGGCGGTCCCGGGCAAGTCGGATGCGCCCTGTGTTGCCCCGGACGAGCGGGCAGGGCAGGCTGGATGCGCTCTCGACGGCCTATTCCCCGCAGGAGGATCGACCATATGCCGAACTGGCCGACACTGGACCCGGTCGAACAGCGCGACAAACTCCTCGAGATCACCAGCGAGGTGCTTCCCACGCTGCCGAGCGGGTGGACCCGGCTCGTGGTGCGCGCACGGATGATCGGCACGCACGCCGAATCCGATACCGGCGTGCGAATGCCCGATGGAAGCATCCGATCCTGGTCCTTCCCGCCCGAGGTCTGGCGGAAATTCCAGCAGCTGCGCAAGGGAATGTACGTCCAGGACCGCGGATCGTGGAACGAATTCGAGTACATCCTGGACCCGCCCGGCCACTTCACCGTCGACTACGGCCGAGATCGGTTGCCGGCCTTCGCCACACCGCCGACGGCCGAACACTTCGAAACCGAGAACCGGTGGTTTCCGCGGTCGGATGAAGAGATGCCGGAATGGTTTCGTCGCGGGCTCGGCCGGGGCTAGCGGGGCTCGGTCAACTCGTCATCCGGTGATCTGTACCGCCGGGGTCACCTTGTACTCGGCGTCGAAGGTGATCGTTTCGTCCGGGGTGAGCAGGCCCTGGCACACCGGGGTGCCGGAGGAGGTGGCGAGCTTGACCACTGCCGTAGTGGCCTTCAGCGTGGCGGTGGCGTTGGTGTAGGTCATCGCGGTCGATCGCGTGAAGAACCCGCATCGGCGCGTAGTGTTACGGCTGGTGAAGGTGATATTGACCGCTGTGCTGTTGGGGCCGTTGATGATCGAGCTGGTGCCGGTCGCGGCGTTGTAGCTCTTGCCGACCAGAAGAGAGTCGCCGGTCATCGCGCCCGTGGCGTTCCAGATCGTGCCGTCCGGGGCGGTGCACGTGGTGGCCGCGGTGGTATCGATGCTGCCCAGTCCGGTTCCGCTGCGGGGCCCCGGGAGCAGCGTGCCGGTCGAGGTCAGCCCGGCGCAGGTGAACAGCGTGGTGCCCGCCTTGTTCTTGACCGTGACCAGGCCCGATACCGCCTTAAACGCCCCGTTGGCATTGGGATTGGTGACATTCCAGGCCGCCTCGGCCTGGTCGGGAGCGGCCTGGGCGGGAGTGGTGACGGTGAGCATTGCCAGCAGCGGTGCTGCCAGCGTGACCAGGGCTTGGGCGCGGCGGGTGCGGGAAAGGTGGAGCATGCGGATCTCGATTCCTGAAGCCCGGGGTGAGTGGGCGCCGAGTGAGCGCGGAGGGCTGGCCTGAAACACGTTGGCTTACAGTCGATCCGAAACAAAGGCTACACCGGTAGCGATTGTTGGCCAAGGGGTTCCGCACCGTCGCCGAAGTCGCGTGCGCGAAGCGGGACGGTTGTCTGTCGCGGCGCGCTAGACCCGGGTGAAGCCGGGGGAGGTGAGCCTCAGGCGCATGGTTTCGGCGTCGTAGCTCAGGGTGAGTTCGAACCAGTCCGGAGTGCGAGCGGTGACGTGGACGCCGTGGCTGTCGCCCGAGAGGGTGATCGGCCAGCCGTTCTGTTCCCAGATCCGGGCGATCGGCGGTACCCAGAGTTGCGGGCGATCCAATTCCGGGGGTTCGAGGAGATAGCGGGCTTCGACCCGGCTGAACCCGTCGTCGTGCGGCAGCACGTCTTCGCCGTTGTGGTCTCCCCGCGTGCACAGACGCACCTGGCCGCCGAGTGCCGCCAAGAGGTCGGTGATGAGGGCGCGAACGCGGTCACGCGCGGCGTGCTCGGTGAGTTCGGGGACCCATAGCGCGGCCTGAGCGACCTCGAGAGGTTCGAGCACCGCGCTGATGGGGGCGGACTCCGGTGGCTGTTCGCTTTCGAGTTGAAAGCCGTAGCTCATCAATTCGTCGAAGGTCTCGGCGAAATCCAGTGGTCGATCCAGCTGGCCCTCGGCTTCCCAGCCGATGGTCCCGGCCGGCAGCTCGGGGGACACGAAGTACCGGGTACCGCCCAGGCCCTGACTGAGCAACGTCGCACGGTCGCCCGAAATGTCCTCGGACGCTTGCCAATCGCGAATCGACGCGGGCAGACCGAGATCGGCATAGGTGAGCATGTCCCGGGGGCGGGTGGGTCCGTAGGAGATGCCGTCGAGGTCGGTGAACCCGGCGTGCACCCGGGCGAGGAACCCGCGCAGCGCGTCGGGCAACAACTCCCAGTGCGGCGGCTGATCGCGTCCGAAGGTCTGCGGATCCCAGCCGATACGGAACTCATAGGGCTGGAACGGTTTCCGGAACGCGTACAGCAGCACCCAGTCGCCCCGCAGCAGACAGATCCGCACATCCTCGAGACACTCCGCCAGCACGAGATCGAACCGCGGCAGCAGCTCGGCGAGCCCGTCGACCCGCCACAGGGCTCGCGCGGCGGCGCGCCGCTCGGCCGCCTCGCGCCCTGCCGCGACCCGCGCCCATGCCGCGGGCACATGCGCGACCGCGCTGGAGCCCGGTTCGACGAGCAAAGCAGCGCCGGCGCCGAATTCGGCGACGACTCTGGCGAAATCCGCAGTATCCACGGCACCATCGAACCGTATAGTCGCGGGATCCGCGACCAGGGGCGACGGCCGTCCCCACAGCGGAATGTTCGCCTACGGTCCCACATGTAGCCGTGACCCCTACGCCGACATCGCGCTGCTGCTGGCCAATGCCAGAGCAACCTGGCCCGACGAGGGCGTGGCAACTACTGCGGATGAAATGTTCGCGCGGACATACGGAATAGACCTCGACCACGACCGGCGGCGGTTCTACCTCCACCTCGACCCACTGACCTGGGGATGACACCGGCTGGCAGGCCGATTCCGCAACGCACTCGGAAACCGGTGGCTCGCCTTCCTACCGCAGTAGGACACCAGCTACTGCCCCGGTCCGATTCTTCCTGCCCGCCTCCGGTGTTACGGTCCCACCGAGCGGCCCGTGGAGTCGCAATGAAGACCGCAAAGCCGGGGGGAACACCGATATGGCCGATCGGGCACGCACGCCGAGTCTTGTCGAATGTTGCACTGCCGCAGCGGGAATCGTGCACGGAATGATCCGGCCACGTCGCCCTGACCAGCGGCTGCTGCGCACGATCACCGACGCGGGACTGCCTGTGCCGCAGGGCGTGGTGTCGGTGACCGCCTTGCGTCAGGTGTCGCGGTCGGCGCCGACCGCCGGTGTCGTGGAAGGGCGGTTCACGCCCTGGCGGATCACCAATTCGCTGACCTCCTTCGTGGTCGAGCATCCCAAGGCGCGATTCATCGTCGATCCGAGCATCTGCCTGGATGTCGGACGCCGCGCGCTCGCCCAGCTACCGGCCGTGGTGCGGATCGCGGTTCGCCCGCCGGCCGACGTGATCGCCACTGTCGAGGCCCTGCGCGAACTGCCCGGGCCCTCGCCGCTGGACTTCGCGCTGCCGACACACGCGCACTGGGACCATGTGTGCGGATTGCTGGATCTGGGCGACCTCCCGGTGCATCTGCACCGCCCGGAGCGGGAATGGATCTCGGGCGGGGCGGTGGCCCCGACCGGCGGGGTCCGCGACGCGCTGCGCGATCGCGCGATCGTCGACTACGAGCTGGACGGCCCACCGATCCTCACCTTCACCCGCAGTCACGATCTGTTCGGGGATTCGACGGTGCTCCTGGTCGATCTGGCCGGACATACCCCCGGCAGCGTGGGCGTCCTCGCCCACACCGGTGATGGTTGGATCCTGCTCGCGGGCGATGCCGCCTGGCACACCCTGCAGGTCGAGGAGATCCGCCAGAAGTCGAGTTACCCAGGATCTTTGCTGGACGAAGACCGCGACCGCGCCTTCGAAACCCTGCACCGGCTCCACCTCGCCCGCCACTTCGCGCGCATCGTCCCGACCCACGACCATCAGGCAACCCAGCAGCTTCGAGCCGCGGACCGATCTTCGTCGAGATGCCGCGGCTGATCACTGTCGCCGGCTGACAGCTCCGGCCGACCCGGTAGTCGTCCCCAGGATGCGATCGAGCAGCCGGTCGACGAGCGCGACCGCGGATTGCGCGGTGCCGTAGCCCTGAAGCATCCCTTGCGCCAGTCCGCCGATCGCCATCGCGACGAGTTCGGCGTCCTGGTCGGGGTCGCTCGGGATCGAATCCTTTGCCGGCTGCGCTCGTCCGAGCTGATCGGCCACGATCGTGACCAAAGCTCGTGGTGCGGCGAAGGTTTCCTCCGCGGTGATGCCCTGGCCGGTGATGGCCGCCCAGCCGAATGCGCCGAGTACGAGAGCTTCCTCCCGGCGCTGGTCGTCGAGCGGGAGTAGTTCGGTCAGCACCGCCCGCAGAACTTCGCGAGGAGTGGCGTCCGTGCCGAGGGTGGCCCACCGCTGCGTGAACCGCGCGCCCGCGTCCTGCATGACCGACCGGTGCGTCGCGAGCAGGAATTCCTTCTTCGTGCCGAAGTAGTACTGCACCAGTCGAACCGAGAGCCCGGCTTCGGCGGCGACCGTCTGGAAGGTCACCCCTTCCAGGCCGCCCGCGACGATGACTCGCCGGACGGCGTCGGTGATGTGACGTCGCCGGACCTCGTGGTCGACCAGCCGTGGCACGAGATCTGCCCCTTTCTTCCGGATCGCGGAACCTGACGGACCTTGATGGTACGCACATACCAATTATGTGGTACGTTCATACCATGTAAATGGTATGTCGATACCATGAAACTGATGAAGGGGAGGCCTGTGCCGAAGATCGGGCGATTCACCAACGCCGAGGCGAAGACCACGTTCCTGGCCGCGTACGACTCCGTGGCCGCGCGGTGGCCGGTGCCCTCGGCCGACCTCGATGTCGAAACACCCTTCGGGACAACGCGAGTGCGCAGATCCGGAGCCGGCGAGGGCGCGCCGATCGTGCTGCTGCCGGGCATCGGCGGCAACGGGATGGTGTGGCACCGGTTCATCGAGGATCTGTCGCGTGAGCGTGTGGTCTACACCCCCGATGTCATCGGATGGGCCGGGCGATGCGAACAGACCGCGCCCTTGGTCGACGCGCGCGACATCGCGAGGTGGATGGTCGCGGTGCTCGACGGTCTCGGCGAAGACCGTGTGCACCTCGCCGGAAATTCCTACGGTTCCTGGTTGGCCGGCGTCGTCGCGGTATATAACTCCGAACGTTTGGCCAGTCTGACCATGATCGAGCCCAGCGGAGCCACCTTCGCCAAGCCGAGCTGGGGCATGCTGCTGAAATTCCTCAAAGCGGGCATGCGGCCGACCCCGGAGAAGATGCGGAAGCTCAACAAATGGCTGATGCCGGGATTCGAGTTGACCGAGGAAGAACTCGCGGTGGCCATGGCGACGCTGAAGTTCCGATCGGGCGTGCCGTGGGATCGTCCGTTCACCGACGAGCAACTGTCCGCGATCGCCGCGCCGAGTTTGATCCTTTACGGTGCCGAAACTGTCGTCAGCGATCCGGTGCGTGGGTCCGCCCGGGTCCGCGCGCATATCCCCACGGTGGAGGTCGAAACCTACCCGGGCGTCGGGCACGATCTGATGTGGGCCAACCCGGACCAAGTGATTCCGCGCTTTTTGAAATTCGTCGAGAGCAACGATCCTGTGCGGGCGTAGCGCACCCCCGACACCCAGGCTCTCTGCGAGCCTGTAGAACATGCCGCGCGACCCCGAGGGACCGTACTCGTGTTCTTCAGGACGGGCGCCGAGGGCCTGCATCTCGGCGTCGAAGCGGTGTGGGTCGCTGCCTGTCCGCTTGACGAGGTCCATGGTTCATGCAGGGACTTCCGCCAACTGTGCTCCTGAACCCAGGCCCAGCTTCGGTAATGCCCTGCCGTGACCACATATCCGTCACGGTGCCCTGGTCGACGCCCATCCGCTTCAACAACTCCCGGGCGTTGATCTGCCGCGCAAAGGGGGGGGCGACCACCGGCAGATCCCTCCCGTGCATCCACCCAAGACCACCGGTCACCGTGTTCACAACGCCCTCGGTTTGTTGATCGCGAACGAGGTCGGGAAACGCAATCCATGATCATGGATCCAGGCGTCGTCATCAGGTGAAGCAAGCACAGCGGCCGACACTGCCATGAACCACCGACATTCACGAAGCTCGGACGTGCGGCCGACCCGCGTCACGTCGCCGGTGGCACATGGGTTCTGTGTTCACTCGCCGGAGTGCAGTAGGCCGGCGCAGACGGCATCGAAGAGTACGCGCGGATCCATTCCGGGTACGCCCAGGGCGATGCGGTCCAGTGCGATGCCGGTGAAGACAGAGCCGAGGGCGTCGATCTGTGCGTCGGTGGAATTCCGATAGCGGGCACGCAGGATGGCGGTGAGTTGCGCCAACGCGCTGGCGCGAAGTCGGCGCATGAGCTCGGCGAGTTCGGGGTCGCGGGCAGCGGCCAGGGTCAGTTCGGTGCGGGCCAGCAGGCGGTTGCGGGCCACGCTGGAGTCGGGATCGGCCAGGGCGGCGAGTAGGTCGGCCGGGTCGGTGTCGGCAGGGGTGGCGATTCGGTCGATCTCGGCGAGTTGAAGTTCGAGCAGTCGCTGGGCGATGGCCTGGTAGAGCGCGGCCCGGGTGCGGAAGTAGTTGGAGGTGGTGCCTGCCGGTACTCCGGCGGCGGTGTCGATGGCGCGGTGGGTGACCTGGCTCAGGCCCTCGCGGTCGATGAGGGTCAGGGCGGCGTCGGCGAGCAATTCGCGACGGGAGGTTTTCTTGGGCATGCACTTGACACTACTACATCGTAGTACTACAAATTAGTACTATAACGTAGTGAATAAATGTCTGCTGAGGAGCACCCCATGAACATCGCCTTCGTCGTCGTCACCGTGCTGGCCGCCCTCTGGGTCGGCTTCTCCGCCGTGTCGACCTTCACCCGCGCCGCGTGGGTGGTGGAGCCGTTGGCCGACTACGGCGTGCCCCGCGCGTGGTGGCCCGGTCTGGCCACGGTGAAGACGGCAGGCGCGCTGGGCATGCTCGCCGGGCTGTTCGTGCCCGCCCTGGGTGTTGCGGCCGCGATCGGCCTGATCGTGTACTTCCTCGGGGCCGTGGCCACGGTGCTGCGAGCCCGCGCGTACGCACACATCGCCTACCCGCTGCTGTATCTGGTGCCGGTCGTTGCCGCCCTTGTGCTGGGGTACGTCGCGGCCTGAGCGCCCAGCCATCCCGTCAGCCGCCGCACACCCCGTGTGCGGCGGCGCGCACCGTGCGGCTTCTACGCGCCGCACCCGAATCCACCAGGGCTGATGGCGAAGTCCGAGTCCCGACCGAACACGCGTGACGCGGGGTGTGAATCATCTATGTTTACCCCCATGAGCGCGCCTCGCAGCCGGCTGACGGCCTCTCTGAGTGGTCGCCGTCTGTCCTATCCGATGTTTGCTGTCGTCGTGATCGTCTACCTCGCCATCATCCAAGCCGGTGGGATCGCGATGAATCACCTCAGCGGTGAGGACGACTTCCTGACTACCCGCGGGGTCGTCTACGGCATGATCATCCCGCTCGGCGTGGCGCTGGCATTCACCTACGCCGTCATCGCCTACCTCGGCTGGGTACGCCCTGTCCTGCACGACGACCGACCTACCCGATCCTGGGTGCGGATCGTGCCGATCGTTTTCCTCGTCGCCATCGCCGGCGGAATCAGCTACAGCGCGCTGTCGCAGAAGGGCTGGCTGTATGTCGTGGTCCTGCTGGTCGCCACCCAGTTCGTGGGCTGGGGTGAGGAAGGCATGTTCCGCGGTATCGGCGTCGTGGTTCTGCGCGAGCACGGACTCAGCGAGGGGCGAGTCGCGCTGTGGTCGAGCATCATCTTCGGTGCGGTGCACCTGAGCAACGGCCTCACCCACGGAGTATCGGCGCTTCCGCAGGCGATCATGGTCAGCCTCGCGGGCTACTTCTTCTATCTGATCCGCCGGGTCAGCCGGGGTAACGTCGCGAACTCCGTCATCCACGGACTATTCGACTTCACCCTGCTCACCGGCACCGCGATCCTGGCCGACCAAGCCTTCTACGCAGGCACGCTGCTGCCGATTCTGGTCTATCCGGTCCTGGCGATCATCCTGCTGGTCAAGCGACGCACGATCGAACCTTCCACGACCCGCTGACCGGGAGGTTACGAGAGCGATCGCCCGCGTCACGTCGGGTGCTCGAAAGGGGTCTCGGCGAGGGCGCGAGATCACCTGCCGCGCTTGATATCCGATCTCGGCTCCCTGCGGTCGGCCCGCGTACAGAGGCTCACGCGTAGACCTGACGCCCGCCCGCATCCCTCGCCGGTTGCTGCGGCGATTCGCAGAATGTTCGTAGGCTCTAGCGACATGAGCGATGATCTGCCGAGCGGTCGCCGACTAAGCGCGGAGGAATGTGAGCGCCGATGGACGCCGTGGTCGCCGGCCGAGGTCGCCACGCGGCTGGCCGGGGTATCGGCGCCTTGGTGTGTCGTTGCCGGCTGGGCGCTGGACCTGTTCATCGGTGAAACAACCCGGCAGCACGATGACATCGAAATCGCCGTTCCGCGAGGCGCATTCACCGAGGTGGCCGAAGCTCTGCACGAGTTCGAATGGGACGTCGTCGGCGCGGGGATGGTATGGCCGTACCCCGAGGCTGCCGATGATCCCGAGCTGCACCAAACCTGGCTGCGGGACAGTCGGACCGGCCGATACCACCTGGACGTCTTTCGTGAACCGCATCAGGGCGACCGGTGGATCTGTCGCCGGGATCGCACCATCACCCTGCCCTACGCGGAACTGATCGCCTTCGACGACGACGCAATTCCCTATGTAATCCCCGAGGTGGCACTACTTTTCAAGGCCAAAGCGCCTAGACCGAAGGACGACCGCGACTTCGCGCGAGTCGTACCACTGCTGCCCGACCACCGTATCGCCCGGCTCACGGAATGGCTGACCCGCGTTCATCCGCACCATCGATGGCTTGCCGAATTGGATGCCTGCTAGCCGACCGCACTCGTCGGCGGGACGCGGTCAGGCTCCGTCCGTTGGCTCGCGAGAGCGAACGCGTCGAATCCTGCAGACGAGTGGGTGATTCACCTCACTCGCCCGCGTATTCGCGGCTTTCTGACCTCGTTCCGGATGCCCAGACGCTCGAACTCGTTGAATTTACCCGGTAAGCTTACTGAGTAAATGTGATCGTGCCGACCGAGACGTGTGCTGCTCGATCCTCCCGGTACGACAGATCGGAATCGAGATCGTGACATCCGCATCCGGAACTCGCTGCTTGAAAGTCCTTGTGTGCGGCGGGGGTATCGCAGGACAGGCGACGGCCTACTGGCTGGCGCGAAGTGGTCATCGAGTCGTCGTGGTCGAGCGATTTCCGTCGCTGCGGGCCACCGGCGCCCAGGTCGATCTCCGCGGGCAAGGCATCGAGGCGGTCCGGGCCATGGGGCTTCTCGAGGTCGTGCGGAGCAAGCTCGTGGACGAGGCCGGCGTCGCCTTCGTGAACGCGCAGGGCAGGGCGAGGGCGACGATCATGGCCAACACATCGGGCCGGGGGCGTCAGACGCTGACCTCCGAGTACGAAATCATGCGCGGAGATCTCGTGCGCATTCTCCACGACGCGACGAACGGCGACGTCGACTATGTCTTCGGGACCAGCGTGGACCACTTCGAGCAGGACGAGAACAGGGTCGTCGCCTACTTCTCCGACGGCTCGTCCGACGAGTTCGACCTGCTCGTCGGTGCCGATGGGCAGGGGTCGCGGATTCGCCGGGCACTGTTGCCCAACGGGGCTCCGGAGCCGTACTGGCGAATGGGGATGCACATGGCGTACTGGTTCGTTCCACGCATCGCCTCGGACAGCAATATCCGCGACACCTACAACGCTCCCGGCGGCCGCATGGTCATGCGCAGGAGCCACAACGCGGACGAGACCCAGGTGTATTTCGTGCTGCGGGAGGCATCGGAGGAAGCCTCGGCGATCCATCGCGAACCGATCGAGCGCCAGAAAGAGTTCTGGGCCGGGCGTTTCCGTGGCGCGGGATGGCAGACCGACCGCTTCCTCGAGGGCATGGAGACGACCTCTAGCTTCTACTCCCAGGAGGTCGTCCAGGTCCGAACGGATACCTGGTCCCAGGGACGCGTCGTCCTTGTCGGAGATGCCGCGCATTGCGCATCCCCCTACAGCGGCATGGGCGTCTCCGGCGGTCTGGTCGGCGCCTACGTTCTGGCCGGTGCGATCAACGCGCACCCTGCCGATCTGCCGCGTGCGCTCGCGAACTACGACACGACACTGCGGCCGTTCGTCGACGAGAGCCAGGCTGAGGTGAATCCGCGTCTGCTGCGCCTCGGTATGCCCATGAGCCGGTTCGGAATCGACGCCTTTCTCGCCGTCACGGGACTGGCCACGTTCCTGCGCATCCCCGACCTCGTCGCGCGGTTCGCCAAGGAGGATCGAGGTGGCGGCGGGCGGCTCCCCGAAAGCCCGGCCGCCGTGTCCGTGAGAAATAGTGGATAGAGATCAGCACAGCGAGGAGCAATTTTTACATGCCGAATCGAGGAGATCGCGGAGGGTCGAAGACGCGAGCGCGCATCGCCGAGGTCGCGAGTGAACTGTTCCTGGAGCGCGGCTTCGAGGACGTCACGATCGCCGAGGTCGCCGCGGCCGCCGGCGTGTCCAAGGTGACGGTATTCGCACACTTCGAGCGGAAGGAAGATCTCCTGCTCGATCGTCTTCCGGACGTCGTCGACATCGTGCGCACCGCACTGCGCGAGCGAACCGACGACATCGGCGCCGTCGAGACGCTCCGCCGGACCGCCCTCGCGCTCGCGGGGGAGCGGCACGTGCTCTCGGGCCTGGACGGGGACATCGAGCCGATGATGCGGACCATCACGGCTTCGCCCGCCCTGATCGCGCGGCTCCGGGCCTTCGCGTACGAGGTCGAGACGGCGCTGGCCGCCGAACTCGACACGGACGCCACGTTTTCCGGCGACGGCACCTTGGCCGCGGCCTTGCTGGTGGCCGCGTACCGGACGGTCGCGGTCGAGACGGTGCGGCGTCGACTTGCCGGAGATGACCTCACCGGCATCGCCATGTCGCACCGTCAGCGCCTGAACCAGGCCTTCGACGCCGTCGAACACGGGATCTGAGGCGCGAATCCGTGGGTTTCGCTGCCCGCTGGGCGCTTTGACGCGCCCGGGTCGTTCGCGGCTTCGGAAGCCCCGTCTCGGGGACACCCCGGTCTCGGGTCAGGGTCGAGCCCGGATGTGCCCGGGGGCGGTGCGGCCTAGCTTTTCCTGAAGCCCCCTTCACCGGAATTGCAGAGGGAATCCCTTGCCGAAGCTGACCGTCGCACTGTCTGCCGCCACTGTTTATGCCGCGCTCGCCACGTTGGTGTTCTGCACCATGATCGCCGAGACAGTCTTCTTGTACCCGAACTACTTTCACGACATACCGCATTCGCTGATCGTCGCCGACGAGTTCACCGCGGCGGTCTCGGTCGGCAGCGTGATGCGCCCGCTCGGCGCGGTGCTGACGCTGAGTGCGGTCGTGGCGACAGCGGCGAGCCTGTGGGCTCGCACCGCGCGGGCATGGACGCTCGCTTCGCTGGCGGCGCTGGTGTCCGGACTGTTCCTGCTGTCGGCGCTGTACCTGTGGGAGCGCTGGACCATCCTGTTCGACGATCGCGACCGGTATACCGTCGAGGAATTGCACCGCACCGTCCAGGAAATCGAAGTCGCGCACTCCATCCGGATCATCCTGGGTGCGCTCACCGCCCTGTTCGCCGTAGTGGCCGCCCTCCGGATCTACCGCACCCGACTCCTGCGCGGCGCGCCGTTCGAGGCTGCTAGCGTAGCCGGATGACCAGCCTGGGAGCACGGCTGCTGCGGACTCGCTGGTTCGTACGCGCCCCGATCGGCTTGTTCCGAGCCGGCCTCGGCTTCGTGTTCGGATCACGACTGTTGTTGCTGGAGCACATCGGTCGCAAGTCCGGCGAACCACGCTACGTCGCCTTGGAGACCGTCGCCCATATCAGCCGCGACCGCGTCGTCATCGCCTCCGGCTTCGGCGCCACCTCCCAGTGGTATCGCAATCTGCGCGTCACCCCGAGGTGTCATGTATGGATCGGGGCCCGGCGGCGCGTGCCCGCGGTGGCGCGGGTCATGGAGCCGCCGGAGAGCGCACAGGTGCTGGCGGAGTACAGGATTCGTCACCCGCGCGCCTACCGCAAGCTTAGCGGCCTGATCGAGGAATCCACCGGGCGCGGGATCGACACCGTGCCGTTGCTCGCACTCGACCTACGATAGCCAGGCGTCTCACCTCGCCAACTGCAACGCCGACGGGAACGAGGTAGAGCACGGGGAGTACCGAGGACTTGTCGGTCCGATCGCCGAACGCCACGGTTCTCTGTCCGCCGCAGTTGCTTCGCGACCGCGGGGCTCGTCCATTCCACCCTTACCCAAGCCGCCGAGCACGTCGACCATCAAACCCCGCGAGGAGCGCACCGCATGAGCACCGTCCCGATCACAGCACCCGCTCTGACCGACCAGGACACCGAGCACCTGCACGCCGCCATCGCGATCGCGCGGCGTTCCCGAGCCAACGGCAACCACCCCTTCGGCGCACTGCTGGCCGGACCCGACGGGCAGGTTCTCCTGGAGGCCGAGAACACGGTCACCAGCATGCGCGACGCGACCGGCCACGCCGAAACCAACCTGGTCCGCCTGGCGACCCGCCGAATACGACGCCGAGTTCCTCCGCGGCTGCAGCCTGTACACGAGCACCGAACCGTGCGCGATGTGCTCGGGCGCGATCTACTGGGGCAGTATCGGCCGCGTCGTCTATGCCCTCGGCGAGGACCAGCTGCTCGCCCTCACCGGCGCCAACCCGGAAAACCCCACCATGGCACTGCCGTGCCGGCAGGTCTTCGCCAGCGGCCAGCGCGAGCTGATCGTCCTCGGCCCGGTTGATCTTCCTGAAGCGCGGGCCGTTCATGACGGCTTCTGGAACTGACTGAGGGGTAGGCAGTACTACCTCGTCGGGACTGCCCGGGGCCACCAGACCTGTTGGCCCCGTACGCTTTCGGCACTACCGCACCCCTACGGCCGCTGCTTGTTGACGACCCGATCGAGCTCGAGGGTGAGGCGCAGGGCGTCGATCGTGCTGCCCGGCGTGATCCGATTTTCGGTCGTACCGCGTGTCACCGCGAGCACGTGGTCGATCATGGCGGCGTATTGGTCGGCTGCCGGGAGATCGAGTTCCTGGGCACCCTCGGCGGTGTAGGCGGTTACCGCACCAACGGGTTTGCCGTCGAAACCCATTGTGGCGGTGGCTTCGAGCACGCCGTCGGTGAAGGTGGCAGTGTAGCCTCCGCGCGCGCCCCACGACATCGGCATCAGCGCGGACACCGTGTCGCGGACGAACGCGTCCGGGTAGGTGAAAGTGGCTTCGACGCAAGCGTGGTCGTCGTCACGGGCCACGGTGGCGACCTGAACCGATTCCGGCAGCCCGAGGATCCGGGTGAGGATGTCCATGTCGCTGTGCATCGCCTCGAGCGGTAATGCCGCCAGTCCGAGTGAGGCCCCCGGCCACAGCGGCGCGGTCCGATTCCACAGGGTGAGCTGTTCGAGGCGACCGTAGGTGCCCGCGTTTACAGCCTCGACAAGGGCTTGGTTGGCGGGAATGAACCGTTCGAACATGTCCACGAACACCTGCCGGTCGCTGCGTTCGGCGGCCTCGACCACGCGGCGGGCATCGTCGAGGTTGTCGGCGAGCGGAAGCTCGACGAGCGCGTGCTTGCCCGCGTCCAGTGCCCGCAGCACGAACTCGGCGTGCAGGGGAATCGGCAGGCAGATATCGACCAGATCGAACGAGGGGTCGGTGAACGCGCTGTCGATGTCGGTGGAATGGGCGAAGCCGAATTGCGCGGCGGCTTTTGCGGTCTTGTCCGGGTCGCGACCGAACATCACCACCTCGACGTCCTTGCGGGCGGCGTACACCGCGGCGTGGGCTTGCCCGAATCCGGTGCCCAGCAAAGCGATCTTCATGATTCTCTCCTCTTATGCCTTCGGGGTGAGTCGATTTCGGGATGACTGCGAACTCGGTGGTGCGAGAGACCTCGTCGCTGTCGGCAGCGAGAACAATCCGAACCGGTTTCCGAAGGGATCGACGGGATAGGAGTACACCAACCCGTCGGGATCGGCGTCCTGTGGCGCGGCGAGGGTGGCGCCGAGCTTTTCGGCTGCCGCTGTGGTCGCGGCGACATCGGAGACCAGGAAGCTGGGCATCAGGTAGTCGGCGCCGTCACGGCCCTGATCGCTGAGGCCGCCCGAGGGGTGCTCGCCGGTGATGAAGATGTTGTAGTAAGGCTTGCCGCCGGCGGTGTCGTCGAGAACGAACTTCCAGCCGAACGCGGCGCTGTAGAACTTCTCGGTGGACTCTCGGTCGGCGGTGCCCAGCTCGAACCAGCCCATCGCTCCGGGCGTCGGCGCGAATGCGGCTTCGCTCATTGCCTTCTCGCCTTGTTCCATGCGTTCGGCGAAACGTTCGGATTGCGATCGGGAGAACAACGAGAAAGGGTTGCCCCGTGGGTCGGTGAGCACCGCGAACCAGGTGACATCGGAGACCTGGGTTGCCGGCACCTGCACGGCGGCGCCGAGCTTCTCCAGCCGCCGCACATCGGCGGCCACGTCGGCAGAGACGATCGAGAGGTTCATCCGCTGCGGTGACCCCGGGGCTTGCTGGATCGCACCCATCGGGAACGGGGCGCCGGGAGCGATGACGCGGATGTAGCGGCGGCCCTCGATCGAGGAGTCCGGGTCGATCTCGTATTTCCAGCCCAGCAGCTCGGCGTAGAACTTCTGTGCCGGTTCGGCATCGGAGGTGCTGATCTCGAACCATACGACGTTGCCGGGGTCCATGAAACCCATGACGATTCTCCTTCGCGTATCGGTGGATCTCTTCTTTTCTGTCGGCTACCGCCACGGTAGAAACCAATAGGTCGATGAATGTCCTATTAGGCGTCCCTGCTGGTAGTGCGTTGCAGATCACGCGGCAGGAAGGTGTCGACCCTCAGCGGCCGCCGCCTGATTGCCGCGCTCGACATTACGATCCATATAGGTCATCGAAAGACCTATATGCGTGCCAGGATGGACGCTATGCGTGATCCATCGGCTCGACTGCTGGCGCTGTTGTCGCTGTTGCAGTCCCCGCGCGAATGGACCGGAGCGGAGCTTGCTGAACGTTTGCATGTCACGCCGCGGACCATCCGCCGCGACATCGAAAGACTGCGCGATCTGGGCTATCCGGTGCACGCCCTGCAGGGCAACATCGGCGGCTACCGGCTGGTCGCGGGCAAGGCGATGCCACCACTGCTCCTCGATGACGAGGAAGCCGTGGCCATCGCGCTCGGCCTGCGCACCGCGGCCACCGGCCCGGTCGCTGGAATCGAGGACGCGTGTCTGCGCGCGTTGGCCAAACTCGAACAGGTCCTGCCCGCGCGCCTGCGCCGGCGCGTGACCGATCTGGCGGCCACCGAGGTGGTGGCCGCGCAGACGGGCGCGCCCGTCGACCCCGAAACGCTCGCCGCGCTCGCGGCCGCGGTCCGTGCCCACGAAAAGGTGCGATTCGCCTACACGAAGGCCGGTGCCGAGGCCACTGAACGGGTGGTCGAACCCCACCGCTTGGTCGCCGCGGGCGCCCGGTGGTATCTCATCGCGTTCGACAACGAGCGCGGCGACTGGCGCACCTTCCGGCTCGACCGCATCACCGCGCTGCACCGCACCGGCGCGCTCGTTGCGGCCCGGGATCTGCCCGACGGGATGGACGCCGCGACGTGGCTGACGCGCTCCCTGCGCCGCGCCGCCGGCACCCGCCAGGCCAAGGTCGTACTACACGCCCCGATGGCCGAGGCGCAACGCCGCCTCAGCGCCCGCCAAGGCTTGCTGGAGCCCCGTGACGAGAACACCTGCGTGCTGACCACCTTTCCCGACGCCGCCGACTATCTCGTCGCCCAACTCGCCGTGTTGCCGGTGGCCTACACCCTGCTCGATCCACCCGAACTCGCACCGCTGCTGCGCCGGCTCGGCGAACGCGCCCTCGCTGCCACCGAGTCGTCCGAGAGTGCCGCAGCCAAGGGCGAGAAGTCCCGCGCGGCGCGGTAATCGGCAGGCGATGCCATCCCGAAGTCTCCAGCACACAGTCGCTCGAGAACGGGCGGCCGTCGATCGGCAGTTTTAGCGATGCGGATCTACCGGCTCCGTGTCGCTTCGGGGCGTCGCGCGCAGAACTTCGCGGCTCTGCGCGGCCGCCCGCAGAATGGCTTCGCTGATGAAGTCGCTGAAGCGGGCCATGTTCTCCAGACGCACACCGGTGGGGGTGCCGGGACCGAAGACACCGGCACCCCGGCGCGTGACCTCGGCGACCTCGGCCATCCCGCGCGCACTTTCGATTGTCGCCTGATACCAGACGTTGTCGTCGACGATGTAGCGGACTCGGCGGCGTTCGTCGGTTTCCCGGCGAACCAGCCCCTGGGTTTCCAGCGATTTGATCGCCTTGGACACCGACGGTGGGCTGATCTGCAGGCGCGCAACGAGTTCGGAGGCGGTGAGGCTGCCCGTGTCGGCGGTGAACAGGCATGTCAGTACTCGCGCTGTCGTTCTGGGCATGCCCTGTTGCATGAGCAGCGCGGTGAAAGTCTCCTCGTACCGGCGGACCGCCCGCACGTCACGCCCGCGGCCGGGCGCCGGGAGCGGCTTCGGGCGAGTGGCGGGTTGTGCGCGCTGCTGGGCGCGGCGTTCGGTGGCACGTTGCGCGAGGTCGGCGCGGTAGGACCCCGGCCCGCCGTTGCGCAGCACCTCCCGCGTGATCGTCGAGGTCGGGCGGGCCAATCGGCGCGCGATCGCGGCGTAGGGGAGGTTGTCGGCCAGGCCGAGCGCGATCTGCTTGCGTTCGGCTTGGGTGAGCCGGCCTCCCGACATGACGATCTCCTCAGTGTTCCGGGGTGGTCCTCGTGCGCTCACGGTAGCGTCCGTAGGCGGATCAACGCAACGAGGCGGCCTGTGCTCGTTGCGTTATCTCTAAGGTCATCGCAACACATAATGTGTCTTGAACTGGTCTTATCCTGAAAGCGGCCAGATCTGCTGATTGTCGAACTTTGGAAAGCTACGTAGCGTTTCTGCCATCAGGAAATATCCCGGCGGTGCAACGCCGAGGACGACTTAAGGCAGGACACATGAGTCACAACAGCATCACCCCGTGGACCGGCATGGTGGCCGTCGATGACACGGCGCTGGCCGTCACCGACACCGGCGGCACCGGGATCCCGGTGCTCTACGTCAACGGCCACGTCGCCTCCCAGCACAATTGGCGGCGCGTGATCGGCGAACTCGGCCCGCAGTGGCGCCACCTCACCTACGACATGCGAGGACGCGGCAAATCCAAGACCTCGCAGGACTATTCGTTCGCGACCAACGTCGCCGACATCGATGCCGTGCTCGCGGCGCGCGGTGTCGATCGGGCGCTGGTGGTGGGCTGGTCCTACGGAGCGTTCGTCGCCGCGCACTGGACCAGCCGCAACCCCGAGCGCGCGGTGGGCGCGGTCCTGGTCGAGGGCGCCCAGCCTCACGATTGGATCGACGAGGTCGACATCGAGGGGATGCGAAAGTTGTGGCGGCGGTTGAGCTGGGTGATGCCGGTGCTGCGCCCGCTCGGGATGGCGCCGCGGATGACCGCGGCACAGATGGCCGACAGCAACATCGAGGCCGGCGAGATCGCGCGTGAGCGGGAGTTGGGGCCTGTGATGGACAACATCGTCGTCCCGACCCGGTACGTGAACGCTTCGGGTGCCTCGTTCGGCAGCAAAGGCGATGAGCAGGAACGCATCCGGGCCAGCCTGACCAAGGTGGTCGAGCGCAATCCGAACATCGAGATCCACGCCAAGGTCCCGAGCAACCACGGCAGCATTCTGCGCAAGGACTATCCGACGATCGCCGAAGCCATCCGGGTCGTCGCCCGCGCCGAGCGCACGCGACGCTGACGGCGGTCAAGCGCCGAGGCCGAATAACGCACCCCTGGGCCGCGGTCGAGGCCCGGATCGGCCGCTCGCGACGTGCACGAACATCAGCCCAGGTGTTCGTGCACGGTCAGCAGCAAGTGATCGAAGCGGCTGCGCAAACGCACCCGCGAGTTCTACTTCGCAGACTCCGACGGCTACATCATCGGAGTCAACGATGCCGCCTCCCGTCAAAGCAGCGATCTCGTAGGGGAGTACACCACCTGACGAAACTCCGAATCGTGCGGTCTGCCGCGGCTCTTCGAACGCACGGCATGCCGCGACCCGCGATCCCGAAGCCAAGCGCGGTCGGCCACGAACGCACTGATCTGCCGGTGCGGTTACCGTCGGAGCTGATAGAAATTCCGACGGGGGAGACGCGGAGCAGTTGATGCTGGCCAAGGCTTGTGCGTTGTGGGAGGGGCTTGCGGCCGTCCCGGTGTCCTTCGAAGCGGGCCACGTCCGCGTGGTGGTTTCGCCCAGATCGCTGATGTGCCCGCCGGGGTGGGTCGGGATCGTGGCCTTGCAGGGGGCGGCAATCGCGACGGCGCCGAATTATGCTGGGGCAGAACAGGTGCAGGCCGTTCTGGAGTCACTGCCGGTTGAGCATGTCACGGACCCGGATTTGCTCCGCGGGATCCTGCCTATCGGGAAGGTTCTCGGCCCTGCCGCGTTGGCCTACGCCGATAGTGAGTGTTTTCGACCGGCTCCGGTCGGAGCTCGGGCAATCGAGGAACTGGCTTCGACCGATCCTGGAATGCGCGCCCTGATGAGATCGGCAGGAACGGCGGATGCGGACGAGAGTGGATTGGACGAAATCACCTCACCCGCATTCACGCTGCGGGCAGGAAGCCAGGTGATCGCCGCAGCGGGCTACCGACGCTGGCCCAGCAGCACCGCGCACGTCTCGGTTTTGACCGCACCCGAGTGGCGGGGGCAGGGATTGGCCGCGATGGTCGCCACGGCCGCCGTGAAACACGCACTTACACAAGAGCTGACGCCGCAGTGGCGTGCCCGTTCCCGGGAATCCAGGCATGTTGCCCGCTCGATCGGTTTCCGCGAGCTCGGCTCGCAGTTGAGTGTCGAGCTGAGCGGTGGCCGTCGGAGCTGACGCTCAGCAGGTGTCCTCCGCCGCCGGCAGGAACGCACGCATCTGCCGATGAGCCGGGCCGCCGAGCATGGCAGTGATCATGCCGGCCGGTCGACCTGTCGTAACTATCGAGGGCAGGTGTCGAACTCTTTGCGCAGCTTCATCTCCAGAGCATCGGCCTCCGGTGTGGGGCTCTTTCCGCCGTTTCCTTCGGCGTTGTAATCGCATCCGCCGACGATCACAAGGCCGTGAAATTCTGAGTACACAGCGACGGCATCCTTTTCCCGAACACCAGTCTTATCTGTCCAGGCCAGCGCCAGCGGATGGTTCGTTGTCGGGTGTATCTCGGTGATCACCGATCGCAGGTCGATCTCTGTCGTCGCGGTGTTCGGTAACACCAGCCAGATTTTCGACAGCGCGCCGCCCTCGACGGCGATCTCGAATACGACATTCGGTGGCAGACGATCGGTCTTCTCTCGGACGGTCTGCTCCTGGACAGCGGTGTAGGGGAACATGATCGCCCAATTGGGCCCGGTTCCACCTGCGGCTGGGATTGTCAGCTCTGCGGGTTCGTCGCCGAGGCCGGTCCGGGCAGCCTCTACTGCGTGACCGGCCGGCTCTTCACTGGTGATTTCGACACGTAGTAGCCAGTCACGATCTGGTGTTCGGCCTGCGCCGATCGTCCCTGTGGAAAGCGCAGATTGGATAGCCCTGAGTCTCCGCGCGTCGGCGACGGCCAGCGCCGGTTCCAGCCTCGTTCCGTAATAGCCGACCGCTGATCTGTCGCCGATGTGCACGGTCGTCGAATGATCGCCCTCGACGACATGCTCTTTCCTGGCTCCGTTCAGCCGGACCGCCACGTCGGCGATCTGCTGCTCCGATGCCTGAGGCATGGTCACGATCAGCCTGAACTTCAGCTCGAAAACGTCCTGGTCCGAGTTCTTCACCTCGACGCGTTCCACCCCGGGCATCACCTTGATCGCCGCCTCGATCGCCGCGATCTTCTCTCCGCGGTACGAGTCAACGCCGGAACAGCTCGACAGCACTGCTGTCATGGCGAGGACGGCAAGTGCGATCAACACGAATTTGCGGTACAACAGGTCCCCTCCGAAACGATCCTGCTCGGAACCCTAGCCGGGGAGTTGAAGGCCGCGACCGCCCTGGTCTGGGAGCTGCGGCGCTGGCCGACGAACACACTGCATTGCCGCGACCCGCGCACTCCGAGCCGATCAACGCCGGAGCGTGAAGGTTTCGGGCCGAGGCTTCTGGCGCCAGCCCTATTTCCGGTGACCCGCGCGTCGACGGCCGTCCAAGCCGATCGGCCCGACAGCATCGCCTGGTGCGCGCTCATGCCGGTCACGCACACGCTGCGCGGCGGGCGAGTTCGCCGCGTTGCACCGGACCGCAAGCGCGTCAGGAACTTTCGGTCGGCCGGCTGTCGTTTCCGATGATCGGCGGGAGCAGATAGGTGTGGGCGAACGCCCGGATCGAGTCGACGGTGTCGAGGTCGATTCCGGTGTGGGGGGTGAGTGCGAACGACAGGGTGAGGCGGGTGTGCAGTTCGGCGACAGTGCGCAGGTGACGTTGCTGAGCCGCGCTCGCAGGCCGCGAACCATGCAGCAACTCCGCCAGTTGCGCGGCGCCGCGATCGATGGCGAGGTCGAGGAGAGCGGCGGCCCCGATGGTCAGGCCCGGTAGCAGGGCTTCGGGTTCGGTCCGAAGCAACTTCTGCAACAGCGTGTGCTCGCGCAGGAACCGGACATTGAAAACTGTCCCGTTGACCAACTTTTCGGCGATGGTATGGCCGGACTCGTGGGCGCGGGCGCTGCCCTCGAAGTAGCGGCGCACGTCGGCGAGCACCACGGCATCGACGAGCTGCGACTTGGTCGGAAACCTGCGATACAGGCTCGCCCGAGCGATACCGCAATGCCGGGCAACATCTTCCATGGTGGTGCGCCGAATGCCGACCAGCTCGAACTGCTCCCGGGCGCCGCGCAGCACGCGGGTCGCGATCTCATCGGGCTCGAGGACCTGGGCGAGCACCGCGGGGTCGGGCTCGACCATGCGTCGCAGAAACTCCTCCGTTGCCGTCACTCCGGAAATCCTTTCTTGCCCAACGCTTGTGCCGAACGTATCGTAGTCCAGAGACTCTAGAGACATATCGAGTATGTTTGTATCAGAGAGCTGGGGGAACAGCTGCCATGGACGTACGTATCTGGATTCGGTGGGCGGCCATGCACGCCGTGCCGGGCGCCTTCCTCGCGGTACAGGCGCGCCGCGGCGATCCGCTGGCGCGGTTTCTGCTGAAGGGCGCCGCCGGTGCCGAGCACTACCGGGTGATCGAGGCCATCCGGCAACGAGGGCGGCTGGTCCGCACCCCGTTCGTGTGGGTCAGCGCGGACCACGAATTATGCCGGACAATGCTGCGGGACAACCGATTCGGTGCTGTCGACCCGGCGAAGTCGGGATTGCCCAAACCGCTGACGGCGCTGATCGCCCGCGTCGATCCCGGCCTGCCCAATCCGGTGGAGCCGCCGGCCATGTTGATGGTCGACCCGCCCGAACACACCCGTTACCGGCGACTGGTCGCCCACAGCTTCACCCCGCGAGCTATCGACCGGCTCGGCGACCGGGTCACCGAGATGACCACACAACTACTCGATACCTTCGAAGCAGGTCAACAGGTCGACCTGCTGTCGGCCTTCGCCGAACAGCTACCGGTGGCGGTGATCGCCGAGATCCTCGGCCTACCCGTACAGGCTCGCCCGCGCCTGCTTACCTGCGGTCACCGAGCGGCTCCACTGTTGGACGTCGGCATCAAATGGACTACCTACCGCCAGGCAGTCGAAGGTCTGCGCGACCTCGACGACTATCTAGGCGACCACTTCGACCGAATCCGCCACCGCGACTCCGCTGACACCCCATTCGCCCGACTCGCCCTCGACGGCACGCTGACCCACCGCGAACTGGCCGCCAACGCGGCACTGCTGATCGGGGCAGGCTTCGAGACCACGGTCAATCTCATCGGCAACGGAATCGTGACACTGCTCGACCACCCCGAACAGCTGGCCCGGCTGCACGAGGATCCCAGCTTGTGGCCCAACGCCATCGAGGAAATCCTCCGCTACGACCCCCCGGTACAACGAATGGTTCGGATCGCCCTGCACGACATCGAGATCGCCGGGCACCATATCGCTGCCGGTGAGACGGTCATCCTCCTTCCCGCGGGCGCGAACCGGGACCCGCACGTCTTCACCGACCCGGATCGCTTCGACATCACACGCCCCAACGCCGCCGACCACCTCGCCTTCGGAACCGGCGTCCACGCGTGCATCGGCGCCGCACTCGCTCGCGTCGAAGGAGGCACCGCCTTGCGCGCCCTGTTCGACACATTCCCTGCCCTGCGCCTCACCACCGCACCCGAGAAACGCGAACTGGTCACCCTCAACGGCTACCGGCGGCTACCAGCCCACCTCGGCGCAAAAGCGCCGGCCGCCACAAGAAACTGAGATCGTCACGGCCTGTACTACTCCAGCTTCGCCATCCCGGCTTGCCTTCCCACAGGATCCGTTGTCGGTCTGTGGGTTTCCGATCGGGGCGTGGCCGGATTCGCTGTGGATGGGCTGCGCGGGTAGCCTCGCCCGCGCGGAGTTCGGTCGGAGGGGATGTAGGCATGGTGGTGTCGCTGGGGCGGTGGTGGCGCGGTGTCACCTGCTGGCGTGTGGTGAGCCTGGTCCTGGTCGCGTTACCGCGGGTGTTGGACACGCGTTTCCCGGTGCTGTCCGGCAGTGACGCCGGGGCGGACCGCAGCGAGACCGCGGTGGTCTTGTCGGAGACCGTCGTCGGGGTGGGTTATCCGCCGGCGCGGCCGCTGGTCGAGCAATTGCTCGTGTTCGTCGCGGAGTCCGGCCTGGTGGTGCTGGTGCCCGCGGTCGTCTTCGCGTTGCCGCGTAGGTGTGTCCGGGCCGGAACGCGCTGGGCCGCGGCGATTCTGGCTGTTCTCGGCACGGTCGACGGGTATCTCGGGTTGAAGGCGCTCGAGCACAACGACACGGCGGGTTGGGATTTGCTGCTCCCGTCGCCGTTCTACCTGTTGGCAGCGGGCGCGCTCGTGCTGAGCCAACGGCAGCACCGGCCCAAGGAGCCCGCGACTGGCTAGCGTGGCCGCGACGCAACCGGCAGCCGGGTGTCGCCATGCTCAGTGACAGCGGCTCGGCGCCTCACGAACGTCCGGTCTTGCCACGACCCAACCCGCCAGCCTGATGCCTCGAATTCAGGCTGAGTAGTTCTCGACCGTCAGCGGGTCCGGCCTCGCGCCGATCAGCCGCCACCAGGGTGGAGACAGCCAGGGCGATCTTTACAGAGGGTAACGATGTCGGGGGTGAAGGTGATGATCAGACCATGCCCGCCACCCCGATCGAAGAAACCCTGCGACGGATCGACTCCTGGCTCGCCACACACGCACCGCGGACCTTCGCCTCCCTGCGTCCGCCGGCCGCGCCGGAGGCGATCGAGGCCGCAGCTACCGAACTGGGCGTGGAGTTCCCCGCGGATCTGGTCACCTATCTGCGCCACCACGACGGCGTCACACCCGGCGAGGGGAGTTTCAGCTTCCCCGGCCATCAGCCCTATGCCCTCGCCGAAATCCTCTCCTCGAGCCGGATGCACCACGAACTCTGGGGCCGGCACGGCGAGAACCTGCCATTCGAGGACTACTGGCACCAGGATTTCGTCACGATCGCCCGCACCTCCAGTGTGGACGCAGTCGTGGTGGACTGCCGTCGCGGCGAAACGTTCGGTGCGGTGGGCGAGTACGAGGAATCCGAGGGCGCGAGCTTCGGGAACTGGGAAAGCCTCGCCGCCTTCTTGGAACAGGTCGCCGACTCGCTCGACGACGGAACGGCCATGACTGTGGGACTGTCGTATGTGCCTGTCGCCGACGACGGGATATTGCTGTGGGAGATCGCTCCCGAGTCCAGACCGGAACCCCGGCTCGGCCTCGCGTCTGCCCCTGCTGACCAGGGTGCCCCCGCATCGCAGCGACCGATCCCCCGTGCGGCGCCGACGAAGAACTGGCCCGGCGGATTCGACTCGTTCTGCCTGACTTTCGCCCATGGCTTGGACGAGGCCGAATTGTTGCGCCGGTTCGGGGCGTTGCCCGAGACCCGGCAGCCGCGGGGGCGCAGTAAGGCCGGGGGTGGGAACAGCGCACAGCTGCCGGTCGTCTGCGTGGGCACGCACGACGGTTGGGCCTTCGGCTTTCAGGAAGGTTTCTATGGTTTCGAGGGCACGCGCGCGGAAGTCCTGCGCCGTGTATCCCGTAGCACACGCGCGATATCGGTGAGCTACTCGAGCCAGACCGGCTCGATCCAGGTATCCCTTTTCGACAACGGTGAAATCGTGACGAGCTACGACACTCGCTCGGCCGTTGTGCCCGAGGGCGCGTGCGAACCGTTCGAGGTCTTCCCCGGCCTGCCGCCGCACGACGAGTGGGCGGCGCGGTGGGATCCGGACGGGCAATGCGTGGTCAGCCCGATGCCGCCGCTCGGTCAGACATACACACCCGAGCAGCGTCGGGAACAGCTGCTGGCGGTGTGTGCGGCGGTCGTTGGCCGCTGCGGCATCCCGCTGCCCCCACCCGGCCTGGACGGGTACCTCGACAGCGCGCAGATTCTTCCCCTGCTCCCCGCCGACGGTAGCCAGCGGGTCTCGGTGCCTGACCAGTTCGCCGCACTGGTCGACGCTGCGACACCCGAGCACCTACGCCGCGTACTCGCCACACAGATGGCCTCGCTGGCCGCCGAGACCGGGCTCGACACCTACGCCGAGGTCATCGACGCACTGCCCCTGCTCGGCGAGGATGACCGCCCCGGCATCGACGAGGATTCAGCCTTGGAGCTACGGCTGCGCCGTGTGCATGCCGAGTCCCGGGTGATGCGCACCGTCTACGACGACCAAGTCGTCTGGCAGAACCGCGCCATGGCCGCCCGCGCCCTGGCCGACGCGCTCAGCCTGCCGGTTCGGGAAGCCTTGGGCTTGGTTGTGGTGCTCCGTCAGGACCCGCAGTGGCGGAAGGAGTTTCGTCGGCAACTGGCCGACAACTGATTCCGGTCCCGCGAGCGACCACGAACCAGCGCTGACTTCAGTCGATACGAGCTGACCGTCGCCGCTCGCACCGACGAGCGCGCGCGGGGTGCCATGCGGCACACGATGGCCGACGTGGGTCCCGCCACGATCGAGAGCGCAACGCGAGCGGCGTATTCCCTTGCTGACCCGCATGCTCAACGGGCTGGCGCCGCACAGCCCGGCGTGAACGCGGCTAGTGGCGGGAGCGGCGTCAGCCCTCGCAGCAGGCGCAATCATGCTCGGCCGCAGGCGGTTTCGCGCCGAGTGCGGCTGGAGACGGGCAGCAGGTGTCGCCCTTCCAGGCGTTGCGACCTTCCTTGACCGCGATCGCGGCGATGACCAGGGCGGCGACCGGGTCGGCCCACGACCAGCCGAACAGGCTGTTGAGCACCAGCCCGACCAGCAGCACCGCCGAGAGGTAGGTGCACAGCAGGGTCTGCTTGGAATCGGCGACCGCTGAGGCGGATCCGAGTTCGCGACCGGCACGGCGCTGCGCCCACGACAGTACCGGCATCACGGCCAGGCTCACCGCGGCCAGGGTGATGCCGACGGAAGAGTGCTGGGCTTCGCCGACGCCGGCCAGTCCGCCGACGGAGTCCACGGTGACGTAGGCGGCCAGAGCGAAGAAGGAGAACGCGATGATCCGGAGCGCGACCTTTTCCCGCCGCTCCGGATCACGGCCGGCGAACTGCCAGGCCACGGCCGCCGCGGAGGACACCTCGATCACCGAATCCAGCCCGAATCCGATCAACGCGGTCGAGGACACGCGGGCGCCCTCGGTCAGGGCGATGATCGCCTCGAGGACGTTGTAGGTAATGGTCGCCGCGACGAACCACCGTATCCGCCGCGCCAACAGCGCCTGCCGATCCGGCGACGGGCCCAGCGTCACCGCCGAAGGCATGCCGAGTGAGTGCGGCATCAGCAGCACTCCTCGGTCGCCGAGTCCGGGCAGCAGGCGGGATCGACCGCCAGCACGAGACCGGTCAGGTCCTCGAGGGCGCGCGCGATGCGGGCGTCGGCGAGTTCGTAGCGGGCGCGCCTACCTTCGGGCACCGCGACCACCAGTCCGCATCCGCGCAGGCAGGCGAGGTGGTTGGACAGGATCTGGCGCGAGACGCCGATCTGCTCGGCCAGATCCGACGGGTAGCCGGGGGCCTGGCGCAGGCTGAGCAGGATCTGGGTGCGGGTGGGGTCGGACAGGGCGTGGCCGAAGCGAGTCAGGGCGTCACGGTACAGCAGGGTGTCCACGGCACGGACTGTACATGTAAGTCTGTATTCAGAAAACCGTGAATCAATATCGCCCTGTGGTCCCCGGTCGAGATACACCACAGCCCCGGTGTCATCGAGAGCGTCGGTGACATCCGGGGCGCGGAAAAGGGAAGATCAGCCGAGATCCGGGTGGCCGACCCACTCGACGATCGTCCAGCCCTTCTTCGGGCTGCCCTTCAGGACGACGCGGCCGCCGTTGCGGATCGGATCGGTGCCGAGCTTGCTCTTGTCGGCGTTGTCGGCGTTCAGCATGGACCAGAACATGATGGTGCCGCCGTGCGCGAAGATCACCGGCTTGCTGCAGTTGCGGCGCTGCACCTCGAGCAGCCCCTGATCGACGCGGCCGTCGAATTCGTTGCCGTCGATGGATCCGGGAATCCGTGCGCTCAGGTCACCGGAGAGCCACTTGATCGGCGCCTGGAGGTACCCGGACATTGCCTCGGCCTCCGGTGTGCCCTCGTACTGACCCGCCTCGATCTCCCGGAAACCGGGCTCTACCTTGACATTCAGGCCCTTCTTGGCGACGGTCGGCGCCGCGGTCTGCTCGGTGCGCACCATATTGGAGGCGTAGGCGCAGTCGAAGTCCTTATCGGCCAGCTGCACAGCCAGTTTGTCGGCCTGTGCCCGGCCGCGCGCGGTCAGGTCGGGCCCGGGGACCTTGGTGTCGATCAGGCCGGAGGCGTTGCCGGCGGACTCGGTGTGGCGCACCAGGGTGATGACCATGTCGCCGCCGGCGCTACCCGAGCTGCCGAGGTCGATGTCGGCGGCGGCGATGCCGGTGGTGGCGGTGCTGGCCGCGAGCGCGGTCGCGGCCAGCGCGAGGGATACGCGAAGAGAGCGGATTCGCATGGGTGGGAAGGCCTTTCATCGTGGCGGACACCACTTCAGGTATGTCGAAGAATCGGTACCCGGAGTGTCGCGTCTCACAGAAGCAGCTATCCGCGCGGATCGACTACGGGGCATCCCGGTCATCGGGACGGGCGAAACCGCCGGTAGACATCCATCGAATCGAACCGTCGGGTTCCCTGTAACGGAGACACAACTTCCAGAATTCGCTGTGCTGCCGTGATCGCCAACGGCTATCGTTGTTTTGGGGCTGATCCGGAAATTCGTTCTGCGAGATTTGGAGAAGAGCCACGCTATGGTCGACCAAAATGACGACACGCCGGTTGATCTCGGCCGGCCGGAACGAACCGAGGAATCCACAGCGGGCGAGGTCGAGCGCGCACTATGGGAAGTATCGACCGAAATCGCCGCCGCGCTCCGGCGTGTCGATACCAACTCCGCCGCGGCACTGGTCGATGAAATCGCCGCGGCCGAACGAATATTCGTGGTCGCCGCCGGGCGCTCGAAACTGATGGCGGATGCTTTCGCGATGCGGCTCGTGCACCTCGGATACCGCGCCTACATCACTTCCGACGCAACCACTCCGGCCATCGGCAGCGCTCCGGATCTGCTGATCGCGTGTAGCGGATCCGGCGAAACGCCGACAGTTGTCGAGCATGCCGAAACAGCGCGCAGAGCCGCAGCCCGCATCGTGGTCGTGACTGCCACAGCGGAGTCCAGACTGGCGCGGCTCGCCCATACTCTGGTAACGATTCCCGAGCGTTCCGCCGACGGATCCATCGGCCAGTCGACGCAATTCATCGGAACCCTGTTCGAACAGACAGCTCTTGCATATCTGGACGCCATCGTCCTGCTGATGGAGCGCTTGGGCGGCGCTGACCGGCATGAAATGCTCGAGCGGCATACCAATTTCGAATGAAATGACAGCGATGAAATTGATGACGTGCACCAACACCAAAGCGGCGATGAGTGCCGCCGACCATCGGGTATGGCTCGAGTCCGTAGTTCTTCCACTCTCGGACGAATTGGCGAACGCCGGTTTCTTCGCGTGTGTACCGGATCCGCTGATATCGGCGACACGGGCCCTGCTTCGCGATAGCGCCATCGGTGTGGGCGCGCAAGACGCGTGGTACGAGGCGGGGGATTACACCGGCGAATCCCCGGCGTCCTTGCTCGCCGAACTCGGATGCACCCACGTCATGCTCGGTCACGCCGACCGGCGCGCCCGGGGTGAATCCGACGAGCTGACAGCCAGAAAGGTCGTGGGCGCCCTCGCCGGCGGGCTGATGCCGCTGGTCTGTGTCGGCGAGGTCGACCGCGTGTCGACGGACGAGGCCGGGGCGTATGTGGTCGCGCAGTTGGCGCCGGTGCTGGACGCGGTCGATCCAGGCACCGAATTCGCGGTGATGTATGAGCCTGGCTGGTCGATCGGCGCCCGCGCGGCGGCGCCGGAACACGTTGCGGGCGTGTGCGAAACGGTGCGAGGTCACCTCGCCGCGCGGTCTCGGTCCTCGGTCTCGCTGCTCTATGGCGGCGGGGTCGAACCCGGTACCTACAGCGCGCTGGTGGCGGCAGGGGCGGACATAGCCGGTCTCGGTCTCGGCCACGTCGTCAAAGAGAAGAGCTTGCTGGCCGAGGTGCTCGCGGAGTTGCACGAGGCCGCGAGGTTTGCCGGTCGAGATTAGACCTCGATCAGGACCCACGCCGGTGTGTTCTGGGTCACAATATTGACCATCATCGGGTGTGCGGCGCTTGACGACAGGAATCGAAGCGATGGCGACGACGAGGTTCGTATACGTGGTGGCCACGGCCCGGGGTGTCGCCCGTTCGGGTCACGACTTCACCGACGCCTGGCTGCTGGCCTGCGGGGATGAGGTGCGGCGATTCTGGCAGGACATGTCGGGGTTCCGGGAGGATCTGGTCTGGTCGATTCACGCCCCGGTGGAACTCGACAAGCGGTATTTCGACGCCGACGAGCTGGCCGCGGCGGTGCGGGCGCGCGCGGCCGCCGACGGTGCGGCGTTCCCGGCGGGGGAGGTCCTCGTCGTCATTCAGGACTGGGATGGTGCGACAGGTGGACAGTTCGGGCAGGACGGGCAGTTCGCCGCCGTCAGCCTCAGCCCCGCGCTGCTCTGCCACGAGCTCGGGCACTACTACCAGCGCCGCAATCATCAACCGGGCGGACATGCCAGCACCTTCAACGGCTATCTGTCGCTGGACTATTCGGACCCCACCTGCATCATGGGCGTGACCGGAACCCTGGCGGCGCAGGAGGCCGGTCTCGCGCACCAGCGACCGGGGCACGACCTGACCGGCCCGGCCATGTGCCCGGCGGCGACGGTGCAGACCGGCTGGCTGGACCCGCGTCATCCGACGGCCGTCGCCGACGTCGCGCGGCTCGGGCCGAACGGCACGCAACTGGCCCGCTGGGCCGGCGCACCGGGCGACACCCACAACGGCCCCCCGGTCGTGATCGCCGGCTACGGGATGGCGCCGGGCGGAGCCGCGGTCTACGTCTCGTTGCGGTCACCGCGCGTGTGGGACCGCGGTTTTCGGAAACTGGCCGCCCAGGATCTGCAGCGGCAGGTCGTCGCTCAGGAACTCGCCCGTAGCGGCTCCACCTATCTGCTCGCACAGCTGGCGGTGCGTTCGGGATCGTCGGCGCGGTTGGGGCGGGCGCCGCTGCGGGTCGATGTGCTGGGCGGCGGTGACGCCGTCGCCGAGGTCAATGTCGTCGTCGATCCGTGGCGATTGTGGTCGGTTCTGCAGTCTCCGGCGCTGCACCGCTCCGCCCGCATCGCGGCCGTCGCGCGCGGCGAGGTCATCGACCTGTTCGTCATCGCGCTGGACGGGAATGTGTATCAGGCCACGTTCACCGGCGGGGTGTGGCAACCGTGGCGACCGCTGGACGGCGCGTCCTTCGACCCCCGAGCCGGCCTCGCCGCCGCGTCGTCCACGCCCAGTTCGATCGATCTGTTCGTGCTCGGCCAGGACCAGCTCGTGCGCAGGCGACGCGCGGCCGAGGGGCAGTGGGAGCCGAGCTGGCAGATGCTGACCGGCGGTGGTCTGGGAGAACGCTCGGCGCTGGCGGCCACCGCGACCGAGCCGGGGCGACTCGAGCTGTTCGCCTCCGATGCCGACGGCCGCGTCGTCCATACACCGGTCACCGAGGACGCCGGAACCTGGGACGTGCTGTCCGGGCTGCAGAACGCCGGTGGTGTCTCGGCTATTACATTGCAGGGCAATACGATTCAGGTTCACGCGGTGACCTCGGGGCCCGCCGACGGGCGGCTGTGGTCCACGGTCGGTCAGCCCGAGCGCTGGCCCGGCGTGTGGGAACCGCACCCGGATACGGGTATCGCGGTGGACGCCGGCGTCGCGGCTGCCCGGCCCGCCCCCGGCAGCGGCGAACTGGTGGCCGCCTCCGATCCGCTGACGGCCCGCTCGTATGCCGCCGGTGCCTGGGCCGGGCCGCCGATCGGGGTGCCCGGCCAACCCCCTGGCACCCGTAATCGCAGTGTCGCGGCGGTCTGCCGCACGGCCACCACGCTCGACGTGTTCGCGATCGCCGACGGCAAGGTGCACCGCATCACCCGCTCGCTCGACCCGGACGTGGTGCAATCCGATCGCCAGGCGATCACGCAGTACCGAGTACGGTTGGTGGCCTCGGGCGGGCGCTTCGTCCGCACCGGGAGCGACTTCCTCGTCCGCGATCTGTTGATCGCCGACGAGTACGTCGCCGGGCCGGAAACGGTGTTCACGGTCACCGAGCTGGCCTACTACCACTCGTGGGGAGCCCGGACGGTCGTGTCCATTCAGGCCCACGACGGCCGCTACCTGCAAGCTGTCGACGGTGGCGGCGGATGGCTGCGCGTGGGTGCGACCAACCTCGGGCCCTGGGAAACCTTCGTAATGACCGTCGCCCCGGGCAATCTCGTCACATTGATGGCGCTGGGCGGGCACTACTGGTCGGCCCAGGGCGGTAACTCCTGGCTGCTGTGTGATCGCGTCGAGGCGAAGGAGTGGGAGCAGTTCGAGCTGGTTCGAGTCTGACCGGCGAACCTGTCACCGGGCATTCGTATGCTCTGGCCCTATGGGGCTTGCGATTTCAGTTCATTCCTACGCGTCCGCGCTGACCTACGCGGATGATCCCGAATACCTCGAGTATCTCCGGGAAGACATCGACACCATCAATCGGGTGCTGGCCGACAACGGTCTACCGCCGCACACGGAGGCGGAGACCGAGGGCCCCGCCACCATGCGGAAGCACGCGGGCAGCTTCCCCTACAGCTTCGTGCACTACCTGCGTCGCGCCTACGCACACGCCTACACCCATCCCGGGCAGCCGCTCACGCCCCTGGCCGAGGGCCGACAGCCCACGGAAGATCCATTGCTCGAAGAGGTGATGTACGGGTTCGAATCCCACCTCATCTGTCATTCGGACGCCGAAGGTTATTACGTTCCCATCGATTTCGACCAAGTGCTGGTGCCGGAGGATCCCGGCATCAAGCTGGCGGGCGGCCTACTCGGCTCCTCGGTGGCGCTGCTGCGTGAATTAATCTATCTCGCACCGCATATCGGTATCGAGCTCGAGGACGGCAACCTCACCGACGCGGCGGCGGCCGCTCTGCACAGGTACGACGAGGACCACCCCTTCCAACGGGAACGCGAAATCTGGCTGGCCCTGTTCGAGAGTGCCCGCGTCTCGGTCGCGAACAGGACACTGATCTCGTTCGGCTGATCTCGGTCCCCAGGCGCTCTACACAGCCGTTGCGCCGATCACCGTGCGGTGCCCGCCGCCAAACCCAGTCGCGGCAGCGCGATGTTCAAGATCTCAGCGGCGGGAGTCCGGACGCTGCGTGCCGCCGTGGTGCCGGTGGCCTCGAGATACGCGCGAACGAGCCGGGCGCCGGCGGCGTAACCCGCCCCGGTGGGCAGGCCGACGGGAGTGGCGCCGAACAGGCGGGCGCTGGTGTCGCCGAGGACCCAGGCGGCGAAGTCCGCCATTCCGGTGACGCCGAGTCCGCCGGCGACCTTGGCCAGAACCGCGTCGTCGGAACGGGTTTCCTCGCTCACGAAGTGGGTGTGACCGGCGTCGCCGTACAACTCGGCGGCGAAGACGTCGGCGAGCCCTTCGGCGATGACGTGTTCGCCGACCGTCACCGTCCGCGGGTCCCACACGACTCCGCCGGGCGAGTAGCGGAGGTTGTGGTGCAGTTCGTGGACCGCGATCGCGTCGAGGCGCTCGAGGACGCGCGCGGAAGGCCAGACGGTGAGGGCGATGTAACCGCTGATGCCCCCGAATCCGGAGAGCCCCTGCACTTCGTCGACGAAGTGCCTGTTCGTCGGATCGCCCAGGATCAGCAGTACCGTCAGGTCGGGAACCGTCACATCGGGATCGGCGGCTGCCAGCGCGGCGACACCCGCCTCGAGCGCCCGCTGGATGCGACCCCACGCGTCGGCCTCGACCAGGGTGTCGAGACCCGCGCGGACGTCTTCGATCGCGGAATCCGGACGGAAGCCGAAGTTCTGCTCGTGCACCGCCGCCAGGTCCACGCCGCCGGGGATGAAGTGGTACATCCCCGCCATGGGAGCCCACAGGTCGCGGATCAGGTCGGCGCGCTCCTCCGGGTGCGCGCTGAGGATCCGGTTCATGCCTGCGGCGCTGTCGATCACTGAAATGGTCATGGCAAGCGACCGTAAACATTGCCGTTACGACAAGGTCAACCGTTTTCCGCCGAGAGTGATGTCGCTCTCGTGATTGATAGCTCGGAGCTACTACCCTTCGGGCATGTCGTGGAACCTCGGGCGCTCCGCACGTCGCCGGGCTGGTGCGTCGATCCCGCTGTGGCCGTGGACGGTACAGCCTGAGACGCCGCGCGTACCGAAACGATCCGCGGGTCCGGGGGAGTGGCGCCGATGAGCAGTGTGGCGGTGGCCGTGCGCAAGGGCATGGCGCTGGTTCCGGGCGGCCGCTTTTCGATGGGCTCCGCGGAGTTCTTTCCCGAGGAACGGCCCGTCCGAACCGAGGCGGTGGAACCGTTCTGGATGGACACCCACGCGGTGACCAACGCGGCGTTCGCGCGGTTCGTGCGCGAGACCGGGTACCTGACCGTTGCTGAGCGCGACTTGGACCCGGCCGAGTATCCCGGGGCCGATCCCGCGGATCTGCGCCCAGGGGCGCTGGTGTTCCGAGCGACGACAGGGCCTGTGCCCCTGGATGATTGGCGGCGCTGGTGGTCCTATGTGCCGGGTGCTTGCTGGCGTCGTCCGGGTGGGCCGGGGACGAATCTGGATGGGCGCAACCAGCATCCGGTCGTGCACATCGCCTATGCCGATGCCGCGGCGTATGCGGCGTGGACGGGCAAGGCGCTGCCGAGTGAAGCGCAATGGGAGTTCGCCGCGCGGGGTGGGCTCGAGGCTGCGACGTATGTCTGGGGTGCGGAGTTCGCACCACGCGGTCGGCGGATGGCCAATACGTGGATGGGCCGCTTTCCGTGGGAATTCCTGCCCGGCAAAGGTCAAGTCGCACAGCCGGGTACCACCAAGGCCGGCGCCTATCCGCCCAACGGGTACGGACTGTTCGATATGACCGGAAACGTGTGGGAGTGGACCACCGACTATTACCGCTTCGACCGCCAGGGGCCGAAGAGTTCGTGCTGTGCGCCGCCACTGGTGCCGGGCGAACGGTTCCCGCGCCGGGTGATCAAAGGCGGGTCGTTTCTGTGCGCGCCGAATTACTGCCTGCGCTACCGGCCCGCCGCGCGGCAGAGCCAATCCGAGGACACCGCGACCTGTCATCTCGGCTTCCGTTGCGTCACACCGGCGTGAGGGTCGAAACCTCTTGGGCACGGTGTGGCACCGGACCAACCGGACACCAGAATCATAGTCTTCGGCTATGACAACGTCCGATGAGCAGGATTCGGGGCAAGCGTCCGGTCAGCCCACAGGGGAGCGGTGGTCGCGTCGCTCGCTCCTGGGCGGCTTCGCGGCGGCAGGTGTCGGCGCGGCGGCGCTGCCTTTGCTCGGCGCGTGCGGCAACGACGACAAGAATGGTCCGCCCGACTACGGGACGGGCATCAACGAGGGGTTCGACGGTGATATCGAACTCGATGTTCGCGATTCGAAACCGGACTGGAAACCCTTCGAGGTCAAGAAGGCTCCGGACGGTGCACCCAATGTGCTGGTCGTGCTCTACGACGACACCGGGCTGGCGGCTTGGTCTCCCTACGGCGGCCGGATCAACATGCCGGTCATGCAGCGCCTGGCCGACAACGGCGTGACCTACACCCAGTGGCACACCACCGCGCTGTGCTCGCCGACCCGCTCCACGATGCTCACCGGCCGCAACCACCACGTGAACCGGTTCGCGGCGATCACCGAGGCCACCAACGGTTTTCCCGGCGCGGCGGGCCGTCTACCCGCCCAGTGTGCGACGGTCGGCCAGGTGCTGCAAGACAACGGGTACAGCACCTTCTGGGTCGGCAAGAACCACAACGTTCCCGAGGAAGACGTCTCGAGCGGCGGCGCGAAGTCGGAATGGCCGCTCGCGAAAGGGTTCGACCGCTTCTACGGATTCCTCGGTGGCGAAACGAACCAGTGGTACCCGGACTTGACCGAGGACAACCGATTCATCGACCAGCCCGCAAGCCCCGATGACGGCTATCACCTGTCGAAAGACCTGGCCGACAACGCGATCAAGATGCTGCGCGATCAGCGTTCGAGCAACCCGTCCAAGCCCTGGTACCTGTGGTTCTGCCCGGGTGCCAATCACGCTCCGCACCACAGTCCGGCCGAGTACGCGGACAAATACAAGGGTCAGTTCGACGACGGCTACGAGGCCTACCGCGACTGGGTGCTGAAACGGATGATCGACAAGGGCGTCATGCCGCAGGGCACACAGCTGACTCCGCTCAATCCGCTGCCGAAGGACGTCGCGGTGGATGACGACGCGGTGCGCCCTTGGGATTCGCTCAACGCCGACGAGAAGCGTCTGTTCGCGCGCATGGCCGAGGTGTATGCCGGGTTCTCCGAGTACACCGACGCTCAGGTCGGCCGCGTGATCGACTTCCTGGAGCAGACCGGCCAGATGGACAACACCGTCATCTTCTACGCCGCCGACAACGGCGCCTCCGGCGAAGGCTCACCCAACGGTTCGGTCAACGAGAACAAATTCTTCAACGGCTACCCCGACGATCTGGCCGAGAACATGAAATACATCGACAGGCTCGGCACGCCGGACACCTACAACCATTACCCGACCGGATGGGCCGCGGCCTTCTCGACCCCGTTTCAGATGTTCAAGCGCTACGCCCAGTTCGCCGGTGGCACCGCCGACCCGCTGGTGATCCACTGGCCCAAGGGGATCAAGGCCAAGGGCGAGTTCCGCCACCAGTATCACCATTGCACCGACATCGTGCCGACGATCTATGACGTCACCGGTGTGGAAATGCCCGAAACGTTCCGGGGCGTGAAGCAGTATCCGCTGAACGGTGTTTCGATGCGTTACAGCTTCGACGACGCCGATGCCGCGACCAAGAAGGAACGTCAGTACTACGCGATGCTGGGCACGCGCGGCATCTGGGTGAACGGCTGGAAAGCATCGGCGGTGCACGCCGCGATCAGCGGAAAAGGCCACTTCGACGACGACAAGTGGGAGCTGTACCACGTCGACGAGGACCGTTCCGAATCCAAGAACCTGGCGGACGACAATCCGGACAAGCTGAAAGAACTGATCGACGCCTGGAACGAGGAAGCCAAGAACAACTATGTCCTGCCACTCGATGACCGGACCGCCGTCGAGCAACTCGGCGTCGAACGCCCGCAGGCCGAGCCGCCACGCGATCGCTACGTCTACTATCCGGACGCATCTCCCGTGCCGGAGGGCGTGGCGGTGAATATTCGCGGCAAGTCCTACAAGGTGCTGGCCAGCCTCGACGTGCAGGACAACGCCGAAGGCGTGATCTTCGCCCACGGTTCGCGTTTCGGTGGCCACAGCCTGTTCGTCAAGGACGGCCAGGTGCACTACGTCTACAACTTCCTCGGCATCGCCCCGGAACAGGATTTCACCGCCTCGGCGCCGTTGACGCCGGGCAAGCACACCGTGGGCATGGAGTTCACCCGCGAAAAGGCCGGGGAGAACGGCGAATCCGTGGGAACCACGAAGTTGTATCTGGACGGGAACCCGGTCGGTGACGGTCCGATGCGGGCCCAGACCGGCAAATTCACCCTGGCCGGTGACGGACTGTGCGTCGGCTACGACAGCGGGGATGCGGTGTCCTCGCAATACCGGACGCCGGGGACCTTCGCCGGCGGCACCATCCAGAGCGTCACCATCGACACCGGCAAGGACTCCTATGCCGATCTGCAGAAGGACGCGGCCGCGGCACTGAGCAGGAACTAGCATTCCGTGCGGCCGGTGCGAGCGCTCGGGCTCGCACCGGCCGGTCGGGACTCAGGGCCTGGTGTTCTGGAACCGGTAGGTCGCCTGATGCTCCGGCCCCGGGTCCGGCGAGTCGCCGATGATGTAGCGGTAGTCACCGGAGACGTTGTCCCGGCACCACAGTCGCAGCGAGTAGCTGATGGGTTCCGGGGTGTCGATCTGGGTGCTGTCGATGACGGCTTGGCCCGGCTCGGGCACGGTGTAGGTGTAGTTGCCGTCGTGCCAGACCCCGGTCCCGACCACCATGTACTGCAACATGTCCGCGGTGGGGAACCGGACCACGACCATCGAGTGATCCGGCGGCGCCAGCGGAACCGACGGGGTGGTGCCGCGCAGGATCAGGAACTTGCCCACCACCTCGTCGGGCACCGAGCACGACGGCGGCGGCAGGGCCGGTTCGGGGTCGGCATGGCCGACACCGCTCGACAGCAGGGTGCCTGCGGCGAGTGTGGTGGTGGCCGCGACGCGTGCGAGATAGCTCATGCGTTGCTCCTTCGGATGATTCGGGATGCATCGGGCATGGTGGGACCCCGGACTTCGTCGATGAATTCAGGGCAGCCGCTGGTCAGCGAGCGGGCTACGGATCAGGGGAAGCACCAGTCGAGGGTGGCCGAACCCGGCGTCGGGATATGAACGCAGATATTGATCCAGATATAGGGGGCGTCCACGTTCTTTCGCAGCGGTTGATCCACTCGCGAGACGCTGTGCTGCTCGGTGGGGGTTACGGCGGGCTGATCGGCGAACGCGGCGGGCGCGGCGAGAGTGACCAGCGGTACCGCGATCGCGGCGATCGCTGTGGAGCGGGCGATTCCTGCGAGCATGTTATTCACTCCTTCGAATCGAGACCACGGCTGTCGACTCCGGAAAGTGCAACGAGTGCTCACGCTAGCATCTGTCCAGCAAACACACCGATCGTTGATCCGATTGATATCCGCGCTCGTCAGCGGCGCGGCACCAGGAACGCCAGGCCCGTCGTCAAGCGCCGCCAGCGCGCCACCATGTCGGCCGCCGTGTTCTCGGGATGATCGAGCCACCAGCGCACCAGGGTCGACAGCGTGCCCATCCAGATCCGGGTCGCGACGTCGATGTCGTCGGTCGCGCTCAGGCGCATGGTGGTCGCGGTCCGCGCCACCCCGTCGACGGCGAGTTCGGCCACCCGCCACCGATGTTCGCGCAGCGTGCGGTTGAGCCCGGAGTCGGCCGGGACCACCGTGTCGTAGAGCAGCGGCCAGTCGTAGGGGCGGGGTGCGAGCGCGTCGAACAGCGCGGCGAGCACGGTCTCCGTCACCGTGAAGCCCGGCGTCGGATCGGCCAGCCGGCCGCGAACATGGGCGGCGATATTGGCGCTGGCCCGATCCGAACACGCCTCGAACAAGGCTTCCTTGGGGCCGAAGTAGCTGTGAATCAACGGTTTCGTCACCCCCGCCGCGGCGGCGATCGACGCCAGTGAGGTCGCGGCGTAGCCGTCCTCGGCGAACCCGCGGGTGGCGGCGTCGAGGATGAGCCGTTCGCGTTCCGGCCGCGGCATCTTCTTCGTGCCGACGTCTGCCATATGCCCTCCAGCCCAGTTCACGCTGTCGAACGGGCCATGGACGAGGCCGGATTCGCGACCGCCCATCTGGTCGGCAACTCGCTGGGCGGTTGGGTGGCACTGGAATTGGCGCGGCGCGGCCGGGCCCGATCGCTGCTGGCCCTCGCTCCCGCCGGTGGCTGGCGGCACATCTCCGTGGCCAGCATCGCGATCGGCCTGCGTTTTCTGGCGTACTTCCCGTTCGCCGTCGCGGGCAATCTGCTCGGCGAGCGCGTGCTCGGGGTGCGCCCGATCCAGCGTCAGGTGCTGCGCCGTCTCGTCCACGACGTCGACGCCGTGCCGCCGGCCGGAGCGATGGATCTAATGCACGCCACCACGCACTGTGCCGCCTATCTGCGAGTCCTGTTGATGGGCCTGCGCTACGGCGGCGTCAAGAACCTCGCGGGGATCAGGGTCCCGATCATGCTGGCGCTGTGCGAGCGCGATGTCTTCCTGCCGATCGCGCGC
The DNA here is from genome assembly GCF_040655395.1 of Nocardia sp. NPDC050435. Taxonomy (NCBI): domain Bacteria; kingdom Bacillati; phylum Actinomycetota; class Actinomycetes; order Mycobacteriales; family Nocardiaceae; genus Nocardia; species Nocardia sp. NPDC050435. Next base: position 513,283 of record NZ_JBFAJW010000005.1, read on the forward strand.
TACGGCGTGTTCTATCAGCGCGGTCTGCCCGCCGGGACCGAGCAGCGGATGCTGCCCGGGGTCGGGCATGTGCCCGCGCTGGAGAATCCGGAACTCGTCGCGGCCACCATCGCCGAGTTCGTCGCGCGGCATCCGGGCGGATCGTCTCCGGGCGGCGATTGTCCCGCATAGGGCGAAGGAGCCGCCGGATCAGGCCATTAGCGTGGAGCCGAACCGCGACAACCAGCGTCGCGTCGTTCAGGCGACCGCCGGGCGTACCGATCGGGCGAGGGAGCAGCGATCATGGATTTTTCCCGCCGTTCGGCACTGCGCGGCACGAGTCTGGCCGCCCTCACCCTGGGGGCGGGCATGGCGGTGGTCGCCTGCTCGAACGACTCCGGATCCGGTAGCGCGACCAGTTCCACCACACCGACCGGCACCGGCGCGAACGAGCCCGACACCGCGACCGGATCCGCCGCGGACCTCACCAAACCCGCGACCGGAATCGAGATGTTCGACTCCTATGCCGCGACCATCGCGCGCACCGCGTACGTGTGGGGCTGGCCGCTGGTGAACATGCGCAATCGCCACGACCAGATCACCGCGGCGCCCGCTCCCGCGCTGCTGGGCGGAATTCTGCCGGTCGCGCCCCAGGGCCGCCTCGGCATGCTCGCCGACTACATCGACCCCGCCGAGACGTTCGTGACCTGCCCGAACCAGGACGTGGTCTACGGGCTGGCCTATTTCGATCTCGACGCGCAACCGGTCGTCGTGCAGGTGCCCGACTTCGGCGAGCGCTTCTGGGTGTACGCGCTCTATGACCAGCGCACCGACCAGTTCGGCGAACTCGGCAAGGCCTACGGCACCAAACCCGGCTTCTATCTACTGGCCGGGCCGAAATGGGACCAGGACACACCGAAGGGCATCGACGGCGTCATCCGCTGTCCCACCACGATCGCGAACGCCATCCCGCGCGTGTTCATGGACGACACCCCCGAGGATCGCGCCGCGATCCAGGCGGTGATCAACCAGATCGACATCTATCCGCTGACCGATTTCGACGGCAATGCCAAAACCGTCGAGTGGGCGAAGCTGCCCGAGGTTCCGGCGCCGCCGAGTGACGGTGGCGGAGAAACGAAATGGGTCGTGCCGGAGAAGTTCTTCGACGAGTTCGGCTCGGTGCTGGATCAGGTGCCGCCGCTGCCCGGGGAAGAGGGGCTCTACGGTCAGTTCCGCAGCATCCTGGACGCCGCGAAGAACGACGAGGCGATCAAGAAGGTGCTGGTCGATACGGCGGTCGCGACCGAGACCGAGGTGATCAAGCCGTTCTTCGAGTGGAAACACAACGGCCGCCCCGCCGGCAACGGCTGGAACCGCTCGACCAACAACGCCCAGTTCGGCCTGGACTACTTCAACCGCACCGGCACCGCGAAATCGAACATGTTCGACAACCGGCCCACCGAAACCCAATACTTCTACACCGACAACGACGCCACCGGCGCGGCCTTGGACGGGAACCGCTCCTACAAGGTAACTTTCGCCGCCGGGCAGGAACCGCCGGTCAAGGGCTTCTGGTCGATGACGCTCTACAACGACAAGCACCTGTTCCACCCCAACCCGCTCAACCGGTATTCGCTGGGCACCAAGAACAAGAACCTCACCCGTGGTCCCGACGGCTCGCTCACCCTCTACGTCGGCCCGCAGGCGCCCGGAGACGGTAACGAATCCAATTGGCTCCCTTCGCCTTCGGGACCGTTCTCGCTCTATATCCGCGCGTACTGGGGTGAGCAAGCCATCCTCGACGGCAGCTGGAAACCGCCCGCCATCACCCCGGCCTGAGGGAGACGCCCATGACCCGGTACGACGAGCTCGCAGACTCCGGTTTCGAGGGCGGCTTCGCCACCGCGGACACCGTGCGCACCCTGCGCGAGGAATTGTTGTTCCAGCGCGCGGTGCAGGCCTATCTGTGGTCGCTGCCCGCGGTGAACATCTGGGCGATGAAGGAAGCCTCGGAGCGCCGCTTCGGCGCGGGCTACCACGTGCTACCGGTGTGGCAGGATCGCATCGACGCCAAAACCCTGGTCACCACACCGAATTTCGACGTCGTCTACGCCATGGGCTACCTCGACCTGGCCGAGCACGGGCCGCTCGTGGTGGAAGCGCCGCCCGGGGTGCAGGGCATCCTCGACGACTTCTGGCAGCGGCCGATCCACGGACCGGTCATCGACGGTCACCTGCACACCGGCGACGTCGGATTGGTCGGACCCGACGCCGGAGCCGGGGGCCGCTACATCCTGCTGGGGCCGGACTACGACGGACCCGAACCCGGCGACGGATTCGTCTACCGCTCCCGCACCCACAATGTCTTCCTGTTCTGGCGCTCGTTCTTCAGTGACCCGGCCGACCTCACCGAAACCGCCGCCCGCATCGAATCCACCGTCATCTATCCGCTCGGCCGGCGCGAGCAGGCACAGCCCATGCAATTCCCGCATGCCTCCGGCGTCGAACTCGACATGCTGTTCCCGCGCGACGGCAGCTATTTCGACATGCTCGACCGCTTCGTCCAAGCCGAGGCCGTCGACCCGCAGGACCTGGACATGCGCGGATTTCTGCACACCATCGGCATCGAGAAGGGCGCGACGTTCGCCCCCGAGCCGCCGCTGCGGGAACTGCTCGACAAGGCGGCGCGCACCGCGTTCGCGATCAGCAAGATCACCGTCACCGACCTGCTCCCGGACGAACCCGGCGGCACCTACTTCTCCGGGCAGCCGTGGCTGAACGTCTTCGCCGGGGAGGACACCGAATTCCAGGCCTCCGGCAGCTACACCAACCTCGAACAGCGCACCGGATACTTCAGCTCCGCCTACTCCGATTCGCCGGGCATGGTGGTCAACCTGGTCGACAAGGGCGCCAAGTACCCGGTCACGATGCGTGACAGCAACGGCGCCTATCTCGACGGCGCCAAGACCTACACCTTGAACCTGCCCGCCGGGATCCCCGCGAAACTGTTCTGGTCGGTCGCGGTCTACGACCCGATCACCGCCTCCGGGCTCGACAACGGCCAGCGGTTCCCCTCCATCAACGCCATGGACAAGCCCGCCACCAATTCCGATGGCTCCCACACCATCTCGTTCGGTCCCGAGCTTCCGGCGGGTGTCGACGAGAAGAACTGGCTGCGAACGGTACCGGGTAAGGGCTATTTCGTCATCGTGCGCCTCTACGGTCCGGGGCAATCCTTCTACGATCAGACCTGGATCCCCGGCAACCTCGAACCGGTCGAGTAACCCTGACAGATACCGGTTTCGAAAGACGTTCTCGGCATCGCTGATTCGTCCGGACGCCAGATCGATGCCGGTTCGGGGCTTCATCCTGGTGTTCGGCGCGTATATCATTGGTGGCCTGGTGATTTCGCCGGTGCGGGATCATGCGATTGGTTAGAGCGCCATCCCCGGACCCTGGTTGGCCGATGGAATTCCTCGAGGTTTGGCGGTCCCTATGACGAACGACCGGCGCGGCGCCCAGGGCCGAAGTCCGGCGGCAGAGCACGGTTCCGGCGCAGTCCGCTGCCGGGTGTGGTCGGTGACGGCGGTCATGGCCGAGGGAGCCCAGCCGGTGGCGGGCGGCGGCGTGGTGGTCGCCGCGGACCTGGATCTGGCCGCGGCGCAACTCTGTACCCATCTCGAACAAGCGCTCGCCGACACCGGGCGATGCTATCTGCTGGCCACCCGTGACGCGGTCGGCATCCAGCAGGGCGAACAGCGGACTTCCGCGCGGTTGCTGGCGCGGGTGCGCTGGGACGCCGCCGCCGGGTCGCCGCCCACGGGTACTGGGTAGCCACCGACGATCCGGTCGCCATGCCGGCCAGGCTCGCATGAGCGAGGCGATCGGGGTGCGGTTCATGGCCGCGGTGCGCAGCGCGGAGGCCGATCCGGCGTGCAAGCGTGGCGCTGATCTGCTGAGCGCGGTATGCGTCCGGCTGCTGCCGGTCGATCACGCCGCGATCATGGTGTGCGTCGGCGGCAGCGAGTGGGAGATGCTGGGGGCCTCCGACGACACCGCGGCGGACTGGGCGCAAATCCAGGTGGCCGCCGCGGAAGGGCCCGGGCCGCAGGCGTATCGGATCGACGCGCCCGTGCTGGTGCCCGATTTCGGTGCGGCGCTGGCCGGTGACCGGTGGCCGCTGCTGGCGGCCTCGGGGCTCGGTCGCCGCGAGGGCGCGGTGTTCTCGTTCCCGTTGCGCAGGGGGGCGATCCGGGTGGGCACCCTGGATCTGTACCGGGACGCTCCCGCCACCCTGGACCGGGCCGGGTTCGCCACGGCGGTGCAGGTCTCCGACGTGGTGACCGTGGTGCTGCTCGCGGCGGTCCGCACTCCGGAACGCAACGGCACCCGATTGCACTCGCACGAAGAAGGTTTGGGGTCGTGGTGGGAGGTCGCGGTGTCCACCCGGGAGATCCATCAGGCCACCGGAGTGGTCGCGGCCCAGCTGGGTGTCGATATCGCCACCGCGTATGCCCGGCTGATCGCCCGAGCACTGGCCGAGGAACGGCCGGTCGTAGAGTTCGCCGCCGACATCGTCGCGCGCCGAATCCGTTTCGATCCCGGCAGTACAGAACCCGGCCGGTCGCGGCCTTGACGATCGGCGATGCGTGAAGGGGCACGAAGATATGGAGAGTCGGGAACGGGTGTTGATCACCTCCCTGGTGCACATGGCCGACACCCTGGTCGCGGACTACGACCCGGTCGAGCTGGCGCAGGAACTCGTCGATGTCCTGGTGCGGTTGCTGCCGGTGCAGGCGGCCGGTGTGATGCTGGCCGATCACCTCGATCGGCTGGAGGTGCTGGCCACAACCAGCGAGGCGACCCGGCTGCTGGAACTGTTCCAGATCCAGGCCGCGGCCGGGCCGTGCGTCGAGGCCTATCACAGCGGGCAGCGGGTTCTGGTGCCCGAGCTGGGCGCCGAGCACGCCCGCTGGCCCGCCTTCTGCGACCGGGCCCGGGCCGATGGCTGGTCCTCGGTGTACGCGCTGCCGATGCGATTGCGTGAGAACCGGATCGGGGCGATCAATCTCTTCGCCACCGGGTCGGACGAGCGGCCGGATGAGAACGATCTCGCGGTCGCACGGGCCTTGGCGGACGTCGCGACGATCGGGATCGTGCATGCCCGCATGCTCGCCGATTCCGTGACGGTCTCGGCGCAGTTGCAGGGCGCGCTGAACAGTCGCGTGATCATCGAGCAGGCCAAGGGCGTGCTCAGTGAGCACGGTGGCGTGGACATGGACGAGGCGTTCGCCGTGCTGCGGGCGTACGCCCGCGCTACCAACATTCGCCTGCTGGATCTCGCCCGCGCGATCATCGAGCGCACCGCCGACGTCACCGCTGTTCTCGCCCACCCGACCGGGGGAAAGCCTGACCGGGGAGACCCGTCAGCCCGTGCTTGACGAGTGCGGGCGCCCGAACGTGGACGCGGCGTGGCTGACGCGTCCACCGGCGACTACGCCGAGCGGGACATGTCTTCCGCGCGACGGGAATCCCGCCACCGCACGGCCTCGAGCAGTTCGGTCAGATCGTAGGCCGGGCCGGCGCTTGCGACGGTGAACAGCGAGACGCCCGCGTCGACGTAGGCCGGGGCCGCTGCGGGCCCCGGCCACTCCGTCGAGCGTTCGATCGCGGTGGGATCGGTGCGCACCGCGCGGCAATGCTCGGCGAGCACCGCCGATTTGTGTGGCAGCCCGTCGAGCTCGGTGAAGCTGTGCCAGATATCGGCGTACCGCGCCACCAGCCGCAGCGTCTTGCGTTCACCGCCACCGCCGATCAGGATCGGGATGCGGCGGAACGGCGGCGGGTTGAGCCGGTCCAGCCGCGTGGTGATTCTGGCGAGGTTGGTCTCCAGTAGCGCCAATCGCGAACCGGCTGAACCGAATTCGTAGCCGTACTCGGCGTAGTCCTTTTCGTACCAGCCCGCGCCGAGCCCGAGGATGAGCCGGCCGCCGCTGAGGTGGTCGACGGTGCGGGCCATATCGGCGAGCAGGTCCGGATTGCGGTAGCCGCCACCGGAGACCAGCGCGCCGATCTCGACCCGCTCCGTCTGCTCGGCCCAGGCGCCGAGCATCGTCCAGCATTCGAAATGCGCGCCGTCGGTGTCACCGTGCAGCGGATAGAAATGATCCCAGTTGAAGACGATGTCGGCACCGGCGTCTTCCGCTCGCAATACCGCGTCGCGAATGGGACCGTAATCGGGAGAATGTTCCGGTTGGAGATGTAGTCCGATTCTTATCGGGTAGCTCATGAATAAAGCCTACCCAAGAAATGGCCGCACCGGGGTAGCGTTATTCGGACATCTGGATTCCGAAAGGCTCAGCGCCACAGCGACAATCGCCGGGTGTGCGGATCGATGATTTCGGCCGGGCCGAATACTGCGACGCACAGCGGTTCCAGATCATTCGTGGTCGTAGCCGCGACCCGAGCCAATTGTTCCGCGGTCGTTCCGTCGATCATCGCGGCGCAGAAATCGACGGAGACGACGTCCAGTTGGTTGAATACGCGCCGCAAGGTGTGCAGCTGCCCGGCTTTGGCGGACAACACGATGAGGCCGTGCGCGGAGATATAGTCGTGCGATACGCCGGAGGCGTCGGGATAGTCGATGAACTCCATCGCACGGAATCGCTCGGGCGACTGGCTCGCGGCTTTCGCGACCAGTCCGGCCATCGCGTGCCCCGCGACGTTGATCGCCCGCCCCGGATCCTCGCGCAGCACGCGGTTGAGCACGACACACATCTTCATGTCGCCGGTCGACATCAAACCTCGCAGACTTCTCGAAATTCGCACGCGGACTGCCGTTTACCCGTCGATGGCGCGCCCCTCGGCGATGAACGCACAACCGCCGCGCAGGTTCACCCGGTCACCGCGCAGGGACACGGCGACGGTACCACCAGGCATCCGCACGGTTACTTCCTCCTCGACGTATCCGGCGTGGCACGCCGCGTAGGCCGCGGCACAGGCGCTGCTGCCCGAGGCCAGGGTGTATCCCGCGCCGCGCTCCCAGATCTCGAGCCGCACGGTGCGGCGGTCCAGCACCGCGCAGAGCTGCACGTTGGTGCCGGCGGAATCGAAGGCGGAATGGTGCGCGGTCCAGGGGCCGAGCGTTCGCGCGAAATCCGCGGTGGGCTCCGGAACGAAGGTGACCGCGTGCGGATTCCCGAGATCGACGCGGTGGAAGACGAAATCGGCGCCGTCGGGCGTGACCAGTCGCGTTTCACCCAGCGGCTGCGCTTTCCCCATATCCACCGCGACGTCCCAGGGATCGGTGCCGAGTATCCGAATCGCGCACTCGCCCGCCGGCACGTCGATGACGAATTCGTCCGCCGCGAGATGGTGGCGACGGAGGTAGGCGGCGAACATTCGGAGACCGTTGCCGCTTTTCTCGCATTCCGTACCGTCGGAATTGAAGATGCGCAGCCCGATCGCCGCCTGCGGATCGGCGACGGGCCGCGTGGGACCGAGCAGTATTCCGTCGGCGCCGATACCGAAATGCCGGTCGCAGAGCCGGCGGACCCGCGCCGCGTCCATCGTCGCATCCCGCGGGGCCGGTTCGATCACGAGATAGTCGTTGCCCAGTGCCTGCATCTTCGTGAAGCGCGTCATCAGCTCACCGCCAGCCAGCCCGCCAGTCCGAGGAAAATTGCCCCCGCGCCGGCGTTTATTCGACGATTGACGTTCTGGTTGGCGCCGACGACCCGACTGCCGAATACCCCGGCGAAATAGCCGATGGGTCCGTCGATGGCGAAATCGACGACGACGAGGACGAGGCCCAGAATCGCCAGCTGGAGGGGCACCCGCCCCAGGTCCGGGTTGGCGAATTGCGGCAGGAAGGCGACGTTGAAGAGAATCACCTTGGGATTGAGCACGTTCGTGATCGCGGCGCTGCGAAACGCCGAGAGCACCGCGTTGCCGGGCGCGGACACCGCGGCGCCGTCACCGGACAGCGGTTCCGACCGCGCGCGGTACGAGGAAATCGCAAGGTAGACAAGGTAAGCGACGCCGACCCACTTCAAGACCTGATACACCGCCGGGAACCTGTGCAGCAGCGCCGCCAGCCCGAGCACCGCGATGGTGACGTGCACGGCGAGCCCGGCCGCGACACCGGCGGCGGCCGCGAGCCCCGCCTTGCGCCCGTGCTGGCTTCCCAAAGTGACGATCAGGATCATGTCGGGGCCGGGCACGATCACCAGGACGACCGCGGCAAGCAGGAACGGCCAGAACAAGTTCCAGTCAATCATCGGACCTCCGTCGCATCGAGTGGTCGTACATCCACGCTGTTGTCATGGAAGACGGCTCCGCCGCCGAGGTCGGCGTCCCGCTCCGGCACCGTCGCGTTCGCGGTGGGACCGCCGACGATTTTCAGCCAGCTCCCCTTCACCATCGCGACCACACCGGCCGGGACGGCGTCGCTGATCGTAGCGTGGGTGCGGAACTCGCCCCGCGCGTTGAAGACGCGCACCCGGGCGCCGTCGGCGATGCCGCGCGCGGCCGCGTCCGCCGCGCTCATGGTGACCGCCGTACCGCCCGACTTGCCGGCCAGGCGGTCATTGTTGGAGAACGTGGAGTTGAGGGTGTAGTGCGAGGCCGTCGCCAGCAGTGTCAGCGGGTAGCTCGCGTCCGGCTCCGGCAACTCCTCGGCCAGCCGGGCACTGAATCCTGCCGCGTCAGGAAACTCGAACTTCCCACTGGTGGTGGGGAATCCGTCCGCGAACGGCACGAAATCGCGCGGGTAGTTCAGTCGCTGCCAGCCCCGTGTGCGCAGCGAATCGACGGTGACGCCGTCCAGCGAGGGATGGGTGGAGTCCATCAGCTGTTCGGCCAGCTCGAGATCGCTGTCGTAGAGGCTCGGCTCCGTCAGGCCCAGCCCCCGGGCGATGCGCCGGAAGATCTCCGTGGTCGAAAGTGCCTCTCCCGCAGGGCGAACCGCCGGTTCGTTCCAGGCCAGATACAGGTGGCCGTAGCCATCGTGGATGTCGAGGTGCTCGGTCTGCATCGTCGCGGGCAGGACGAGGTCGGCGTAGTCGCAGGTGTCGGTCTGGAAGTGATCGACGACGACGGTGAACAGGTCGGTGCGGGAGAGGCCCGCGATGACATCGGCCTGCCCCGGCGCGCTGGCGACCGGGTTGGCCCCGTAGACGAACAGCACCCGCACCGGCGGCGACAGGTGCGGATCGGTCAGCGTGTCGCCGAGTCGGGTCATCGACAGACTCCGGACCGGCTGCCGCAGCAGGTCATTGCGTTCCAGGGCTTCGCGATTCAGCCCGAAATAGCCGTCGGTCGAATAGGACACGCCGCCGCCGTAGCGGCTCCACTCCCCGGTGACGGCCGACAGGCAGGCCAGCAATCGCAGCACGTTGCCGCCGCCCGCGTGCCGTTGCAAGCCCATTCCCGCGCGGATGCCGACCGGCGGTGTGCCGGCGATCCGCTGGGCGAGGCGGGTGATCACCGCGGCCGGCACGCCGGTGGAGCGTTCGGCCACCGCCGGCGTGAAGTCGCGGACGCGGGCACGAAAATTGTTCCAGCCGTTGGTCATCGCCTCGAGATACGCGGTGTTCTCCGCGCTCAGCTCGAGGAGTTCATGGATCAGCGCCAGGATGAGATGAGCGTCCGTGCCCGGGCGCGGCGCGATGTGCTCGTCGGCGAGTTTCGCCGTCCTGGTGCGGAGCGGATCGATGGCGACCACCCACGCGCCGCGCGCCCGCGCCTGGGCGACGAACCGCCACAGGTGGTGTCCCGAGGTGACCGTGTTGACGCCCCAGAGCAGGACCAGCCGTGCCGACGCCAACGACTCCGGATCGATCCCGAGCGAGGTGCCGGTGGACTGGATGAGGCCCTCCTGGCCCGCGATCGAGCAGATCGTCATGTCGTGCCGGGAAGCGCCGATCACGTTCCACAGTCGCCGCCCGGCATTGCCTTGCAGACCTTGCAGATGGCCCAGGTTCCCGGTGCCCTGGTAGGGCCAGATCGATTCCGCGCCCCACCGGGCGATCGCCTCGCCCATCCGGTCGCTGATCATGTCGATCGCGGTGGACCATTCGATGGTCTCGAACGACCCCGACCCCTTCGGCCCCACCCGCCGTCGCGGCCGCAGCAACCGATCAGGTGCCCTGGTCTGTTCGAGATACCGATTGACCTTGACGCACAAGGTGCCGGCGGTGAACGGATGGTCCTTGCGGCCGGCCAGGCGAACGGCGCGGTCGCGGTCGACGGTGACGGTCCAACTGCACGCGTCCGGGCAATCCAGCGGGCAGGCGCCGTTGACCAGCCGCAAGGGTGCTCGTGTGCCGCCGCTCGAAACCGGCGCACCGGGTTCGAGCGGCGGTCGGTGGCCCGTCACGATTCGGTGAGGACGGCTCGGTCGTGTTCTTCGCCGTACCACTTCTCGGCCCAGCGGGAGAAGGACACGATGAGGATGTCCCGCGACCCGGCGTCGACCCCCGGGCCGGCCACGATATCGGTGACATCGTGGTAGAGCGCCCGGTCGTCGAGCAGGGCGGCATCGCCCGGCTGCAGCGTTCCCTGCCAGACGGGTTCGGTATCGGCCGGGGCGCGCCACAGCCGCATCCGGCCGCCCTCGACATCGGTGCGGGCGAGCACCGCGATCATCACGAATTCGTGCCCGTCCTGATGCTTGCCCTCGGGGGTCAGTGACGCCGCCGCGTTCTTCGCGGCCACACTTCTGTTCTGGTGCACGTTGATCTGCCAATCGACCGTGCGATCCAGGAAGTCGTGCTCGTCGAGCACCGATTTGATGATCGGGCGGAAATCGACCGCGATGGGCTGATATTCGCGCAACATGCCGCCCGCGACCGGGTTGAATTTCTTGTAGGCCGAATAGGCGCGATGCGGCAGGAGCTGGAACTGCCACCCCGCGACCGGGTCCGACGAAAGCCGGTACTGCGAAAAGCGTTTGTACCGCGTGCCGCCCGCGATATACGGATCCAATTCCACCTTTTCGTAGCTGCGCAGAACGTCCTGCGGCACCGGCGGCAGCTCGATCAACTTGAAGCCTTCACGTGCCAATGTTTCCATTGTCGTTCACCTTTCGTTCGAATTCGACCGGTCAGGCGTGGACGGCGCGGGCCAGTCGTTCGTCGAGATGGCGGGCGGAGGAATTCAGCCGCCACATCGCGCCGCGCGCGATGCTGCGCCGCATCGCCGGATCGTGCACGGCCGGGATCACCACATTGTGAAACCAGCCCGCCGCGTGCCGGGAATCGACGGTGATATGCAGCCGGTGGTAGGTGATGCCGACATCCGGTAATCCCAGCCGTTCCCAGCCGGTGACCACATTCGTGAATCTGTCGGGAACCAGCCACTCCGTCATACCGAGCAGGCCGACCGCTTCGCCGTAGAGATGGCGGTACTTCGACACCAGGACCGCGAGGTTGCCCGAGAGCAGATCCAGGGTCGTCATCTCGGCCTCGACTTCGGCTTCGCTGATGTCGAAGACCTCGTAGATCTTGCCGAAGAGGTGGGTGTGAACCTCGGCGTCGTTCCCGTTGCCCATCTCGTCCCAGAAGTTGCCGGCGATCTCCATCTTCGCCGCGCCCGTGGTGCCCACCTGCATCATCGCGAGGAGATCGTCGAATCGCCCGTCCACCACCGATTCCTGGATCGTGTAGCGCCGCAGATCCTCGGCCGTGGCGTCGTTGCGAATGAAATCGACGTAGTACGGGTGTTTGTAGACCCGGTGTTCTTTCGCCAGGCTTTTCAGCCAGGACAGGTATTCCCGGGGCGCCGTGGGCGCCTCGTCGTAGAGGCTTTCGGGAATCGCGGCGTCCTCGGCGGCAATCGTGTGCTCCTCCAGTCGCCGCGTGATCTCGGCGATCAGCACCGAGCCCTCCGCGGTGGGCCCGGTGGGGAGCTGGGTGAGAATCTTATAGATCCTGGACAGGAGCAGCTGTTGGTAATACGACGCCTCCTGTTCACCTTCGGACGCCTTGGCGTTCAACAAATAGATGGCGCGCAGTACCGTTTCGCGGCTGGAGTTCATCAGGCGATCGACCTCGCTCGCCGGATGGTGCAGCCATTCGCTGACGGTCTCTACCACCAGCTCGGAAGAATTGATATCGACAGCAAAGTTCAAGCGATTTTCTGGCATCGTCGGAACCCCCGTAGGATGTACAGAATATCGAGCGGAATCACCCCGGCGTGGCCGCTCTTCAGGATCTCGCGGAGAAAAAGTAACACGCTCGACATGTGGGACGCCACCCTCTGAGTTGACTGATCGGAAATGCCTTCTTAACCAATTTGTTGCCTTGCCTGCGATTTTCACGCGCGGCGTCGGGGGCATTTCGGGCAAGCCAGATTTTCGGTAGGGGTTTGGCGACAGTGGAGCGTAAGCCCGCTACCAGGACAGTTGCTGCACGGCGCGGCGAAACAGCCGGCCGGGCAACCGAAGTCACCCGACCGATCGTCGGCGTGGGCGGTCCGCGCTCGTGATCATGCTTGGAAGATGCTGCGGAGGTCGGGTCACGCGAGGTCGGCCGATTCCCGCCGAATTCGGTGCCGTTCCGGGAAGCGGGAGCCACGCCGTGAGCGAGCGACTCGCTGGTGAACTTGCCGGGCGGCGGCCGAGTACGTACACCTTAGTGGTTCGTTGGAAGGCGATAGCGCATTCTCCTGATCGTCAGATCGCATCGACGGTGCATGAACAGCGCTGTGCGGCCGATCAGACTGCAAGAGGAGGGGTGCGGTGGAAAACAGCGCAGAGTTGTATGTCGAATTGCTGACTCTCGTGGAGGCAACGCTGCCCGAAGTTGCCGCCGAGATCCGGCGTGAAGTCGACCGAGGTGGCACGGAGGTCGAGCTGTATGACGATACCGAAAGTGGCGAACTTCCGGTCGACTGGGCGTGGAAGACCGACCCGAGGAGATATCCGAACCTGCCGCCGTTCAAGACCGGTCCACAACCTGATCTTATGGCTCGACTTTCCGGAGATCGAAGTCTGCACACGATCCTGGATGCCCTGATCACGCTGCTCGAGGCGGTCGAAGGGTCGGAACAGGAATTGACGAGGTTCCTGTACAGAGCGGGGAGCCGGTCCGTGGCCTTCGGTGCTGCGGCAGTTCGACCCGAGCGCATAGCGGTCCCCGAGACCGCAGAACTGCCCAGCAACAGGGCCGCCGTGCGCGCGGACCTGCGTCGCCTGCGCGACCTTCTCGACGGATTCAGCGAGGACAGATGATCTCGGCTCAGGAATTGAGAGACACAGTTGAGGCAGCACTGTCTCGAGCACTGTCGGGCCGGTACTCGTTGGTGGCGAAACCGGACGACCTCTACGAGGCAGCGTTGTTCGCGATCGTGGTGCGTGCTGCCGAACAGGCGGGGGGTGGCGTACTCCTGACCAACGACGGCCGGAAGCCCGCTACCGATATCAGGTTTCGGACCGCGCCGGGCATCCTCGCCGCTGGCACCGAGTACACATATGCCTTGGTGACGTTCCCCTCCACGGACCAGCGATACGAACAGAAGCTCGAAGTGCACTTGGGAATCGTCTTCCCCGGCCGTTCCGGCGTATGCCACGAGTGCGACATCGCGATCCTCACCCACGCGGAAGCGCGTCGCGTTCGCCTGGGACACCGCCGGTATCCGTCATGGCGGGCCCTGATCCTGGGGATCGAGGCAAAATTTCGGGTACGCGGACCCGAGCTCGGTGAGGGGCGCAATCTGTTAGGCCTGGGATCTGAATTGCGCAGCGGACGACACCGTCTCGTCACACCTGCAAAAGGGTCGGCTGGTCTGCGAAAGCTTCTGCTCCATTGGGGGTGCGGGCTCTCCGAGGATCTGATCCCGGGTTCTTCTGAAGCTGTGGAACTGGAAGCGGAAGTGCAGGCGGTGCTTCACGATTGGCTGAGTCGCCGACGTCGCCGAGTGCCTGCGGCGGTGTGAGTGTCAGCGAGCCGGTGTTCGGCGCATGTCGTAGGCCAGAGGATGGCCGCGAGACCGTCCGGCGGGTCAGCTGTCATATCCACTCTCATGCCACCCCGACACAGGGTCGGTTTCAACCCTAGTTGACCTGATCTGGAAAGCCTCGAAACCCCCGGACTCATCAGCTGTGAAACCAATTGCGGTGGAGACTCTTTCGTCGCGTCGATCGGTACGGCACGATGGTTCCGGGTCCTGTTGGGCAATCCGGTCGAGTCGGACGGCAGGACCGGGAATTCGTTCGTCTCTCGAGCTACTTTCGATCGGTTTGGGCAGGTGGTCATGGATATCGAACTCGGGGATGCTGTCGCAGTGATTCGGGGCGAGTTGTTGAATGCGGCCGCGCGGGGAGCAGGCGCGGAGGTCGAGTTCGTGGTCGGGCCGATCGAAATGGCATTCGAGGTCGAATTGCGAGCCGATGCCAAAGCCAAGGGCGGATTCAAGGCGTGGGTGGTCAGCGGTGAGGTGGAGGCCAGCGGGTCGCGCGTGCACCGGCAGCGGGTGTCGCTGACCTTGACCCCTCGCAAGCCAGGTGGGGAGGACTGGCTGGTCGGTAGAACGGTGCCCGATGACGCGGGCCCGGGCGACGTTTCCGAGCATATCGGCCGTTGAGCACCGACCGAGCCGAGGAGTGGCAGAGCACGGACCCGAGGTGAGGTATGGAGCGCGACCAGGTCTTGGGGGTGTCCGCGGTTACCGCTGGATCGGGGTATCTCATTGCCCCGCGGTTGATGCTGACCTCGGCTCATGTGGTGGGGCGGGCAGGCAAGCCTGTCAACGTGTTTCGGCCCGGCCGTGCCGGGACGTTCACGGGAACGGTGGTGTGGTGCGGCCGTCCCGGCGGACGCGCAGATGCCGCGCTTGTCGAGATCGATGACCCGGGCTGGATATCGGCGACGATGGCGCCGGTTGTGTGGGGAAAGACGGTTACCTACGTACCCGGAACTCCCTGCCGATCTTGGGGGTTGCCGACGTTGTCGCAGCGAGCCGGCGAGCCGATGGACTTGGAACAGTTTCGGGGAACGCTGAACCCCGGTGATCAGATCGTTTCCGACCGCTACCTCATGCGCTTGGACACGCACCCGCCGACGGGCAACGGAGACGGCACGCCGTGGGCGGGGATGTCAGGTGCCGCCATGTACTGCGGTGACCTGCTGACCGGAGTGGTCGCGACCGACCCCGCCGCCCGCGGGCACGCGACACTGGGCGCCGTTCCCGCCTATGTACTGCTACTCGATCCCGAATTCTGTTCCACCATAACGCGGTACGCGGGTGAGGACTCCCTGCGATGTGAGCCGATCGAACTCCAGCAGTTGATGGACAGACAGTCCGCACTGAACAGTTCGACAGCAATCAACACACCGGCCAGTTTGCTCACTGCCCGTCGCGCCGTGGTCGACTTCCACGGTCGCGACGACGAACTGCGCGAACTGCATGGATGGGTCGGCCGGCCAGGCGTCGGGGCATATCTGCTGTACGGTGCCGGGGGGCAGGGCAAGACTCGTCTGGCCCACCATTTCGGCGAGTCACTGACCGCCACAGGGTGGACGGTGCTGTGGCTCGACCCGGCTGTCCGGGGCGAGCCACTGCGGATCCTTACGCAGGTAGCGGGCAGACTGCTGCTCGTGCTCGACTACGCGGAGAGTCGGCCCGATCAGGTCACCGAACTATTCAAGCTGTGCGGACGTCGACTGTTGAAGCATCCGGTGAAGCTGTTGCTGCTTGCCCGCACCGCAGGGGCGTGGTGGCAGGAACTGGCCGGTGGGGAGTCGCTGGCCGAGATCGTGGAAACCGCAGGCAGTCACGAACTTCAGTCACTCGACGCGACGCGTGATGAACAGGATGCCAGCTACCGACGGGCGGTACAGGCGTTCGCGGACACGCTCCCACGGGTCGAATCTCTGCCGAGGACCGACTGGTCAGGCGTCGCGCGACTGCTCGGGCAGGCGATCCCGCGGTTCGCGGAAGACCTGACGGTGTTGTCGGTGCAAATGCGCGCATTGGTCGATCTCCTCGACGCCGCCGGCGCGAGTTCGGTGCCCCCGGGGCACAAAGGCGCCAGGCTCGAGGACCGTGTGTTGCGCCACGAACGAGACTATTGGCAGCTGACCGCCCGATCCGTGGGGATCACGCCCAACGTACCGCTGACGATCCTCAGCGATGTCGTCACGGCGTCGGTGTTGCTGGCGCCCACCGACGCCGACTCGGTCACCGCCGCGATCCGGCAGGTGCCGGAGTTCGCCGATCAGACCGCGTTGGTCGTCAGTACGGTTCGGGATTGGCTGATGAACCTCTACCCCGGTGATCGCTCTGGTGTGTTCGTCGGTTTGGCGCCGGACCGAGTCGCGGAACAACTAGTCGGCCGCAGCATGCTGGAAGACCATCGTCGCAGCATCGTCGATGCCCTCATCGCCACCGTGTCCGACGACCGTGTCGACCATCTGCTGACCGTCTGCACCCGCGCCGTCGCACACACCGACCTCGGCCCCGCCGCCGCCCACCTCACCCGATGGTGCGTGGAGCACGCGCACGCGCTGCTTCCCGCTGCGCTGCGGGTGGCCCTCCAAGTCGAAGCGCCCGATCCGCTCCTGGCTGGGCTCGAGGGCTACGCCGCGGACACCGAGGCCGATCTCGCACTGTTGACGGCTCTGCGCGAAGCGCTGCCGGGCGAGACACAGGTCCTCGCCTCGGCCGCCGTCTGCCTTCTGAACGCGATTGTCGATCGACACCGATCGACACCGGACAAGACCGATCTCGACCTGGCGAATCTGGCCGGCGCTCTCAGTCAGTGGGCGAATCGGCTGCACCGAGTCGGCCGTAGGGACGACGCTGTGACAGCGGCAACCGAATCGGTCACCCTGTTCCGCGAGCTACGTGGGCGCCACGACAACCTCTCCTCGCACCTTGCCATCGCGCTCGGCAGCCTCGCCCAGCAACTCGGGGATGTGGGTCGGCGAGACGAAGGAATGGCGGCCGCGTCGGAAGCCGTCGCCATCGCGCGAACCCTGCACGACACTCATCCCGACGTCTATCCCATGCTGCTCGGCTCCTGCCTGTACGCGATGGCCACCCGCCTGCACGCGCTCGGGCGACCGGACGAAGCTCTCGCGGCAGTGACCGAAACCGTCGACATCTACCGCCGCCTCGAGGCAGCTGATCCCGTCGAGCATCGCGGCCGCTTGGCGGTGTGCCTGACCAATCTTGCCGCGCAACTGGACGAGCTCGGGCGATGGGACGAATGTCTGGCCGCCGCGATCGAGTCGGTGGAGTTGCACCGGCGCATGGTCGAAACCAGGACCGATGGCGTACAACAGAATCTGGCGACCTGCTTGAACAACCTCGCGATCTGGCTCGGCCAGACGGGCCGAAACGACGAGGCATTGCAGGCGGCGACCGAGGCCTTGACACTCCAGCGCAAACTCGCGCGCCGGCATCCGGACTACTATGCTCCAGCCGTCGCTCTGGCCCTGGACTGCACCGCACGGCAACTGCACGCCCTCGGCCGGTCCGAGGAAGCGCTGGCCGCGGCAGTCGAGGCGGTGGAGATCATTGGTGAACAAGCGCGCAGTCGCCCCGAGTTGTATGTGGCGGAGCGAGGCAGCGCGTTGAACACGCTCGCGACGCAGCTGAACGTCGCTGGCCGATACGAATCAGCCGCCGCTGCCGCAGCAGACGCGCTGGACATCTTTCGGAATCGAGTCGCAGATCATCCCGAGGCTTTTCGGCGTAACCTGGCGAAAACGCTGGACAATTATGCCCTCCAACTCGCTGCCCTCGGTCGCCGAGACGAGGCTTTGGCGGCAGCGACCGAAGCGGTCGACCTGCATCGTGAACTGGCGATGACGCGGCCCGAAGCGATCCAGCCGGACCTGGCGAAATCTCTGCACGGCTACGCCGACATTCTCTGGCACGCAGCACGCCGGGACGAGGCACTGCAGGCACTGTCGGAAGCAATCGATATCCAGCGTGCACTGGCGCTTTCGAGACCACGGCCGTATCTGCCGGAACTCATCGATCTGCTCGAGACACGTGGCTCGTGGTTACGCGATCTCGATCGGTACGCAGCCGCGCGTTCCGTGGTGAGCGAGGGACTGGCGAATGCGAAGCTGCTGGCGGATCGAAACCCCGGTGCTGCTGAAGGTCGGGTGACAACCTTGCGGCTACTCGCAGCGCAACTCGACGAAGAACTCGAACGAGGCGATCGTGGCTACCGTGACCAGCCCGGGGATTGAATCATCGCCGGAGAGCAGATGCGCCGACTTCGGTGACTGGCCCAATGAGGTTGCACCGCAGTGTAACCCGCGGTATCGACGCCAGCTGGGCATGAGTGCCCCTTCGCGCATGTTCGTCTTCTACTTCGCGCTCGCGGGCAAATCGCGGACGAATGTTGCGATCAACGCCGCCACCGCGTCCGGGGTTGCCAGAATCATTTCATGGGAGGCGTCGATCTCGACCACGGTGATCGAATCCCGTTCGCGCGCAAGGGCGGCCAGTTCGGCGGCGAGCCCGCGCGCGAAGCTGGCGAACAAATCATCGAGCCAGTCCACTGACCTCGGGGGCTGCCTGCCGGCCTGCACGAGCAGCAAAGGGCATCTCACCTCGTCCAGCCAGGCGGTGACGCCGAGTGCGCCCAGCCGGTCCAGCTCGTCGTACATCTCCAGCGCCGCGGCCTTTTCCGGCAGTGTCTGCCAGCGCCCATCGGGCAAGGGCCGCATGGCCGCGCGAGCCGCCGCCTCGGCCCTCTCTGAGGGGATCCCATACCGGGCTGCCTGGGTGACCTCCTCCTGGATGTGCTGGGGCGCAACAACTGCTCCAGCGCTCGATCGCAGCAGCGCTCCTACACGCTCGGCATCGGGATACTCTCCTGGTCGCCCCCACCAGAATCCATCGAGATTCACCGCGGCACGAACTCGGTGGGCACGCGCGTACTGCACCGCGACCAATCCGCCCAGCGAATGGCCTACGACCACCGGCTCGCCGACACCGAGCGCGTCCATCGCCGCCGCGAGCTGCCGCACCACGGTGCGAACAGTCCACGGAGCGATGCCGGGAGAGCGACCGTGCCCGGGAAGGTCGACGGCGAGGACGCGGTGGCCGGCGCGGAGTAATTGACTGCCTACGGCATCCCAATCGGCGAGCGAACGGCCTGCGCCGTGCAGCAGCACAAGCGGCGTACCGCCTCCCTTGTGGTCGCGAATATTCAGCGTCATGTTTCCCCCGGGGCAGGTCGTGTCGAAAGTTCGCCGCGTGATCGGTCTTGTAGAGCACGTGGTGCCCGGAGCCGGACACCGCAGCTGGCAGTACACGTGCCAGATCTTCACTCTTGATACGTCTGGTTCGACTGAACCGCAACCTGTTTAGATCTGCGCACGCGCGGTGATGCCGGGTACGGGCCGGAGTCGGTTATCGTCGTCGTGTGCCGCTCAGAGGGAAGGCCGCCGTGGTTCCGGCTGTGCTTTTGATCGCGATGTGCGGCTTCGGATCTGTTGCGGCCGAGCCGGTTTCAGCAGATCGTCGCGTGGGCGTCGCGGCCCGGTCGCCGCTTGGTGCGCCGCGTCATCACCACATCCAACGAGGAGATGCGGCAGTGGGTCGGCGAGCTGTCGGAGGCGAGCGCCGATATTCCGAACCATCGCATCCACGTCATCGACTGGCCGTTGGTCGCTGACGGCGTCAACTTCGCGATCATTGCAACGTTCATGCATCGTTTTCGGGTATTGTCAGAGCTACGCCGCGCCATCCACCAGCACGGCGATCAGATCTGAACCGCACTACCTGATGGTCGTCGTCGAGCTGGCAGTCTCTGATCGGCGGTCGCCGTAGGAGCTCGTCATGGATATCGTTCGCGCCGGCCGCGCCCTCGCCACGATCCGGCTGACCGCTTCCCCGGACTCGGCGTCATCCCTAGTGTCGAGTGACGTAGTGACGGGGTCCTCGGCGATATGACAGCTGAGGAGTTGGGCATGCGGTTGCCCGCGCCTGCCGACTTGGAGGCCCGGCGTGTGCGCAGACTGATCGAGCGCGCGCGTCGTGCCGGTTATCGGATGATCGCCGCAGGGGCCGGACGCTGGGTTCTGCTGGATATCGATGACGACTCGGCCGAGGTGACCGCCGGAGATCCCGCGCAGATCGAGAGTTGGCTGGATTCCTGAGGTCGCCGTGTCGAGCTGACGGGACTGGACACGCCCCAATCAGGTCTAAACCGAGACGTAGCGGCGGCCCCGCGCACGGTTCAGCGTGCGGAGCAACGGCCCGAGGGGATCGGGCCGTTGATCTTCCAATTACGCGTTGGCCGTGCAGATTACCTCGGTGACCCCGGTGTTCGACCATTCCGCGGAACCGACATTAGCCAGCAGCGCCCGCGGGTAGGCGCTGCCCAGACTCGCGTGGGCGGCGAACAGTGCTGCCGAGCGGTCCGGGCCCGCGCCGGTGCCGACACCGTAGAAGTCATCGGCGTCGTCGATGTAGATCAGCGCGCCGCAGCCGTCGGCCCACGTCACCATGACAACGCAATCCGAAGCGCCGTCCCAGGCACAATTGTCGAGCGCCTCGCTGATCGCCGCCTCGGGACTCACCGCGTCGACGCTGCTCCCGTAGAACCACTGCTGCTCGCTGAAAGCGATCGCGCCGAACAGGCTCGAGCCGTTCTCCTCTGCCGCACTCGCCGCACCGGCCCCGATCACCGATCCGGCCGCAAGGCCCGCCGCCGCCAGTGCGACAACAGCCTTGCCCATCAAATTCTTCAAGTACTTTCCTCCGTGCACTATTCAGTTCGAACTCGAGAAATCATTGTTGATCGCGGCCGGATTCGTCCAACCGGCCGCGATGGATTGCGCCTCTCCGACGATTCCGCAGGCGCAGAAGAGAACTCAGTGGGTGGGTCGGGTGGTGGCGCGGGGGTCCTGCCAGAGCCCGAGATCGAAGTACAACGTGGTCATCGAATCCCACATCACCGACCACGGCTGTTTCGGCTCGCGGCAGGTCCACACGCTGACCATGCGGTCGATGCCGGGGATGCCCATCCGGTCGTCGAGCCGGACCACCCGCTGCACGTCGGCGAAGCGGGCGCGCAACTCGTCTTCGGCGGTATCCAGACCGACGAACACCACGGTGCCGGCGGAATCCGGTGGCGGGCCGAAGAACCCGAAGCCCCTGCTCGGACTGTAGACGGGCGGCAATTGACGGCTGGCACCGAACTGTTCGACCGCGCCGGCTTGCCAATAACCTTGCGCGACCACGACAGCGTTCGCCTGTTCCTCGGCCGGGAGCATGCGGTACGCCGTGCCGACGCCGTCGACCATGTGCGTCCAGTTGGTGGTGCCCCACAGTCCCGACCGCAGACCGAGATCGATGGCATCGTAGGTCTGGATGCGCCAGTCCGCCGGCAGCGGCAGCACGGTGAGCGAGGCGACGAACAGCGCCACCGTGGCGAGCACCGTGGGGATCAGGGCCAGGTTCATCCACCGCTTGCGGTCATACCGCCACAGGGCGACCGCGCCGAGGGCGAACATGGCGGGAAAGAAGCCCGTGGGGTAGTAGGGGCGGCCATGGGTGAGGATGACGAACACGGTCATCAAGACCAGCGCGACGGCGATGAAACGGTAGGGCCGCAACGCTTCCTGCTTGTACACGCCCCAGAACGCGATCGCGATCAGCAGGGTGCCCAGCAAGCCGGCCAACCCCAGCCATTGCGGCAGAAAGCCGGGCGGCCCGTAGCCGGTAGCGTCCTGCTCGGCGCCGATGATCTTGCCCATGGCCAGCTGCGGCCAGTTGTGCTGGGACTGCCAGATCAGAATCGGTATCAGGGAAGCGGTGAGGATGCCGGTCGCCACCCACAGTGCGCCGCGGCGCAGGAGTTCGCGTGGCCCGCACAGGATCACCGCCAAACCCAGACACGCCCAGACCAGCGGAATCATCCATTTCACCTGCAGGTCCAGCGCGGCAACGAGTCCCGCGATCACCAGCAGCCGGTCCTGGCGGGTGCGGATCCAGCGTACGAACAGCCAGGTGATCACGGCGGTGAGCGTGGCGTCGAAGGAGAACGTGCTCAAAATGACTTGGGTGGCCAGGAGATACGAGGTCGCGTAGGTGCCCGCGGCGAGCAATTGCACCCGCGCGCTGGCGCGCAGTTCGTACGCGATCAGCGCCGCCACGATCACCGCGCCGACACCCATCACGACGGCCGGGAACCGCAGCGCCGTCAGGGATCCGGGGGCGAGAAGGTCGGCAAGCCTCGCGAACAGCGGAACCAGCGCGCCTTGATCGGCGAAGGTGTAGTCCAGGCGTCGCCCGGCGGAGAGGAAGTAGAGTTCGTCGCCGAAATAGTCGTAGCGTGCGGCCGTCACCGTCAGAACGACAGCGGTGAACGCGGCCAGCAATGCGACTCCGCCGAGCGCGAATCTCGGAGCGGGCTCCGTTACCCGATTCGCCGCGTCGGGTGTCTCCAAGACCGCGGTCATGAACTGCTCCTGCACTTTCCGGCAGGCGTTCCCGGCGCTACCTCTGTTTGGGGGGTGCCACCCGGGACGGGGGCGCGGCGATAGTGTCCGCCAGAGCGGAAGGGTTGCGGCAACCGACGGCGGCTGCCAGGAGAGCGGAGTTGGAAGTCTGCTCGATGTCGCGTCAAGAGGCTCGGGTTTCGGCTCCGGCCGATGTGCGCAACCGTTCTCGCGACCGCTCAACTCTAACTGTGCTGCCGTGTCGAGAAAATGGTCAGTTTTGGGTTGCTGGCAAGATGGTCATAATTCGATTGCCGTCGAAGTGGTCATTATTCGATTGCCGGAAGGTGTGCGCTGTTGCGCGCCTGGCAGATCCAGTCTTTCCAGTCTCGGTCGTTGCGCGGATGCGTGGACGACGGTCAACAAGCGATGCGCTCGGAGGGGTGCGCGAAATGCTCCGCACCCTCCTCGTCGCCCTGGACGGTTACGGTCTGGACAGGTTGCGCGCCCAGATACAACGGCCGCAATTGCGCGACCCGCGCCGACAGTGTGCGAATCGAGCGTTTCCAGCCGATTCGCTCCGCGATCACGGTCGCAGGCATCTGAGGATCCTCGCGCAGAAGATTGCGGATCTGTGGCTCGACGAAGTCGACGATCGAACCTCGCGGCGCTCGAACATATTTCGGTGGTACCGGCGAGGCCAGCGCTGCCTTCACAGTGTTACGGGAGAAGCCCAGGGTTCGCGCGATCGTGAGAATCGGAAGACCCTCGGATCGACGTAAACGATGGATTTCTTCCCAATCTTGCACAGAAAGCATTCTTCGCCCTCCCCGGCACGACAGCCAATACTCACGATGGTCGATATCGAATCGCCGTGAACTGGACAGGGCGCGACGGCACCTGATGGGGGATTCTGGAAACAGCCCGGAAGTGGCAATCACTCGCTCCATCCGTTGTGTCCCATCTCTTCTGCGTCGGGCCCCGGCTGTCCCCAGGGTTCGACGGCCCGGCAGCTGTACCAATCCGGGCTGCGCATTTCTATCATGGCCGCAACCGGTAGGCAAAGTAGCTAGACCGTCGCTCTCCCGGTCAGATGTGAGTCGAGCTAGGGGCCCTGAACCGTCCACCTGGTGAGCGCTCGGTATTAACCGATCCTTAACCTTCTCACTAGTTTTCGGGGCTTGCTTTGGAGTCGGTGGGTATGACAATGGCCTGTTCAAGTTAGGCACTGACTGATGCGCGCATCGAATTACAGTGCTATGCATCTCTATTAGGTTTAGATGAGCCATGTTTGGCCCTGGTGTAGCTAACTCTGGCCGAGGGTGGACCAGCTGCTGCTAGCGGACTCCGGACTTCGGTATACCGAACGTCGCCGTTGGCATCCAAAGCTATCTAGCATTCATCTAGCTATCATAGCTTTCTGGATCGGCTACCCACCAAAGCTTTTCCGCTAGTGGACAGAATTGCAGTTCCCATGAAATGCTTTCTCTCGCGTCATGTACTCTCAGCGATGAGAGGGGGCACGCGGACTTTCCCACACCTGTTCGGAACAGCCATTCTCGAGTTTTCGCTCATGTCGATGTCAGCAAAGCCCGCAGAACTCACGTGTCGCGACAGTGGTACGAACGGCAGGTATGGGCCGTCGCGGCAGCGAAGTCGCGCGCTACCGCTTGCTCTATCCCGAACAGCCCTCCCGGTGCGCCCTGCACAGCGGGCGGTGAAACGCGGCCGCGGGGAGTCGATCTCGGAACGGGCGTGCCGGGGGCGGGGGCAACCCGAGGCGCATGGCGGTGGGGCGGGTCACATTCTCGGTAGGTTTCCGTCGCGTTCCACTGCCCGGCGGCGGGGTATGCGCGCCCTACAAGCCGCATCGAGGCGGGGAAGCGGCTGGAGAAAGTGTGGGCCGGATGTCGGTGACGGGCATGGTGCTGGTGGCGGTCGTGGTGCCGGCCGTCGGGGTTGTGGCCGCTTACGTTACGGTGGCGGCCAGTTATTGGTGGGAGATGCGCCGGATACGTCGTTCCTGCGCAATGGCGGCGCAACCAAATAGGCGGGGCTGCCGCAGTTTTCGGTGGCCCGAACGCGCGTGGGGGCACGTTGTGGCGGCCGTGGTGCTGGCGGTGCAGCGGCATCGGACCGGCCCGGATCGCTGGCATTGGAGTTAGAGAACCGGACCTGGCAAGTCAGTCGAGGAGTTTGTCCCCCGTGATCGGCAGATCTCGGACTCGGACGCCGGTGGCGTGGTGCACGGCGTTCGCAATCGCGGCGGCGGCTCCCACGATCCCGATCTCGCCGGCTCCGCGGGCGCCCATCGGGTTGGCGTGCTCGTCGGTTTCCTCGAGCCAGGTGGCGTCGATATCGTGGACGTCGGCGTGCGTGCTGATGTGGTAGGTGGCCAGGTCCTGGGTGACGATGTGGCCGAAGCGTGGGTCGCGGACGCTCTCCTCGTGCAGGGCCATCGACAGGCCCATGGTCATGCCGCCGATCAGCTGCGAACGCAAGGTGCGGGCATTGACGGCGCGGCCGATCGAGAAGACGCCGAGCATGCGCGGGACGCGGATCTCGCCGGTGTCCCGATCCACGGCGACTTCGGCGAATTGGGCGCCGAACGAATGGATCGCGAACCTGTCGGCATCCTTGTTCTCCGGCGCTTCGACCGTCACTTCCGCTCCAGGAGAGGGATTTTCGCCGTGCCGGTCGCGGAACGCCCGGGCGGCGGCGACGATCGCCGTGCCCCAGGAACTGAGCCCACTGGACCCGCCGGCCACCGTCGCGACGGGCAGGTCGGTGTCGCCGATCTGCAGGTCGATGGCATCGGTGTCGCGGTCGAGCGCGTCGGCGGCGATCTGGGTGAGCGCCGTCCAGGTGCCGGTGCCGATATCGGCGGCGCCGATCTGCACGGTGTACCGGTGATCGGGCCGGTAGGCGATCCGCGCGGCGTTTCCGGGGTTCGCCGAGGCCGGGTAGGTGGCCGCCGCGACGCCGGTGCCGAGCAGCCAGCGACCATCGATCCGGTTGCGCGGGAGCGGATCACGATCCGCCCAGCCGAATCGTTCCGCGCCGGTGCGCAGGCAATCGATCAGGCGGCGTCCGGACCAGGGGTTGCCGGTTTCCGGATCGGTGCGGGGTTCGTTGCGGACGCGCAGCTCGAGGGGGTCGACGCCGCAGGCTCCGGCCAATTCGTCCAGCGCGACCTCGGTGGCGAACATGCCGGGACAGAGGCCGGGCGCGCGCATCCAGAACGGCACCGGAACATCCAGTGGCGCAAGGCGATGCGTGGTGCGGCGGTTCGGCGTGGCGTACATCATCCGGGAGGCGACCGCGGTTTGTTCCGCGAATTCCTTGACCGCGGAGGTCTGTTCGATGACCTCGTGGGAGAGCGCGGTGAGCGTTCCGGACGGGTCGGCGGCGAGCCGGACCCGCTGGATGGTCGAGGTGCGATAGCCGACCAGGGCGAACATCTGCTGGCGGGTGAGCGCCAACTCGACCGGCCGGCCGCCGCTGCGCTGGGCGGCGAGCAGCACCAGGACATTGTGGGCGTGCGGGGCGCCCTTGGCGCCGAAACCACCGCCGACGTGCGGTGCGATGACACGCAACTGGTCGGGTTCGAGGCCGAAGATCGGTGCGAGTGTCTTGCGGACGACGTGCACGCCCTGCGTCGAGTCGTACAGTGTCACCTGCGGCGTGCCCGCGGTCTCGTCCCAGATCGCGATCGAGGCGTGCGGCTCCATCGGGTTGTTGTGCTCGAGGGGAGTGGTGTAGGTCTGGTCGACCGTCACCGCCGCGGTGGCGAGGGCGGCGTCGACGTCGCCCTCCTCGGTATCGGTGGGCTTGTCTTCGAGCATGGTCTCGGGTGCGTACAGCCGGGGGTGATCCGCGCGCAGTTCCGCGTCGTGCGGTTCCTCGGCGTAGTCGACTCGAACCAGACCTGCCGCGTGCCGGGCGATTTCGAGCGATTCGGCGATCACCGCGCCGATGAGCTGGCCGCGGAAATGCACGCGGTCGTCCTGCAGGATGCTCAGCTCGCCGTCGGAGGTGTCGGAGAGCTCGGGTGCGTCGAACACCGTCAGGACGGCGACCACGCCGTCGAGCTTTTCCGCTGCGGCGGTGTCCATTTCGCGGACCCGGCCACGAGCGACGGTGGCCTGAATCGGATGCGCGTAGGTCGGCCGTTGCACCTGATGCTCGAACGCGTAGGGCGCGGTGCCGGTGACCTTGGCCGGGCCGTTGAGCCGGGTCAGCGGCGCACCCATCGTCTTGGCTCGGATCGGGGTCATCGCCGGACCTCCTCGGTCAGGGAGCGCAGGACGGCCACGAGCGTGCGCCGAGTCAGGGCGACCTTGAATTCGTTGCCCGCCAAGGGCTGGGCCTGTGCGAGTTCGGCCGCTGCCGCCTGGTTGAACGTCTCGGTGGTGGCGGGCGCTCCGAGTAGCGCGGCCTCGGCCGATCGCGCGCGCCAGGGGCGGTGCGCGACGCCGCCGACGGCGATGCGGGCGGCGGTGATCTCGGCACCGTCGAGAACCACTTCGGCGGCCACGGAAACGAGGGCGAAAGCGAACGAGGCCCGGTCGCGCACCTTCCGGTAGGTGGAGCGCGCCGCGGGGATCGGGGCGGGCAGTTCGACTCCGGTGATGAGCTGGCCGTGGGTCAGCACGGTGTCCAGGTCGGGGCGATCTCCGGGCAGCCGGTAGAAGTCGGCGAGAGGGACGGATTTCGCGCCGTCGCCGTCGTGCACGATCACGCGAGCGTCGAGCATGGCCAGCGCCACCGCCATGTCCGACGGGTGCGTCGCCACGCACTGGTCCGAAGCGCCGAAAATCGCGTGGTAGCGCAGATAGCCGCCGAGCGCGGAGCAGCCGGTGCCGGGCGCGCGTTTGTTGCAGGGCGTGGTGATGTCCTGGAAGTACGGGCACCGCGTGCGTTGCAGCAGATTGCCGCCCGTGGTGGCCAGGTTGCGCAATTGCCCGGACGCTCCGGCGAGCAGCGCGCGCGACAGCGCGGGATAACGGGAGCGGATCTGCGGGTGCGCGGCGAGGTCGCTGTTGCGCACGCCCGCGCCGATGCGCAGACCACCGTCCGGGAGCTCTTCGATATCGGTGAGGGGAAGGCGGCTGACGTCCACCAGCAGCCGCGGGGTCGCGATTCCGAGCTTCATGTGATCGACGAGGTTGGTGCCGCCGCCCAGATACGCGGCATCCGGCCGGGCGGTCACGGTGGCGACCGCGTCGCGTGCGCTGGTGGCGCGGTGATATTCGAACGGGATCATGACGTCACCGCCTGCCGGATGGCGGCGAGGATGTTGGGGTAGGCGGCGCAGCGGCACAGGTTGCCGCTCATCCGCTCCCGGATCTCGTCGTCGGTCGGCTCCGGGTCCGCGTCGAGGTCCGCGGTGACGTGGCTGGGGTGGCCGGACGCGAGCTCCTCGAGCATCCCGACCGCCGAACACACCTGGCCGGGCGTGCAATAGCCGCATTGCAGGCCGTCGTTGTCGAGGAACGATTGTTGCATCGGATGCAACTGCGCGCCGTCGGCCAGACCGGCCGCAGTGACGACCCGGGCGCCGTCCTGGGCGACGGCGAAGGTGAGGCAGCTGGTGGCGCGGCGGCCGTCGAGCAGCACGGTGCACGAGCCGCATTGCCCGTGATCGCAGCCCTTTTTCGGCGAGGTCACACCGAGGTGTTCGCGCAGCGCGTCCAGCAGGGTGGTGCGGTTGTCGACCCGGAGAGAACGCCGCTCACCGTCGACTTCGAGGCTGATCTCGGTCTGGGTTCCGGTGGCATCCATTTGCGGTGTGTACCCGGCAACCGATGGTCGAACCTGGCAGGCGCGATCCTGGGGAGTGTCCACATCACAGGGACCGTCGAGCGCTTTGGGGCCGCCGAAGCGTGTGCGGCGAGGACCACTCCGGTCGCCCCCCGGCTCGGTCATCCATGGTGGATCGGTGCGTCGAGCTCGCTCAGCCGCGCGCCGGTTCCGCCCCAGCGTCCGGCGATGATCTCCGCCGCGATCGACACTGCCGTTTCTTCGGGCGTGCGCGCGCCCAAGTCCAGCCCGACCGGGCTTGCCAGGCGCGCCAGTTGCTCCTCGGTCAGCGCGGTGGCGCGTAATCGGGCCAGTCGATCGTGATGGGTGCTGCGGCTGCCCATCACGCCGACGTAACCGGCGTCGGTGCGCAGCGCGACCTCCAGCACCGGCACGTCGAATTTCGGATCGTGGGTGAGCACGCAGATCACGGTGGAGGCGGCCACCGGCGTCTCGGCGAGGTACTCGTGGGGCCAGCGCACGACGACCTCGTCGGCGTCGGGGAAACCATCCGCCGTGGCGAACGCCGGCCGGGCATCACACAGGGTGACGCGATAGCCGAGGAACTTTCCGACCTTCGTCAGCGCAGCCGCGAAATCGTTGGCGCCGAAGACCAGCATCCTCGGGGGAGCGGCGAAAGAGTGTACGAATACTGCTAATTCGTCGTGGCGGCGCTCGCCCGCGCAACCCAGATGCAGCACCCGGGTAGTTCCGTGGGCCAGCAGCCCGCGCACGTCGTCCAGCGCCGCGTGATCCAGGTGGGCGTCGCCCAGCGAGCCGTGAGAGCGGTGCGGTGCGACCAGCAGATGGCGGCTGGTCGCGGCCGCCGCCATGACCGAGACGAGCGCCACCGGCTCGCCGTCGCGCAGCGCGGCCGCCAACGCGGGCAGGATCGCGATCAACGACGAATCGACCGGCTCGATGAACACCTCGACCGTGCCCCCGCACGGCAGGCCGGGCGCTATCGGATCTGGACTGGTGCCGTAGGTGCAGGTGACCGGAATTCCGGAGTCGAGCACCTGCTGCGCCACCGCGAAGATGTCGCCCTCGACGCAACCCCCGGAGACGCTGCCGACCACCTGTCCGGACTGCGAAACCGCCATCGCCGCGCCGAGCGCACGCGGGGCGGAGCCCGACCTCGCGACCACCCGCACCAAGGCGACCGCCGCACCGTCCCGATGCCAGCGTTCGATAGTGGGCCAGACTGTTTCGTCCGGATATGCCATCCACCCTGCCCTTCATCGCATGCCGGGACCGGCTGGGTATGCCCGGCCTTCAGCAGCCGCGCGAGGTGAGCGGCGTTGCGGGTTCTGGTCGCCGGAGCCCTCCTGAGCCGGCCGGCGGCGAGTCAGTGGTTGCGGAGCAGATCGATCAATTCGTCTTTCGTCTTGTCGGAATAGCCGTGCAGGCCGAGTTCCTTGGCGCGATCGCGAAGTTCTTCGACGGTGTGGTCCTCGTAGCTGCCCGCGCGTCCGCCGCGCTTGCCGACCGCGTCACGTCCCTCGGCCGCCGCGGCGTTGGAGATCCGGGCTGCCTTCTCCTTGGAATCACCCTGTTCGCGGAGATCCTCGTAGAGCTCCTGATCCTTCAGATGCGGATCCGATCCTGACTTGGGCATGCGCGCTCCTCGGTCGGTGGGTCTCGCATCGGCCATACCCGCGGCGTTTTCGGGCAAACGAGTGCGCGCGGACCCCTCCGAGCAGGCCCTCGGTGGTGGGGGAGAGCGCTGTGCGCGCGGGCTGAGGCCGGTCAGCCGTTCGATGCCATCCCGCCCAGCAGATCGGCCACCTCGGGCGCTGCCTTCAAACCCGAGCCGGTGAGAAGGACCACGGTCTCCTGCGCCCGCGTGATGTGCCCCGACGACAACAGGGCCGAGTAGGCTGCGGCCGCGCAGGCACTGGTCGGCTCGACGAACAGGCCGGTCGAGCACAGCCTGTCCAGCGCGTGCACGATGTCTTCCTCGGCGATCGCGGCCGTCGCGCCACCGCTGTCCCGCAGCGCCGCGAGCATCTGCGGCAACCGCAACGGACGGGCGATCGAAGTGCCCTGGGCGATCGTCGGCGACACCGGGCGTTCGACCGGCCCGTCCGTACCCGCGGTGAAGCTCGCGTCCACCGGCGAGCAGTTCAGCGGCTGGGCCGCGAACAGGCGCGGTATGCGCTCGATCTGCCCCGCGTGCAGCAGTTCACGGAATCCCAGCCAGCATCCCAGCAGGCTGCTGCCCGCGCCGACCGGGACTATCACGTTGTCGGGAGCGCGAAACCCGAGGTCCTCCCACAATTCATAGGCGAGAGTCTTGGTGCCCTGAAGGAAGAACGACTGCCAGTTGTGGCTGGCGTAGAACGCCTCTCCCTCGGCCTGACGGATCGCCTCGTTCTGTGACTCCTCGCGCAAACCTTCCACCAACTGCAACTCCGCGCCATAGGCGCGCACCTGCGCGATCTTCGCCGGCGAGGTGGACGCGGGGGCGAAGATCTTCACCCGCAGACCGCCCGCGGCCCCGTATCCCGCGACCGAGGAGCCGCCATTGCCGGAGCTGTCCTCCAGCACCGACCGGATTCCGCAATTTCGCAGGTAGGACAGCATCACGCTCGTGCCGCGGTCCTTGAAACTGCCTGTCGGATTCAAGAAGTCCATCTTGAACAGCGGCCGCCCGCCGTCCCACTCCTGCTCGCGCAGCGGCGTCCACCCCTCGCCGAGCGAGATCGGATCCGACACGGCGACCGGCAGTGCCGCGCGGTACCGCCACACCGATCGAACGGAGACATCGATATCGGATCGGCCGATTCCCGGTCCCGGGGCGATCCACAGCGGACGACCGGATTCGGACCGCCACCGCGGCTCAGCCAAGCGATATTCGCTGCCGTCCACAGGATCCTGATACACACTCACGCCAACACGCTAGACGGTCCTCGTCATGTCAGGCGGCTTCCTCGACCCGTTCGCGGACCCATGCCGAGAACGCTCCGACGTCCGCTGCCGGCAGCGCCAACGCAGCCCCGCGTGGACGCTCGAAACTGCGCACCGCGGCTTCGATGAGTGACCGAAACCGCGGCTCCGATTCCGAGATCATCTGTGCAGAAGCACGTTTGGCTGCCCACCGGCCGGTGCGGCAGTAGGCGACAGCGCGGCAGCCGTTGAGAACTCGGTTGTCGGTCAGATGGCCGACGCCGGTGGCGTGCTCGCGTACCGAGTCCAGTATCGCCGCGGTGAGTTGACGTCGAGAGGGTGCGGTGAGCACCTGGCGCACGGGACGCCCGTAAAGGACACGCCCGGCCTGGTACGCGATGGAGCGATCGATGACGTACCAGAAAGCGGGGGACGCCGCCGGATCGAAGCCAACCTTCTCCGGCAGCAATGGTCCGGTATTGAGATCCAGCAGGTACCCAGCTTGGTCGGAAGCCTGCTCGACAAATGCCGAGTCGTACACGACAAGTTCCAAACCTGCGGCGGGGCAACGCAATGCACTGTGCGACAGCGACTCGGCCAGTTCGTGCACCGCGCCGCTGGGCAGCGACGAATCGACGACCACGTTCACGTCGATGTCGCTGCGCCCGTGCCGATAATCGCCGAGCGCGATGGACCCGACCGCGAAAACGCTGCGGAGACGGGGGCCGCAGATAGTGCGTGTGCGTTGAACGAGTTCCTCCAAGTACGGACGCAACTCTGGGGGAATCGCTGGCGAGTTGAATGATGGCAGGTGTTTGGGGTGCACCGAGGGACTATCGCACGCATGTGGTCATCGTGAATTGTAGACTTCTACGAAGTTGGTTGTAGCGGTTGATGTTTAATCAAAAATCGTCCGGATGGCGATGCCCATACGCGATGGCATGGTGTTATTGGCTCGTCCCGAGCCGGGGTCGCTGGAATGCAGCATCTATCTGTCACCGAAGGAACGTTTTCGGTGGTGGCGAGGCTGATCGAGATCACGGCGGCCACGACATTACTTGGCGGACGAAGCACGTCGGCAGTGGCCCGGGACATCATTAGACGAAACTCGAGATAACACTGACCTTTTCGGGTCGCTTCATCTACCCAGCGAACAAAGGATGGCCGACCAGTGCTGAGCACTCGAGCATCGCGAACCGCATTGCCTGCCCTCGTACTAGCGGCGGGGGCGGCCATCGTGGCATCCACGCCCACGATGGCTGCGCCTCAGTCTGCCGCGCCGCGGCCGGGTGTCCCGGCCATCGCCGAGAACGTCCCCTCGGACGCGCTCGCGGCGCTGGCGCCGACGGTCGTAGGCGTCGTTTCCGCGCCTCGCCCGATCGCCGACGGTGGACAGGCTGCGATCCTGGCCCAAGTCCGTGTGCTGCTGGCAACGCCCGGCATCCCAGCGCAGGTCAAGGCCACCCTCGAGAAGGCGATCACTTTTCTCGACGGCAGCGGCGGCGGCGGACCGGACCTGCCCCCGTCGGACGGCCCGCGCATCGCGCAGTTTCTTTATCCGACCCTCGGTAAGGGCTGCGTCGGCCCGACCTCGGATTCCGTCGGCACCGCGCTGGCGGTCCCCGGCCCGGCCGAGCTGCCCCCGCCTGGGCCGGCCGGGGGTCAGACCGGCTTCGTGTTCACCGCGCTCGGCACGAAAAGCGCTACCGCCGTGCAGAATCGGCCGCTGACGGTGCAGTGGGTCAACCTCGACAACCGGCGCACGGGCACCCAGCCGCTCACGAACGCGGCAGGCATCAACTCCGACGGCCCGGTCACCCTGTCCGCGATCGCCGACACCGGCCCCGGCCGGGTCGCGGCCGTGATCACCGGCTCGCTCACCACGGCCGCCGCCGACGGTGACCGCACCTGTTCGTTCGCCCCGACCCTCGGGTTCTTCTCCGTCGGCTGACTTTCGCACCACGCAATTGGAGTTCGATCTATGAAGATTGCCGTTCCCGGCTTGGTCAGCGGCCTCGCCGGCGCGGTCCTCGGGGTGATTGCCGTTCTCGGCATCACCGCGGGCGCGCAACAGAATTCGATCCCGGCACCCACCGGCTCCGAGTCCGGTGATCCGGGCTCGTCGCTGCTCGGCAGCGTGCAGTACGGCGCGCGATGAGCAACGTGCGCAGGCTCATCGCCTGCCTCCTCGTCGGACTCGGCGCGCTGCTGCTCGCGGCCGCCGTCATGATCCCCACCTACACGGTCGGCAAGGTGGCCAAGACCCCGCTCGACCTGCGCGTCACCACCATCGCCAAGAGCGTTCCGGGCGAGGAAAGCCTTGTGCTCGAAGCGAAGTCGCTCACCGCCCCCGAGGGGGCCGCCAAGGTGAACACCAATGTGCCGCTCGTGTCGCAGCGTTTCCTGACGATCGAGGAACCCTCGGACGCCGACGAGATGACCCTCCAGGCCGGCCAGACGCTGCGTCGCGACGACCAGGACCCCAAGGACGGTCTGCTCACCGCCTCGGTCGACCGCGTCACCATCGACCGCGTCACCGGCGCGCCGATCGATGCCTCGCCCAATGGTTCGATCGCCGTGGCTCAGGACCCGAAATCGGGCGCCGAGATCCCCACCGAGCAGCAGCGCCGCGGCCTGCAGTACCGCTTCCCGATCGGGACCGAGAAGAAGACGTACCCGTACTTCGACCTCAACGCCCGCGCCACCCACGACATCGACTTCGTCGAGGAGTCGGAGATCAACGGAGTGCCGGTGTATCACTTCCGGCAGACCATCCCGGTGACGAACATGTGGGACGTCGTCAAGCACCCGGCCCACCAGCTCGCGCTGCCCGCCGCCAAGTGGGGCCTCGAGGGCACCGAGCCGGTCACCATGACCCGCTTCTACACCAACACCCGCGACGTGTGGGTGGAGCCGAAGACCGGCGCCATCCTCAAGGGCGGCGAGAAGATCCATATGTACTACGGTCGCAGCGCGGGCCAGGTCGACGTCGACATTCTGAAGTCGCACCTCGTCTTCGACGAGGAGACCATCGAGGCCCAGATGGCCGTCACCCGGGAGAGCTTGGACAAGCTCAGCCTGTTCGGCAAGACCCTGCCGATCATCCTGGGCATCCTCGCAGCCTTGCTGCTCATCGGCGGCGCGGTTCTCGGATTCAGGAGCGCGGGCTCGGGCCGGCGGTTCGATCCCCCGACCAGGCGGATTCGTTCGTCGAACCTGTAGGTCACTCCAGCCCCCGCAGCGCCGGACCGGTGCTTACTGCGGCGACCGGCCCGGGTCCGTGATCGGGCTCGGGCGCGAACAGGCTCGCCTCGCGATGAATTCCGCAGGCACCGGCCAGAAGTCGGAGTTCGCGACTTCGGGCTGCGGTCACGCGCTCGTGGGCACGGCCGACGGGCTCAGCGCCAACTCTGCCCAGACCGTTTTGAATTCCGGGCCGGTCAGCACTCCCCATGTCAGCGCCAGCCGGTCCAGCAGCAGCAGGCCACGTCCGCCGTGATCATCGGACGCCCGCACTCGCGGTGTGGCGGCCCCGGTGTCCTCGACCTCGATCCGCAGCCGGTCAGGGCCGCTGCGCCGGAAAATCCGGCAACTACGCGGGGGATCCCCGTGCCGTCGCGCATTGGTCACCAACTCGTCGGTACACAACACCGCATCGTTGACCACGGCGTTGTCCTCGGCCGCCAGCAACTCGCGCACGCCCTGGCGGATCTCGTGGTCGAATGTCAGGTCGAGGTCGAATTCCAGAGCCGCGCTGTCGCTTTCGCGAGAGTGCTGTTCGAGTGTCGTCATCGCCGATCACCTCACCTTCGCCGAATTACGGTTACATCACAGCGCTACCCGGACCCGTTCGCCAGCAAACACACCGCTCCCGCGACTCGGGCGGGCAGGATGTCGATCGGGCCGTGTCAGCCGACTCCGTTTCCGGTGGTCGATGTGGCGGTGCGGAGCCTGGACCCCCAATCCCGCATGAGATCGATGGCTTCGGGTGGCCCGTGCACGAGGAAAGGCGCTCCGATGGAGACGAGGCAGAATGCCGCCCAGTCCAGGGATTCCGCGGCGATGTGGACCTCGCACGCCCCGGAGTCGATGGCGGTGACGGTGCCGTAGCGGGCGATCTCGGCTCTGACTCGTTCGACGGGAGCCTCGATGGTGGCGTGGACCCGGTATCGTGACGGCATCGAGCCGATCCGGTCCCGGACGTATTCCACCGGATCGCTGCCGGGCAGTCGGCGCGGTGCGAATCGGGTGCCGGTGCGGCATGGCTGCGTGATGCGGTCGATGCGGAAAGTTCGCCAGTCTGCGCGATCGAGATCCCAGGCCACCAGGTAGAGGCGGGCGTCGACATTGACGATCCGATGCGGTTGCACGGTGCGATGTGACGTGGCGCCGCCACGGTAGGAGTACGAGACGGTGTCGGCGTCCCGGCAGGCGAGTGCGAGCGTGGTCAGTGCGGTGACATCGTCGATCCCGGCTCGGTTGTACCCCTCGCCGACGGGGGTCGCGACGGTACGGAGACTATCGATCCGGCGGCGGATCCCGGCGGGAAGGACCTGGACGATCTTCGCCATGGCGCTCATGGCGGCTTCCGCGGAGGCAGGATGGACGCCGGTGGCGATCTCTTTGAGCCCCAGCACCGTCGCGGCGGCCTCCTCCTCGCCCAGCACCAGTGGCGGCAGGCACGCACCTGCGCTGAGCTGATAGCCGCCGCCGGTTCCGCGCGTCGTGACGATCGGATAGCCGATCCGCTGGAGACCGAGCACATCACGCCGGACGGTTCGTTCACTGACCTCGAGCCGGCGGGCCAGCTCGCCGGCCGACCAATGGCGACGGCTTTGCAGGAGACCGAGAAGTGCCAGGGTGCGGGTGCTGGTGGACACACTTCGAGACTAGGCGCACTTGTGGCCACATACTGTCCGCAACTACGGCGAAGCTGGGGGCCACCAACTTAAGGAGACAGAATGTCCACCACTCCCGCCGTCCCCGCCGCGCCCGCCGGATCCGCGACGGTAGATCCCTTCATCTGGACCGACGATGCCGCAGGTCTGCTCGACTTCCTCGTCGATGTGTTCGGGGCGATCGAGGTCCCCGGCACGCGGACCGCCGATACCGACGGCCTGATCCTGCATTCCGAACTGCGGATCGGCGATTCGACGGTGACGATCGCCGATCGCAAACCGGACTGGCCGTATATGCCGTCCTTCGTCCGCGTCTACGTCGACGATCCATCCGCCACGTTGAAACGGGCCGCCGCGCGGGGTGCGCGGATCGTGACCGAGCCGACAGATTTCTGGGGCGACGTGCTCTCCCGCTTCGCCGACCCGTTCGGCCACCTGTGGTGGGTGTACAAGCACAACCCGGGCAACGCGTCCTGGGAAGAGGAATCGGCGGACGGCACCGGCGAAAGTGACTGGGGGCAGGCCGAGTCCGCCGGGGAGGACCAGTCCTGGGAGTCGTTCGCGACACCGGAGTTGACCGCCGTTCACTCCTCGCTCATGGAAGCGATGGCGGCGCTGCGGGATCCGCGCACCCGCTGACCTGTCGGTGATGTCCTGCGGCTTCGTGGTGCGCCGCAGGCATCCGGCGGATTCCACTGGATACTCGGTGAGTTGGTCTCCGCGGGCACCGGGAGCGGTTCGATCGCGTGATACCGATCGCCGCGATCGTCTCACCGGCGGGAACCGCCGCGTACGCTCCGATCCGAGCAGGGATATGTGGCCTGAAGGTCCCGACTAGGTTGTCGGTGGATGCTGCAGCAGCCCGCCAGGGTGGTGGGCGGATCGACCACGCCGTGGGTGCGGCGGAATTGGGCTGTGCCCGACTGTGTCGCTATCTTCGTAGGGTTGCTGTTCGTATGCCGGGTAGATGTGGAGTGACGTGGGATGCATTGGGATCAGATGGCTGCCACACCTGAGGACCTGCGCACTCGGACGACGCGGCTGCGCGGTGGGGCAGGCCAGACCAGCGTCTTGGAAGCGATCCTCGAGGTAGCAGACGGGCCATGGCTGGGCGACCTGGATGTCGACGGCCGCGGCACCGCCGAACTGCGCATGCACCTGGCGGGCTGCTACCGGTTCGCTGCGATGGTGACCAGTGTCGGCAAACTCGGCGAAGTCCGAATGATGGACGCGGGCGGGGATCGCATCCTGTCCACCAAGCTCGCGAACCGTCGCGGTTGGGACACCGAGAAAATGCCCAAGGCCCCGAATTGGCTCGACTACGCCTTGAACTGGGTCAGCACCGCCAGCGTTTCCGTGGACCGGCGGGCCGTCATCGAGTGGCACCTCACCGGCGCGGACCGCAAGCTCGCGGGCATGGACGACACCATCGAGAGCATGCGGGCGAGCCTGCACGAACGAGAACACCTCCGCGCGCAGCTGGCCGCCGAGATCGCCGCCCTGCGCGCGGAGATGGACTCCCTCCAAGCCGCGATGTAGCGCCACCCTCGTGGCTGTCCGCGAGGAGCCGCGAACTCGCAAGGTTGCGCGATTTCGCGACCGGCGCGTCCCGGTCCTATCCAGCACCGGCCGGCCGAAGCTCCCGCGCTGACGTGGGATCGCTGCTCAGCGAGGCGAGCCCAGGCAGAGGTAGGTGGTGAAGATTTCGCCCGGGCGTTTGAAGCTGTAGGTGGCGATCACACCGGACACGGGATTGCACCAGCTCTGGTCCATGCCGGAAAGCAGCACCTTGTAGTCGGCTTCCGGGCTGGCGCAGTCGACAATCGTCATGGTGTTGCTCCCGGTTTTCTGCAAGCAACTTCCCTTCTTGGCGTTGTCGACGGTCTTCGAGGTGTCAGTGTCCTTGCCCGCCAAGCAGAATGCGATATCCGAGCCCAACCCTTTGCCGATCCCCGCGGTGGTTTTCAAGAGAAAGGTGTAGCTCCGCTCGGTCCCGGACACCTTCTGGCACGCCATGTCCGGGCCGATGGTGCTCGCGGTCTCGCGGGCCAATATTCGGTACCGGGCCGTCGGATCCGTGCATTCCACCCGCTTCGGGTCGCCACTGGCCTCGGTCAGGCACTCGCCGACCTGAGCGACGTTCACCGCGGAGGCATGGTCGGCGCCCTTGGTTCCGACGCAGACGTCGCTGCCGTCCTCGTAGTAGACGTACTGGGTGCCCGCCACGTCGATGCACCCCTTCTGCGGCTGCCCCGTTCCGGCCCGCCCGACCACCACGTAGGCCGCGCCCCCGCAGTCGACCTTCTTGAACTCGGTACCCTCCTGGGTCAGGCAATCACCTTTCTGCACGGCAGACTTGCCCGCCTCCTCCACAACGCCACATCCGACGGTGAGCAGCACCAACAGCGCCGCCGATATCACTGCCGCAGTACGCATTCGACCCTCGCTCCCCAGCGGACCATGATTCGGGCCCGGTGCGATCAGTGTCGCCGTTCGCCGCCGAATCCGCACGGGAAATTCTCGCTGACCACGACAACGGCAGGTTGTCGTGCGTCGCCGCTCCCAGGTCGAGGTCAGCTCGCAGGGCTCTTGCGCAGGGGATTGTGTCCGCCCGGCACGCTCCAGACCCCACCGGGAACGGGCTGTGGCAGAGTGCTTTCGTGAAAAATCGGCCGCTGTTTCGCGCGGCACTGGGTATCCCAGTCGGCAATCACTACGCGGGCTCGGGAGAACAGCGCAACGATCGCTGTCAAGTTGATGACCGCCATCGCGGCCACGAATATGTCACCGACCGCCCACACTGTTTCCAGTGTCAGGACGGACCCGGTCAGAATCGCCGTGATGAGAAGAGCGCGAAATGCGAACAGCCGACGCGCGCCCCATCCGAAAATATTGGTGATATTGCCTTCGCACATCGTGTAATTGGCGATGATCGACTGGTATCCGAACAGGAACAGCGCCAGCACGATGAAAACCTCACCGGCCGCGCCGAATTGGTTACCGGCCGCGACCCCGACCAACTGCGCCCCGTTCAGACCGCCCTCCTGCCCGGGCGTGTAGGCCGCACCTGCGGCAAGGAGGATAACCAGCGCCGACAGGGTGCAGATGACGTAGGTGGAGATGAAGACACCGAACGCTTGCACGAATCCCTGATCGGCAGGATGAGGGCCCGTGGCGCTGCCTGCGGCGTTGGGTGACATCCCCATTCCCGCTTCGTTGGAGAACAATCCACGGCGTGCACCGGTAGTAACCGCGATCATCATGCCGCCCGCCAAGCCCGCGGCCATCGGGCCGACACCGAACGCCGATTCCACGATCACGCGCAGCACGTCCGGCAACTGCCCGATATTGATGAACAGGACGGTCAGGCCGAAAACGATGTATGCCCCGGCCACCCACGGGGTTATGGTGCCCAGGAAGCGGCTGGCGTGACTGGCGCCGCGAAAGATGATCCACGCGGTGCACGCGGCCATGGGCACCGCTACCGCCCGGGCGTCCACCTGGGTGGCACCACTGATCGCATCGGTAATCGTGTTCGCCTGCACCATGACGAACGCAAAGCCGACCGCGAGGAGGAACAGCACGGCGAAGACGCGCGCCACCCGTGCCGTTCCGAGGCCCTTCTGCAGGTAGAAGGCCGGACCGCCGCGGAAGGAACCGTCGGCGAGCGGTTCCTTGTAGATTTGCGCGAGCGTATTCTCGACCACCGAGCACGCCATGCTCAGCGCGGCGACCACCCACATCCACAGAATCGCCCCGGGCCCGCCCACTACGAGCGCGACCGCCATCCCGGCAATGTTTCCGGTGCCGGTGCGGGCGGCCAATC
Source organism: Nocardia sp. NPDC050435 (assembly GCF_040655395.1). Lineage (NCBI taxonomy): Bacteria > Bacillati > Actinomycetota > Actinomycetes > Mycobacteriales > Nocardiaceae > Nocardia > Nocardia sp. NPDC050435. The sequence goes on from NZ_JBFAJW010000005.1 coordinate 553,086, forward strand.
CGACACAGAATGCGGCGAAGCCCGAAATGGTCTGGGCGTCGTCGCGGGCCGAATCGTTGTCGTCGGCGAAGAGTCCGGTATGCATCGAAAGACGCGCGGCAGCGAGGAATCGACGGAATTGAACGCCGCAGGTGCGGATGGTGAAGTACGCGCCCGCGGCGATGAGCAGTGGCGCGACGATCCAGAGATAGACGATGTCGGACAGACCGGTCAGCCAGTCGTGACGGAACCATTCGAAGTCCGCGGCGAATACCGCCGCTGCGGCGGCTGGGAGCGGTGAGCCGGAATTCATATCGGTCACGATCCCAGTGAATTTTCGAACCCCGTACTCGACACGCAGTCTTCGATAAGATCGGGACTCGGAGCAACAACTGTGGAAAACCGATCCGGATCATCCGCAGGAGGCCGAGATGGCGACTAGTAAGCGTGTCAAGCTCGCGCTGGGGAGCGGCGGTGCGCGCGGCTATGCCCACATCGGCGTGATCGCCGAACTGCGGGACCGGGGATACGAGATCGTCGGGGTCGCGGGTTCCTCGATGGGCGCCCTGGTCGGCGGCTTGCTCGCGGCCGGTCGGCTGGACGAATTCGCCGAGTGGGCAACCACTCTCGGGCAGTTCGAAGTCGTTCGTCTGCTCGATCCGGCGCTCACCGAACCCGGCGTGATCCGCGCGACCAAGGTGCTCGACCGAATTCGCGAACTACTGGGCTCCGTCCGGATCGAAGACCTCGATATTCCGTATGTCGCCGTCGCCACCGATCTCGGCGCGGGGCGTTCGATCTGGTTCCAGGACGGTGATCTCGATTCGGCGATCCGGGCCTCTATCGCCATCCCCGGCTTCATCACCCCGGTGCTCATCGACGGCCGCGTTCTCGTCGACGGGGGCGTCTTGGACCCGCTACCCGTCGTGGCCACCATGGCGCTCGGCCCCGCGGACATGATCATCGGCGTGGATCTCACCGCCGCTCCGGACCCGGCCTACGACCGCGAACCGCCACCGGCCACCTGGCTCGGTCAGTGGTGGCGCATGCCCGCGCATCGCCATGCTCGCTCGCCCGCCGAAGTGCACCCCCTCGCCGGTGTCGGCGCCATCGACGTGGCACAACGCGCCATCGACTTGATGCTGGCGGCGCTGACTCGTACGCGTCTGGCCGCGCACCCGCCAGACCTCGTCATCGAAATTCCCCTGAACATCTGCGGCACGATGGATTTCCATCGCGCCGCGCCGATCATCGCGGCCGGCCGTTCCTTCGCCGCCGCTGCCCTGGACAAGCTCGCTGTCGCCGACAACCGGTGACGAATCTGCGTCTCGATTCTTCGCGCCGTTCACCGGGTAACGATCGACTCGTGATTGGTTGCTATTCGATTGCGATAATTCTCCGAGCGCGTTGGTCGGGCCTGCTCGGAAGCCGATTTCGGGAGGCAGGGCCGCCTTTGTCCGTGCTGGACAGCCGCCGATTCGGCTGCTTAGGCTCGCATCGCATGGTTGCTGAACTGTGAATATCCGTGCCCCGGTGACCCGGCACTGCGATCGCTGCGGCGGTGCGATGAGAACTCAGGAGGAGAGCATGTCCGCGAGCGCTCGGTCGATGTCCGCCTCGGAGGCAGCGCGCATCGTGCGTGACAACCTATGGATGCACTTCACCCCGCAAGGAGCCGGGAGCGAGAATGAGGTCCCGGTCATCGTCCGTGGTGAAGGCGCCTACATCTATGACCAAACCGGCCGGCGCTACCTCGACGGCCTGGCGGGCCTGTTCGCGGTCCAGGTCGGGCACGGACGTGCGGAGCTGATCGAAGCCGCCACCCGGCAGACCCGCGAGCTCGCCTATTTCCCGCTGTGGGGATACGCGACGCCGCCCGCGCTGGCACTGGCCGAGCGACTCGCGGCAGCAGCGCCCGGCGACATCAATCGGGTGTTCTTCACGGTCAGCGGCGGTGAGGCGGTGGAGACCGCGTGGAAGCTGATCCGCCAATTCTTCAAGCTGACCGGTAAGGCGACGAAACACAAAGTGATCAGCCGGTCCATGGCGTATCACGGCACCTCCATGGGTGCTCTGTCCATCACGGGAATCCCCGGTGCCAAAACGCAATTCGAGCCACTGATACCGAGCACCCAGCGCGTGCCCAATACCAATTTCTACCGGGCCACCGAGCACGCCGACGACTACGCAGCCTACGGACTGTGGGCGGCTGACCGGATCGAGGAAGCGATCCTGTTCGAAGGCCCCGAATCGGTGGCCGCGGTGTTTCTCGAACCGGTTCAGAACACCGGTGGCTGCTTCGTGCCACCGCCGGGGTATTTCCAGCGCGTCCGGGAGATCTGTGACCGCCACGACGTGCTGCTCGTCTCCGACGAGGTGATCTGTGCCTTCGGCCGGCTCGGATACGAGTTCGGCGCCCAGAAGTTCGGCTACCAGCCCGACATCATCACCACGGCCAAGGGTCTCACCTCGGGCTACGCGCCGCTGGGCGCAGTGCTGGTCAGTGATCGAATCTTCGAACCCTTCTCCCGCGGTGCGACTTTCATGCACGGCTCCACCTACGGCGGGCACCCGGTCGGCTGCGCGGTGGCCATGGCCAACCTCGACGTCATCGGAAACGAGGATCTTTACGGCCGTGTCCGCGGCCACGAGGCGGCATTCCGTTCGACGCTCGAAAAGCTCTACGACCTGCCGATCGTCGGTGAGGTGCGCGGTGCCGGATACTTCTGGGCCATCGAGCTGGTGCAGGACCGAGCCGGCAAGGCGCGGTTCACCGACGAGCAGGCCACGCGCGTCCTGAAGGACCACATCTCCAAGGCGCTGTTCGAAGCCGGGCTGCACTGCCGCGCCGACGATCGAGCCGAGCCCGTCATTCAGCTGGCGCCGCCTCTGATCTGTGGTCAGGCGCATTTCGACGAGATGGAACAGGCGCTTCGATACGCGCTCTCGGGCGCGGTCGATCTCCTCTGATCCGGGCGAGGCGTGCCCTGGCGACGTCAGCGAAGGGATGGACCAGTTGATCCACGATGATGGCAGCGCGGCGCACACGCCGGCCTCGGCGAGTGTGGTGGTAGGGGTCGACGGAAGCCCGGCCGGGAATCTGGCGGCGCGGTGGGCAGCCGAGGTCGCCGCCCGGCGAAACCGCGAATTGCTGCTCGTCCGTGGGTTGAACCTCGACGCCCTCTATGGGCCACCGAAGACGCGGCCGCGATGGCTGCGTGAAGCGGTCTATGACATGGCGGAACAGGCCATGGCCGAAGCGACAGCGCACGCGCGCAAAGTAGACCCGGAACTTCGGATCCGGCACGAGATCGAGCCCGGAGATCCCGTCGAGTTGCTGATCGAGCATTCCCGCAGTGCCTACCTGGTGGTGCTCGGCGGTCCCGAGGACCGGCTCGGTCTCGGGCGGCTCGGGTCGGTACTGCTCTCGGTGGCCAGTCGTGCGCAGGGCCCGGTCGCGGTGGTACGCGGAGGCCGTAACGGACCCACTGTCGACGGGCCGGTCGTCGTCGGCGTCGACGGAAGCCCGGTCAGCGAGGCCGCGACGGCCGTCGCCTTCGATGTCGCGGCCTCGCGCAACGCCGCACTGGTCGCCGTGCACTGCTGGTCGGACCCGTTCGCCGGGAAGTTCGCGCGATTGCTCCAATCCGCGGACGAGGCCATCGATTCCGGCGCGCAGGCACGGGCGCTGTTGTCCGAGCGACTGGCAGGGTGGCGGGAAGAGTATCCGCGAGTGACCGTGGAACCCGAGCTGTCCGAGAACGCGCCCCAGGACGAGCTGCTGTCCAGGTCGGAATCGGCCCAGCTGATCGTGGTCGGCAGCCGCGGTCGTGGTGGGTTCGCCCGGCTGCTGCTGGGTTCGACCAGCAGTTCACTGCTCGACCGGGCGCAGTGTCCGATTGTCGTCGTCCCTCCGCCACAGTGAGCCCGGGCACGATCGACATGGCGGGCAACACATCCGGACGGCTCCGGCGGATACGGGACCGGCTGCGGCGAGCGAAAACCGCTGTCCTGCTGACCAACTGCCTGCTGGCGCTCGGACTCGGTGGGCTGATGTGGCTGATCGGGGCGCACAAGGCGGCCGACGTCTTCTGGATCACCGGCACCGTCATCGCGTGGCTGGCCGCGACGGAGGAAGTGGTGGCGGCGCTGCGCAAGGGCCGGCTCGGCGTCGACATGATCGCGTGGCTGGCGCTGATCGGCACCCTGCTGGTCGGGGAGTACCTGGCCGGCGCGCTGATCGGCGTCATGCTCGCAACCGGTGCGGCGCTGGACGCGGCAGCTGAACGGCGCGCCGCCAAGGATCTGCGCGTGCTGCTGGATCGGGCGCCGCGCACCGCCCGCCGTCGCCTCGGCGAGAGCATCGAGGTGGTGCCGCTGGATGCGGTGGCCGCGGGCGACATCCTGCTCGTCGGTCCTGGCGAGGTCGTGCCGGTCGACGGCTGGCTCAGCGCCGATAACGCCGAACTCGACGAATCCGCGCTCACCGGCGAGCCGCTCACCGTCACCCGGGGGCACGGCGAACTGCTGCGCAGCGGAATCGTCAATGCGGGAACGGCTTTCGAGCTGCGGGCACGCGCCAGCGCACAGGACAGCACCTACGCCGGCATCGTGGCACTGGCCCAGAACGCCGCTTCCGAACGCGCGCCGATGGTCCGCGTCGCCGATCGGATCGCCGGCTGGTTCCTGCCGCTGGCACTCGTGGTGGCCGGGGCGGCCTGGGTGTTCAGCGGGTCCGCGGTCCGAGCGGTCGCAGTGCTGGTGGTGGCGACACCGTGCCCGCTGCTGCTGGCCGTGCCCGTGGCGATCGTGTCGGGACTTTCGCGCGCCTCCCGGCTCGGGGTCGTGATCCGCGACGGCGGAGCGCTCGAGAACCTGGGGCACGCAACGACTTTGCTGATGGACAAGACCGGAACGCTGACCACCGGACGGCCCACGGGCATCGAGGTGCTGACCGCGCCCGGCGGCGACCCGCTGGAGGTCCTGCGTATGGCCGCCTCGGCCGATCAGCTCTCGGCCCACGTGCTCGCCGAAGCGATTGTGGAAGAAGCCGGCAAGCGCGATCTGGTGCTCTCGGTTCCCGCCGACGTGCACGAGGAAGCGGGTACCGGGGTGCGCGCCGTCGTGGACGGGCGGGTCGTCGAAGTAGGCAATCTGCGGATGCCCGGCGATGATGCGGGATGGGCCCGCGCGGTGCGCACGCGCGCCGCACTCGATGGTGCGGCCGTGGCCTGGGTCGCCGTCGGCTCCGAGCTGACCGGCGCTGTCCTGCTGACCGATCCGATCCGCGGTGATGCCGCCCGAACCCTGCGCCGGCTGCGCGAGACGGGGTTGAATCGCCTGGTCATGTTGACCGGAGATCGGCGCGAACCCGCCGAGGAAGTCGGCGCGGTCCTCGGCATCGACGAGGTCTACTCCGAGCAGAGTCCTGCCGACAAGGTGGGGCGGGTGCGCGCCGAAACCGCGCGCGCCGCGACCGTGATGGTCGGCGACGGCATCAACGACGCACCCGCGCTGGCCGCGGCGACGGTCGGCGTGGCGATGGGCGCGCGCGGCTCCACCGCGGCCTCGGAGGCCGCCGACGTCATTCTCCTCACCGACCGCCTCGACCACCTCGCCGACACCATGACCATCGCCCGCCGATCCCGTGCGATCGCCACACAGAGCGCGGTCGCCGGAATGGGAATGTCGTTGGTGGCCATGGTTTTCGCCGCCTTCGGACTGCTACCGCCCGCCGCGGGCGCGCTGCTGCAGGAGGTCATCGACATCGCGGTAATCCTCAACGCGCTGCGCGCCTTGCGCGGCGGACGAGAGGAGAACCAGCGGCTACCTCAGGCCACCACCCAACTGCTGCAACGCTTTTCGGAGGAGCACGACGACATGCGCGAGGACCTGGCGCTGCTGCGCGAGACCGCGGGCCTGCTCGCAGACGGTGACCTGAACGCCGCACACGCTGCGTTGCGCCGCGTGGACAGCTTCTTGTCCGACACCTTGCTGCCGCACGAGGACGCCGAGGAACGCGAACTGTATCCGGCGCTGGCCGCCCCCCTCGGCGGTGCCGAAGCGACCGCCACCATGGTCCGGTCGCATACCGAAATCGACCGTCTCGCAAGGCGTTTGCACGCGCATCTGGAGCAGGCCGATGCCGATGGCGGGATCGGTCTCGGTCAGCGGGATGATCTGCTGGCTTGCCTCTACGGGTTGAATGCCGTGCTGCGACTGCACTTTGTCCAGCAGGAGGAGAACTACTTCACCCTCGGGGACCTGTGACCTGTGCCCCGGCGATCGATCACTCGATCGCCGGCCGAGGGTGGAGATGGGGCGGAAACCGCCCCCGACCTGGTCGGGCTGACAGGATCCGAATCTGCGACCGCCTGACCCGCATGGCGCCCCTGGATTCGGGGATAGCTACCACCCGTTGACGTGCAGCACCGTTTCGAGTGGAGCGCGCTTGGCGGGCTTGAACTCCGTGCCCTTCGTATACGCCACCGGCAGCAGTACGCCCTGCCGAATGTTCGCGGGGATGCCCAACGCCTGCGCGACCTCACGCTCGTATTCGAGATGCAACGTCGTCCACGCCGACCCCAGTCCGCGCTCCCGCAGCGCCAATGCCAGACTCCACGCTGCCGGCAACAGTGAACCCCACAGTCCGGCTTGATTCCCTTCCGGGAGTTGGCCACCCGGGACGTGGATGGCTCCGATCACCAGGGCCGGTACCTGTTCCATGATCTCCGCCAGGTAGGTGGCGCTGGAGGCCACCTTCTCCGCCGTCTCGAGGTCTTTCGGCGGTTTTGCCGCCCGGGCGGCCGCGCCTGCCTCGGCGTAGGCGAAGTAGGACTTGCGGTAGTACTCCGCCACGATCTTCTTCGGTTCCGGGTCGGTCAGCACGAGCCAATGCCAGCCCTGCGTATTGCTGCCCGACGGCGCCTGCAACGCCACCTCGAGCGCGTCGGTCACCACCTCCAGTGGCACGGGTCGCTCCAAGTCGAGGCGCTTGCGCACCGACCGGGTGGTGGTCAGTACCTCGTCGGCGGACAGATCCAGATGCGGGAAATCTTCGGCCATGGCTGTTTCCTTCGAATGGTGGGCGGGACTAGCGTTCGCGGGCCGATGCTCCCGCGCTGACCACGATCTGATCGTGGGCGATCGCTTCGTGGTGGTAACTACATTCGACCATTGCCCGGATGGGGGCGCCGCAGCTGGCCCGGCGGACATCCAGAAGGGTGCCCTCGGGGTCGGCGGCGTACGTGTCGCCCCACTGCATCATCAGGGGTTCGGGCTTCAGGCGAGACTCCGCAGGTGTTGAACAATGACGGATTCGGCCGTGTGCACGGCGCCGGCATCGCCGAGCAGTGCGTGCAGCGCTATTCCGTCGATCAGCGCGTGCAGCCGGATCGCCTCGGCATCGATGTCGAGTGCGGGCCTGATCAGCCCGTATTCGGCCAGTCGGGTCAGCACCGTCACACAGCCCGCGCGCAGTTCCCGGTAGGCGTCCAGTGCGATTTCTTTCAGTAGCGGGTGGGCCGGACTTTCGGCGACCAGTGCGAGATTGACGTCCATCTCGCAGCGCCGATTGGCGTCGAGCGGGAGAAACTCGGCGATGACGGCGAGGGCTCGTTCCCAGGGGTCGGTGATCGTCACGTGCGCCTCGGCCCGTTCGCGAACTCGCTTCTGCACCAGCCGCATCGAATAAGCCAGCAGTTCTGCCTTACTGGCGAACACGTGGCGCAGGGACCCGGTCGAAATCCCGGCCTCCGCTGCCACATCCCGGACCGATACCGCGCTCACACCGTCGCGCTGGATCACCCGCCAGACCGCCTCGGCGATCTCCTGCTGTCGCTGCGCATGGTCGATGAGTTTGGGCACCTAGGTTATGGTAGTACAGTCGTACTAGCAAAGACAGCTCGGCGGGCCGGCCCGATCACCGCAGCTGGAAGGAGAAGCATGCGCAACCATGTCATTTCGATCCTCATCGGCGTCGCACTGCTGGCTATCGGTTTGGCGCTGTGGTTGTTCGCCGGCCATATCGAGACGCCTGTGATTTCTTTGCCCAAGGTAGGGGTGGTGGTTGCCATCATCGGTGGCCTCGACGTCGTGAGTTCCGGGTTCGCCATGGTCCGGCGGCGGTTCGCGAACGCCGACACATCGAGCCGGTCGGCGTAGTCGAACCTTGACGCGCTGAGAGATTTCCCGCACTGGCTGATGCACATGAGACACCATTGGAGGGGTTGCCGGAGCAGAACGAATGGCGTCAGGCGGGTTGGTCCGGCTCGGAACTCTGGATGTACGTGATCGCCGTTCCGGAGGCTGCCGCATCGATGATGTGGCCGTTGGCCACGGCCCAGGCTCTGATCGCGTCAGTCGCGGATTTGTCGACATACCCACTCGCCAGGGGCGCCCAGTGGCCATCCCGAATGCTCTCCGCGCTCATCCCGTGTGCGGTGAGAAGTCGCGAGAGCTGTTCGAACTCGGTCGGTGTCACGAAAGCCAAGTAGAAGTCCTGCCCGGATTCCAGTGACGCCAGAACGGTACCGAGGGCGAAAGCGCGCTCACCGACGTGCTCGAGGAACGCTTCGACATGACCGGGCCGGTCGGCCGGCAGGACGAAGCCGGCGACCCAATCCCAGGACAGTGCTGCGGGAGAGGAGCTCAGCGCGGTCAATTGCGCGCGGACAGAACGGAGTTCGGCCTCACGAGATATAGCCGCGATATCCGGTGTCTCGGCGTCGTGGGACGATTCGGATCCCTCCGGTATGAGCAGTGCCCGCCGCTGGGCCATGAGGGACCGCGCGCGGAACTCGGTATCAGGTTCCTGTCGGGCCCAGTCGCTGGCAGTGGCCGCGTACCGAGAGGTTTGGCGCACTACGCGGTCGGGTTCGGGTGGGGCGGGCCAGAACTGGAGCAGGTAGCGGTCCAGTTGTGGCTCATCGTCGAGTCGGGTGTCTTTCTCGCGGGCCTGGTCCATGCCGCGCGCGCAGTACCGGACCCGGTAGTCGAGTCCCTCTTTCAAGTCCAATTCCCAGGAGTCCTCACCGGCCCACTGCATCAGGAAGCTCTGCTCGGAGAGCGGGTAGAACGAGACCTCCACCACGTCTTCCCAGGCCGGGTCCAGCGCGGGGGCCTGGCCGCGCACTTCGACGGTGAAGCCGACGTGGCCGGTGTGCAGACCGGTGCGGAGAAAAGTGCGCCGGGTACTGCGGCGCCGCACAGGCCGACGCTCTGCCCGGCGAACGCCTCTCGCATGCCCGGGTTGTTGTTCATGGGGTCGCTTTCGACATAGAGCTGGCCGTAGTGGACATGCACTTCGCCGTCGAGTCTGAACACTGCTCGCACTTTCTTTCAGGATCGAGTGAGATCCGGCTTGCATGGTCTGTCTAGCACTCTGCCCGACGGCCGGACCACAGGGAGATGCCGATCTTTCGATGTCATGTGGTGGGTTCCGATGGCCGATCGAGGAAAGCCTCGATGACCGGCAGCAAAAGCTCCGGGCGATGGACGAGACTGACGTGAGAGGTGCCGGGCAGAATTGCCAACTGCGCCTTGGGCAGACCGGCGGGAGTGTCGCCTGAGACGTCGCCACCGAAGACGCGGAACATCTCCACTCCGTGGTCGAGCCGGACCGCGTCGGAGTCGCCGATGACGGTCAGGGTCGGCGCGGTGACGGCGCGCACCGCTTCGGTGTGGAAGGTGGTCATGGCGTTCACGTCGTGCTCACGGATCCTGGCGACCAACTGCGGGAAATCCTCCGGGCGGGGCGCGTTCTTCAGGTAGTCGGTGTGAAAGGTGGTTCCGTGCAGCATTTCCGGCTTCAGCTCGGCGATTCCGTCGAGCAGGCCCGGCCGGAGCCCGTCGGGATCGAGGCTGCCCGCGGCGAGGATCTGTTTGCCGATCAGGTCGGGGTGGGTGAGAGTGAGTTGCAGGGCGATGCCCGCGCCCATGCTGTAGCCGAAAATGTCCGCATTCCGCACGCCGATCGAGTGCAGCAGGGCCGCGGTGTCCTCGGCCATCTGGGCGTCGCGCAGGGGTCGGTCGATATCGGCGGTGCGGCCGTGGGCCTGCTGCTCGATGGCGATGACCTGGCGGGTCTCGGACAATTCCGGGATGAGCTGACCGAAGTCGGTGTCGATACCGGACAGCGCGCCGTGCAGCAGTACCAGTGGTGGCGCGCTGGAGGGCTTTCCGTGGATCTCGTAGTACATGTGCAGGCCGTTGACGTCGGCGTAATGGCCTGGGGCCGATGCCTCGGAGTCGGTGGCGCACGCGGCCAACAGTGTGGTTGCGGCCAGGGCGGCTGCGGCGAGTAATGGGGCGATCTTCATCTCTGGGTCTCTCTCGAGGGCAGGTGATAGGCGGGTCGGATTGCGAAGAGGTGCCGCCCTCCAGGCGCGTTCGTCACCGGATGACGTCGAAGACGTTGAGCTGCACGCCGTTCGAGAACGCCGCGGACTCGACGAGTTCGAGCTTGCGGGTATCGGTGTCGGCGGTGGAGAACAGGCGCTTGCCGGCGCCGAGCAGCAGCGGGAACACCAGCAGGTGGTAGCGGTCGATCAGGCCCGCGTCGGACAGGGCGTGGTTGAGCGAGGCACTGCCGTGGACGATGATCGGGCCGCCCTCGGTTTCCTTGAGCGCGGCGACCTCGTCGAGCGAGCGCAGGATCGTGGTCTCGCCCCAGTTGGTGACCAGATCGTCCTCGGTCAGCGTGTTGGAGACGACATACTTCGGCATCTGCTTGTAGTCGGCGAATTCCGCCATGTCGGGCCATACCGGGCTGAAGGCCTGGTAGCTGACCCGTCCCAGCAGCATCGCGGTGGCTTCGCCCTGTTCGCGGCCTTTGATCTCGAACGCCTCCGGGACGAAGTCGATGTTCTTGAAAGTCCACCCGGCGTTGCGGTAGCCGGGCTCGCCGCCGGGGGCCTCCATGACGCCATCGAGGGAGAGGAAAGCGGAGCTGATCAGAGTGCGCATGAGGATTTCCTTCTGTGTTGCGGATGGTTTGCTATTAGCTGGACGTTGGTCCAAGAACGAGAATACATAACTTCTGGACACTGTCCAGAAGTAATCTGAACGATGTACAGAAACTGTGCCGATCAGGGTGCGCCCGCGTGAGCGACACCACATCCGCGACCCGCCGCTGACCCCCGGGAGTATGACGGCTGGTCGCATGATCCCGTTCTCACGACACGTCGAGCCCTGGGTTCGAGGCGATCGCCTCGAGCAGGGCTTGCGAGACCGGCTCGTCGGCAGCGGTGACGCTGGAGTCGACCGTGATCTGTGTCCCGGAGGGTCGGGTAACGGTCACCGTGCGCGATCTACGCGCCGTGGACTTCGTCGGCCCCGATGCCGTGTACTGCGATTCCTCGGTCGTGAGCACCGCACCGTCGGCGAGGCGGCGCGAGGTCGCGTCGTTGTCCGGCGAATCCTGTTGTGGGAACGGTTGTCCGATGATGATCTTGATGCTCAGCAGCGAGTCCTGCTCGGGTATCCCGAGTCCGACGATCTGGCAGACACCCCCGCCCATGTAGGCAGGCAGCAGCGCACCCAGCGGAGGGGAGAGGGTCAATCCGTCGAGCGGGATCCCCACCAGCACGGCGTTCCAGCGGCGGGCCTGGGCCTCGGCGATCGGCGGGGACTGCTTCACTCCGGTGATGCACCAGCGGGGCGGAGCGAACGTTGCGGGCGGAATCGGCGCTGTGACGCGAAGTCCCGGGGTGGTGACGATCGTGACGAGTTCCTCGACGGTCAAAGGGACAGCCGCCGCCCGGCCGGTGACCTCGTCGGTAGCGTGCGCGCGCACGACCGTCCCGTCGGGCAGGTAGGCGGTGGCGGTCCGGGACAGTGTGCGAACCCGGTTCATCTCGTGCCAGGTGTCGTGGGTGTCGACGATCGTGCCGTCGGCCAGCGTGCGTCTTTCGTCGAGATCGCCCGCGACGCACGGCGGTACCGGCTGGGCGGACTGGCGCACACTCACCCGCAGCGCGCCCGCGCGGTCGCCGCGCAGCAGCGTGGCGTGCGCGGCGGTGTCGCTGCCGTAGTTCTCCTGTTTCGGGTCTTCGCCGAGGATCGGCTCGAACAGCAGCGACTGCTGCAGCGAGGCGTAGGCGATCTCGACATCCTCTGGTAGCGCCGCGTGCAGTGCCTCTGTCATTGCTGTCGCCTTGGGTCCGGAGAACCACGGATAGAACGGATTGTCGTATCCGTACTTGTCGAGGAAGACCACGCTGGACGGGCTCCCGTTCCGTGGTGGTTCGACGGTTTCACACCCCGGAATCTGCACCGGAAACTGTACGGGTGGGGTGACATAGGAGTCGCCGGACTGTGGTGTGCTCGGCGCGGGGTCGAACAGCAACCCGGCGGCCAGGTAGGCGGCTGCGACGACCGCTGCACAGGTCAGACCCACTTTCCAGTGGCTGACAGTTCCGTCGGCTTTTTCCGCGTCGTGCACTGTGTCTGTCCGTTCAGGATCGAAGTGAGGTCCGGCCCGCGTTTCCTACGCAGTTCGGGGGTTGACCGGTGCGAGCATGAACGCCGACCGGCAGGCAGAGCCGATTCCGGCGACCAGTTGGCATCGTTCGCGCACGAATCTCGTGCTGCGGGCGCCGGTTACCTGCGCTTCGCGCGCGGAGAGCGCACCTGGTCCGGACAGCAACTACTCAGGCCGACGTGTCCGCGATGGAATGGCACAGAGCGCCCAGCAGAGGACAGGAGTGCGAACAGCCGAGTGAACATGACCCTCCTTCTGGTGGCGTGCCCGACAACAAGCACCGAGCGTAGAAAGTTCTGGAAGCTGGTGGTATGGGTCTGGACCCAGAGTTGGAGTGGGTGAAGACCGACTGGCAGCGCGCACAGCGCCTTGGCAAGATCGCGGCCATGACCAGCACCCCCACCACTCCGCCGAGGCCGTTCGACGTCACCACCGTATTTCCCGCACTGGCTCCGCTGGCACGCACGGCAACCCGGTTGCACCCCCGCCCCGGGGCGCCCTCACCGCATGAAAGTTCTATCGGCGGACCGCTGCTCTGGCCCGCCGACGAGCCGTGGCCACATTGCGACGAACCTCATGAGGTTGACGGAATCAACCCGGCCCTGTCCCCAGCGGAGGTGCGGCTGGAACGACGTATCCGTGCCGCCTCGCGCGGCAGGACCCTGACTCCGCAGGAACAAGAGACCCTCGACAAAATCCGCCCCCCGCAGGAGTATCCGGTCACACTGGCGATCACCCACTATGAGGGTCCCATAGCGATGCTGCCGGTCGCACAGCTCTACGCGCGAGACGTGCCCGATCTACATACACCTGCGGGCGCAGACCTGCTCCAGGTCCTGTGGTGCCCCTTCGACCACACGGCGGGCATGCCCAAGACCGCGCTGTTCTGGCGCTCGGCCGCTTCAGTCACCGACATCCTCCCCGCGCCCCCCGAACCGCCCGCGATGCAGTTCGACGGCTACCTGCCCGAGCCGTGCCTACTCAACCCGGAGCGGGTCACCGAATACCCCGATCGCAGGGAGTTGAGCAAAGAACTTCAGCAGCAGATCGGCGACTGGAGCCTGTGGCAGGCAGCCCAGACGGGTGTGGACAGCGCCTACGCGCCGTACCCGCAGGAGTTCTACGACCTCGAGTTGTCCGTCGCTCCCGGCTGGAGAGTCGGCGGCTGGCCTCGCTGGGGCGCCGCCGATCCCAGCCCCCTGCGCTGTCCTACCTGCGACAGCGACATGGATGCCCTGCTGACCATCGCCACGTTCGAGGGCGCCACCAACAGCAGCTGGTTCCCACACCGGGAACCGGCGCACGATCCCTCCCTCGGCTTCAACCACACTGCGGTCCAAATAGGCAGCGGCTACAGCCAGCAGCTCTACGTCTGCCGGACGGCGCCGGAGCACGCCCACATCGAGCTGATGGGCTAGCCGGCCACAACAGGTTTCTCGCATGCCCGAAACCCTCCGTGCCAGAGGAAGAGCACTTCGAACATCACTGAAGGCCACTGCGGGAATCGGCACCGGACAAGGTCACCGGCGTTCTCGACTGCTGGGCCGAACGCTCCCGGCTCACCGTCACCTGGTTACAGGTCTGGACCCAGAATTGCTGTTGTCGACCGGTACGCCACCTACTGCCGGACGTCATCGAGGTAGGCCAGGACGGCCAGAACTCGCCGATTGGCGGTCTCGTCGGGGCTGATACCCAGTTTGTCGAATGTAGTCGTGGTGTACTTGCTGATCGCACCTTTGCTGAGTGAAAGGCGTTGCGCGATAGCGCTATTGGACATCCCCTCGGCCATGAGCGCGAGTATCGATCGTTCGCGCGCGGTCAGGCGAGCGATTTTGGACGCGGTTTTCGGCCGGGCGAACAGCTTCGATACCAGGGCCGGGTCGAGCGCGGTGCCGCCGGCGGCGACGCGTTCCAGGGTGTCGATGAACTGGTCGGCGTCGAACACACTGTCCTTCAAGAGATATCCGACAGCTCCCGCGCTGTCACCGAGGAGTTCGCGAGCATAGATCTGTTCGACGTACTGCGACAGGATCAGCACCGGCAGACCCGGAATCTGCTTGCGTGCGGCGAGCGCCGCCTTCAAGCCCTCGTCGGTATTCGTGGGCGGCATGCGGATGTCGATGATCGCCACATCGGGCCGGTGTTCGAGCAGAATGTCCAGGGTTTCCGGACCTGTGGTCGCCGTCGCGACGATCTCATGGCCGTAGGCCTCGAGCAATCGTACGAGGCCGTCACGCAAAAGGTATAGGTCCTCGGCTACAACAATGCGCACGGTACCTCCAATCGAAATTTGGTCGGACCGCCTACCGGGCTGGTGAGGGCGAGTGTGCCGTCGAAACTTGCCAGACGTTGGCGGATCCCGTCCAGCCCGCCGCCGGGCACGATCTTCGCTCCGCCTGGTCCGTTGTCCTCGACCTCCACCTCGACACCGTTCGTACGCTTGCGCAGGCGCACGATTACCGATGCCGCGGGGGCCGTCTTCGCGACATTGGCGAGCAGCTCGGCGACAGCGAAGTAGATCGCCGCCCCTACCGGGAGGGTCAAGTTCATCTGGTCGGGGGCATCGACCCTGACGTCGACGGGGCTGTCGAGTGCGAGGGCGCGGATGGCTTCGACTATGCCTCGTTCGACCACGGTTCCGGCGTTGCTCAGCTCGCCGAGCAACGCCCAGGTTCGCTCCTCGTCCTGCGCCGACCCCAGGCGGTGAGTGCGAAGATCAGCTCGTCGGCACCGGCCGCGGTGGCGAGTGCACCGCACCATCGCAGGCTCGCCGACATCGTCGACCTCGAGCCGACATCAGCAACAACTTCCCTGAAGCCGCTGGTCCGTCGTGATTCGATGGGTGACGCAATGGCGCGTCCACTCCGTCACGGTGAGGTTGAGTTCATGCGACAGTCTCGCTCCTGGTTCTCGGCGACTCTCGGCGGGTTCGCCAAAGCGTCGGCGCTGGTGGCGGCGGCCCTGCTCGTTCCGACCCTGGCACTGATCGGCGCGCATGTTTCGGCTTTGTTCGGGTCACGGTGGGTGTGGCACAACCTGTGGTCCTGGGCCTGGTTGCTGATCAACTTCGTCTTGCTGACGTTGCTGTTCGCGCCGCTTCTCGGCGACCTGTTCCGCCGTCTTCTCGCCCGCTGGTTCAACATCAGGATCGACCCCGGATACCGGCTGCCGGCCTACGCCGATCCGAGGGCAGCCACCCCTGGTCGCCGCAGAAATGCCGGCTTGGATCGGCTGCGGCGCAACCCGGTCAGCGATCCCGCCTACTGGCGGGATGTGCGCTGGGTCGTCATCGCGGCCTTCGTGATCGGACCGGTGTGCGCCACTCCGGCAGTCGCGCTGATCGGTGCGATCATCGCGTTCACGCGCCAGACGCCGCAGTCCTGGGTGGCGGGACTGACGCTGGTCGCCGCGGGCCTGATTCTGGCACCTTTCGTCTGGCGCATCGCCGGCCCCATGGGTGATCGCTGGCTGCGCTTGCCCACCAGCGGGGCAGCCGCCGCCCGGCGTGTGCGGGAGTTGGAAACACAACGTGATCAGCTCACGACCGCGCAAACAGCAGAGATCCGGCGGATCGAACGCGATCTCCACGACGGCGCCCAAGCGCGTCTTGTCGCAGTGGGCCTCTCGCTCGCTACCGCGGAAAAACTCATGGACGAAGATCCGGAAAGAGCCAAAACACTGCTGCGCGAAGCACGGCGGGGCACCTCCGCCTCGCTGGCCGAGCTGCGCGAACTCGTGCGCGGCGTGCATCCACCCCTACTGTCGGGACTTTCGGTATCCATTCGATCCGATTCGGCGGCAATGCTGAAGGCATGCCACGGCATCTGCCAGAGCCGGTCGGCTCCGGCAGTCGTCAGCAGCACCGCGAACAGCCAGAACTCCGGTGCGAACGCTGTCACCAGTTCGAGTACCCCGAACCCGAACGCGCTGCCCACCAGCGCCCGCAGCCGCACCTGCGAACGCCGCGACGCCAGCAACGCACCGACTACCGACCCGGCGGCCAACGCCACGTTGAGCAGTCCGTACAGCCCCGGGCCGACGTGGAAGACGTGGTAGGCGAAACCCGACAGGACAGCCGGAAAGTTATATCCGAAAGTGCAGACGAAACCCATCAGCGCCAGCGGGCCGACCAACTCGGGGTGAGCGGCCACGTAGTGCAACCCCTCCTTCAACTCACCTCGCCTGCGCGGTTGCCGCGGTTGCGGATACAGCTGGTCGGCCCGCATGAGCGCCAGTCCGCCGACAACGGCGACGAAGGACAGCGCGTTGATCGCGAACGCCCACCCGGAACCGAGCGTCGCGATGATGATCCCGGCGGCCGCGGGCCCCGTCATCGACGCGGTCGCGAAGTTGGCGGCGTTGAGACCGAGCGCGTTGCGCAGGTGCGCGCGGCCCACCATTTCCCCGGCGAAGGCCAGCCTGGCCGGGCCGTCCACGACGCTGACCAAGCCGAGCAGGAAAGCAAGCAGATACACCTGCCAGACGCGCACGACGTCGGCCAGGGTCGCGAGTGCGAGTACAGCGGCCAGAACGCCCATGGTGCTGTGCGTGAGAATCAGCAACCGGCGCTTGTCGAAACGGTCCGCGATCACCCCGCCGCAGAGGCCGAACAGCAGGACCGGCAAGAACTGCATCGCGATGGTGGTTCCGACCGCGAACGTACTTCCGGTCAGGCTGAGGACCAGCCAATCTTGAGCGATGCGCTGCATCCAGGTTCCGGTATTGGAGATCGCCTGTCCCGCGAAGTAGTAGCGGTAGTTGCCGATCGCGAGCGAGGCGAACATTCCCGGCGGGTCAGATCGCGAACTCGGGGCTTCGTGTGGCACCGAGCTGGGCGACGGCGCGCTCGGCCGCGTTGATCCCCACCTCGGCCAGAAGCCCCGGCGCGGCGGACTGGTCGGTCACCACGAAGACGCCGTTCCCGCGGTCGATGGCCGGGCGGTCACGCCAGGTCGTGCCCGGCAGGTCCAGTGCGCCCGTACAGTTCGCGCGAATCACCCCGCGTCGCCATGCAACGGTGTCGCGCCACCCGGGCCAGGCGCAGTCGAGAAGTCTCCCGACACGGTTCTGCACCTGCGTTTTTCCCTCGCCGGGGAAGCAGGCCGCCGAGATCTGCACGAGCTCGTGCGCCGGGGGAGCCAGCAGCGGATCCGCCAGGCTGTATCGGGCCGCGTAGATTCGTGCGTCGAGATCCAGGACTCGAAACCAGTTGGGGGCCTTCGGCGCCCGCAGACCCAGATCGAATGTCGCCACCCGCGAACTGGGCCAGGTCAGTGCTTGGTCGCCGGTCAGCTGGCGCGCCGAAGCCAGGCTCGTGGCCAGGATCGTTGGGCCCGCCGGGAGTGCCGTGATTCTGCTCCCTGTGCGCAGCCGGATATCCAGATCGCGTGCGCGGTCGGTGAGCAGATCGACCAGCTTCGACCAGCCGCCGACCACATAGCGTGCGCCGCCGGCCATCGACCGGCTCAACCCCTGCCGAACGAAAGCAGCGGACAGCCGCCCCGGGTCGTGATCGAAGGTGAAGACGAATGCCACGCCGATGATGGCCTCGGCCCATTCCGCGTCGACGTGCTGGATCAGCCATTCCCGGAAAGGTCTGTCCACGGGCGCCTCGCTCGGCAATGCGTGGATAGCTCGGTGCAGGCTCACCGGCCAGGGCGTGAGGCGACCTGCGGCGTGGATCAGGCTGGGCCGCGGTGGCGCCGCCACGATCGGCGGCGTGAGCCGGTTCGCTGCAAGCCATGCCCAGAACGCGCCGTCGATGTAGACCGCGTGCGGACCTTGGTTGGCCCGGTACGGCGCCCCGAGTGTGCGCGCCCGCCCGCCCGGTTGTGCGTGCGCTTCTTCGAGACTCACCTGCCAGCCGAGCTGAGCCGCCATGATCGCCGCGGTGAGCCCGGTCAGGCCGGCGCCGATGATCTGTAGTTCAGATTTCACGAAAATGCCTCTCCGTGGGTTGTTTTCACTGGACAGGTGTCGCGATCGCGGCGAAAGGTTCCCTGCGATGTCCCGTAAGGTTCCGGGCGTGGATCCGCTCGATGTCGTCGCCGCGCAACGCGGAGACGCTCTGGCCATGGATCGGCTCATCGACGATCTGGCTCCCTACGTGCACCGGTTGTGTCGCCGTATCGACCCCGCGGTGGCCGAGGACGCGACCCAGGAGGCCTTGCTCGCGATCTTCCGGAGTCTGCCGTCACTGCAGGCCCCGGAGGCGATCATGACCTGGGTCAGGTCGATCACCATTCGAACAGCGCTGCGGTATGCCCGCCGACTGCGATCAGAAGTCGCTGTGGCGGAGCTGCCCGAGAACTACCGCGTCGCGTCCATCGAGGACACGGTCGACATCGACGACATCCTGGCGCGTCTTCCCGCCGGGCAACGCGCCGTCATGGCCTTGCGCCTCTGTGATGACCTGAGCGAGGAAGAGATCGCCACCGAACTGAAGATCCCGATCGGGACGGTGAAATCTCGGCTGCATCGAGCGAGGGCCACGTTTCGGAGGATGTGGGAATTGTGAAAGATCCTGGCACGCAATACCGACCGAACCCCATCGACCGGCTGGCGGTCCTGGCCGCGGGCCTGCCGGGTGCTGTCGTCGGCACCCGGCTCATCCCGGCCTCTTTCGAAGCCGTGTGGAGCGTCGTCGCCGATCTGGAACACGCGACGCCACGATACGAGCCCGGTGTCGCGAGCGTCCGGGTCATCGAAGAGCGTGGTGAGTCCCTTCGTTTGCTCGTGCGGGACAGTGAAGGCCGGGAAGCCGCGATGACCGCGCGGCTGCGACCGGGGTGGTGCGTCATGCAGTCGAGCACCGTCGTCATCGCCTTCGCCGGCCGTGCGGTCGAGGGCGGAACGATGCTGGCGCACATGGAATTCCGGCGGGAACAGCCGGGCGACGCGAAAGGTGGATCGCGCGATCCGCGCGCTACCCTGGCAAAGATCGACCACGAACTGCGCACGATCGAGCAACTCGCCACCGGCAGCGCATACTGACGGTTTATCCCGGCTTCACTCGGTCACCGAGCTGTATCTCGATTCTCGATGTGCGCGTTCAGATACGACGGTCGGGTATCTCCGAAACCGCTCGCATCTACAAACTTCCCGTCGGAAAGTACTGGCTCCCTGATCGGCTGGGCGAAGCGACCCGGATCGGTCAGCACCGGCCCAGCTATCGTTTGTTGCCGTCGAATATATGCTCGACCGCCGGGTGCGGCGGGATTCGGCCCGCTCAGGACGAGCCGAATCCCCCGGACTCACCAGCCGGAACCCGATCCTCCCGATCCGGTGTTGGCAAGGATGGTGCCAATGATCATCTGCAAGATCCCGGCGATGGGGCCTAGAAATTCCACGGGTTGTTCCTCCGACTTCGCACGTCGACCTGTCCGACGTAGCGGGGAATCTAACCCAGCAGCCATGCGAGATGTTGACGTTTCATGGAAATTCTCCGTCCGTCGGCTATCACCCAGGCAATTCCGAACGAATCAGTACTCCAGGATGATGCGCGCACGGGATCTCCTCCGGCAGGTTGACGCCCATGACCTCCACCGAGATGAGCGACACCGCACCCGTCGGCGTGGTGCGTGCACCGACCACCGCGCGATTCTGGACCATCCTCGGCGTCTACGCGCTGTCCACTCTCACCGCCTCAGCGGCATTGATTGCGGCCCAGCCGCATTCGGGTATCGATCCCGCGGCCCTGTCGCTGGTCCAGTTCGGTCCGGCCCTGGGCGCGCTGATCACCTGGCTGATATTCCGCAAGACCGTCTCCGAGCTGCTCCCCGCGCCGGTTTCCTGGCGGCGCGTCGGGGCGAATGCCGGCGCGATGGTCGCGGTGTGCGTGCTGTTCTGGCTGGCGATCACCGCTGGCGCACTGCTATCCGATATCGACATGGTCGGCCCCGCCGCGGTCGGAGCGGTGCCGTTCGCGGTATTCGTGGCACTGCAACTCCTCGGCGCCTGCGGCGAGGAGATCGGCTGGCGCGGAGTGATGCAGCCGCTGCTCGAGTCTCGTATGGCCAAGTTCGCCGCGATCGCGGCGACAGGGGCGACCTGGGCGCTGTGGCATGTCCAGGCATTCGTCGTCGGCCCGGTTCCGGCGGTCTGCTTCTTCCTCTCGGCGATGTCCTTCGCCATCGTGCTCGGATACGTGGCGTCAGGTAGCTTCTACCAGCGCGTAATGGTCGCCTCGATCGGGCATTGGCTGATCAACGTCGCCTGGTACCTCTTGGCCGGGGACAACACCCTGGACCGGCCGCAGATCGTCTTCGAAGCCGTCGCCGCCGTACTGATCGCTGTGGTCGTCCTCGGCGCGAGATCGTACCTCGATGCTCGGCGAATTCCGCTCCGGCGGAGGGGGACACCTGACACCCCGGCCGGTCACGGCGTGCACGCAGCCGCGATTGAGACACTGTCCTCTCATCGAGGAAATTCGGCCGTTGGGGCTCGACAGGATTCGAGCCGCTAACAGCCGGTGCGCGGTTCCTGTCGGCCTCGACTGCTGGTCCGCAGCCTCCGAAACCGGAGGTTGGCCAGAGTCAGGGGCATTGGTCACGAATGCTCCCGATCTCCGGATCGTCAAATGAGAAAATCCCCTCTGACCGCAGGTCGGAGGGGATTTTCTTGGTCGGGCTGACAGGATTTGAACCTGCGACCACCTGTTGCAAAATCATGAATTCGGCGGATTCCCACCGCTATTCGATACAACCTAGTGCTCGGTTTATCGGCGATAAGGCCTTCCCTTTAGTTTGCAGAATTGCCCATCGTTTTCCGCTAATAGCGGGGGCAACGTGGGGGCGAATCAAGTTCGCCCCATCGCGAAATCCTTCGAATCTCATGGATTATTTCACATGCAAGATTTCCTCAGGGTGGGGTCGTGTACCGGTCAGCAGCAGTGTTTGGTGTGACGCACGGGTGAGCGCAACATATAGCACCCGGTCGTCATCTCGGTGCTGGCTAAGCCCGTCGGCCAGTCGATCGACATCGCGGTCTTCAAGGTAGAGCCCGACGACTGGCCACTCACATCCCTTAGCTTGGTGAACGGTCATACCGGGGATCAGACGGCGGTGGTGCATCCGCTGGGCCAGGGCGTACAGGCGGTGTACGCTGGCATTTTCCCGCTCCGCGGTATTGAGCGGCCGCAACTGGCATGGGCTACCTGCCTCTCGGAGCAGCCTTCGTAAGAGGACCAGTGCGCCGGCTGCCGCTGCAGTTGTTCCGACCCGGATCATCTCCAGCACTGGATTGAGTGTCCCGTTTGCCCTAATCTGGTTTCGATCGAGTCCAAGAACGGCAGCAGCATCGGTGGCGTTGCGTGCAGGGTGGCCGAACTGGGCCTGGACGATAAGGTCGAGAAGAAGCTCCAGAGCGGCATCGGTTTGATTGCCGGGGCGCCCAAACGAAAGGGGCAGGATGTAATCGGGACCTCCCCACAGGTGTCGCCATTTTCGTGCCAGACACACATCGCATTCATCGGTAGCAGACACCTTCGCAAGTAGAACTCGATGACCATTCCTGGCGTCTTCGGAGAGAGCGCGCATCCCATCTCGGAAGCGAAAGGTCTCACTCACCGGTCGATTCTCGAATCCTTCTCGCCTCACGAACTCCGCAACATGTTCGGGTCGGGCTCCGCGGAATCTGTAAAGTGCCTGCCACGGGTCGCCGATCAGGGTGGTGTTGATCCCAGCAGATACGAGGGCCCAGATGGTGTTCAGGTCGAGGCGGTTGGCATCGAATACTTCGTCGACAATGACTGCCTTGACGGTTTCGGCCAGATACTGGCGCGCCGCAGTACGAAGCTTTTTGTCATGAATGACGGCATCCATGATCTGACGTATCTCGGCGGTTGTGCATCGGCCAGTTGCGAGATGGGCGTCGAAATCCTGCTTACCTGTGATGAAGTGCCCTGGTTCGCTGAGCCGCACAGATTTCGCTACGACCTGCGTGCCCTTGAGCACGACAGCCCGACGGTATTCATCTGATCCGATCAGGCGTGCACCCCGGCACCCTCGCCAAGTCTCATGGACCGCGAGCTCGGTGTGCCCACCGATCCAGGAGATGGTCCTACGACGTAGGAGATACGTCAGGATTTCTTGATGAAGTCCGTCCAGGGTCAGTGCCCTGTGCGGCCAGGACATCGCGTTCCCACCCCATCGGCGTTCGATGCGGCTCCGAAGCTCGTCGCGGGCTGATCTGGTGAATGCGAGAGCGAGTATCCTTCGCGGGTCGTTTGCAGTGTCATACCGAATGACTCCGAACCGTTCGGCGGCGACCGTTGTCTTGCCCGAGCCCGGAACAGCCTCTATGAATACGCGGGTTGCCGTGCTGAACGCGGCTCTGCGCTGTTCAGCGGTCAGCGATAGTTGCATGGTTTTCGGGTGTGTTGCAAAGAAATTCGAACATGTCCGAAATGTGGGCTGGCACTGCGACTGCCTGACCGTTATCGACACGCTGCGAGATTTCATCAGCCAGTTCGAGTGCGAATTCCGCCTTGTACCGCTTTGCTGTGCCTGCGAACAGGTTGTCGATGGAACTGGGTGTAATCGAGGTGGGTGCGGTCGCGGGAATCTGCCCGAGTGCGGCGCGGATTGCCTCCACGTTGCCCGGCGTGACCGCCGGCTCGAGTGTCGGGTCGTTGTAGAAGGCCCGCAGAAGGGACGGATCACTGTGCCTGATCCACTTGGGCTTCCTGAATACCTTCGGCGGTCGGGAATCTGTATCGGTGAGTATCGCTATCCTCCTGGCAATTTCGTGGTCCGGTGCTGCCAGAAGATTGGCTATCCAACTACCCGGCCGCGACCCCAGCACCACGATCGTGAGAGCTTCGACGAACTGGCGCCTGGCCTCGTCGTCGCTCGCCCAAGCCCGACCGAGTGCGCGCAGGACCGCGGCATCCGTCACACCTTCAGTAACGATCATCCGGTCGGCGAACAGCGCGGCCGATCGCGTCGTATCCAAGTGCAATCGGGCCATCCGCAAGGTTCGTGCTCGATCGTTAATAGGCATCGTCGCCAGAACGCGCGATACACGGCGACCGTCGTTGAGGCGTCGCAAAACAACCAGCTCCTCCGGCCGGCATGCGGAAATGACATCACCGGAATGGCTGCTGACGATAAGCTGGATTTCCTTGCGCTGCATCGCCAAACTCCGCAGGTACCGGGCTAAACCGTGTTGCAACTGTGGATGTAGATGAGCCTCGGGTTCTTCGATGACGACGGTCACATGGAACTGGTCGGGGAAGAACGCGTCCTCACGAGCGGCTGCTTCCTCTTCTCGCTCTCGTTGAGCTTCGCTTTGCTCGCCTTCGAGATCGGCATCATCACCGATCGGCCGTCCCATCATGTCCCCGGGCGCGCTTTCCTCCCGCTGCATCTCCGAATTCGGGCTCAACTCAGACAGGTTCGGTATCGCCGACAGGATGACGGCGATATGCAGCAGGTTCACATATCCCAGCCCCGATACGTCGAGACGGCGTGCAATCGATCCCTCGCCTGCTGCGCCAAGCAGAAGCTCCAGCACTCTGGCCAGGTAGGAGTCGTCAACAATCTGCCCGCCAACATTCGCGATTTGCTCGCTGACACCGGACGACAGCGCCTTGAGATGCCCACGTACATGCGCCTCGACGGTCTGGATCAGCTCATGCTTGGTGAGGTCGTCCAGCAGGCGTTGAGCATGTGATCGCAGGTCCATCAGGTTGCGGTGACCGTGCAGCGCCTGCTGACGCGCACGGAACAGCTCCACCAATACCTGGACATCACGTCTGGCAAGCTCATCCAACGGGTTCCGGTGCGCCGGAAGATAAATCAGCCGCAACTTGTCGAAGGACTCCGGCGGATGCTCCGCCGCGGACGCACGGACCCGGCCGAGATTCCGCTCGAGTCGTCGAGTCCACGACGGAGACGGTAGCGACAGATTCCGGAGCATCGTGCCCAACGGTCCCTCGTCCGTTTCGTCGCTGAAGGAATATAAGACCTCGATCTCACGCGGCGAGGTGGAGGCAAGAGTTTCAGCGCTGGGCCGCGGAAGCTGCGGGAAGCTGTTCGGGTGCGCCAGGTACAACGCGTCGGCCACAGTCGTCTTGCCTGCATTGTTCGCGCCGGCCAGCACTGAGAACCGGCCCGGCAGCTCGCAAACGAGTTCGGCGTCGGCGCTCGCTCGAAACCCCCGTGCGCTAACACGATTCAGGAACATGCACTATCTCCGCTCGGATGTACGACCTCGTGCACCGACGTCCCCATACCCTGCTTCCTCCGACCGACGGGCAGTCAGATGCACCCGCCCAAATCACACTGTTGTAACTAGGCGAGCCTACCGGCGCGGGCCGGACAAGGTGCGTTGGCGCCGCGTAGTTTGGTCTCGGCCAGAGTGTGGAACGTTCGCAGCCCCGGGGGTTTACCTCGTCGCGGTGACCATCCCGGCAGTCGTTCTTACCGGAAGACGGTCTACATTCGACATTCGACGATATGGCCGCTGCCACTCTCAAAACAGGGCAGCGGCCCCGGACATCTGGTCAATCTGCCGAGCCAGGTGCGGCGGCCAGGCTGTCGACGATCTTCACGGTCTCGACCGCGACGGTGGTGACTCGCTTGATCAAGTCCACGATGTAGGTGGGATCATCGTGTTCGTCGCACCAGTCATTGGGGTCGTTGACGATCCCGGACGCCTTGTCGGTCTTGACCTGATAGCGGTCGATTACCCATCCCAGCGCGGACCGGGAGCCCAGCATGTAGTGCTCAGCGGATTCCGGGATACCAGTCACGGTGACCTTCGGGTTGTAGACGATGGTGGTGAGGTCGTCGACATTCTTGCCGGTTTGCGGGTCTTTCTTCTTGCCCCACTTCATCTTCGAGACCTGCCAGGTCTCCCGATCCGCGGTCGAGCAACCCTTCTTGATCTGCACATCAAGGTCGTACGGCGTGACAGTCTTGTAGTTCACGTGCAGGTCGGCCAACTGACGTCCGGCCCTGGCGAACAACTCGAATCGGTCCCGCGATGTCGGGGTGGGGATACGCGGAAGCATCTTCTTCAGGTCCGCCGCGTAGGTTTCGCGGTAGTCGGGGTCGTGCAGTAGGCCATACGTGTAGAAGAAGATGTCGTCCTTGCTGACCTGGTCGCCGATCGCGGTGCGGTAGCGCGCGAGCGTGCCGCCGGTGACGTTGTCGATGCGGCGGTAGCCATACTCGTCTACCTCCTCACCATCGATGGGTGCGAAATCCAGTTCACCGTCAGGCGATTCGGCCTTGACGTAGGTCCAGCGGGGAAAGAACTGGACGGTGTAGGTGAAGAAGGACAGATCAGGCAGTGTGTCGGTTGCGAGGACCGCGAACTCAGTCCCTTCACGAGGCGCCATCACTAGGATGCCGATGTTCTTGTGGTGTGTGGTCGGGAAGATCGACGGCAGTTGACCGGGCCTTTCAATGAGCTGTCGATCGAAGTAGACATGCTCGGTTGTGAACGGCCGATACTGTGCGATGACGATTGCGTTGTCGCGGTAGGCGTAGCGTTTGCCCTGTGCCAGGTCGGCATTGGTACCGCTGGTCCAGCTGATCTGGGTGGGATCGCCGTCAATGAACCGGTCGGCCGCCTTCTTACGGTCAGCGGTTTTGAGATGGCGGTGCAGCGACTCGAATTCGTCGACCTGTTTGTTATAGAAGCCGATCATTCGGCGCATCTTCTGTTCGACCGTAGCACGGGAGAAGTTGTATACCCACGCGTCTCGATTTGACTTGAGGCCACCGGAGTAAACTGTGAATACTGACGTGGCGTCAGGACGCTTGTCTTTGTCTCCGAGTGGTGTCCATGAGGTGAACTCGTCGCTGCGTTGATTGACCCAGTCCCCGTACCGGTTGGGGGTGGTGGCCTGCCAGTCGACAGTGGCGAGGGTTTCCTCCTTGAGGATGCGAAGTTTATCTTCGCGCGTGAGGTAGTCGCCGATGTCGCGGTAATAGATCTCGCACGCACCAGTATGGGCGGGGTTTTTGACGCCGATGAGGATGGCGACAGTATTGCGGCTGCCGGAGCCGAAGATCTTGCCTCCCTCCTTGCGGGACAGTTCGCCGGCGGTGCGCTGGTTGCCGCGCAGGTTGTAGATGTAGATGCGGGTGTATTCGTCGACTAGAGACAGTCGGATGCCGTCGGCGGTATTGCCGTCGATCCAGCCGCCGTTTGAGACGAACGCGACGACGCCGGTATCGCCGATGCGGTCTGTGGCCCAGCGGAACGCGCGCAAGTAGGAGTCGTAGAGGCTGTTCTTGAGGGTGGCGGTGGAGCGTTTGGCGTAGGTGTCAGCAATCCGCGCGTCCAGCGTTGGGTAGGAGATGTTGGCATTGAGGTCGTTCGCGGAGGTTTGTCCGACCGAGTAGGGCGGGTTGCCGATGACGACGTTGATGGGGGTGGCGAGCTGGCGGACGATGCGGTCGTTGTTCTGCGGGAATATGACCGCGTCGAAACTATCCCCGTCCTCGGTGATCTGGAAGGTGTCGGCGAGCACGATCCCCTCGAACGGCGTGAACTTGGCGGCGGACTCCCCGCCGAGGAGCGCGTGATAGGTGGATTCGATGTTCACCGCCGCGATGTAATACGCGAGCAGCATGATCTCGTTGGCGTGCAGCTCGTGCTCGTACTTGCGGGCCAAGTCGGCTGGTTCGACGAGCCCGGATTGCAGCAGGCGGGTCATGAACGTGCCGGTGCCGGTGAACGGGTCCAGAATATGGACGCCTTCGTCGGTGAGGCCGCGGTCGAACGCGTTCCGGGAGGCGTCATCGGCGGCGCGGAGGATGAAGTCGACGACCTCGACGGGGGTGTAGACGATGCCCAAGGCCTCGGACTGCTTACGGAAGCCGAGGCGGAAGAACTTCTCGTAGAGTTCGGCGATTACCTTCTGTTTGCCGTCGGCGGTGGTGACTTCCGCCGCGCGAACTCGCACCGAGGCATAGAACTCCTCGAGCTTGGTGGTCTCGGCCTCGAGGCCGGAGTCGCCGAGGGTGTCGACCATTGCCTGCATGACTCGGGAGACGGGGTTGTGGGATGCGAAGTCGTGGTCGGCGAACAGGGCATCGAATACCGGTTTGGTGATCAGGTGCTGGGACAGCATGCTGATCGCGTCAGCGCGGCTGATGGAGTCATTGAGATTGTCCTTCAGGCCTTGATGGAACATCTCGAACGCTTCGGCCACCTGTGGTGAGGCGCCGTCGAGGAGGGCCTGGATGCGGCTGATCTGGGCGGCGGCGATGTCGGCGACATCGCCGGCCCAGTCTTCCCAGTAGGCTCGGGTGCCGACCTTGTCGACGATCTTGGCGACGATGGCTTCCTGCCATTCCGACAGGGAGAACAACGCCATCTGCTGCGCGATTTGACCGCCAGTGTCGGGGGCGGCGTCAGTGTCGGATGTGTCCGTGCCGGAGATGGATTCGGTGTCGGTGTCCCCGGCGACGGGGCCGATGTGATCGCCCATCAACCGGTCAGAGCCCTTGCCGGCTTTCATTTCCGACTTGGCGTTCAACGCGATGGAGTTGACCATCGCGTTGAACCGGTCATCGTGGGCGCGCAACGCGTTGAGGACCTGCCACACCACCTTGAATCGGCGGTTGTCCGACAGTGCCTGCGACGGCGATACTCCGGCGGGCACAGCGACCGGCAGGATGATGTAGCCATAATCCTTACCGTCGGCCTTGCGCATCACCCTGCCAACGGACTGGACGACATCCACGACGCTATTGCGGGGGTTGAGGAACATCACCGCGTCCAACGCCGGGACGTCTACACCCTCTGACAAACAGCGGGCGTTGGTGAGGATGCGGCACTCACCGTCCGGGATCGGGGCTTTCAACCATGCCAGCTCGCCGTTGCGTTGCAGCGCGTTGAACGTGCCGTCGACGTGGCGGACTGAGCAAGACAGGTCCAGGTTCGTCGACGGCACCTCCTGCCCGTCGTTGGCGTTGTCCTCCAACAGGTCCCGGTACGCGTCGACAACGGCGGGGAAGACATCGGCAACCTGTCGGGAGGCGGCGATGTCCTTCGCGAACACCACCGCCCGCCGCATCGGCGGCTCACCGGGCGCGAACCCACTGCCATCCGGCGTGCGCCCGGCGCGCTTGGCCAGCCCGTTCCAGCAGCCGACGATCTTCGAGGCGTCATCGAGTCGCAACTCACTGAACTCCCCAGCCAGCTGCTGCTGCAGTGGAGCGGCAACAAGGCTCTCGTCGACGGTCAGGACGATCACCTTGTAATCGGTCAACAGACCCCGTTCGACCGCTTCCCCGAACGAAAGCCTGTGAAACTCAGGCCCATAGTCTGCTTCGTTGTCCATCGACGTCAATTCCGCCGAGTGCTCGGCGGCTTGGTCCTTGACCTTGTCGTCGAACAATCGCGGTGTCGCCGTCATGTACAGGCGCAGGTCCGCCTTCAGGAAATCGGCGTCGTGGATCTTGACGAAATTCGACTCGTCATCGCCAGCCAGGGTGACGCCGGTGGTGCGGTGCGCTTCATCGCAGATCACCAGGTCGAAACTGGTCACGCCGCCCTGCTGTTGCGCTTTCGCGACCACGGGGAGGGACTGGTATGTGGTAAACACCACCGTCAGGCCCTTCGCGTGCTTGCGGCGGCTCACCTCAGCGGACAAGACAGAGGGGTCGGTGGTGACCGGGATCGCGACGTCGTATGAGCCGATATCCTCCGCAGCGCGGGACACCTTGGTGTCCGAGCACACCGCGAAAGCCCTCAGATTCAACTGGGTTTGGGCAGTCCACTCCCGCAAGGTCTGGCTGAGCAGCGAGATCGAAGGCACGGCGAACAGGATCCTCGCGCTGCCGCCGCGTTCCACGGCGGTGCGTTCGGCGATCTTCAACGCGGTGAACGTCTTGCCGGTACCGCACGCCATAATCAGTTTGCCGCGATCGTTGCCGGCGTCGAAACCGGCGAACACCGCATCGATCGCATCCTGCTGGTGCGGGCGCGGCTCATGCCGCTTCGCCTCGGTCAGAGTGACCTGCAAGGTGCCTGTCGGCCAGGCGATATCCCATGCGATCGGCGACTCGGCGATCTCAGCCAATCCGATCCGCTGCACCGGGATGGTCTGCCCCTCGAGCGCATCCTCGGCGTTCTTCCCCCACCGGTCCGTGGTGGAGATGATCACCCTATTGGTGAACGGAGTCTTCCCCGACGCGGTGAAGAATGAGTCGATATCGCTCTTGGCCAGGGTGTGTGTGGGCTCGTAGAACTTGCATTGGATCGCCGTCAACTCACCAGTGTCACGCTCACGAGCCACCAGGTCGATCCCGGTGTCCGGCTTGCCATCTCGGCCAGGCCAGTCCGTCCACCGCCACACTTGGTCATACTGCTGCGACAACATCGGATCGAGCTCGAAGTAGCGGACCATCAACTGCTCGAACTTCGTGCCCCGCTCGGAGTTCGTCGCCACTTGGCGGAACGCCTCGATCACCTCGTGCACCGATGTCGACCCCATACCCTGCCTCACTCGCCTCCGGCGCAGCGCACCGCCTGGACCTTGTCCCTTCGAGGGGTGAGGTTACCCAGTCAATGCCGCGTCGCATGGAGCGACGCAGGAGCATATCTCGGATATCGGCCAGGAACTGGAGGGGCCTCGGCGTTCAGCAGACGCCGAAGCTGCCGTTCAAGGCCGAATCAATGCTGCTGGGCGGGTGCATGTTCGGGCTGATCTCAGTTCGGTCTCTCGGGTGAAAGTGTCCCGTTGGCGTCGATGTTGTTGGGTCGAGGTTTGGCGGGTGGTTCGGGTCGTACTCGAATGTGCAGCCGTTCCAGCATGAGTCTTCCGGGCCGTGAGCACTGGCCTGGACAGCTCCGCCGCCGAATAGCAGTGCGGTCATCGTCATTAATGTGGCAACTACCAGCTTCTTGAGCATCATCGCGCGCTCCTATGCGTTGCGCCCTGTCGGCGCGGCAGGGCCGAGCCTTCGACTTCTCGAAGCAGCTGCTAGGCGGCTGCCAGCCGTGAGATGACCTGGCACACAGGGCAGTTCGCAACAAGCGGAGCGTCGCTCGGCGACGCCGGTGCTATGTCGACGATCGCTTGGGGGCGTCCTGTGCTGTTCATGCGTGTGCTGCGAGTATGCACGATGGTCCAGTCGTGGTCGGGATCGAACCGGACTCGTACTTGCGCCTCAAGCCCGCGGAAAGGTCCACGACCACCACGCCCTGCCCGCCTTCCGGGCCCAGGTGCGTGCCTGGGCGCGCGGGGAGGAGATCCCCGGTACGCTGGCCTACCGCAGCGGGCCACCGCGCGACTGGTCGCTGGTCTGGGTCATCGATGTCGTCACCGGCACCGGCATCCGCCCCTACGAGGTCGTCGCGCTGCTGCTCGACGACATCGACCTCGACGCGCCCGACCCCTACATCGACATCACCGGCACCCTCGTCGAGGCCAAGGGCGTCAAAGGCGGCTGGGTCCGCAAGCCCGCGCCCAAGAGTGAGAACGGGTGGCGGCGGATCCTGTTGCCCGCACACAGCGTCGAGGCCATTCGCGAAGCGATCGCCTACCTAAAGAGCTCGGGTCAGCCCAATCCGCTCGGACTGCTGTTTCCTTCCCGGGTCGGTACGTTCCGCAGTCCCAACAACTTCGGGCGCACGTGGCGGGCCGCGCGCGGCACCGTGTTCGCCTGGGTCACCCCGCGCACCTTCCGCAAAGGTGCCGCGACCGCGGTCGATCACGCTTCTGGCAGCCCGGAGCGCGCGGCACGCCAGCTCGGTAACACCACCGCGGTGGCCAAACGCCACTACATCGACATCCCCGAGACCGTGCCCGACAATCGTGAGGCCCTCGAGCGGTGGGCGCGGGGCTCTCCGGAGGCGAAAGTGTGAGATTTTTGTGAGAACGGTTCGAATCCCGGGCCGTTCCGGGATGAAGAAAACCCCTTCCGACCGCGGTCGGAAGGGGTTTTGCTGTCGGGCTGACAGGATTTGAACCTGCGACCACCTGACCCCCAGTCAGGTGCGCTACCAAGCTGCGCCACAGCCCGTTGCCCCCGCTCAGCGGGTGCTTGAAGAGATTAGCGCACTACCCCCCGTCAGAACCAAATCGCCTGGTTCCGACGGGGGTGTCGGCTGGTCAGAGGGGGGCTGGGGCGTCGGTTCGGGTGGGGGTGGGGAGGGGTTTGGTGCGGAGGAGGGCGAGGCCGAGGGCCGCGGCGGCGAGGCTGAAGGCGGCGCTTATCCAGGCGCCGTAGGACATGGCGGTGGTGAAGGCTTCCTTGGCGGGGTCGATGTAGCCGAGTTGGAATGCGCTGCCGATGGATTCGCGGGCGGCTTCGGGGACGTCGGTGGGCATGTTGTCGGTGAAGACGCTGGCGAGGACGCTGCCGAGCAGGGCGATGGAGATGGCCATGCCGACCTGCTGGAGGGTGTCGTTCATGGCGGAGCCGACGCCGGCGTGTTCGAGGGGGATGGCGCTCATGATGGAGGCGTAGGCGGCCGGGCCGGCGAGGCCGCCGCCGACGCCCATGACGAGCATGCTGACCAGGATCATCGCGTAGCTCTGGCTCATGGCCAGCACGGCGAAGGCGCCGGACATGACGACCAGGCCGGTGACGATGAGGGTTTTGTTGCTGAGTTTCTTGCCGAGGGTGGCGCCGAGGCCGTTGCAGACGGCGGCGGCGACGGCGTAGGGGAGCAGGGCGAGGCCGGCTTTCATGGGGCCGTAGCCGAGGACGAACTGCAGGTACTGGGTGAGCATCAGCATGATGGCGCCCATGCCGAACACCATGAGCAGCAGGGTGGCGGCGGTGCCGCTGAAATCGCGGTTGCGGAACACGCCGAGCGGGAGCATCGGGTGGGTGCTGCGCTTCTCCCAGAACAGGAAGCCGGCGGCGGCGAGCACGGCCAGGCCGATGACCGGCAGGTTCCATTCGCGTTCGATGATCACCCAGATGGCCGAGGTCAGGGCGACGATGGACAGGACGACGCCGACCGGGTCGACGGGGCGCTGGTCGCCGTAGGTTTCGGGCATCAGGGCGTAGGCGGCGGCGATGGCCAGCGCGGCGACGGGGATGTTGAGCAGGAAGACCGAACCCCACCAGAAGTGTTGCAGCATAAAGCCGCCCAGGGTGGGGCCGAGGACGATGCCGACCATCGAGACGGTGGACCAGGCGGCCATGGCGGTGCGCCGTTCGTCTTCTTCGAAGGTGGTCATGAGGATGGACAGGGTCGAGGGCATGAGCAGCGCGCCGCCGATGCCCATGGCGGCGCGGGCGCCGACGACCTGCCACGGTTCGGTGGCCAGGACGGCGCCGAGGGAGGCGAGGCCGAACAGGGTCAGGCCGATGATCAGCATCCGGCGGCGGCCGAAGCGGTCGGAGAGGCTGCCCGCGGTGAGCAGCAGACCGGCGAAGACCAGCACGTAGGCGTCGAGGATCCATTGGATGTCGGAGGGGGACGCGCCGAGTTCCCGGATCATCGACGGGATGGCCAGGTTGAGGATGGTGCCGTCGATCATCAGGACGAGCAGGGACAGACAGAGAACGCCGAGAACCCACCAGCGACGGGGGTCTCGTACAGTGTTCGATTCCACTGGAACACTGTACGACAGAACTGGAACACTGTGCGAGCCGATATAGGATCGGGGCGTGAGCAAACAGTTCTCCTCGGTCTTTCTCCGGGCGCCGCGTCCCGCCAAGACGGCCGGGCTCGGGCGTGAGCAGATCGTCCGGGCCGCCGTCGACCTCCTCGACGCCGAAGGCACGTCGGCGCTGAGCATGCGCAAGCTCGGGGCGAAACTCGGCGCGGGGGCGACCAGCCTCTACTGGTACGTCGCCAACAAGGAGCAGCTCCAGGAACTGGTGCTCGACGAGTTCTGGGGCATGGTCGACGCGCCCGAGCCCGACGGCAAGTCCTGGCGCGAGGTGCTCACCACCTTCGGCTACAACCTGCGCGAGACGATGTATGCCCACCCGTGGTCGACGGAGCTGATCGGCGCGATCCCGAGCCTCGGGCCCAATGCCTTCGAGACCACCGACCGGTTGCGCCGGGCCTTCGTCCAGGCCGGGTTCCACGGCATCGACATCTACATGGCCAGTGGCACGGTGATGTGCTTCGTGCTCGGGCAGGTGATCCCGGAGCTGGCGTTCCGCAAGGCCTACGGCACGGATCAGATCGATCCCGCCACCGGCATTTCCGAGCACATGGCCGAGTTCGCCGAGGGCTATCCCGAGATGCTGGCCGAATATCAGGCCCAGGTGAGCATCGATCCCGCGACGGCGCGGGCGATGGCCTTCGATTTCGGCCTGCTGTGCGTGCTGGACGGACTGGAAGCGCGGCTGCGCAAGGCGCACGAACTCTGAGCACACTTCTCGCACCGGCCGCCGTCGCAGCCGGAAGCCGGACTCGAACCGGACATATCGCCTAATCGTCGGACACGACGCCCCGGGTGGGCAGAATGTTGGAGTCCCGGCGATCTTGCCCCTACCCTGACTCGGGCAACACTGGGGCTATCGTGATGTCGCGCGCTCGGAAATCTGGTCGAAACCCTGCCCGGAATGCGGGTCGGGGCCGGTTGGCACGAGGGGTTGGACGGTGTTCACGCGAAGAGCAACTATCGCCTCGAATCCGGCTGTGGCATCGGACTATCGGCACGATCTGGACGGCTTGCGCGGTCTGGCGATCGCGTTGGTCGTGATCTTCCACGTCTGGATGGGACGGGTGTCCGGCGGCGTGGACGTGTTCCTGGTGCTGTCGGGGTTCTTCTTCACGGGAATGCTGCTGCGCCGCAGCGAGATCAAGGCGACGGTGCGGCGTACCGCGCGCCGGTTGCTGCCCGCGCTGGTGGTGGTGCTGACGGCGGTGCTCGGCGCGACGGTGATCGTGCGGCCCTACACCCAGTGGGGCGACATCTCCGCGCAGACGCTGGCTTCGGCGTTCTACTACCAGAATTGGTTCCTGGCCGGGGCCGAGCTGGACTACCTCGCGCCGGATCCGTCGGTCAGCCCGCTGCAGCATCTGTGGTCGATGGCGGTGCAGGCGCAGTTCTACCTGGCGATCCTGCTGGTGGTGGCGCTGTGGGCGCGGCATTCGGGGCGGCGAATGCTGTTGCTGGCGGGCCTGATCGGTGCCGGGGCGCTGTCGTTCTGGTACGCCGCCGAGGGGGCCGCGCAGCATCAGGCGTGGACCTACTACGACACCGGCGCGCGCGCCTGGGAACTGCTGGCCGGGGCGGCGCTGGCGGTCGCGGCGCCGTGGATCCGGGTGCCGCAGGCGGTGCGGGCCGTGCTGGCGACACTCGGCCTGGCCATGGTGGTGACGTCCGGGATGCTCATCGACGGCGCGTCCGAGTTCCCGGGACCCGCCGCGTTGTTCCCGGTGCTGGCCGCGGTGGCGCTGATCGTGTCGGGGATGGGTCCGGCGCCGTGGGTGAACCGGCTGCTGGCGACTCCGGTGCTGGTGCGCCTCGGCGGGCTGGCCTACGCGCTGTACCTGTGGCACTGGCCGATCCTGATCTTCTATCTGGCCGAGTACGGCAAGGTGACGCCGGGGGTGCAGGGTGGTCTGCTGGTGCTCGCGCTCTCGCTGGTGCTGGCGGTGCTGACCGAGCGGTTCGTCGAGCTGCCGCTGCGGCGGCGCGAGGACATCGGGAAACCGCGTTACCGGCAGAGCGTCCGGTTGCTGACCGCGCTGGCCGGCGCCTGTGTGCTGCTCGCGGCGCTCGGCTGGCAGGGTGTGCTGCGGGCCAATCCCGCCCACGCGCCCGACGCCCTGGACGCCGCGCACTATCCGGGCGCGGCGGTGCTGTTCGCCGGGGCATCGGCCGAGCCGGAACGGATGCGGCCCACCGTTTTCGAGGCGCAGCAGGACGCGCCGCGCCCGACCTCCGACGGGTGCATCACGCCGAATCGGGATGTGCGCGTGTGCGTCTACGGTGACGGGGCCGCGGCGCGCACGATAGCGCTGGTGGGTGGCTCGCACTCCGAGCACTGGCTGCCCGCGCTGGAAGTCCTTGCGGCCGAACATCGATTCCGGATCGTCACCTATCTGAAGGAGGGCTGTCCGCTCACCCTGGTGGACGAGCCGTCCTACGCCGAGGCGCCGTTCCCGGAGTGCCGGGAGTGGTCCGGGGAGGTGCTCGACCGGCTCTCCGGCGATCGCCCGGACTGGGTGTTCATCACCGCGACCCGGCCGCGCACCGATCGCGGCGACGAGGTTCCGCCCGAATACCCCGAGGTGTGGACCGCGCTGTCCGAGCACGGCTTGAACGCGCTGGCCGTGCGTGACACCCCGTGGCCGCGCCGGGACGGGGTCACCTATCGGGCGCTGGACTGCCTGGCGCACCGCGGGACCGCCTACAGCTGCGGCATCGACCGCGCGAGCGCCCTGGATCCGCGGAACCCCGCGCTGGAACCGGCCGCCGCGCACCCCAACGTGTTTCCGCTCGATCTGACCGAGGCGATCTGCCGGCCCGATCGCTGCCTGGCCGCCGAGGGCAATGTCCTGGTCTATCGCGACGAACACCACATCTCGGCGAGTTTCGCCCGCACCCTGGCGCCCGAGCTGGGTCGCCAGATCGGTGCGATCACGCAGTGGTGGTGACCGTCCTGGCAGAGTGGACGCGTGCGGAAGCTGAGGATCGAGGCCGCGGCCGGCAGCGAGACGGGTAACCGGTATCGGGCGAATTTCGATGTCGTGCACCTGGTCCGGGAGCCGCTGCTGGCGGTGGTCGCGGACGGGATGGGAGACGGGCGCGGCAGTGCGCTGGCGGGGCGGACCGCCGTGGACACCTTCGTCGAGCGGGCCGGCGGCGGGGTGGCCGACGCCGCGGTGCTGCGCGAGGCGGTTGCGCTGGCGCAGCGCCGGGTCGGTGAAATCGGTAGGGCGGTACCGGGTTTGGCGGGATGCACGCTGACCGCGCTGACCGAAGGCCCGGACGGGTTCTGGATCACCCAGGTCGGCGATTCCCGGGTGTACCGGCTGCGGGACGGCCTGCTCGAACTGCTGACCGTCGATCACACGATGGCGTGGCTGGGGGCCGTGCACGGGTGGTATCCGTTCGATTCACCGCAGGCGGGGTCGGCGCGCTATCAGCTGACCCGCTATATCGGGCATCCGGGTGCGCCCGAGCCCGATCTGCTGAATGTCACTGTACGGCCGGGTGATCGGTACCTGCTGTGCAGTGACGGTGTCGCCGAACAGGTTTCGTATCAGTACCTCGAGGAGGTGCTCGGGCAGCGGGCCGCTCCCGCGGTCCTGGTGCGCCGGTTGCTCGACGCCGCCGACACCGCGGGTGGCCACGACAACGCCACCGCCGTCGTGGTGTGCGCGGAATGAGTTAGGGTGGCGGGGTGAATTCTCCGGAGGCATCCCGAAAGTAGCCGCCTGGCGCGTGCGCTGGGCGGCGTGGTGAGTGTGCATCCCGCGGGTCGCTGAGCGATCGGCGCGGCCTCGCGACGCCGGACGATGTCGATTCTCGCCGGACCGGGCCCTGAATGGCCGGTCCCGCAATACATCTCGGGCACCTCGGTGCCCTGATCCGGGAGATCCCTCATATGCCCGTTGTGGTGTTCGTGCTCGCTGTCGCGGTTTTCGCGCAGGGCACCTCCGAATTCATGGTGTCCGGATTGTTGGCCGAAATCGCGGCCGACGTAGGAGTTTCGCTGGGTGCAGCGGGGTTGCTGACCTCGTTGTTCGCAGCGGGAATGGTGTTCGGCGCACCGGTCATGGCGATGGCGGTCGGGC
Organism: Nocardia sp. NPDC050435; assembly: GCF_040655395.1. NCBI lineage: Bacteria > Bacillati > Actinomycetota > Actinomycetes > Mycobacteriales > Nocardiaceae > Nocardia > Nocardia sp. NPDC050435. The sequence goes on from NZ_JBFAJW010000005.1 coordinate 590,233, forward strand.
GATTGCCGGTCCGGTATTCGGCCGCCGCGTTCCTGCTGCTGTTCAGCGTCGCGCACGTGGTCGGCGCGGTGACGGACGGGTTCGCGGTGCTGCTGGTGACGCGGGTCGTCGCGGCGGTCGCCAACGCGGGATTCCTGGCGATCGTGCTGGCCGCGCTGCCCGGGCTGGTCGGCCCGGCGCTGCTCGGGCGGGCGACCTCGGTCGTGGTGTCCGGGGTGACGGTGGCCTGTATCGCGGGTGTGCCCGCGGGGACGGTGCTGGGGCAGGCGTGCGGCTGGCGTTCGGCGTTCTGGGCGGTGGCCGTGCTGAGTGCGCTGGTGCTGGTGCCGGTGTGGGTGCTGCTCGGGGACGCGGGCGAAAGCTCCGGTGCGCGAACGTCTTTGCGGAAGGAGTGGGCGGTGCTGGGAGACGGTGGGCTGCGCACCGCCGTGGCGGCGGGGATTCTCGTGAACGCCGCGACCTTCGGCGCGTTCACCTATCTGGGAGCCATCACCTCGGGCGTCGCGGCCGGTGGGCTGTGGGTCGCGCTGGTGCTGGCGTTGTTCGGGGCCGGGTCGTTTCTCGGCGTGACCGTCGCGGGGCGGGTCAGCGATCGGCATTCCCAGCGGATCATCGTCGGTGGCAGCGTGGCGCTCGTCGTGGTCTGGCTCGCCGCCGGTCTCGGTGCGAGCACGCTGGCCGGTGTCCTGGTGGCGGCGGTAGTGACCGGCGCGGTGGCGTTCGGGGTGGGGTCCACGCTGATCACCACGATCGTGCGTACCGCCACGCCCGCCGCGCCGCGGCTCGGCGGCGCGCTGGCAACCACCGCGTTCAATATCGGCGCTGTGCTGGGGCCGGTCACCGCCGGTCTGTTCGTGGACCGCACCGGGTATCCGACTGCGGCGCTCTGGTGCGGAGCGGTGTTCAGCGCCGTGGCTGTGGGCGTTGTGGTGCTGGGGCGACGTGCGGGAGCCGGGTCGGAGCCGGTCGGCGTGCGGTGAAGTCCGGCCGGGCCGATGGGACGCCCGTCGGCCCGGCCGGGTACGAAACTGTCGACGAACTCCTTCGGCGGACCCGTGGGCGAGATCGTGCACGGTAGGTAGCGCCGCGCGTGAAATCGCCTGCCGACGTTGCTATTTGGTGGCAGTCGCACACGAAACGCCTGCGGTCGAGTGCATCTCGTCGCTTACGCAGGCGCGGATGCGTGGTCGATCGAACGGACGGCGTCGAAGGCTTCGAGTGCGGCGGCGGTGGCAGTCGCTGAGGCAGGTAGGAGCGGCAGCCGGACATCGGGGGTGGGAATTCGGCCCTGGGCGGCGAGGACGGCCTTGATGACGGTGGGGTTGGGTTCGGCGAACAGCGCGGCGGAGAGCGGGGCGAGGCGGTGGGTCAGGGTGCGGGCCTCGGGCAGGGTGCCGGTGTGCCACGCGGCGATCATGCGGGCGAAGGCGGACGCGGCGACGTTGGCGGAGGCCAGGATGCCGCCGGCGGCGCCGAGTGCCAGGAGCGGGGCGGCGTGCAGGTCGTCGCCGGCGAGCACGTCTATGCCGGCCGGGCGGGCGCTCAGGAACGTGACGGTGGTGTCGTCGATGCCGCCGACGGAGTGCTTGAAGCCCGCGATGTTCGGGATGCGGGCGAGCTCGGCCAGGGTGTCGGCGCCGAGGGTTCGGTTCGTGCGGTACGGGACGTTGTAGACCAGCAGGGGAACGGGGCTGGCGGCGGCGAGCTCGCGGAAGTGGGCGACCACCCCGGCCTCGGAGGGGCGGGTGTAGTAGGGGACGACCGTGAGGGCGGCGGCGATCGAAGTATGAAGGGTCGCAAGGGAGGTGATCGAGGCGGCGGTGGAGTTCGAGCCCACGCCCGCGATCAAGGGCGCGCCGCGTTCGGCGCAGACCCGGGCGCAGATCTCGAGGACCGTGCGACGTTCGTCGTCGGTCAGGGTGGCGGTTTCGGCGGTGGTGCCCAGGGCGACGACGCCGGTGGCGCCGTCGTCGAGGACCGAGTGGGCCAGGCTCGCCAAGGCGTCGGTGGCGAGCCCGCCGGCAGTGGTGAACGGGGTGACGAGGGGTACGAACAGGCCGCGGAATGTCATGGGTTCAGCCTGGCCGCCTCGATACGTCAGGTCCAGTTCGTATTTCTTTCCGTAAGCCTAAGCTGAACTTATGCTCGATGTGCGAAAGCTGCGTCTGCTGCGGGAACTGGCGCACCGCGGGACCATTGCCGCGGTCGCGGAGGCGCTGTCGTACACCCCGTCGGCGGTGTCGCAGCAATTGACCGCGCTGGAGCGCGAAACCGGTGTCGCACTGCTGGAACGGACGGGGCGGCGCGTCGCCCTGACCCCGGCGGCCCTGCTGCTCGTGCGGCACGCCGAGACGATCTTCGCGGCCCTGGCGCGGGCGGAAGCCGATCTCGCCGCGGGCCACGAGGACATCGCGGGGCAGCTGCGCATCGGGGCCTTTCCCACCGCCGTCCCGACGATCGTGTCCCCGGCCCTGGTCGCGTTGAGCCGGGAGCATCCGAAGCTGGAACTCATGGTGGCCGAGGTGGATCCGGCGACGGTGCCGCAGGCCCTGCGCACCGAAGCGCTGGAGGTCGCGCTGGTGCAGGAATACGACTATGTCCCGGCCGAACCCGATCCGGCCATCGACAGTGGCCCCCTGCTCGAGGAGACCATCTATCTGGCCGCCGATTCCGCCGAGCCCTTGTCGGCCCGGCGTTCGGCGTCGTGGATCGCGGGCACGCCCGGAACCCTGTGTCACACCATGACGATCCGGGCCTGTGAAGCGGCCGGGTTCACTCCGCGCATCCGGCACCACGCGGACGATTTCGGCACCGTTCTCGCCCTCGTCGCCGCCGGACAGGGTGTCGCCCTGGTGCCGGAACTGGGGGTCGCGGGTGCACCGCCGCCGGGTGTGGTCCTGACCCCGCTGGCGGCCCGCCGCCGCACTTCGGTCGCGTTCCGGCGCGGTACCGGGTCGGCACCGGCGGTGGTGGCGGTGCGTGCGGCGCTGCGTGAGTCGGCCCGGGTTCGAGAGGTCAACCGCTGGTGACAGCGGTGCTTGCCGAGTCGCATGCGCCGGCAACGGGATCAGTGGCCAGCGTCCGCTTGAATTCCGGGCAATCGACCAGCCGCGCGTGGGTGCAGACGGCCGCGTGATCGAGCCCGTCGCGCATGCGGGTGAGGCGGGCGATGTCCTCCTCGACCGCTCTGGCCTTGATCGCCAACTGCGCACGCAGCTCGGTGTCGTCGGGGGTAGCGCGCAGGAAGTGCTGGATCTCGGCGATGGTGAACCCGGCGCGGCGGGCGCAGTTGATCAGGGCCAGGCGCGGGACGACGTCGGGCTCGTAGGTGCGGCGCAGGCCGTGGCGGCCGGCGGAGGAAATGAGGCCCTGCTGTTCGTAGTAGCGCAGGGCGGAGGCGGCGAGGCCGGAGTGCTCGGCGACCTCGGCGATATCGAGCAGGGGCACATTCTCTCCTTGACTTGAAGCGCGCTTCAAGTCACAGACTAGCGCTCATGAAGATTCATCACCTCAACTGCGGGTCCATGGCCGAGATCGAAGCGACCCGGCCCGGCGCGGGCCGCGCCCACACCGTGAACCACTGCCTGCTGGTGGAGACCGCCGACGACCTGGTGCTCATCGAGACCGGCCTGGGCCTGGCGAACGTGCGCGATCCGGCGGGGACGCTGGAGGCGGACTGGGTGCGGTTCGCCCAGCCGGTGCTGGACGAAAGGGAGACCGCCGTCCGGCAGATCGAACGGCTCGGCTACGCACCCGGCGATGTCGGGCACATCCTGCTCACCCATCTCGACGTCGACCATTCCGGCGGCCTGCCGGACTTCCCGGAGGCCCGGGTGCACGTGCACGCCGCGGAATTGGACGCGGCGCTCGCGGAGTCGGCCGCGTCGCGGTACCGGCCCGCGCACTGGGCGCACGGTCCGAAGTGGGTCACCTACACCCCGGAACCCGGCGACGAGTGGTTCGGTTTCACCGCGGCCACCCCGGCCGGACTCGGCCCCGATTTCCGGTTGGTGCCCTTGCTCGGGCACACCCCCGGACATCTGGGAGTGGCTGTGCGGCAGGGGGATCGGTGGCTGCTGCACTGCGGCGACGCCTTCTACTACCACCGCGAACTGGAGCTGCCGCCGGTGCCGCATCCGGTGCTCGACATCCTCCAGCAAAGCGCCGAGTTCGACCGTGACCGGCGACTCGGGACCCAGGCCCGGCTGCGCGAGCTGATGCGCACGCACCCGGACGAGGTGACGCTGGTCAACGCGCACGACCCCTGGCAGCTCCGGCAGCGGCAGGCTGTCGCGGCCTAGGCGCCGGCCTTGGCCTTCTCGAACATCAGCGGGTCGTGCGAGCAGGCCAGCAGCAGATCGGACTCGCCGCGCAGATACAGCTCCGAGAGCCGGGAATGGTTGTCGCGCACCTGTTTCCGGTCGTAGGCGGTGAAGTCTTCCATCATCGTGAGCATGCGCGGCACCGGTCGTCCGCCGTCGAGGGTGCCCTGGTGGTAGAAGGCGTCGCCGCAGTGCAGTACCCAGCGGTGCCCGGCGTCGACGGCGACGGCCGCGTGCCCGCGGCTGTGACCGGGCATCGCGATGAGCACGATGCCGGGGGCGATGGCGGTCAGTTCCTGGGCGGCGGCGAAGCCGCGCCACGCCTCACCCGCGGGGGTGTACCGCACGAATTTCGGGTTGTGCGCCCACTGCGGTGACCGGAATCGCTGCCGCTCGAACCAGGTCGGGCTGCCGATCGCCCCTTCCCATTCGGCGTCGGTGAGGTGCACCTGCGCTTCCGGGAAGTCGGCGAGGCCGCCGGCGTGATCGGAGTCGAAGTGGGTGAGCACGATGTGCCGCACGTCCTCGCGGCGAAAACCCAAGTCCTCCACCTGTTTCGCGGCGGTTTCGGCCGGGTCGCAGGCGGGGCGGTTGAAGTGCCGGACCAGGCCCAGGCGCCGGGCCGGATCGGCGGCGTCCTGGAGCCCGTGTCCGGTGTCGACGAGGACCAGGCCGTCGCCGGTCTCGACGAGCAGCACGTGGCAGATCAGGTCGACGGTCGGCAGCCGCATGCTGCCGCAGTTCAGGTGATGCACCTTCATGTGTGAATAACTCCCAGTTGTGTTGCGCATCAACATAAACGACTGGTCGGGCGGTCGCCCGCCGGGCGGAGGAGATCACTCTTGCATTAAGTGTGCGGTCGACCGTATGCTTAATTTGTGACTGCGACGATGCCCGCGATGACGGAAGAAACGGACCCGCTGTGCCTGTCAGCGGAGGTGGCGGCGGGTCTGCTCTACGACGCCCCGTGGCGACGGTTCGCCGTGCTCGGCGACAGCCTCTCGGCCGGAACCAGTGATCCCACACCGGGTTACGCGCCCACCGGCTGGTGCACCCGGTTCGCGGAGATCCTGGGCCGCGTCCGCCCGGATCTGGCCTACCTGAACACCGCGCGGGTGGGGGCGAAGACGCCCGAGGTGCTGGCCGAGCAGTTCGATCGGATCCGCGCGTTCCGGCCCGATCTCTTGCACCTGAACTCGGGCTGCAACGACATTGTCCGGCGCACACCCGATTTCGCGCAGATCGAGCGGGATCTGCGCCGGATGTACCGGCTGGCGGCGGGTACCGGAGCGCAGCTGACGGTCTTCACGCCCGGGCGGGCCTACGTGGTTCCGGTGTTCCCCGACTGGCACGACCGGGTCCGCCGGCTCAACGATCTCACCCACGCCCTGGCGGCGGAGTACGACGCCGTGCTCACCGACTTCTGGGACCACGAGTTCAACGACCGGCCGAACCTGCTCAGCGCCGACGGGATTCATTTCAGCACCTCGGGGCAGGCGGTGATCGCGACCGAACTGGTCAAACAGCTGGCACACCACCTGGGTTCGCGGCGGGGCAGCTAAGAGTACGATCGACCGCATGCAGAGCGAGCCGGAGATCACCGACAAACGCCTGCTCCGCGGTGCGAAGACCAGGCAGCTGGTGCTGCGCCGAGCGGTCGACCTGGCCTCACTGGAAGGGCTCGGCGGCTTGAGCTTCGGCCGGCTCGCGACCGACACCGGCCTGAGCAAAGCCGGTATCCAGACGCTGTTCCGGACCAAGGAAGCCCTGCAACTGGCCACCGTGGACCACGCCCGGCGGCTGTTCGTCGACGCGGTGACCCGACCGGCCGCGTCGCGGGCGCCGGGGCTGCCACGCCTGCGCGCGCTGATCGATCGCTGGATCGACTACGCCGCGGCCCCGCTGTTCGCGGGCGGCTGCTTCTGGACCGCCACGCTGGCCGAATTCGACAGCGTCCCCGGCCCGATCCGGGACGCGCTGGTCGCCGCGAAAGCCGAGTGGATCGGTGTGCTCGCCGCCGAGCTGCGCCCCGCGATCGCGGTCGGCGAGATCGACGCCGTGGACGCCGATCTGGTCGCCTTCCAGATCGACGCCGTGCTCAGCGCGGCCAACACCGCGATGCGCTGCGACGACCCTGCGGCCGAGACGAAGATCCGCCGCAGCATCGCGGGCTTCGTGGGGGCTCAGGTCTGACGGAGCGGCTCGTAGCTCTCGGCGTCCAGCTCGAAAGTCCAGGCCACGCCCTCCTTGGCGGTGCGGGTGCCCGGTGGCACGCGCAGCCAGTAGGTGCGGAAGGTGCCGTCCGGCTCGGCGGTGGAATTGACCACCTCGACCATGGCTACGTCTTCGTCGTCGGGCAGGGGTATCCGCCAGAGAATGCCCGTCTCGTCGCGGTGCACGGGCTCGGCGTGGGATTCGGCGAGATAGCGTTCGTAGCCGAAGTATTCGAGCATGACGCGGCGCAGCTCCGCGTTCTCCTCGTCCCGGATCCGAGCCGGGGTCAGATCGCTCAGTTCGGCGAGAAACGTTGCCGGCACGGGCATTCCGCCCCAGGAGTAGAGCGCGAAACCGTCCGGGAAGACCAGCGCGGGCCCGTCCCCGCTGTGCAGGCGCCCGGCCTCGTCGCGCTGCAGGTGCAGCGGGCGCTCGCAGACGACGACGGCGTGCTCGAACGGCCACCACCAGCCCGCGTGCCGGGCGACCTCGGCCAGGCCCGCGAGTTCGGCGGTGTCGTCGAAGGCCGCCAGCCACGGCGCGTCGTGCTGGCCGAGCACGGCGTCCAGCAGCACGACGCGGATCTCGCGTTCGGCGGCCGCGCGGGCCTGGCGCGCCGCGCCGTCGGTGTCGTCATCGGGCTCGAACGGGCCGAGCAGATCCTCGATCACGCCGAGGCGGACGCGCTCGGCCAGGGACCGGGTGCTGTCCCAGATCTGGCCGCCGGTCGCCTGCCAGCGCTGGTTCCAGCCGTCGGCGCCCAGTTCGGCGAACAGCCGCTGCCGCGCGGCGGCCCACGGCACCGTGCGCACGGCCTCGCGCACGCTGCGGCCCGGATCGCTCAGGGCTCGCACCGCGGCGACGCCGGCCACCGGCGAATCGGCCCAGATGACGCGGGCGGGCTCGGCCAGCCCGGCCTCGGTGTAGGCGCGGCGCAGGCCGGCCTCGGCGGCGGACCGGTCGGCCCAGCCGGTGGCGGCGGCGACGGCGCGCCAGTGCTCGATGGTGTCCATGAAAATCCGCTCTGTGCTGGAGTTGTGGGGGAGATCAGTCGGCGATGACGCGGACCGCGCCGGGGATGTATTCGCGCTGGCGGATGACCCGGTACCAGCCCTTGGGCAGGGGGATCGGCGCGTGCTCCTCGTGCACCAGCCGCCCGCCCTCGGGCAGGTGCAGCAGCTTGGGTGCCGTCGGCGCGCCGGTGCGGATCAGGCGGCCGGGTGCGGTCAGGGCGTGCGCGTGGCCGGTGACCTCGCCCAGCGCCAGCACCATCCGGCCGCGCCCGTCGCGCGGCTCGCCGGTGGCCTCGCGGAAACGCTCGGGCACGGACTCCTCCGCGACCGGCATGATCAGCACGTCGCCCTGACGGAACATGGCTCTCCTCCTCCGAGCCGACGCCTGGTTCGCCGGCTCCCGACTACGAAAGTAGCGGTGGGGTACGACAATTCACGGCGGCCCACGCGGCTGTCGGCGGCTCCTGGTAGAAAGTGCTGGCACATCGGATCGACCGTCTTTCAAGGACCCTGGGGAGCTCGCGTTATGGCCATTTCCGACCACATGGAGGAATTCCACGGACTGCCCGTGTTCGAATTCCCCGATGCCGACTCGAAAGCCGAGCTACCCGCCGCCGGCGCGGTGGCCTGGCGCGTCGGCATCGAGCCGTGGGACAGCAAGGAAAGCTGGGTCGCCGCGTTCACCCGTTTCCTGGAAACCGTCGACGGCACCGAGGTGCGCGCGCTGATCGTGGGCGTGTGGGGCGAGGGCGACGAGGATTCCGAGCCGGTCGTCGCCGCGCTGGTCGAGGCCGCGCCGCGGTTGCCCGCGCTGCGCGCGCTGTTCGTCGGCGACATCACCTACGACGAGAACGAGTGCTCCTGGATCCACCAGTCCGATCTTGGGCCGCTGCTGCGGGCGTTTCCGGCCCTGCGCGAGTTCGGATTCCGCGGTGGGGAGAACATCGGGTTCCCGGTCGCCCGGCATGCCGAGCTGCGCACGCTGTCGGTGCAGACCGGCGGGCTGGATGTGGAGATCGTGCGCAATATCGCGGCCAGCGAGCTGCCCGCGCTGGAACGCCTGGACCTGTGGCTGGGCACCTCCGAATACGGCGCGACCGCCGAGATCGCCGATCTGGAGCCGTTCCTGACCGGCACCGCGTTCCCCGCCCTGAAGCATCTGGCGCTGCGCAACAGCGAGATCCAGGATCAGATCGCCCTCGCGATGGCCGCCGCGCCCGTGGTGGCCCGCCTGACCACGCTGGACCTGTCCATGGGCACCCTGGGTGACGAGGGCGCGGCCGCGCTGCTCGAAGGCCAGCCGCTGACCCATCTGAAGACGCTGGACCTGCACCATCACTTCATCAGCTCCGCGCTGTGCAAGCAGCTGGCCGGGGCACTGGAGCCGTTCGGCGTGGAGGTCATCCTCTCCGAGGACGAGGAGGCCGAGTTCGACGACGATCGGGAATGGCGCTACGTCTCGGTCGGGGAGTGAACGGCCCGGCTCCGCTGGCCGTCGTCGGAATTCCGGGGAATCGGCGGCTCACCGGATTCCAGGAGGCGCTGCGCCGGGCCGGGCTCCCGGCCGCGCGCGAGGTGTCCTGGCGGGAGGTGCTCGGCGGTCGCGCGGAGTTCGCACCGGCGGAACTGGTGCGCCTCGACTCGCCCGGCGAGGATCCGGTGGTCGAGCGCCTGCTGCGCGACACCGAGGATCCGACCCGGGTCGAGGGGTCGGCGCTCTGGTATCGGCGGTTCATCGACGCGGCGCGCGGACTGCGCGCCCAATTGCTCGATGAACCGTCGGATCTGGCGGTGCTGTTCGACAAGCGGCTGTGCCACGGGGTGCTCGCGGACGCCGGGGTGCCGGTGCCGCCCGCGCCGACCTCCGGTGCGGCCGCCCCGGTGGGCGGCTGGCACGACGTGCGCGAGCTGATGGCCGAGGCCGGATTGTCGCGCGTCTTCGTCAAACTCGCGCACGGCTCCTCGGCGTCGGGCGTGCTGGCGATCGCGACGGCCGGCGGCGGCCGCGTGCGCGCCACCACCTCGGTGCGGCGCGACGCGGCGGGCGGACTGTTCAATTCGCTGCGGGTGGCCACCTACACCGCGGAGACCGAGGTCGGCGCGATCGTCGACGCGCTCGCCCCGGACGGCCTGCACGTCGAACGCTGGCTGCCCAAGGGCACCCTGCACGGCCGCACGGCCGACCTGCGGGTCGTCGTGGTCGGCGGCCGGGCCACGCACGCGGTGGTGCGCACCAGCCGCTGGCCCATGACCAACCTGCACCTGGGCGGGGCTCGCGGCGATTTCGCCGCGGCCCGCGCGGTGCTCGGCGAGCACTGGGCGCAGGCGCTGGCGATCTGTGAACAGGCCGCGGCCTGTTTCCCCGGATTCTCCCGCGTCGGCGTCGACCTGCTGCCCGCGCCGGGCTGGCGGCGCTTCGCCGTCGGCGAGGTCAACGCCTTCGGCGATCTGCTGCCGGGCTTGCGCGGATTCGACGGCGGCGGAGCCGAATCCGGTGACACCTACGACGCGCAGGTCGCCGCACTGCTCCGCACGAGAAGGGCCGCCCATGCCTGATCCGGATATGAACGAGGTGATCGGGCGCGACGATCTGCTGCTCGTCACCCTCGACACGCTGCGCTTCGATGTGGCGGCGGAACTGGCCGCGGCGGGCCGGTTGCCGAACCTGGCGCCGCACCTGCCGGGCGGGGCGTGGGAGAAGCGCCACGCCCCGGGCAGTTTCACCTACGCCTCGCACCAGGCGATGTTCGCCGGGTTCCTGCCCACGCCGGCCACGCCGGGGCCGCACCCGCGGCTGTTCGCCGCCCGCTTCGAGGGCAGCGAGACCACGGCGGGCCGCACCTTCGTCTTCGAGACCCCGGATCTGGTGTCCGCGCTGGCCGGCGCGGGATATCGCACGGTCTGCATCGGCGGCGTCGGGTTCTTCAACAAGCGCGGACCGATGGGATCCACCCTGCCCGGGCTGTTCCAGGAGAGTCACTGGGAGCCCGAATTCTCCGTCGCCGCACCGGAATCGTTCCAGGCGCAGGTGGCGCGCGCCGAGCAGGTGGTGGCCGGGTTGCCGCCCGAGCGCAGGCTGTTCCTGTTCGTCAATGTCGCCGCCCTGCACCAGCCGAACTGGTTCCACCTGCCCGGCGCGACCGCGGCCGCCGGGGATTCCCGCGAAACCCACGCCGCCGCACTGGAATACGTCGACCGCCACATCGGCCGGCTGTTCGCCGCCGCGAGCAGCCGGCGGCGCTGCTTCGCCATCGTCTGCTCCGACCACGGCACCACCTACGGTGAGGACGGTTTCACCGGGCACCGCCTCGGCCACGAGGCGGTGTGGACCGTGCCCTACGCCCAGTTCTTCCTAGAGGCCCGCTCATGACCACGATGACCCGTCCGCGCCCGTACCAGAGCTACGTCTACGGCTATCCGCACAAGACGGCCTACCGGCCGCTGCCGGACCGGCCGGACCTGCGCACGCTGTGGGCGGGCGAGCCCACGGACGCGCTGTCGCTGTACGCGCACATCCCGTTCTGCGAATACCGTTGCGGCTTCTGCAATCTGTTCACCCGCATCGGCGCGCCCGACGATCTCACAGGGCGCTACCTCGACGCGCTGGAGCGGCAGGCCGACGCGGTCCGGGCGGCGCTGGGGGAGCGGCCGGTGCGGTTCGCGGCGGCGGCGTTCGGCGGCGGCACCCCCACCTACCTCGACGCCGGCGAACTGACCCGGCTCTGCGACCTCGCCGAGGGCATGGGCGCGGATCTGCGCGCGGTCCCGCTGTCGGTGGAGACCTCGCCGAGCACCGCCACCGCCGACCGGCTCGCGGTGCTGGCCGAGCGCGGCGCGACCCGGATCAGCATCGGCGTGCAGAGCTTCGTCGACGCCGAGGCCAAGGCCGCGGTGCGGCCACAGCGCCGCGCGGAGGTCGAGGCCGCGCTGGAACGCATTCGGGCGGCGGGTGTTCCGGTGCTCAACATCGATCTGATCTACGGCATCGAAGGCCAGACCGAGCGGACCTGGCGCGCCTCGCTGGCGGCGGCGCTGGCCTGGCGGCCCGAGGAGCTCTATCTGTATCCGCTCTACGTGCGGCCGCTGACCGGTCTGGGCAAGCTGTCCGCCGGGGCCGACGCGGAGTGGGACGAGCAGCGGCTGCGGCTCTACCGCACCGGCCGCGACCTGCTGCTCGAGCACGGCTACGCGCAGACCTCGATGCGCATGTTCCGCCGGATCGACGCCCCCGAGCTCGGGCCCGGCGACTACGCGTGCCAGACCGACGGCATGATCGGGCTCGGCTGCGGCGCCCGCTCCTACACCTCGGGCCTGCACTACTCCTTCGATTACGCGGTCGCCCCGCGCGAAGTGCGCGAGATCATCGACGGATACACGCGCACAACGGATTTCACCCGGGCCGAGGTGGGCCGCCGGATCGACGCGGACGAGGCGCGACGACGGCACCTGCTGCAATCGCTGTTGCAGGCCGACGGGATGGACCTCGCCGGGTACCGGGCCCGCTTCGGTGCGCCGCCGAGCGAGCACTTCGCCACGGAGCTGGCCGAATTCGCCGCGCTGGGCTGGCTCGACCCGGATGCCGGGCCCGGGCTGCTGCGGCTGACGCCGGAGGGCCTGGCCTACTCCGACGCGCTCGGTCCGCGGCTGTTCTCGCCCGCGGTGCACGCCGCGATGGCCGCCTACGAGCCGAAATGACCGGCGGCACGGCGATGGATCTGACCATGCTGTATCGCGGTCCGCTCGCGTCCTGCGATTACGACTGCCCGTACTGCCCCTTCGCCAAGCGTCGTGACAGCCGTGACCAGCTGCACGCGGATCGGGCTGCGCTGGAACGGTTCTGCGGCTGGGTGCGCGCGCAGCGCGAGGATCGCCTGTCGATCCTGTTCACGCCCTGGGGCGAGGGGCTGGTGCGGTCCTGGTATCGGCGCGCGCTCGTCGAGCTCTCGCACCTGCCGCAGGTGCGGCGGGTCGCGATCCAGACCAACCTCAGCTGCCGCACCGAGTGGCTGGCCGAGGCCGATCCGGACACCCTCGCACTCTGGTGCACCTACCACCCGGGCCAGACTCCGTACGATCGATTCCTCGCCAAGTGCACGGATCTGGCGGACAAGGGAATTCGATTCAGCGTCGGCGTGGTGGGCTTTCCCGAGCATCTGCCCGCCGCCCGCCGGCTGCGCGCGGATCTGCCCGAACACGTCTACCTGTGGGTCAACGCCCCGGAGGGCTACGAACTGACCGCCGCTCAGGCCGCGGACTGGCAGCGGCTGGACCCGCTGTTCGAGTTCAGCCTGCATCCGCACCGCTCGGGCGGATTACCCTGCCGCACCGGGGAATCGGTGATCTCGGTGGACGGCGACGGCACCGTGCGGCGCTGTCATTTCGTCCGCACCGAGCTGGGCAACCTCTACGACGGCTCCTACCGGGCCGCGCTGGGGCCGCGCGCGTGCCCGCTCGCGGTGTGCGACTGCCACATCGGCTACGTGCATCTGGAGACCCTGCCGCTCTACGACGTTTTCGCGGGCGGCGTCCTCGAACGCATTCCGGCTAGGTTGCGGGGGTGAGCCGCGCGCCCCAGCGGGTGGTCGCCGTCGCGCCCGGGGCGAGCCGGATCAGGCGATCGCCGGTCTGAAAGGCATTGGGCGGGCAGGTCATCGGTTCCGCGGCGAGTCCGGCGCGGCGCTGGCCGGGGCCGAGGGTATCGGCGGTGTACAGCTGGATGATCGGGTAGGACTCGTCGACCCAGAGCTCGGCCACCTGGTGATCGATGCCGCGCAGCCGCACCCAGGCCCGGCCGGTCTCGTCGCGCGCCAGGTCGGTGAAGGCGTGGTCGATCTCGGCGGCGCCTACCTGCCGGGGTAAGGTGAAGTCGAAATCCGGTGTGTCCGAGACCGGTTCGGCGCCGACCGGGAGCTGCCGGTAGGGGTCGGTGCGAATGCGGGTGGCGGCGTCCAGGTGCAGGATCGCCGAATCGATGGCGCCCGTGCCCGGGGACAGGTACGGGTGATGTCCGCAGCCGTACGGCGCGGGGATCGGGCCGGTGTTGTGCGCGGTGGTGGTCACCGTCAGGCCCGCGTCGGACAGGGCGTAATGTACGGCCAGGTCGAGCTGGAACGGGTAGTCCGGCCGGGGGTGCAGGGTGGTCCGCATGGTGACCTCGGCCGCCGCCGCCTCGGCCTGCCACGGCCGCCAGCGCAGGAATCCGTGGATCGCGTTGTTCTTCGTCGGCTCGGTCAGCGGCACCTGGTAGTCGGCGTCGCCGAACCGATATCTGCCGTCGCGCAACCGATTCGGCCACGGGATCAGCACCGCGCCGTGCGCTCCGTCGGCGATCGCGTTCTCGGCGTAGGGCTGGAGCACCTCGCGCGTCCCCACCCGGTAGGCGCGGATTCCGCCGCCGACCTCGACGACGATCGCCTCCTGGTTGCCGTGCGCGATCCGGTACTGCCGGCCCGAAGGCGGGGTCACGGGTGCTCCATCCGCCGCGCGCCGGCCGAGGGGATCGCGACGAAGGCCCGGGGTTCCGCGAAATAGGCGGCGCGGAAACGATTTTCGACCTCGGCGATCACCTTGTCGGTGGTGGCGGCGTCGATCAGCGCGATGATGCTGCCGCCGAACCCGCCGCCCACCATCCGGGCGCCGTGCGCGCCCGCGTCGAGCGCGGCCTCGACGGCGGTGTCGAGCTGGGCGGTCGAGACCATGAAGTCGTCGCGCAGCGAGGCGTGCGCGGCGGTCAGGATCGGGCCGATGGTGCGCGGGTCGGAGCCGTTGCGCAGGGCCTCCACCACGGCCAGCACGCGGGCGTTCTCACTCACCACGTGGCGGGCGCGGCGGCGCAGCACCGGATCGGTGAGCGTCGCGACCGCGCGCGGGTCGGTGACCTCGCGCAGCCGCTCGACGCCGAGCTGGGCGGCGGCGGCCTCGCACTCCTGGCGCCGGCGCGCGTACTCGCTGTCGACCAGGGCGTGCGGGGTGTTCGTGTCGACGATCAGCAGCGCCAGCTTCCTGGCCGCGAGATCGAAAGGCACCTGGGCGGTTTCGCCGGTCAGAGCGTCCAGGAACAGCGCGTGCCCGGCGGTGCAGCGGATCGAGGCGGTCTGATCCAGCGTGCCGGTCGGCGCGCCCACGTAGTCGTTCTCGGCCTTGTTCGCGATGTCGATCAGCTCGTCGTCGGAGACCGGCAGCGCGAACAGATCGCGCAGCGCGATCGCCACCGAGCACTCCAGGGCCGCCGAGGAGGACAGTCCCGCGCCGATCGGCACCGAGCCGTCCAGTTCGAGATCCACGCCCGGGATCCGGTGGCCGCGGCGGTGGAACTCGTACACGACGCCGAGCGGGTAGCGCGCCCAGCCCCGCACCGGCGCGTCCGCGAGCTCGGGCACCAGCACCTCGATGCGCTCGCCGGGATGCTGCTGTGAGCTGACCCGCACGCGGGCGTCGGTGCGCGGCATCGCGGTGCAGCGCACCACCTGCGGCAGCGCCATGGGCAGGCAGTAGCCGCCGTTGTAATCGGTGTGCTCGCCGATGATGTTGACCCGGCCCGGCGCGGCCCAGATGCCGCCCGGGTTCATCGCCGCGACATCCATCGACGCGCCCTCGGACACTTGATTCACCGCACCTCCCGCAATTCCGCCGCGACCTGTTCGGGCGTGGTGTCGCTGATGAACACGTTCATGCCCGACTCCGACCCTGCCAGATACTTGAGCTTGTCCGCAGCCCGCCGGATCGAGAACAGTTGCAGGTGCAGCCACCAATCCTGGCGCGGGACACCGGAATCGGGCGTCGGCGCCTGGTTCCAGGCCGCCACGTACGGCATCGGGGCCGGGAAGCGGCGGGCGAAGCGGCGCAGCACGTCCGGGTAGAGCTCGGCGAAGGCGTCGCGCTGGGCGTCGTCCAGGTCGGGCAGGTCGGCGACCCGGCGGTGCGGGTAGAGCTGTACCTCGTAGGGCCAGCGCGCGAACGGCGGCACGAACGCCGTCCACTCGGCGTTGGCGGCGACCACGCGCCGGCCGGTGCTGCGTTCGGCGGCGAGCATATCGCCGAACAGGCTGGCGTCGTGCGCTTTCCGGTAGGCGGTGACATTGCCGCTGATCTTGGTCACGCGCGGCGTCACGAACGGGTAGGCGTAGATCTGCCCGTGTGGGTGCGACAGGGTGACCCCGATGTCGGCGCCGGAGTTCTCGAAGCAGAACACCTGGCCGATGCCGTCCAGCGCCGCGAGCTCCGCGGTGCGCTCGGCCCACACGTCGACCACCAGCCGGACCCGGGTCGGCTCGAGCTGGGCGAACGAGGAGTTGTGGGCGCTGGTGAAGCACACCACCTCGCACTTGCCGAAGCCGTCGCGCAGCAGCGCCAGGGGTGCGCCCGCGACCGCGGCGGGGTGCTCGGCGCGCACCGGGGTGAGCGAGGGGAAGCGGTTGTCGAAAACCGCGATCTGGTAGTCGGTTTCGGGGACCTCGGTGGCGTGCTCCGGCGTCGAGGGGCAGAGCGGGCACAGGTCCGCGGGCGGCAGGAAGGTGCGCGACTGCCGGTGCGAGGCCACCACCACCCACTCGCCCAGCAGCGGATCGAACCGGGCCTCGGAGCTGGTGTGCGCGGTCGGCAGGTCGCGCGAATCCGTGGCCAGGCGCGCCACCGGGGTGGCGTCGTAATACCGGATCGTCCGGCCGTCGGCCAGCGCGCGCTCGGTCTTGATCACCGGTCAAGTATCGCCGACCGACAGCAAATTTCCAGCAACCTCGCTGGGGTCGGAAGGTCAGTCCGATACCAGCGCCGCCAGCGCCGCCGCGGTGCCCAGCAACAGCACCGCGTTCGCGACCACGGTGATCCGGCGGTGCGGCAGCGCCACCGGCAGGGTGAGCCCGGTGACGAGCGCGGCGGGCAGGCTCAGCATGGTCCCGAAGATCAGCCGGTAGCCGTGCGGGTCGTCGGCGGGATCGGACGACAGGCGCGAGCTGAGCACCCCGGCCACGCACAGCAGCCACAACAGGGCCGCGGCGGCGCACACGAGCCCGGCCACGATCCGGAATATCAGGGTCAGCACCCGCCGGTAGTCCCGGCGGGTAGACGGATCTCTCTGCATCGTTCCTCCCCGGAGACGATCACAGCACAGTGCCGCAGGGCAGTGCCACCCGAATTCGGGCTACTCGGTGACGAAGTCGGCCATCATCGACATGTCCTCGTGCTCGGCGTTGTGGCAGTGCAGCATGAAGGTGCCCGCGTGGTCGGTGAACCGGACCGCGATCTCGACCGCTTCGGCGGGCCGCAGGTCGACGGTGTCCTTCCAGCCGGAGTCGGTGGGCAGCGGCGGCCGGTTGTTGCGCGAGAGCACCAGGAACGGGTCGAGGTGCAGGTGGATCGGATGGTGGAAATCGCTGATCAGCCGCCAGACCTCGAGCTCGCCCAGGCGCGGGCGGGCCAGTACGCGGCCGGCCTGGTAGGGGAGTCCGTTGATGGTCCAGCCGTGATCGGGGCGGAGCTGGAAGTGGAAGGTGCGGGTGCGGACGGCGCGGCTCGGGTCCACGGCGGGCGCCGCGCCGAGGCGGTCGGGCAGCGGCGGGTCGTCGCCCGACGCGGCGGTGATCTCGAAGCGCATGATCTCGGCGGTTGACCCGCTGCCCAGCCGGTTGCACAGGCGGACCCGGGTGCCCGGCCGATAGCGGGCGAAGTCGACCACCAGGTCGAAGCGTTCGGCCGGGGCGATGTCGAGGCGATCGTGCGCGATCGGGCGCGGCAGCAGGCCGCCGTCCGAGCCGATCTGGACCAGCGCGTTGCCGCCCGGTGGCGGTGGGTCGAGTTCGAGGCGGTAGCGGCGGGCGTTGGAGGCGTTCAGGACACGGAGGCGGTGGCGCGCGGCGTCGACCCGGGCGGTCGGCCAGGGCGCGCCGTTGACCAGGATGACGTCGCCGAGCACCCCGTTCATGTAGGGAGCGGTCACGCCGTGGCGGTCCGCGCCGGCCCGCGGGTAGCGGAACGAACCGTCGGCCGCGAAGGAGCGATCGGCGAGCATGAGCGGGAGATCACGGGCACCCGAGGGCAGGCGCAGTGCCGCTTGCTCCTCGTCGTCGATGAGGTGGAAGCCCGCGAGCCCCTGCCAGAGGGCGTAGCCGGTGCCGCCGTGGCGGTGATCGTGGTACCAGAGCGTCGCGGCGCGCTGCTGATTCGGATAGGTGTAGTCGCGATGGCCCGGTGCGGCGTCGCGGGCCTGGTGATGGCCGGTGTGGTGGGTGGCGTGCGCGGGCAGGATCAGGTCCATCGGGTAGCCGTCGCTGTCGGCGGGAGTGTGCCCGCCGTGCAGGTGGACCACCGCGGGCTGGTCGAGGTCGTTGCGATGGCGGATCACCGACCGGCGGCCCGCGCGGGCCACGATCGTGGGGCCCGGGAAGCTGCCGCCGTAGGTCCAGGCCGGTGTGCGCAGGCCGGGCAGGATCTCCAATTCGGCCGGGCCCTGGGCGATTTCGTAGTAGTCGGCGACCGCGTCGCGGCGCACCGGCTCGAGCACCCGGGGGATCGGCAGCGGCACGGTGAACGGCCGGGGCAGCGGAACCTGGCTGGGCAGCAGCAGCCCCGGCTCGCCCGGGCCGAGCAGGCGGGCGCCGCCGGCCCATCCGGTCGCCGCGACCGCGGCCGTGGCCGCGGCGGCGCCGAGGAAGCCGCGGCGTGACATCGCGAAACTCATCGGCGTCCGCCCGGAACGCGCCGCCACGCGGTGTGGGTCTGCTGCAGCACGCCCACCACCAGCAGCACCGCCAGCGGCAGGTGGACCGCCAGAATTCGCTGCTCGCCCAGGGGAATCAGGGCCGCGGTGACCAGGATCTGGCCGATCCCGGCGAGCACCGGCTGCGTGCCCGACAGGCGTAGCCGGCGGCACAGCAGCGCCGCGAGCAGTTGCACGAGCAGGAGTGCGCCCAGCAGTCGCGCGTTGCGGGCGTGGGCGGCCAGGGCCGCGAACTCGCCGGACAGGAAGCTGCCCGCCAGTGCGGCTTGGAGCAGGACCAGTGCGGCCACGCCGGTGCTCGCGGCGCGCAGGAGCAGCACCGCCCAGCTGGTCCGGGACGCAGGATCGTCCGGTGCCTTCGGTCCGGAATCGCTGTGGCGCAGGGCATTCGCGTTCGTCGTCATGTCGCTGCCGGCCGGGTACGTGCCGAATGGTGCGGGATGGGCATGGGTGAGCCTCCGGGGTTGGGCGCGCAAGGATTCGGCGGCAAAGGCGCTCTACCTCGCGCGAGGCGGAAGAAGGGTTGTGCGGGAGCGGGATTCGCCTCGCACGCCGACTCAGCTGATGCTGGTGAGCTTGTCCGGGTTGGTGATCGAGTAGACCGCGGCGATGGCGGTGCCGTCGGGCGTGAGGTCGACGACGACGACGGCCAGGGGGCTGTCGCCGGAGAACACGAGGGCCCCGGCGTCCCCGGCGACGCGGCGATAGCGCAGGTCCAGATCGGTGGGGATCGTCGCGGCGACGGACATGAAGACGGCGGCGACGTTGTCGCGGCCGTGCACCGGGCGCAGGCTGAGCGCGGGGCCTTTGCCGCCGCCGTCGGTCCACAGCGTCACCTCGGGCGCGAGGATCTCCAGCAGTGCGTGCAGATCGCCGCCCAGCGCGGCCGCGGCGAACCGCTCGGTCACGCGGGCCTGGAGCTGCGGCGGCGCGCTATGCCGGGGGCGGCGGGCGTGCACGTGGCGGCGGGCGCGGGTCGCGAGCTGGCGGATCGCGGCGGGGGAGCGGTCGAGCATGTCCGCGATCTCCGGATGCTGGAAACCGAAGACCTCGTGCAGCACGAAGACCGCGCGCTCCAGCGGCGAGAGCGTCTCCAGCACAACGAGCATCGCCATGGACAGCGCCTCGGCGCGCTCGACGGCGGCGGCGCTGTCCGGCTCGGCGGCGACCAGGGGTTCCGGCAGCCACGGGCCGATGTAGGTCTCCTTGCGCTTGCTCAGGTCGGCGCGCCGGGCGAGGGCCTGGTTGGCGGCGATCCGGACCAGATAGGCCCGCGGGTTCTGCACCGGCCGCGCGTCGGCGGCGCGGTGCCGGGCGGCCCAGGCCAGCCACACCTCCTGGAGCACGTCCTCGGTGTCGGCGACGCTGCCCAGCATGTTGTAGACCACCGAGAACAGCAGTTCGCGATAGCCCAGGAATTCTTCGGTGCCGGTGTCCGGCGGAACGGATGTCATGTGTGCCTCCTCGCTGTGTCAGGACCGAAGAGGCACACGACGCCTCGAGTGTGACATGGGCGGACCCGGCTGTGATCGGCGCCACAGCGATGTCACAACCCGGGGGCGGTACGCCCTCTGTGGTGGTGGCCGGGAGCGAACCCGGAAAGTCACCAGCACACAGGAGAATTCGATGCGCACCAGCATTCGCGGCGCCCAGGTTTTCGACGGGCAGCGCAACCTCGGACCCGTCGACGTGGTCCTGCACGACGCCGTGATCGCCGCCGTCGGCGGCGCGGCCGAGCGGGCCGACGTCGAGATCGACGGCACCGGCCACACCCTGCTGCCCGGTCTGATCGACGCGCACACCCACGTCTTCGACGGCAGCCTCGCGGCGGCGCTGCGGCACGGCGTCACCACCGAACTCGACATGTTCTGCCTGCCCGAGGTCCTCGCCGGACAGCGCCGCCTGGCCGCCGAGCGCGACGACGTCGCCGACTTCCGCAGCCCGGGCACCCTGGCCACCGCGCCCGGCGGCCACCCCACCCAATTGCTCGCGGGGATGGCGGGCCTGCTCGACGGCGTCGGCACCACCATCGATTTCGTCGAATCCCCGGCGCAGGCACCGGCTTTCGTCGAAGCCCGGTTGGCCGAGGGCGCCGACTACCTCAAGATCGTCATCGACGACGGCGCGGTGCACGGCGCGGACCTGCCCGCGCTGTCACCGGAAACCGTTGCCGCCCTGACGGAGTCGGCGCACGACGCGGGCCTGCGCGTGATCGCCCACGCCGTCACCGCCGCCGAGGTGGCGATCGCGCTGGACGCGGGCGTGGACGGGCTGGCCCATGTCTGGACCGATCTCGCGCCCGGCGACCCGGCCACCGCCGCCCTGGCGGATCGGCTCCGCGCCCACGGCGCTTTCGTCGTCACCACGCTCGCCTACTTCGAGGCCATCACCGCCCAGCGGGTGCGCACCGCCGACTGCGCCCGCCCCGGCAGCTCGGCCAACGCGGCGGGCGCGGTCCGCGCTCTGCACCGGGCCGGCGTCCCGCTGCTCGCGGGCACCGACGCCACGCCGTTCGTGCCCGAGCACGGCGCGGGCCTGCACCGCGAACTGGAACTGCTCGTGGCGGCGGGCCTCACACCCGAACAGTCCCTGGTCTCGGCCACCGGACTGCCCGCCCAGCACTTCGGCCTGCGCGACCGGGGGCGGATCGCCCCCGGACTCCGCGCGGATCTCGTTCTGGTGCAGGGCGACCCGATCCGCGACATCACCGCCACCCGGCGGATCACCGAGGTGTGGCGGCGCGGGGTCCGGCAGCCGGACCACGCGCCGCACCGGATCACGGTGTGACGATGTTGAACCCGGGATCCGGTTTGTCCAGTACCGCTTTGAGCTGCTGAAGCTTGGTGACGTCGCCGTCGACCTGGAGCAGGCCGGAGCTGACCGCCGCGGCCGGATCCTGGGTCCCGGTGAACACGGCGATCAGCGTGGGCCGGGACAGGGTGAACGTCGCGTCCGGGCGGGGGCCGGCGAAGTCGGGCGGCAGGGCGTAGTGGACGAGCACGCCGTTGCGGAGTTCGGTGCGGTAGGTCTTGTTCTCGTCGGTGATCCGCCAGTCGTTGACCAGGTTCAGATCCCAGGCTTCGGGGCCGTTGACGGTGAAGGCGGCCGCGTCGAGGATCTGGTCGACCGAGAGCGCCGCGAGCAGCGAGGGGGAGGAGGTCTGGGTGGGGGTGCCGAAGTTGCCGTTGCGTAGTTCGTAGGCGCCGGAGAGGAAGAAGTTGCGCCAGGTCCCGTTCTCGGAGCCGTAGCCGAGTTGCTCGAACGCGCTGGCCTGCACCATCTTCGCGTCCTGATTGCCGGGATCGGCGAAGATGGCGTAGTTGAGCAGCTGGACCGCCCAGCGGTAGTCGCCGTCGTCGTAGGCGCTGCGGGCCTTCTTGACTACCTCGCCCCCGCCGCCCATGGCCTCGACGTGCCGTTTGGCCGCCTCGACCGGCGGGTGCTCCCACAGGTGGGCGGGATTGCCGTCGAACCAGCCCATATAGCGCTGGTAGATCGCCTTGACGTCGTGGCTCACCGACCCGTAGTAGCCGTGGTTGTACCACTTCTGCTCCAGGGCGGGCGGCATTCGCATCATCTCGGCGATCTCGATGCCGGTGTAGCCCTGATTGAGCAGGCGCAGCGTCTGGTCGTGCAGGTAGGCGTAGGTATCCCGTTGCAGCGAAAGCCATTCGGTGATGCGGGCGGTCTCCCACATCGGCCAGTGGTGCGAGGCGAAGGCGACGTCGGTCTTGTCGCCGAACAGGGTGATGGTCTCGGTGAGGTACTGCGCCCAGACGTGGGCGTCGCGGACCACCGCGCCGCGCAGGGTCAGGATGTTGTGCAGGGTGTGGGTGGCGTTCTCGGCCATGCACAGCGTGCGGTGTTCGGGGAAGTAGAAGTTCATCTCGGACGGCGCCTCGGTGCCGGGGGTCAGCTGGAAGACGATGCGCACCCCGTCCAGCACCTCCTCCTGGCCGGTGGTGGTGATGTCGCGGGTGGGCGGGACCAGGGTCACCGTGCCCGTCGAGGTGGTCATGCCCAGGCCCGCGCCGACCTGTCCCTGCGCGCCGCGGGGCAGGGCCGCGCCGTACATATAGGCCGAGCGGCGGGCCATGGCGGTGCCGGCGAAGACGTTCTCGCTGACGGCGTGGTCGACGAAGCCGGCCGGGGCGAGCACCGGGCAGCGGCCCGAGGCGACGTCCTCGGTGGTGGTGACGCCGAGCGCGCCGCCGAAGTGGTCGACGTGGGAGTGGGTGTAGATCATGCCGGTGACCGGGCGGTCGCCGCGGTGCGCGCGGTACAGCTCGAGCCCGGCCTTCGCGGTCTCGGTGGAGATCAGCGGATCGATGACGATCACCCCGGTGTCGCCCTCGATCAAGGTCATGTTCGACAGGTCCAGGCCGCGGATCTGGTAGAAGCCCGGCGCGATCTCGTAGAGGCCCTGCTTGAGGACCAGTTGCGACTGCCGCCACAGGCTGGGATTGACCGAGTTCGGACAGCTGCCCTGGATGAAGCCGTAGGAGTCGTTGTCCCACACCACCTTTCCGTCCGCGTTCTTGATCACGTCCGGTTCGAGCGCGGCCACGAATCCGCGGTCGGCGTCGGCGAAATCGGTGGTGTCGGAGAAGGGCAGGGACCGGTTCACCTGGGCCTGCTGGTCGATGATGTGCTCACTCGGCTCGACGGGGTCCTTGCGGTTCTCCACCGCGGTGTCGTCGCCGGAATCCCCGCAGCCGGTGGCGGACATGCCCACACCCGCCGTCACCAGGGCCGCGGCGCCGAGTCCCAGCACTCCGCGCCGGGACAGCGACCACCAGGATTCTTCGGCTTGCTCGTCGAGCCCCATGCGATCCTCCTGTTCGTGCGAACGGAAAATGCCCTCGTTGTAGCAATCTTTGAGCAAACTATCACCTGCGGCCGGACGATCGCCCCGACCGTTTCGGTGACGCGATCGGCAAAGGTGTCGCCCCCCGGCTGACGCGCGGGCGCGGAGTTCCGCCGCGCGGAATCGAGTCAGTCCGGGCTGGTCATGTGCGCGTGCATCTGCTCGAGAATGCTCTGCAGGCTGCGGCGGCGTGCGGGGCTGAGCGCTTCCAGCGCGGCCCGGACACCGTGCAGCCGCCGGCGGATCTCCCGGGCGATCGCCGCGCCCTCGGCCGTGGCGACCACCTTCTTCACCCGGCGATCGGCCGGGTCGACGTGTCGCTCGACCAGGCCGCGCTGTTCCAGCCGGGCGATGAGCAGGGTGATGTTCGACGCGTCGCAGGACAGATCCTCGGCCAGTTCGCGCATCGCGCGCGGCTCGGCGAGCAGGCAGACGAGCTTGGCCTGGCTGAAGGTCAGATCCAGGCTCTGGGCGGCGGCCAGGAAGTCCTGCTGGTAGACGCGGCAGAACTCGGTGAGCGTCGCCATGACGTCGAGTGCGGTCGGTGCGGCCGACGGCGAGGGTTGCGGCACCCGGCAAACATAAGCCGAATGCTTGACAAACTCAAGCAGTTGCGGTTGTACTGTCGCGGAGTCGCTTGAGTTGCTCAACTATCTTCGCCAGCTCGAGCGCGTTGCCCTTTCGCCGACCTCGGCCGCGCCGAGTCTGGAGACGATATGACCTCGGTAGTAGACACCACACGGATCCGCCGCCTGCTGGACCGGCCGTTCACGGTCGGCGACCTGACCGTCGCGAACCGCGTCGTGATGGCGCCGATGACGCGCAACATGTCGCCCGAGGGTGTGCCCGGTCCCGATGTCGCCGAGTACTACGCCCGCCGGGCCGCCAACAATGTGGGCCTGATCGTCACCGAGGGCACCTATATCGATCGGGTCGAGGCCGCCGCCTACCCCGGCGTCCCGCACTTCTACGGCGAGCAGTCGCTGGCCGGGTGGGCGCGGGTGGCCGAGCAGGTGCACCTGGCCGGCGGCCGGATCATCCCGCAGCTGTGGCACACCGGGGTGGCGCGCACCGCGACCGAGCCGCCCGCCGACAGCCCGTCCGGCATCGGCCTGGACGGTCAGCCGACCGGAAAAATCATGACCCAGGCCGACATCGACGCCACCGTCGCCGCCTACGCCGATGCGGCCGCGGCCGCGCAGCGCCTCGGTTTCGACGGCGTCGAACTGCACGGCGCGCACGGCTATCTCATCGACAGCTTCCTGTGGAGCGGCACCAACCAGCGCACCGACGGCTACGGCGGCGACCCGGTCGCGCGGGCGCGGTTCGCGGTGGAGATCGTCGAAGCGGTGCGCGCGGCCGTCTCGCCCGGCTTCCCCGTGTTCTTCCGTCTCTCGCAGTGGAAGTCCGGCAACTACGAGGCCAAGCTCGCCGACACCCCGGCCGAGCTGGAACAGATCCTGGCCCCGCTGGCCGCGGCGGGTGTCGACGCCTTCCACGCCTCCACCCGCCGCTACTGGCTGCCCGAGTTCGAGGGCAGCGACCTCAATCTGGCCGGCTGGGTCAAGAAGCTTTCCGGTAAGCCGACCGTCACCGTCGGATCGGTCGGCCTGGACCAGGAATTCGTCGGCGCCGCCGGCTGGCAGAAGCAGGCGGGCGTGGCGAGCATCGATCAGCTGCTCGACCGCCTGGAGGCCGACGAATTCGACCTGGTCGCCGTCGGTCGCGCGCTGCTCGCCAATCCCGATTGGGTCACCAAGGCGCTCCAGGGCCGCCTCGACGAATCGGTGCCCTTCGACCGCGCGGTGCTGAAGTCGCTCAGCTGACCGGTTCCAGCGCCCAGTCGTAGGCGGGCACGATCGAACGGCCGAACATCGCGCTCGGCAGCAGCGGCAACGCCGTGTCGCGCAGCGCTGTCGCCGTGCCCGAATTCCAGTGCGCGGGCGCGCCGACCCGGCGGGAGAGCTGAGCGATCAGCTGGGTCCGGGGCCGGCGCAGCCGGTCGTACTCGGCCAGGCCCGCGTCGACGCCGAGCGCGTCCACCGCGGCGGCGAGGGTGACGGCGTCCTCGAGTGCCTGACAGGCGCCCTGTCCGAGATTGGGCGCCATGGCGTGGGCGGCGTCGCCGAGCAGGGCGACCTGCCCGTGGACGTAGCTGTCCAGGTTCGGCAGCTCGTAGGTGTCGTGCTGGAGAACCGCCGCGGGGTGGGCGGATTCGAGTAGCGCGGGCACCGGGTCGTGCCAGCGGGCGAACCGGGCGCGCAGTTGGTCCAGGCCGATGTCGGAGCCCGCCGGGGCGTTGGCCATCAGGTAGCAGTAGGCGCGCCCGTCCGGCATCGGGATGTAGCCGAATCGTTCACCGCGGCCCCATATTTCGGCGGTCCCGGGGAGTGGATGCGGCGCGGTGAGCAGGCGCCAGGTGGTGTATCCGAGGTAGCGGGGCGCGGCGGCGTGCGGCCACAGTGAACGCCGGGTCACGCTGTGCAGGCCGTCGGCGCCGATCACCAGATCCGCGGCGGTGGCGCCGCCCGCGTACCGTACGGTGCCGTCGGGCTGCACCGCGCGCACCTCGGCGCCCGGCCGCAGCGCGTCCGCGGGGAGCGCCGCGCGCAGGATGTCGACCAGTTCGGCGCGATGGACGATCGCCCACGTGCCGAAGCGCCGGGTCAGGCCCGCGGTGTCGTTGCGGATCAGCCAGGCGCCGTTGGCCTTTCGGATGCCCTGCGGTGGACCGGCGGGCCCGCCGGTCCGGAGCCGGTCGCCGAGGCCGAGCACGTCGAGCGCGCGCAACCCGTTGGGCTGGATCGAGAGCCCCGCGCCGATTTCGGTGATCTCGGGGGCGCGTTCGAGCACCTCGACCTGCCAGCCCCGCTGGTGCAGGGCCACCGCGGCGGCCAGCCCGCCGATGCCCGCGCCGACCACGAGCGCCTTCATCGCACGCTCCCGCCGGACCGCGTTGCGGCTCTGCGGGATTGCCGCCACCACACCGCCGCCACGACCAGCACGAGGGTCCACCACCAACGTCTCATGATTCTCCCTAGAGGTTCTAGATTATCTAGAGACTCTAGGACAGCAAAGATGCTCTAGGATGTCAACGGGTACGGCTGAACGGCGGGAAGGTGACGATGTCGACGCAGACCGGCGGCAGGCGCGAGCGGCAACGCGAGGCCACGCTGCGCGAGATTCACGAGGCCGCGCGCACGCTGCTGGTCGAACAGGGCTCGGCGGCGGTGACCATCAACGCGGTGGCCCGGCAGGTCGGGATGAGCGGGCCGTCGCTCTATCACTACTACGCCGGCCACGACGCGCTGGTCGGCGCGGTGACCGCGGATTTCTTCGACGAACTGGCCGCCGCGATGGAGCGGGAAAGAGATGCGCGGGCAAGGGAATTCGTGGGCGCGCGCATCCTGGCCGTGTGCCGGGCCATGCGGAGCTGGGCGATCACGCATCCGGCGGAATTCGGCTGGATCTTCGCCGCGCCGATCACGCCGGAGAACCGGCGGCCGGAATCGGACCGGCATCGGGCGGGGCAGCGGTTCGAACGGATTCTGCTCGACCTGACCGTCGAGCTCTGGCGCACGCACCCGTTCCCGGTACCGGACCTGGCGGAGCTGCCCGGGGAGCTGGCCGCTCAGTTGCGCGCCTATTCGGCGGCCATCGAGGGCGCACTACCGCCCGAGGCCGCGCATGTCTTCCTGTCCTGCTGGATTCGGCTCTACGGCCTGCTGTGCATGGAGGTGCTGCACCAGCTCGATTTCGCCTACTCCGACCCGGAGCCGGTCTACGAGGAGTGCCTGCGCGAGATCGCGGGCGCGCTGGGGCTGGAACGATGAGTTCCGGGGTGGCCGGCGCCACCCCGGAACGCCGCACTCAGCAGCTGGTGGGAACCGGCTCGTTGCGGAAGCGGGACTCGACGTAGTTCCAGGCCTCGGCGAACCCGGCCGCGGCGGCGGTCATGTGCTCGGCGATGTCATAGGTGACGAGCTTGACCGGTGCGCCGGCACGGCAGTACCGATCGGCGGTCTCGGCGACGGTGTTGTAGGGGGTGAGGGTGTCGTAGCGGCCCTGCCAGATGTAGGTGGGAGCGGTCGGGACGCCGTCGTAGTAGCGCAAGCTGTTCTCGTGCAGCACTTCTCGTGCCACTGGGCTGTCCATCAGGCTCTTGGAGGCGGCGAGCTGGTCGGCGCTGCGGAAGGCGCCGTGGAACAGCAGGAAGCGACGGCACGCGTCATGGGTGAAATCCCGGAACCACAGGCCCTTTTCATTGAGCTGATCCGAGATCGGCAGGCGCTGCGGGTATTCCCGCTCCAGGCCCATGGCCGCGGCGAAAGCGAGGCCGAAACCGGGGTGCGGCTCGAAGCCGAGGCCCAGTGCCATCTGCTCGAGGTCGGCGGGGATGCCGCCCGCGACCACCGCGGCGAGCTTGAGATCCGGTGCGTAGGTGGGCTGCAGCGCGGCGGCCCAGCCGGTGGCCATGCCGCCGCCGGAGTATCCGGCGATGGCGACCGGCGAATTACCCAGTCCCAGTTCGCCGGCGCGCTGCACGGCCTTGACGCTGTCCAGGGTGACCATGCCGCTGAGCTTGCCGGCGCCGTAGGCGACGTTGGGGCCCAGGTAGTCCGGCAGCGAGACGGCCCAGCCGCGGCCGATCGGCAGCATCGCGCCGGGCGCGTCCTGCAGTTCGCCGTTGAACAGCGACCGCGACGGATTGCACTGCGAGCCCAGGGAATTGATCAGCGCCTGGTAGGAGACCAGCGGTGGATTGCGCACGCCCAGGGGCAGCAGCACGGTGGTGACGCCCAGGATCGCGTTGCCCGAGGAGTTGGTGGAGCGGAACGCGACCTGCCAGCCCTCGGTGCCGACGTACATGCCGGTGTCGATCTTGCGGGTGCGCACGACGTCGCCGGGCTCGCGGTCGGCGAGATCGGGCGGCACCGAGTAGAAGGGATCCGGATCCGGGCTGGGATATAGCGGATTGGCATGGCTCGGTGCGGCGAACATGCCCACGGCGACGAAGCTCAACGCGAGGGTGAGCACACGGGTGAGAAATGCGAACACGGTCTTCTTTCGGGCATAGCGGCATGGCCGACGGTGCGCCGCAGCAAGGTTGGGTGCCGGGCTGTCGTCGGCCGACGGGCTGGGTGGGGGCGGTGGTGGTTGGGCACCGACCGCGGCGTGAACGTATCACAGTGATGATCTTGGATTTGGCGCAGTGAAAAGAGTTTGACCCCGGTCACATGAACTCTCACAAAATCGTTGTGACCTGCATTCTCTGGGCCCTACCGACCCAGACAGGCGGGGCCGGTCAGAGCTGCGGGGTGAGCGCGGGCGGTTGCCAGCGCCCGTCCAGCACCTCGGGTTTCGGCGCGTAAATCCGCATGGTCAGGCTGAATCGGCCGGCGGCCGGGATCGGCAGCCAATTGCCCTGCGGCACGGCCGAACCCGGATCCTCGGCCTGCACGGCGAGATCGACCGAACCGTCTGGGTTCGTGACCACGCGGTCCCCGCCGAGCGCGTAGACCCCGGCCGGATTGGGCACCAGATAGCTCTCGTCGGTATAGGCGGTCAGCGACCAGAAGGCGTCGTTCGGCGGCAGCTGACCTGGGGCGAAGCGCAGCCGATAGCGTCGCAGCGGCCCGGCGGAGAGCGCCTGCGTGCTCAGATAGACGGCGTCGCGCGCCAGATTCGCCCCGAGGCCGACCTGGGCGATGCCCGCGCGCGCGAGGTAATCGGTGCCGTAGACGCCGACCACTTTCGGCGCGAACCAGCGATTGTTGGCCCCGTCTAGAACCTGTCCCAGGAGCGTCGCGCTGATCTGCGCTTTCGCCGCCTCGAGCGCGCGATCGAGCACACCGCCGGCGACCGTCGGGGTGTAGCGACCTGGCGTAATGCCGATTGACGCGAACCGTCGCAGCGCCGGCGCGTCTTCGGGCGCGGGCGGATTGTCACCCATCACCGCGCACATCCGGTGGAAGAACGTGTCGGCGTCCATGCTCGCCACGACTTCCGGCGGGCGCGGGCCGCCACCGGCCAGCGCGGGAACGCTGATGCCCGCGGCGTCCGTGTCCCATCGGCTCAACGGGCTCAGTCGCATGCGCGCCTGGATCTCGTGCACCGCCGCGAGATCCGCCGGGCCGCCGACCTGGACGCGGCCGAGCAGCCAGGCCGAGGCGGTCCGCATCGGCAGCTCGACGACGCCGTGCGGCAGGCTGCCGCGCCACTGCGGCCCGGTGATCGCGTAGGTGTGCGGCGCGCCGGTCAGCGGCGCGCTGCTGCTCGGGTCGTGCGCGCTGTTGGTCCACATGTCCAGCACCTGCATCAACCAGTACCGGCCCGCGGGCACGGCGGGCATCCGCAGCAGGACCGGCTCGGCGCGCAGATCGAGCCACGCCTGCGAATACAGGGTGTCCAGGTTGGGGCGGACCACATAGGTGCTGTCCGGCGTCGGCGTCGCGGCGACGTTGACGAGCTGGTTGACCGGCACCCGCGCCACCGACGCCGCCCGGGTCAGGTCCATCAGCACCAGCGGATACCCGAAGACGTAGGCCTGCACGGCCGCGGCGAACGGATCGACCGGCTCGGCCGTCGCCCGCCCGGCCGGACCCGCGCTCGCCACCGCGGCGGCGCTCATCGCGAGCAGGGAGCGTCGGGAGATCGGCCGCCGGGTCATGCGCAGGTCCTTTCGAGAAAGCGTGTGCCGCATGATGGCACACGCCGCCGGGAGCGGCCGACCGCCGCACCGGTGGACTCAGCTCGTGCCGGGGTCGGCGGCGAAGAACGCGGTGAGCAGCGAGGCCTGCAGGCTCGCGGCGTTCTCGGCCGGGCTGCACCAGGATCGGGTGGTGGCGGTCATCGCCGCGGGCGCGGGCCCGCCGATGCAGTGCGGGGCCAGGGCGGCGAAGAAAGCGTCGGGGTCGAGCAGGGTTTCCGGCGTGTGCACACCGGGCGCGGCGTCCAACGTCGTCAGTTGCAGCGCCGCGACCGCCAGCGGCACACCGGTATTCACGCTCATGGTGCGTCCGGGCACCTGGGCGAGCGCGGTCGCCGCGGTCGCGGGTTCGCCGTGGCGCGTGCCGGTGGCGAGGGCGAAAAGCGGTGGCAGCGTGCCGGATCCGATGCTGCCCTCGGGCAGCATGCCCAGGCTGCGGTAGGCCAGGTGCGCGGCGCGCTCGGGCGCGAGCAGCCCGCGATCGACGGACACCCGCAACGCCCGGCACATGGTGATCAGGAAGCGGCCGCCGGTGATGAGGTTGGTGTTGTGGCGTAACTCCGGGAACGCGCGGTGCAGCGTCACCGCTTCGGGATGCCCGAAGCTCCAACCGCTTCCGGCGCCGATGCCCGGATAGTCGACGGTGACCGTCTCCAGGGCGGGACGATCGGTCAGCGCGCCGTCGCGGGTCACCCGGATGGTGCCGGTGATCTGGTGGATCGCGTGCAGGTAGGCGGCGTTCGGGCGTTTGGCCGAGGACGGCCCGGCTTCCCGGGAGTCCTCGCCGCTCCAGGCGGTGACCAGCGAGTCGACCGTGTCGAGTTCGCGGGCCGCCGTGACGGCCAGCAGATTGGACACACCGGGGCTGGCGCCCATGCCCACCAGGGCGACCACGTCGGCGGCGCGGGCGCGCTCGTGCATCTCCAGCATGGCCAGCGTGGGTTCCCAGTCGTCGCAGATGTCGATGTAGTCGCGCCCGGCCTCGATGGCCGCGGCCAGGATCGGCACGCCGAACCGGAAGTACGGGCCGACGGTGTTGAGCACCAGGTCGCAGTCGGCGAGGGCGGCGCGCAGGGCCCGCCGGTCGGTGACGTCGAGCCCGAGCCCGGACACCTTCTCGCCCAGACTCTTCGCGACCGTTTCGGCATGGCCGGCGCTCAGGTCGGTCACCACCAGGTGCTGCACCACGGGGGCCTCGGCGAGCACGCGTGCGGCGGCCCGTCCCATCAGTCCGGCGCCACCCAGCATCAGGATCTTCGTCATCGCGGAACCTCCCCAGTCGAAGTTGACAGAAACCTGACAGTGACTATCAGGTTGATTCGACTATACGTCTCCCCCGAGAAATTGCTAGCAACTTTCAGTTTTTGTGACGCGCGCCCTGGCTGCGGGGGACCGGAAAACCGAGCACGGCCTCGGCGCTGCGGGTCAGGGCCTCGATGGCGTAGCCGAGCGCGTCGGCCAGCGGCAGATCGAAATCGGTCTGCACCCAGTAGTCGAGGGCCGCGTCGAAACCCCAGGCCAGCATGGCCGAGAGCAGGCGGATCTGCAGATCGTCGGGGTCGCGGCCGATGCGCGCGCCGACCACCTGGCGCAGGACGTCCTCGAGCCGGCGGGTCTCGCGAGCCAGGCCGTCGCGGACGTCGGGCTCACTGGCGACGTAGCGCATCCGGCGCCGGATGCGCTCCTCGTCGCCGGCCAGTTCGCCGACCAGGGCCGGCATGGCCTCGCGGATCTCCTCGACGAAGGCCTGCGGCGTGACCACGCTGTCGCTGTTCTGGCTGAGCAGCTCGATGAGCTTCGGGTCGTACTCGTCCCAGAGGATCAGGGCCTCTTTGGTGCCGAAGTAGCGGTAGATGGAGCTGGGGGAGACGTGGGAGGCGGCGGCCACCTGTTCGACGGTCACCGAGCGGAACCCGTGCTCGTCGAAAAGGTCCAGTGCGGCGCGCTGAATTTCGCGCATGGCCTGCAGTTTCTTGCGCTCCCACACGGTGCTCGGGCGAGCGGAGGGGGAGGCGTTCGGCGCTGAACGAGACATTCGTCGAGCCTACAACCGGCTGAACAAATCGGAAAGTGACTTGCAGGATGGCGATAAAGGGCCATACACTCACGGATATCTGAGAGTCACTTCCAGGTTGGAGGCGCGGACATGACGCAGTTGGACGAAAGACCGGTGGTCGCCCCCGCGCCGCCGCCACCGGGGATGGCGCACCGCTGGGGCGGGTTCGTCGCCGCGCACTGGCGCGCGACGCTGGTGCTGTGGGCGCTGCTGCTCGCCGTCTGCGCGATGGCCGTGCCGGCTCTCGAACACCGTTTGCAGGCACCGGAATTCGGCGTCGACCAGGCCGAATCCGCGGCGGCCCGGCAGATCCTGGCGCGCCACTTCCCGGCCATCGGCGCCGAACAGGACGTCATCGTCTTCGACGGTCGTGACCGTACGTCCGACACCGCCGAGTATCAAGACAAGGTGAACGTCGTCCTCGCCGAAGTCCGTCGTATCAAAGGGGTTTCGGAGGTGATCGGCCCCTTCGACGGGATGCCCGCCAAGCTGGTCTCCGACGACAAGCGCACCGCGATCGCGATCGTCGGCATCAAGGGCGACGCGGACAAACGCGCCGAGCTCGCGAACGAACTGGCGCGAAAGACGGTGCAGCACAGTGCGGGCGGCATCTGGGTCGGCCTGTCCGGGCACACGCCGATGCAGAACGACCAGGTGCGCGTCGGTGTCGAAGACACCACCAAGGCCGAGCTGATCGGCCTGCCGGTGGCGCTGGTGCTGCTCATTCTCTCGATGGGCGCGCTGGTGGCGGCCTCGGTGCCGGTCGGCATGGCGCTCGCGGGCATCGCGGGGGCCTACGGCCTGATCTATCTGCTGTCCACCTTCATGCACTTCGACACCCTGGTGCTCGCGGTGGCGACCATGATCGGCACCGGCGTCGGCATCGACTACTCGATGTTCCTGGTCAGCCGGTTCCGGGAAGAGCTGGCGCAGAGCACGATCGGCGACGTGCGCGAGCGCACCCGGCACGCGGTCGCGGCGACCATGGCGACCACCGGCACCAACATCCTGGCGTCCGGGCTGATCGTCATGATCTCGCTGGGCGCGCTGTTCGTGGTGCGGGTGCCCATCTTCCGGGTGATCGCCTGCGGTGTCGCCGCGTCGGTGACCGCGGCGCTGCTGGTGTCGCTCACACTGTTGCCCGCCGTGCTCGCGGGGCTGGGGCGGCGGATCAACTCCGGCGCGTTGCCCGCGAAATTCCTGCCGCCCGAGGCGCGCGCCGATTCCACCGGCGGCGTGTGGGCGCGCTGGGCCCGGCTGGTGATGCGCCGGCCGTGGCTGTTCGCGGTCGCGGCGACGGCCTTGCTGCTGCTCTCGGCCGCACCGCTGATGGGCGCCAAGTTCGGCATCGACGCCGGTGTGGCCGCACTGAAGGAGGAGCCCTCGGGCAAGGCCGCCAAGCTGATCGAGCAGAAGTTCGCCAGCGGCCTGCTCGCGCCGGTCCAGATCGTGGCGACCGGTCCGGTGGAGGGCGCGATGACCGAGGCCCAGAAGGAACGGTTCAGCGCGTTCGCCACGAAACTGGAGAGCGACGCGCGGATCTCCTCGGTGCTGCCGGAGGCCTCCGACAGCGGGCGCATGGTGGCGACGGTGATCCTGAAGGTGCCCTTCGACTCCCCGGAGGCGACGGCCCTGGTCAAACAGCTGCGCTCGGACGTGCGGGCGGTCAGCGCGAACGGCGGCCCGAATCTGCGGGTCGGCGGCGAGACGGCGGAGTACGTCGACTTCTCGCGCGAGATCGGGACGAAATCGCCCTGGGTGTTCGGACTCGTCCTCGCCAGTTCGTTCGTGTTCCTGATCGTCGTATTCCGCAGCATCCTGCTGCCGGTGCAGGCGATCGTGATGAACCTGTTCGCCATCGCGGCGGCCATGGGCATTACGGTCGCGGTATTCCAGTGGGGCCTCGGCGAAGCCCTGTTCGACTTCGAGAGCCGCGGTTTCATCCAGGTGTTCCTGCCGACCGTGGTGTTCGCCGTGTTGTTCGGGTTGTCGATGGACTACGAGGTTTTCCTGATCGGCCGGATCAAGGAGATATTCGACGACGGCGCCGATAACCAGAGCGCGGTCGCCGGCGGGCTCGCGCACACCGCTCGGCCGATTACCACGGCGGCCGCCATCATGGTGGTGGTTTTCGGCAGTTTCGTCACCGCACATATGCTGGAGGACAAACAGATTGGATTTTCACTGGCGGTAGCGGTTGCCATCGACGCCGCCATCGTCCGGCTGATGCTGGTGCCCGCGCTGATGCAGATATTCAGTCGCTGGAACTGGTGGTACCCGAGGTTCGGCAGAAAGGGCGTCCCGGTGAACGTCCGGGAAAAAGTCCGGGTCGAATCCGGTTAACAGACCAGCCGGTTTCCGACGCATTCGGCCGCTCCGTAATCGGGGCGGCCGAATTGTTGTCTGAAAGTTACCGGCATGCAATACTTTTCGCGTCGGCTGGTCCCGAACAGGCGGTTCGGCACACCGGAGTGTCGTCCAGAATATCGGCGATAGATTGGCCCGAGTGTGTGACGGACTATTGGTTCTAATGTTTCGGGGTTGCGTATGAACGGACAGGCTACGGCTCGCGTCACGCACGGTAATGGTGCCTCCGACCGGCTCGCCCGGGTCGGGGTTTCGCGGAATGTCGTGGATATTCCCATCGCGGCGCTCGCCCGCGGTGAATTTCTGCGGGTGCGGGAGGTGAATATCGCGCACGCCCAGATGCTCGCGCAAGTGGAATCACCGCTGCCGCCGATTCTGGTGCACCGCAGCACCATGCAGGTGATCGACGGATTGCACCGGCTGCACGCGGCGAAATCGAAAGGGCAGCAGGCTATTCGGGTCAGGTTCTTCGAGGGCAGCGCCGAAGAGGCCTTCGTGCTGGCCGTCGAGGCCAACTCCGAGCACGGCCTGCCCTTGACACTGAAAGATCGCAAGGCCGCGGCCTTGCGCCTGATGGTGATGTACCCCCTGTGGTCGGACCGCCGGGTCGCGGCCGTCGCGGGGCTGGATCACAAGACGGTCGGCGCGATCCGGCGGCGGGCCGGTGGGGAAATTCCCCAGACCTCGCGCCGGCTCGGCCGGGACGGGCGGGTGCGGCGGCTGCGCGAGCCGGCGCCGGCCGCGGCGCCCGCGCCGAATCCGCTGCGTACCAGTGACAATTCGGTCACCACCATGCGGTCGGTGCCCTCGATGATGGACAGCCTGCGCCGCGATCCGTCGCTGCGCCTGTCCGAGACCGGGCGGCAACTGCTGCGCTGGCTCGACGCCGCGCCGCGCACGCCGGTCGAGTCGGCCGAGCTGGCCGAGCAACTGCCCGAGCACTGCCTCAACCTCATCCTCGAACTCGCACAACAGAACGCGGAGACCTGGCGGCGCTTCGCGGCCCGGGTCGGCGACCGCCTGGACGAGCAGACGCTCACTATCGCGAGCAATTCCTGAACAAACTATTCCAGAGCATCGGCCGGCCATTCTTCGGTATGGCCGGCCGAGTGCTTTGTTGACCCGGGCGTGACCGATATCGAAAGATGAAGTGCAGAGGCGCGATTGGCCTCGACGGAAATTCTGAGCCACCTCCAGAAGCCGAAACGGAGCTGATCCGATGCGTTCGGAAAGTGAAATTCACAGCAGGATCGAGTCGATCGGTACCTATCTGCCTGAAACGTCGGTCACCACAGCCGATCTGCTCGGCCGGATCGATACCGAACGTTTGAACGGCGGTAAACTTCCGCCGCTCGAAGAACTCACCGGCGTTAGTGAACGCCGGGTGTACGACAATTCTCCGGAAAACTACGAGGACTCGTTCGTCCTGGCCACGAATGCGATTCGGGACTGCCTGTCCCGATCGCAGTACACGGCCGGCGAGGTCGACATCGTCATTTCCGTTTCGATCACTCGCACGATCGGCCGGGAGTACTACAGTTTCGAACCCTCCTTTGCCGCGCTGCTGGCCGAGAGCATCGGCGCGAAACAGGCGATCGCGTTCGATATCTGCAATGCCTGCGCGGGCATGGTGACCGGTGTGATGCTGGTGGACCGCATGATTCGGGCCGGTGTTGTCCGCAACGGCATCGTGGTCAGCGGCGAGCAGATCACCCCGATCGCCGAGACCGCGGCGCGGGAAATATCCGAAAAATACGATCCGCAATTCGCCTCGCTCTCGGTGGGTGATTCCGGAGCGTGCGTGATGCTGGACCGCGCCACCGACGACGCGGACATCATCGACTATGTCGACCTGATGACTTCGGCGTCCTACGCGGAATTCTGCATCGGTGGTCCGAGCCGCTACAGCCAGGGCCTGGCCATGTACACCGACAACAAATCGATGCACACCGAGGAGCGTTATCTCCAGGGCATCACCTGGTACCTGGACTACCTGCGTGAGCGGGGCGGTGACATCGACGCCGAGAAACTCGACTTCATCATTCACCACCAGTTCAGCGCCCGAGCGCTGGATTACATCAACGCGCTGCTCGAACGGGAGTCGGGCCGGCCCGCGCCGGAGAGTCTCACCGTGCTGGAGCGCTACGGCAACACCGCGTCCACGTCGCATTTCATCGCTCTGCACGACCATCTGAAGCGGGGCACCATCGCGCCCGGCCAGAAGGTCCTGATCGTGCCGTCCGCCTCCGGAATGGTGTACGGCCACATGTCCGTTCGTGTCTCCGCATTGAAGGCTTGATCATGCGCGTATCGATTATTTCCTCGGTCACCCTCGGCGCCTCGTCGGGCGCGAGCTCGGTGGAACGCTCCGCACTGGCCGTCCGGGAGGTCCTGGACCGGTCGGGTGTCGACAACGGTGAGGTGGGGCTGCTGCTGAACACCGGCATCCACCGCGACGACAACATCGTCGAGCCCGCCGTCGCCGCGCTCATCCAGAAGAAGGCCGGCATCAATCTGCAGTACCACGGGCAGCGCTCGCCCGCGCTGTCCTTCGACATCATGAACGGGCCGTGCGGGTTCCTGGACGCGGTGCAGATGGCCGCGGTGACGGGCCCGCGCAAGGCGGTCATCGTCGCCGGCGAGGGGCACCCGTCCCGGCTGGAGAACCCGGAGTTCCCGTACCTGACCAGCGCGGCCGCGGTGCTGGTCGGCCCGAGCCCCGACGAGACCGGCTTCGGATCGGTCTACCGGGCCCGCACCACCGCACCGCGCGTCCCGACCGGCTACATGCCGCTGACGACCATGGGATCCGACGGCTCCCGCGTCCTGGCGCTGACGCCGCCGGACGAGGCGGCCCAGGAGCGCGGCCTCGATATCGCGACCGAGGTCGTGGTCCGCTGCCTGGAGCAGGAGGGCCTGGATCCGGGCGAGTGCGTGCTGCTCGCGAGCGAACCGCGCCCCGGTTTCGCGAAAACCGTTGCCGCCGCGGCCGGTATCGACGAGGTGCACACGCCGGACACGCACGCGGACCCGCACAGCGCGGCGCTGCCGTTCGCCTACCGCGCCTGGCTGGACGCCGAACCGCGGGGCAACGCCCGCCACGCCCTGTTCCTTGCCGCCGACGGCTACTTCGTCGCGGCCTGCGCGCCCTACGGGCTCTGAGAACTCTGGAGGAATGACATGAACGCGAAATCCACATCCAACCTGGCCGCCCCGGGTCTGGCCGCCGTCGAGGCCGGTCGCCTGCTGTGGTGGACCGGTTTGTACGGCGCCCGTTACGTTTTCAGCGGCGCGGCCAAGAAGGGCGCCGACCGCAAGGCGGCGGCCCGGCTGCTGCGCGGCTACCTGCTGCGGATGGGTCCGCTGTATGTGAAGGCGGGCCAGGTGCTCGGCACCCAGACCGGCCTGCTGTCCAAGGACGCCACCGACGAGTTCCGCGACTTCTTCTCCGGGCTCGCGCCGATGAGCCGGGCCGAGCTCACCGAGACGCTGCGCCAGGAACTGCGCGCGCCGGTCGGCGAACTGTTCGCCGACTTCGATTGGGAGCCGGTCGCGGTCGGCTCGGTCGCGCAGGTGCACCGCGCCACGCTGATCACGGGCGAGAAGGTCGCGCTCAAGGTGGTCAAGCACGGTGTGCCGGAGCGGCTGCGGGCCAGCGCGGCGGTGCTCGGCGTGCTGCTCGGCGCGGCCGACACGCTGGTCCCGGCGGTCCGCAAGCTGGACGCCCCGGCGCTGTTCGGCGAACTGCGCCCCTACCTGACCGGCCAGACCGACATGCGCGCCGAAGCCGGCCGCCAGCAGGCCATCGCGGAGAACTTCATCTCCCATCCGTTCGTGCGGGTGCCCCGGGTCTACGAGGAGTACTCCAGCGATCGGGTGCTGGTGATGGAGTTCGTCGAGGCGGTCTCCGGCGAGAAGGTGCACGAGCTCATCGACGCCGAGCATCGCCCGGAGCTGGCCCGCCGGCTGCAGGACATGTTCGACACCATGGCCTACTTCCACGGCCTGTTCCACGTCGACCCGCATCCGGGCAACATCATGTTCCGCGCCAACGGCGAGATCGTGGTGCTGGACTTCGGTCTGGTCGGCGAGCTGAACGAAGAGGACAAGTGGGGCCTGGCGGCCTTCTACTTCGCCTGCACCCGCCAGGAATGGCATCTGGCCGTGAGCCGGTTCACCGACGCGTTCATCGACGACCGCGGCACCCTGGACCAGCACTGGGAGGAGTACGCCCGGAAGCTGGAAGCCATTCTGGCGCATCACTTCAAGGAGCAGAGCGATCGCTGGTCGACGATGTCGTTCTTCGACGACGCGAGCAACCTGGTCGCGAGCTACGGCGCCCGGCCGACCACCCGCTTCACCCTGCTGTCGCTGGCCTTCCTCACCGGTGAGGGCTTCGTCACGGTGGTCGACCCCGAGATCGACATCTGGGCCAACGCCCGGCGCTTCAACGACAAGTACTCCCCGTACATGAACGCCGAGCTGCAGGCCGAGTTCGACGAGGTCATCGGCAAAATGAGCCCGAAATCGATTGCGGCCAAGAACAACCCGGAGCGGGCGCTGATCGCGCCGACGCACCTGGACCGCTACGTGATGCCGAGCCAGTACCCGATGATCATCGAGGAGGCCAAGGGCTCGAAGGTCCGCGACATCGACGGCAACGAGTACATCGACCTGTCCTGCGGTTACGGCCCGCACATCCTGGGTTACGCCCCCGAGGTCGCCGTCGAGGCGATCCAGAAGGCCGCGGCCAAGGGCGGCGTGAACGCCATGGGCAACCAGTCCGAACTCGAGCTCGCGGAGATCATCGCCGACGCCTTCGACCCGCTGTCGAACGTGGTGCTGTGCAACTCGGGCACCGAGGCCGTGCAGGTGGCGCTGCGCATCGCGCGAGCGCACACCCGCCGGGATCGGGTCGCCAAGTTCGAGGGCCACTACCACGGGTTCTCCGATCAGGGCACGGTCAGTTCCTGGTTCGTTTTCAGCGGCGCGAAATACCAGCCCGCGCCGATCAATTCGGCCGGCGGTCAGAAGGCCGTGACCGAGAGCACCGTGCTGCTGCAGTACGGTCACCCCTCGGCGTTCGAGACCATCGAAAAGCACGCGCACGAGCTGGCGGCGGTCATCGTCGAGCCCATGCCCGGCGCGACGCTGAGCTATGACACCGCGTTCCTGACCCAGCTGCGCGAGACCTGCACCCGGCACGGCATCGTGCTGATCTTCGACGAGGTGGTCACCGGTTTCCGCGTGCACTTCGGCGGCGCGCAGCACCTGGCCGGGGTGCGCCCCGACCTGACCGCGCTGGGCAAGATCATCGGCGGCGGCCTGCCCTGCGGCGCGGTCGCGGGCCGGCCGGAATTCATGGAGACCGGCCGCACCACCGGCGACCCGTTCCGCGACGTGGACGAGCGCGCCTTCGTCGGCGGCACCATGTCCGGCAACTCGATCACCACCGCCGCCGGCAAGGCGGTGCTGGAATACCTGGGCGCCAACCAGCACATCTACACCGAGCTCGAGGCCAACACCCAGAAACTCATCGGCGACATGAAGGCCGCCGCCGACGAGCTCGGCATCGCCTGCAAGGTGAAGGGCTCGCACTCGATGTTCAACATCGCCTTCGACTACGCGACCCCGAAGCTGGTGCGCGACAAGATCGCCGGCACCAACATCAAGGCGAGCCTGGCGCTGGCGTACTACATGCGCAAGTACGGCGTCTACTTCCCCGAGCTGCACGGCATGTTCCTCAATGCCGCGCACACCACCGCCGACCTCGACCACATCGCCGACGCCTTCGCCAAGTGCATCGGTGAGATGGAAGAGCACGGGCTGTTCCTCGCGTGACCGGCACGGCGGAGCAGGAGTGAAAGGCAGACCCGAAACATGTTGATGGAACGGATCGAAACCGGGCGCGGCACGCTGCTGGCCGCGCCCCCGGGGCCCTGGCTGCCCGCGGTGGTGCAGTCGGTGGTGTTCACCTGGTGGCGGCACCGCTGGGCGGCGAGCCTGCGGGCCAAGTTCGGCGATGTCGTCTCGGTGGACGTCTACCCGTGGCGCAAGGTGGTCCTGCTCTACGATCCCAAGCACATCGCCGCCATGTTCGCCGCGCCGCCGGCGAAATTCTCGGCGGGCGAGGGCAATCGGGTGATGGCGCCGGTGATGGGGCACAAGTCGGTGTTCATGGTCGACGGCGACGAGCACAAGCGGTTGCGCAAGCTCATGGCGCCGCTGTTCGGGCGCAACGCGGTGCGCGGCTACCAGGACATGGTGCGCGAGCTGACCCACGCCGAGGTGGACAGCTGGCCGGTGGCCGCGACCTTCGAAAGTCACGACCGGATGCGGGAATTGACGCTCGACATCATGTCGCGGGTGACCTTCGGCATCGCCGACGGGCCGCGCTTCGACCGGATGCGCACGCTGCTGGGCCGGCTGCTGGACATGGACCTGATCGTCCTGATGGGCCTGAATGTGCCCGGCGCGCACCGCGTCGGGCCGTGGCGCGCCGCGATGCGGCTGGTCGAGCAGATCGACGCGCTCGTCTACGAGGTGATCGCCGAGCGGCGCGCCGCCGACGATCTCGGCGAGCGCACCGATGTGCTCTCGCGGCTGCTGGTGGCCGGCGGCGGCCCGGACGGGCTCTCCGATCTCGAGATCCGCGATCAGCTCATCACGCTGCTGATCGCGGGCCACGAGACCACCGCGACCGGGCTGGCCTGGGCGCTGCACGAGCTGGCCCGGGATCAGCAGGTGGCGCGCGAGGCCGCCAAGGCCGCGGTGCTCGACGACACCGCGTACCTGGAGGCGGTGGTCAAGGAGTCGCTGCGGATGCACCCGGTGATCTTCGAGGTGACCTGGACGCTCACCGAGGACGTGGAACTCGAGGGCTTCCGGCTGGCCAAGGGCAGCACGGTCATGCCGATGATCGGGATCGTGCAGAACGATCCGGTGAATTTCCCCGAGCCGCACCGGTTCCGGCCCGAACGATTCCTCGAGGGCCCGATCCCGCCCGGGCTCTGGGCACCCTTCGGCGGCGGCGCCCGGCGCTGTGTGGGCGCGAACTTCGCGCTGATGGAGGCGACCGAGGTGCTGCGCGTGCTGCTGGCCAAGCGGGCGATCGTCACCGATCGGCAGGCGCCGGAGGCGGCCAGCTCCAAGCACGTGGCCTTCGCCCCGGCCAAGGGCGCCCGGATCAGCGCGCCGCCGCTGGTCGAGGTCGGCGGTGACGGCCGATGAGCGAATTCGTCGGCAAGACCGCGGTGGTCACCGGCGCGGGCTCGGGGATCGGGCAGGCGCTGGCCCGGCAGCTGGCCGCCTCCGGCGCGCGGCTGGCGCTCTCCGACATCGACGAGGTCGGGCTGGCGGCGACGGTGCAGCAGGTGCGCGACCTCGGCGGCGAGGTCCGCGCCGAGACCCTGGACGTGCGGGACCGGGCGGCGGTGACCGCCTACGCCGACCGGGTGGCCGCGCAGTTCGGCGCGGTGCACCTGGTGATCAACAACGCGGGCATCTCGTTCACCGGCGAGGTGCTCGACACCGAGTTCGCCGACCTGGAACGGGTGCTGGCGGTGAACTTCTGGGGCGTGGCCCACGGCAGCAAGGCGTTCCTGCCGCATCTGATCGCCTCCGGCGACGGGCACCTGGTCAACATCTCCAGCGTGTTCGGGCTGGTCGCGTTCCCCGGCCAGAGTGCCTACAGCGCCGCGAAATTCGCGGTGCGCGGCTACACCGAGGCATTGCGCATGGAGTTGCGCGCCGCCGGGCACCCGGTGCGCGTCACCTGTGTGTGCCCGGGCGGCGTCAAGACCGCCATCGTGCGGAACTCGGACGCGGCCGCCGGCATCGATGTGGATGTCCTGGCGGCCGCGTTCGACCGGGACCCGGGAGTGTCGCCGGTCGCGGCGGCCCGGACCATCCTGGCCGGTGTCCGGGCCGGCCGCGCCCGGGTACTGGTCGGGAAGGACGCCTGGCTGCTGGATCTGATCCAGCGGGTGCTCGGATCCGGGTATCAGCGCGTCGTTGGGCCCGAGGGCGGGAAACTGCTCGACCAGGTCCGGCGGCGGCCCGCCGAGCGGCTGGGCGGTGGCCGGTGAACAGCGACACCACCGAAGCCGAGTTCCAGCAGCTGGTCACCTCGTCCTCGGACCGGGACCTGCGCCGGCTCATGGACGATCCGGAGCAGCGGGCGCGGATTCTCGCGCGGATCTTCGAGATCTGGTGCGCGGGCGTCGATTCCGGCAAGACGGCGCAGGTCGACGTCGTCATCCGCTGGCTGATCGGCGGCGGGCCCGACGCCTGGGACATGCACATCCGGCACGGTGTGTGTACCGCCGCGCCCGGCCCCACCCCGGCCGAGCCGGTCGTCACCATCACCCTCGGTGACGTGCCCTTTCTCCGGTTGATCGCCCGCCAGGCCAACGGCGTGCATCTGCTGGCGACGCGCCGGATGCGGATCAGCGGCAGCATTCCGACCGCGATGCGGCTGGACGCCTGGTTTCCCTGAGTGCGCCGATGAATTTCGGCGCGCTGCCCGGTCTGCATGGTGGACACACCTGCTACCGGGAGACTCGAAACCATGGACCATGACCTGATCCAGCAGCAGATCCGCGCGGAGCGACTGGCGCTCGCCGATTTCCTCGACGGTTTGACCGCCGCGGAATGGGAGCGCCAGTCGCTGTGCGGCGGCTGGAACGTGCACCAGGTGCTCGCGCACCTCACCCTGTCCACCCGCGACAGCCTGCGCGGCACCCTGGTGGACGTGATCCGGGCCCGCGGCAACTGGGACCGGGCCAACGCGGACGCCGCGATCCGGCGCGCCGCCCAGTTCACCCCCGCCGAGCTCCTCACCCAACTGCGCGAGAGCGCGGACTGCCACCGCCGCTCACCCGGCGCCGGCGTCCTGGACCCGCTGGTCGACATCATCGTGCACGGCCAGGACATCGCCCGCCCGCTCGGCCGCGACTACCGCACCCCACCCGAGCGCGTCGTCGCCCCGCTCGAGTACGCCCTGAAATCCGTCTTCTACGGCGCCCGCAAGCGCCTGCGCGGCACCCGCCTCGTTGCCACCGACACCACCTTCACCCACGGCACGGGCCCCGAGGAAATCCAGGCCCCCATCCTCGACCTCCTGCTCCTGGCCACCGGCCGCCCCGTCACCACCGACACCCGAGCCTGACGCTAAGCTGGCTTCGCCAGTCGTTGTGCCACAGGCGGTTTCAGGGGGAGTCGTGCCGGTTCTGCAATCTCCGAGTCAGCGCCGCGAGCGGCATCGCCGGAGATTGCTGATCCAGGTCGGTGCCATGTCGATGATTCTGAGCATCGGCCTGGGCTTCGGCAGCGTGGTGGCCGACGCAGCCGGCGCGCCCGTGGTCGTGGCCGCGATGGCGGTGGTGTTCGTCGTGCAGGTCGTCGGACTCGCCTTGACGTGGCGGGCAGCGCCGACGGGCGCCGCGCGCACTGTGCTCGGCTGCGTCTTCGCGGGTGCTTGGCTGTTGGCCGCGGCGATTCTGATCGCCGGATTCACCGGCGCCGTGAGCCTGCTGTCCACGCCCCTGCATGCCGGTCTCCTCGTTTTCGTGTTCATGCAGGGTTGCTACGGAGTGTGGCGGCAGCCGTTGCTGCGGTCGTAGGGGGCGCGGCCCTTCGGGAGGGCGGGCCAGGGTTTCTCAGGGAGCTGGGGGATGTCGAGGGTGGTGGGGGAATCGGTGAGGTGGAAGGGGGAGCCGTGGTGCTGGAGGGGGAGGGGTGGGCCGGAGAGGAGGCGGTAGGTGGCTGCGGTGGGGGTGATTTCGACGGAGATGCGGCTGTCGCGCCAGAGGATGCGGAAGGCGAGGCGGTCGAGTTCGGCCGGGAGGCGGGGGGAGAAGCAGAGGTTGCCGCCGGCGGTGCGCATGCCGCCGAAGCCGCCGACGCAGCAGATCCAGGTGCCGGCCAGGGAGGCGATGTGCAGGCCGTTGGAGACGTTGTGGTGCAGGTCGTGCAGGTCGGTGAGGGCGGTCTCGCCGAAGTAGGCGTAGGCCAGGTCCAGGTGGCCGACCTCGGCGGCGAGCACGGCCTGCGGGCACGCCGACAGTGACGAGTCGCGCACCGTGAGCGTCTCGTAGTAGTCGAAATTGCGCGCTTTCTGCTCGGGGGTGAACATCTCCGGGCGCAGATACATCGCCAGCGTCAGATCGGCCTGCTTCACCA
Source organism: Nocardia sp. NPDC050435 (assembly GCF_040655395.1). Lineage (NCBI taxonomy): Bacteria > Bacillati > Actinomycetota > Actinomycetes > Mycobacteriales > Nocardiaceae > Nocardia > Nocardia sp. NPDC050435. The sequence goes on from NZ_JBFAJW010000005.1 coordinate 634,677, forward strand.
CCTGCTTCCGATACAGGTCGAAATAGTGGTAGTTGAGCAGCAGCGGGTACTTCTCCGGCGGCGTCGCGTCGAAATCCCACCGCGCCTGACGGGTGCTGCCCTCGGACTGCTCGTGCACCTCCAGCTCCGAGTTGTACGGCACCGCCATGCGTTTGGCGGCGTCGCGCCAGGTCGCGATCTCGGTGTCCTCGACCTCGAGCCGCCGCGCGATCTCGGGCCGCCGCGCGCACGCCTCGGCCGCCTCGTGCAGGTTCTGCTGCGCCATCAGATTGGTGTAGGTGTTGTTGTCGGCCAGCGCCGAGTACTCGTCGGGCCCGGTGACCCGATCGATGCGGAACACCCCGCTGGAGTCGAAATGCCCGAGCCCGGCCCACAACCGCGCGGTCTCCACGAGCAACTCGACGCCGCACTCGGTTTCGAAGCGCTCGTCGCCGGTGGCGGCGAGATAGCGCACCACCGCGTCGGCGATATCGGCGTTGACGTGTACCGCGGCCGTACCGGTCGGCCAATACCCGGAGCCCTCTTCGCCGTTGATCGACCGCCACGGGAACATCGCCCCAGGCTGGCCCAGCTCGTGCGCGCGCTGCCGGGCCTGATCCAGGGTCGTGTGCCGCCACCGCAGCGCGTCACCGGCGGCGATCGGGTTGGTGTACATCAGCACCGGCAGCACATAGGTTTCGGTGTCCCAGAACGCGTGCCCGTCGTAGCCCGGCCCGGTGAGGCCCTTGGCCGGAATGGCACGGGTCTCCCCGCGCGCCCCGGCCTGCAGCACGTGGAACATGGCGAAGCGCACCGCCTGCTGGAGTTCGGGATCGCCGTCGATCTCGATGTCGGCGTGGTCCCAGAAGGTGTCCAGGTAGGCGCGCTGGCGGGTGAGCAGTTCGTCCCAGCCGGTTTCCAGGCCCGCGGCCAGCGCGGCGTCCACCTGGGCGCGCAGGGCCGGGGTGGACCGGCGGCTGGACCAGCCGTAGGCGAGATACTTGGTCAGGCACAGCGTATCGCCCCGGGCCACGTCGACGGCGATGGTCAGCCGGGCCAGATCGTCCTCGGCGTGCACGTCGCAGCGCGGCTCGCGGGCCGAGCGCAGTTCGTGGTGCATGCCCGCCGCCAGGCGCAGCCCGGACCGCCGGGTGTGATGGGCCAGCACCGCGCTCAGATCCCGGGCCGCCGCGAAGTCCGCGACCAGCGGATGATCCAGCTCCGCGGCCAGCCGCGGATCACCGGCCTGCGACGGCACCGGTTCGTTGGCCAGCAGATCCGATTGGATGACCAGATCGAGATCGTCGTCCAGCGGTTGCACCTCGTAGCGGATCGCGGCCAATGCCCGATCGGTGAACGACACCAGCCGCTCGGAGGTGATCCGCACGCGGCGGCCGGTGGGCGAGGTCCACACGGTGTGGCGGCGCAGCGTGCCGGACCGGAAGTCCAGGACCCGTTCGTGCTCGGTCGCCGTCCCGTAGCGCAGGTCCAGCGGTTCGTCCTGGACGAGCAGCCGGATGATCTTGCCGTCGGTGACGTTGACCATCGTCTGCCCGTTCCCGGGATAGCCGTAACCGCTTTCGGCATAGGGGAATTCGCGCGTCTCGTAGAAGCCGTTGAGGTAGGTGCCGGGCTTGCCCACCGGCTCGCCCTCCTCGAAGCTGCCGCGCAGCCCGATGTGCCCGTTGGAGAGCGCGAAGATCGACTCGGTGCGGTGCAGCGCCTCCAGATCCAGTCCGCGCCAGCGCAGTTCCCACGGGGCGATCTCGAAACCCTTGTCGTCGGCCATCACTGCTCCTCGAGGTCGGTCAGGTCGGTGACGACGATATCGGCGCCGCCCGCACGCAGCGCGTCGGCGTGTTTGCCGTCGCGCACCCGGTCGACGCCGACCACGTAGCCGAACTCGCCCGCGCGACCGGCTTCCACGCCGGCCACCGCGTCCTCGAAGACGACGGCGTGCTCCGGCCGCACGCCGAGGGCGGCGGCACCGGCGAGGAACGAGTCGGGGGCGGGCTTGCCGCGCAGGCCGTCGCGAGCGATCGTGACGCCGTCGATCCGGACGTCCACCAGCGGCGCCAGCTTCGCGGCCGCGAGCACGGCCTCGGCGTTGGCCGAGGAGGTGACCACCCCGATGCCCAGCCCTGCCGCGCGCAGTCGCGACACGTAGTCGTGCGCTTCGGGATAGACGACGATCCCGTCGCGGTCGATCACCGACAGCAGCAGCTGATTCTTCTGGTTGCCGATCCCGTGCACGGTGGAATCCCCGGGCAGATCGGCGGGTTCGCCCTCGGGCAGCGTGATGTCGCGCGAGCGCAGGAACTCCCGTACCCCGTCCGCGCGTGGTCGTCCGTCCACGTACCGCAGATAGTCCTCGGGGCCGAACGGTTCGTACCCGTCGCCGAGCCGCCGGGCCAGGAACGCGTCGAACGTTTCCTTCCAGGCCCGCCGGTGCACCTGTGCGGTATCGGTCAGCACACCGTCGAGATCGAACAAGGCCACCGTGATCGAAGCTGAAAACCCCATACCCCGGACCTTTCCCGGATCGGGGCGGGCAAACCGTGGCCCGCCGGAATTCGTCGCCGGCGGTCAGTCTCCGGGTAGGTGGATCCGCAGCTTGCGGGTGAGGTCGGCGACTTCGGCGCAGGAGTCCTCGACGGTGTGCGGGGCGCGGGCGGTGAGCTGGAGGAAGACCGTGCCCTCGGCGGTGTCGAAGCCGACGCCGCAGGTGTTGTGGACGGGGTCACGGGTTTCGGTGGCGAAGCGGTCGTCGATGGTGACCGCGCGGGGGTCGGGCAGGTAGTCGGCGGAGAGCTGGCTCAGCGGCAGGGTGTGCGAGAACGCGTTCAGTTCGCCGGGGCCGCCGCGCCACCGGCAACCCTTGTCGCCCTTGCCCTCCGCGTGCTCGGCCTGATTGAGTTTGGTGTCCGGATCGAAGCCGGAATCGTGCAGGATGTTCTCCGGGATGCCGACGCAGGGATCCCACAGCTCGGCCACGGCCAGCGATTTGTGCTGGGCGAAATGTGCCCGTCCGACCTGCACTCTCGCGCTCGAGCATCCGCTCACCGTGACCGCCGCGAGGACCAGCGCCAGCACCGCGAGCCCGCTCCCACGTCCGCGAACATCCATCCGTGCCGCCTTCCGCGCATCCGCCCGCGGAGCGCGCCGACCGGTACCGCGCCACCCCGCTCCCTGCCATCGGCAATCGTATAGCTATTCGCTGCCGAAACGCGGGATCGACGTCGCCGGGTTCGCGGTGGTCAGGGGATCTGGTGCCGGCCGCGGCGGCTGCCGGTGTAGGCCAGTTCCCGCAGGGTGTTCACCGCGCCGGGGACCATGCGGACACCCGGCGGGCAGTGCAGGACCGGGTCGAAGTAGTCCACGGGGTGCTCGACCGCTTCGTCCTGGCACAGGGTCAGTTCGGCGAATTTGCGGTGCGGCTTGGCATAGCTGCTGGCGGTGAGCAGGAAGGTCAGCAGGTTGTCCTCGACGTGGCCGTCCAGGGCCGTCAGCGAGGCCGTATCCGGTTGCGCGTGATCGGGTTCGGCGAAGATCCAGGTGGGGTCGGAGCTGTCGAACCGGTACGGCAGCAGGCTGCCGAAGCGGGCGGTCCGCCAGCCGCGGGCCGGTGTCACCAGGAAGCGGCTCAGGGCGCCGGTGCCGGTGGTGGCGAGGGCGAAATCCCAGGGGCGGTTGTCCCGGGTCGGCACTCGGAAGGCCAGGCCCAGCACGTCGGGCAGACCCGCGGGCATCGCTGTTCCCTTGGACAGCCGGGCGGTCACGGGCTGATCGCCGGCGCCGAAGAGGTGCTCGAATTCGCTATCGGCCCGCAGTCTGCCGGTCAGGTAGAGGCCGTCGGGGTGAAACACCCGGGCGCCGCGCAGTCGTGCCACGACTCCGAAGACGTTCTCCACCACAGCCGCTGGGTATCGGAGCATCGGAGGTCCCTTCTCCCGCGTTCTCCTGTTCGACTGCCCGCAGGAGCGCCGGGTAAACCGGATAGCCGGAAAGACGCCGGTCACAGCCGTCCGCCGAATTCCGCCGCGCGCTCGGCCGCGGGCGCGCCGGTGTGGTAGGCGTACAGGGTGGATGGAACACCGTTCGGGCGCTACCGCCTGGTCGATCTGCTGGGCGCGGGCGGCATGGGGGAGGTGTACCGGGCCTTCGACACCGGGACCGACCGGGTGGTCGCGCTCAAGGTGCTGCCGCCGCAGTTCGCCCACGACAAGGTGTACCGGGAGCGGTTCCGGCGGGAAGCGCAGGCGGCGGCGCGGCTGAGCGAGCCGCACGTCATCCCGATCCACGACTACGGCGAGATCGAGGGCCGCCTCTATCTGGATATGCGCCTGGTCGAGGGCACCGATCTGAGTTCGCTGCTCGCGCTCGGCGGTGCGCTGCCGCCGGCGAAGGCGGTGTCCTATCTCGAGCAGGTGGCCGCCGCCCTGGACGCGGCGCACCAGGCGGGCCTGGTGCACCGGGACGTGAAACCGTCCAATGTGCTTGTCACCGCGGCGGATTTCGCCTACCTCATCGATTTCGGGATCGCGGCGGGCACCGGCGAGACCAGCCTCACCACGACCGGCGCGACCATCGGCACCTTCGCCTACATGGCGCCGGAGCGGCTCAGCCAGACCAGCTACGACGGCCGCGCCGACGTTTATGCCCTGGCGTGCGTGCTCTACGAATGCCTCACCGGCGCGAAGCCGTTCCCGGGGGAGAGCGCGGAGCGGCAGATCGCGGCGCACCTGACCGAGCCGCCGCCGCGCCCCTCCGGCGGCAACGTCTCCGCCGCTTTCGACGCGGTGATCGAGCGCGGCATGGCCAAGGATCCGGCGCGGCGATATCCCACCGCCGGGGAACTGGCCGCCGCCGCCCGAGCGGCCCTCGCCGCACCGGTAGCCGCGCCGGCGACAGTCTTCGCTCCGGCGCGGTTCGAACCGACCGCGGTGAACCGCGCTCCGTCACCGGAGGCCACGAGCAGTCCGCGCCGGATCGCGGTTCTCGTGGCCGTGGCGGTGGTGCTGGCGGTGCTGGGCGTCACCGCGGTCGTGGTGAGTCGCTGGCCGGACGGCGGCGGGCCCGAGACGACGACCGGCGTCCAGTTGCCACCCCCGGCCGGAACCACCACCTCGGCGACGCGACTCACCACGACGGTCGCCCTGACGACGACCACAGCCCCGCCACCGCCGCCGCCCGCGCCCGCCGACGGTGCGGCGGCCTTCGTGCAGGAGCACTACGCCCTGCTCCCGTCCGAGGTCGCCGCCGCCTGGGCTCGCCTGACCCCGCGATATCAGAACTTCATCGGTAGCTACTCGAACTACCGGGACTTCTGGAACACCGTCGCCTCGACCGGCGTGGTGGTCCTGAACACCGATCGGCTCAGCGTGACCTACCGGCTGACCCTGCGCTACGACAACGGCACGGTCGCGACCGAAACCCGGGTGGCACAGCTCGTTTCGACCGGCGACGGCTACCTCGTCGACAGCGCGGAGCTCGTGTCCTGACTCAGTAGGGATTGCCGCGCGGCGCCCAGTTCGCGGCGAGCGCGGCCGAGTCGGCGGCGGGGTAACTGATCTTGGCGGCGTCGCCGTCGGAGGTGTAGCGCCGCTCGGGATTGGCGGCGAGCCAGTCCAGCCAGTAGGCCGAGTCGAACGGCACCGCGCCCTTGCCGGAGCGGATCCGGGGCACGCCCGTGGGATCGACGGGCCCGTACGGCGAGGGTGCGGGCTCCGCGCCGACGAGCATGACCGCGTCGAAACGATAGGCGGTCCCCGCCCAGGACCCCGCCACCGCGAGTGCACGCTCGCCGGGCGCGATGCCGAGCGGTAACGCCATGGTGCGCACCGGTTTCCCGGGCACGGCCGCCTCGATCGCGCGGACATTCTCGGCGAACTCGCGCTGCACCCCCGCGTCGTCGAGCCGGGCCAGGTTGGCGTGACTGGCGGTGTGCGAGCCGATCTCGTGGCCGTGTTCGGCCAGCCACGACAGCGCGCGCGGATCCGCGCCGAAGGGCTCGTTGTTCACGTAGAACGTCGCGCGCGGGCGGAAATCGGGGTAGCGGGCGCGGAATTCCTCGAGGATGCCGGCCGCGCAGTCGGCGGCGGGCTCGCCGTCGGGCCCGAAGGTGAACTGGCTCAGGGTCGAATCGTCGAACGTGAGCACCACCGGGTGGGTGCCCGCGGGGATGTCGATCTCGCCCGAGATGTACTCGGCCGCCGTCACCGGGCGGTAGCCCTCCCGGTACAGGCGCTCGAGCTCGTCCCGGAATTCGGCGGGGGTCTGGTCGTATTCGCCGCTCGGCGCGGGCAGCAGCTGGTGATACATCAGCACCGGGACCAGCCCGAGCTCGTCGGCCCGCACCTGCGCGGGCGGCACCGTGGGCGGAGCGGCCGGGGCCGGTGGCGGTGCTGGTGGCGGTGCGGCCTGCGGCTGCGTTCCCGCGCACCCCGCCGTCGCGAAAATCAAGGCCGCCAGCACACTTCGCACCATCCCACTCACCACCGGCCTACGGTACGGGCGATTCGTCCGGCCCGGTGTCCGCTCGGCCGAGCCGCGACCAATTCGCAATCGACGCATAACGATGTGCTGCCCAAGATCGGGGAAAACCGGCGGCGGTCGCGCCGGGGCGGCGATAGTAGAGTCCCCTGAAACGAAAGTTGGTGTGCGCGTTGCTGAAACGGGTTCCGCGGTCCGGTCGTCAGCGGACAGTGCTGATCGCGGTCGCGGTAGTGGTGGCGGTCGGTGTGGGTGCGGTCGCGGTGGGAGCCTGGCGCGGTGACCCCGGCGAGCTGCCCGTGGCCGGATTGCCGGACCGGCCGCTCACCGCGCAAGCGCTGGCAGACCTGGTGATTCGCGTCGACGCGCGCGGCGTGGATCCGCACGCGGTGCGGGTGGAACTCGACGGGGAGCCGGTGGCGGTCTCGGTCGAGGGCGATGCGGTGCTGGCCCGGCCCGGCCCGCTCACCGACGGTGAGCACCGGCTGACCGCCACCGTGCCCGGCGATCTCCTGCGCGACGGCCCGCGGACCTCCCGCGCCTTCACCGTCGACACCACCGCGCCGGTGCTGCTGGTCGACGCCCAGCCGGCGCCGACCTCCTACCGGCAGCCCTTCGTGCTGCGCGGCAGCGTGCAGGGCGCGCAGCAGCTCACCCTCGGTACCCGGGCGATCACCCCGGGCGCCGACGGCGCGTTCGAGGTCTCGCTGCCGAATTCGCCCGCGGGCCTGGAGCTGAAGGCCGTCGACGCGGCGGGCAATGTCACGACGGTGCCGGTGCAGGCGGGCGTGGACATTCCGCGCACCCGCGCGGTGCACGTCACCGCGCACGCGTGGTCGCACGACGGCCTGCGGGAGAGCGTGCTGGAGCTGGCGCGCACGGGCCGCATCGACACCGTGCAGCTCGACATCAAGGACGAGGACGGCGTCGTCGGCTACGACTCGCAGGTCCCGCTGGCGCGCGAATCCGGTGCCGCCACCGCCATTTACGACGCGCCCGCCGCGCTGCGGCAACTGCACGACATGGGCCTGCGGGTGGTCGGGCGGATCGTGGCCTTCCGGGACCCGACGGTCGCCGAGTGGGCCTGGAACAGCGGCCGTCAGGACTGGGTGGTGCAGAACGCCGGTGGGCAGCCGTACTCCAGTCATTACGGGCCGGTCGCGTTCACCAACTTCGCCCATCCCGAAATCCGCAGATACAACATCGATCTCGCGGCCGAGGCGGCGAAGCTGGGCTTCGACGACGTGATGTACGACTACGTGCGGCGGCCGGACGGGCCGCTGAGCCAGATGCGCTTCCCGGGCATCGCGACCGACCCGAGCACCTCGATCGCCGAGTTCCTGCGCGAGAGCCGGGATCCGCTGCACGAGGCGGGCGCGGTGCTCGGCGCGGCCGTGTTCGGCATCGCCTCCACCCGACCGGATCAAATCGCGCAGGACATCCCGATGATCGCGAAGTACGTCGACTACGTCGCGCCGATGCTGTACCCCTCGCACTGGAACGCCGGTGAATACGGCGTGGCGAACCCGAACGCGCAACCCTACGACATCATCTTCGCCTCGCTGGGCGACTTCGTGCGGCTCACCGCGGGCACAGGCGCGGAAGTCATTCCGTGGCTACAGGATTTCAGCCTCGGCGTGAACTACGGCCCGGCCGAGGTGCAGGCGCAGATCGACGCCACCGCCGCCGCCGGCATCGACAGCTACATCCTGTGGAGCCCGACCGTCCGCTATCACCTCTGAGGGTCCGGCTCGACCACGAAGGCCGCCGTCGTGGTGGTGCTGCCGCCGAAGTTGAGGGTGGCGGCCCGCCGCGCACCGGCGACCTGGTTGGCGGCCTGGCCGGTGACCTGCTTGTGGCCGTCGAGCAGCATGCGCACCCCGGTCGCGCCGACGGGGTGACCGCCGCCGAGCAGGCCGCCGCTGGGGTTCATCGGGATGCGCCCGCCGATTTCCAGGTCGCCGCCGTCGATGGCCTCCCAGCTCCGGCCGGGCGCGGTGATGCCGAAGTGGTCGATGGCGAGGTACTCGCTGATGGTGAAGCAGTCGTGGGTTTCGATGAGATCGAGGTCGTCGACGCCGGCGAGGCCGGCCCGGCCGAACGCGTCCTCGATCGTGGCGCGCACGTGCGGGAGCAGATACTCCGTGCTGCGGGACAGCTTGGCCGACAACGGAAGTCCGACCGTGCGATGACCCCAGCCGGTGATCCGGGACAGCGGCCCGGGTAGCGGGTTGCGGTCCAGGAACCGCTGCCCGACGAGCACCACCGCGGCCGCGCCGTCGGTCATCGGGCCGCAGTCGACCTTGTGCATGCGGCCCTCGACGACCGGGTTGGCGATCGGGTCCGCGGTGAAACTCGCGGGGCCGTAGGCCCATTCGCGGGTCTGCGCGTTGGGGTTGGTGCGAGCGTTGCGGGCGTTGAGTTCGGCGATGGCCCAGAGCATGGCGGGATCCAGGCCGTAGCGGCGGTGATACGCCTCGGCGATCTCACCGAACATGAAGGGCCACATGAACTTCGCCGTCTGGCCCTCGTGCCCGGCCCAGGCCGCCGCGCCCATGTGCCGCGCGCCGACATCGCCGGGGACGGTCTTCTCCAACTCGATGCCGACCACCAGCGCGCAGTCGTAGCGGCCGGATTCGAGATCGGCCATGGCGGCCAGCAGCGCCAGGGAGCCGGACGCGCACGCGCCCTCGTGCCGGGTGGCGGGCACGCCCCACAGTTCCGCGCACACCGTGGCCGGGAGACCGCCGAGCTGGCCCTGCCCGGTGAAGAGCTGGCCGAAGGCGTTGCCCACGTGGATGACCTGGATCCGGTCCGGGGCGATGCCGGTGGCGGCGAAGGTGTGCTCGAGCGTCTCGGCCATGAGCGTCGCGGTGTCGCCGCCCTCTTTGCTGATGTTGCGGGCGAAATCGGACTGGTATCCGCCCGCGATCCATACCGAACTCATCCGGCTACCGCCTTCTGTCAGTCTTTTTACTACAGTTAATGAAGTACATTGTTCCGGCATCGAGCGCAAGACCTGCGCACCGGCCGCGCCGCTTGCCTGTGATTGACTGCGAGCGGGCACGGGTTCGAAGGAGGAGGTGCGATGTCGCTACCGGAGGTGTCCGCTGCTCTCGACCCCGTCGCCGCCACCTTCGACCTGCTCGGCGATCGGCTCACGCTGGCGATCCTGCGCGACGCGTTCCTCTACGACGCGCGCCGGTTCAACCAGTGGATCGAGCGCACCGGCGCCCCGCCCGCGATGCTGACCTCCCGGCTCAACGACCTGGTCGAGGCCGGACTGCTGCGGCGGGTGCCGCAGCCGAACGCGGCGGATCGATCCGAATACCTGCTCACCGACCTGGGTTCGGCGACCTGGGAGATCCTGGTGTGCCTGTGGGGCTGGCACCGTGAGTGGTCGCCGACGGGTGCGCGGCAACCGGAGCTGGTGCACGGCGCGTGCGGGCATCGTGGTCCGGCCGTGGTCCTGTGCCGGGGCTGCGGGGTCACCGTCACCCCGCACGAGACCGCGGTCGAACTGCGGCCCGATGTGGTGTGGGCGCTGGGCGCGAGCGGCCGGCGGCGCTCCAGCGCGGCGGCGCCCTCGGATCGGGAGCTGTTCGCGGAGGTGATGGTCGCGATCGGCGACCGCTGGAGCGCGGCGGTGACCGGTCTGGCGCTGGCGGGCATCCGCCGCTTCAGCGATTTCCGGGCGAATCTGGATATCTCGCCGACCACCCTGACCGATCGGCTGGCCCGCCTGTGCGCGGCCGGAATCCTGCGGAAATCCGCTGGTGGGCGCGAATATCGGCTGACGCCGCGCGGGCGGGCGCTGTTCGGGGTGTATGCCTTTCTACTGGCCTGGTCGGCGACGGCGCGGCCCGGGGCAGAACCGGGCGTGCTGATCCGGCACAGCGCGTGCGGCGCGGCGCTGCGCCCGGCGCTGCGCTGCCGCGGCTGTGACGACCGATTGAGCCGGGACGCCGTCGTTTTCGAACCGCTGCCGGAGCGGCGCGGCTGATTCGCCGGGCGCTTGCTCTGGCCCGATCGATCTCCTATGCACCCTTGACAGCTCCATCATGAGACCTGTATCACTTCATTAACTGTACTAACTAGGAGCAGTTGATGTCGCTGAACGAAGAACTTGTCGCTCCCGCCGCCGAGGCGTTCGCCAACCCGTATCTGGAAGGCCCCTACGCGCCGACCGCGCACGAGGTCACCGTGGCCGACCTGCCCGTGCTGCACGGGGCGGTGCCCGCCGACCTGGACGGCGTCTACGTGCGCAACGGGCCGAACCCGCAGTTCGCGCCGCTGGGCCGCTACCACTGGTTCGACGGGGACGGCATGCTGCACGCCGTGCACTTCGAGAACGGCCGCGCGAGTTACCGCAACCGGTTCGTGCGCACCGCCGAATTCGAGGCCGAGCGCGCGGCGGGCACCGCGCTGTGGCGCGGCGTGATCGAACCCTGGGACGACAACCCGCCCGGCGACCGCCGCGAACGCAACTCCGCCAACACCGACGTGGTCTTCCATCACGGCAATCTGCTGGCCACCTGGTACCGCGCGGGCAAACCCTATGCGCTGGACCCGATCACGCTGGAGACCCGCGGCGTCGACACCCTCGGGTCCACCCTCAGCTGCGAGATGTCGGCGCACGCCAAGGTCGACGAGCGCACCGAGGAGCTGATCTTCTTCGACTACGGCATCCACGCGCCCTACCTGCGCTACGGCGTCGCCGACCCGGACGGCACCGTCGGCCACTTCACCGGAATCGAGTTGCCCGGCCCGCGCCTGCCGCACGACATGGCGATCACCGAGAACTACTCGATCCTGATGGATCTGCCGCTCTACAACGATCCCCGCGCCGCGGCGGCCGGCCGCTTCAAACTGTTCTTCGACCGGGAACTGCCCAGCCGCTTCGCGATCCTGCCCCGCCGCGGCGACGCGAGCGCGGTGCGCTGGTTCGAGGCGGCGCCCGGCTACATCTACCACTCCGTCAACGCCTGGGAAGAGGGCGAGGAGATCGTGCTGGTGGCGTGCCGGGTGTCCAAGCCCAGCCCGGTCACCGACCGCACCAACCCGCTCGCTCAGCTGCTGGCCTACCTGCGGCCCGAGGCGACGCTGCACCGCTATCGGTTCAACCTGCGCACCGGCGCGACCGCCGAGGAGCCGATGGACGACGTGAACACCGAGTTCCCCGCCATCGAGCAGGGCATGACCGGGCACGCCAACCGCTGGTCGTATCAGATGCGGCTCTCGGTGGATCACACCATGCTCTTCGACGCCGTCGTGAAATACGACGTGCGCATCGGCGCGAAGCAGACGGTGGAATTCGGGGCCGGAATCGCGGGCAGCGAGGTCACCGTGGTGCCGCGGGCCGGTGGGGCGGAGGACGACGCCTGGCTCACCATGTTCGCCACCGACATCACCACCGGCGCGTCCGAGGTCTGGATCTACGACGCCGCCGATCTCGCGACCGGGCCCGTCTGCCGCCTCGGCCTGCCGGTGCGGGTGCCGCTGGGCTTCCACGCCACCTGGGTCAGCGGCGACCGGATGCGGGCTGCCGCCGCCCCCGCCGAGAATCACGGTTGAGCGCCGTGCTTCCGGCGCTGAGTGTCAGCCTGCCGTATTGGCAGGACCGCAACCCGATGGACGCGCTCGAAGTAGCCGCCGCGACCGCAGAACTCGGCTTCCACCAGCTGTGGATCGGCGAGATGGCGACCTTCGACGCGTTCGCCCTGGCCGCCGCTGTCGGCGCGCGGACCGGCGATCTGCCGCTGTGCCTGGGGCCGTTCGCCGTCGACGTGCGCACCCCCGCCACCCTCGCGATGGGCGTCGCGAGCGTCGCCGCGCTGACCGGACGATCGGTCGATGTCGCCCTCGGCACCTCCAGCACCGTGCTGGTCGAGCAGTGGCACGGACGCCGACGGCGCAGTCCCGCACGGCATCTCGAAGAATCCGCCGTGATCCTGCGCGGACTGCTGGCGGGTGAGAAAGTGTCCTACGACGGCCGGATCGAATCCACCCGCGGCTACCGCCTGCGCCTGCCCGCCCCCGGCGCGAGCCTGACCGTCGCCGCTTTCGGCCCCCGCGCCCTGACCTGCGCCGCCCGCACCGCCGACCGCGTCGTCCTGAATCTGGTGACACCCGCCCAGGTCCGGCGCTGCGCCGAAACCCTGCGCGCGGCAGCCCGTTCCGCCGGCCGCCCCACCCCGCGCATCGCCGTCTGGGTGACCGCCGCCCTCGACCCGACCCCCGACCTGCGCACCACGGTCCGCCGCGGCATCGTCGGCTACCTCGCCGCCCCGGGCTACCGGGAAATGTTCGCCGAAGCCGGTTTCGAATCCGTCACCGACCTGGCCCGCTCCGGCGCGCACCCCCGCGAAATCCTCGCCGCCGTCCCCGACGACCTGCCCTCCGCCGTCGGAATGTTCGGCGACCGAACAGAACTGACGACCCGCCTCGCCGAATACCGAGCCGCGGGTGCCGACGAAATAGTCATCGTCCCGGCAACATCCGCCACCGACCCCGGCGGCCGCACCACCCTGCGTGCCATCGCCGACCTCGAGGGCCTCGCCGCACCTGACGCGACTGTGGTTCGCGGCGACTCCGTCGCGCCTGACGCGGCTGTGGTTCGGGGCGGCTCCGTCGCGCCTGGCCCGGCTGTGGTTCGCGGCGACTCCGCCGCGCCTGACGCGACCCTCGTCCGCGGCAACCCCACCGCTGTGCCCAGCCCAACTCCGGCCCGCAGTGATAACGCCGACGGACTGGGCCGCGCCGTCGGCACCTCTGAGGCAGTCGCTGATGTCTGGTCTGCCGGTGCCGAGCCCGTCGGGACTGCGGGCGCGGATTTCGCCGTCGGCTCCTCTGAGGCAGTCGCTGATATGTGGTCTGCCGGTGCCGAGCCCGTCGAGACTGCGGGCGCGGTCTTCGCCGTCGGCTCCACCGACCCAGTCGCTGGTGTCCCGTCTGCCGATGCAGAGCCTGTCGCGACCACGGGCCCGGATTTCTCCGCCGACCGCCGGGACACGGCTGCCGCGCAGGTGCTCGCCGACTCCGGCGACGCGGTCGGACATGTGGGTCGCCGCATCGACCGCGCTGCGGCGGAGCGTCCGCCACTTGCCGAGATCGATCCTGGGGCAGCGGCTGCTCGAGATCTGGTGGCCGATCGGGACGAGGCGGCCGAGCCGGAGTGCACGGTGCATCGTGCTGAGCGTGGGGGACGGTTGTGAACGGTGCCTATGTGTACGACGCGGTTCGCCTGCCTCGGGGGCGGGTGCGGCGGTCGGGTGGGACGTTGGCGGGGGTGCCGCCGTACGAGTTGTTCGGTCAGTTGTTGCGGGCGCTCGAAAAGCGTTCGCTGCCTGTGGAACTGGTCGAGGACGTGATCGTCGGGATCAGTACGGTGACCGGGGAGCAGGGTGGGGACCTGGCGCGGGCGGCGGTGCAGTGGGCGGGGTGGCCGGATGCGGTGCCGGGCGGGGTGGTGTCGCGGTTGTGCTGTTCGGGGCTGGACGCCCTCGACAGCGCCGCCGCACGGATCGTCTCCGGCAGTGCGGAGGTCGTGGTCGCCGGTGGCGTGGAATCGATGTCGCGAGTGCCGATGCTGGCCGATCGGCCGGCGATCGCGCTCGATCCGGATCTGGGGGAGCGCACCGGGTTCGTGACCATCGGGGTGTCGGCCGATCTGACGGCCGCGGTCTCCGGATTCGGCCGCGCCGAACTCGACGCCTACGCGGTGCGCTCGCACCGGCGGGCGATGGCCGCCGTGGCGGGCGGCTCGCTGGTGCCCGTGCGCAAGGGCGGGGAAATCCTGCTCACTGCGGACGAGGGCGCCCGCGCCGACGCGAGCCCCGAGGCGTTCGGCAGTCTGCCCGCGCTTTTCGGCGCGGACGATCCGGCCTGGGACCGCGTCGCGCGTCGGCTCCCGGAGATCACGCGCCCCGCGGCGGGCCTGCACACGCTCGCGACCGCGCCGCAGCTCGCCGACGGCGCGTCCGCCGCGGTGCTCGGCAGTCGCCGCGCCGCCGCCCGGCTGGGCCGCGAGCCGCTCGCGGTGATCGCCGCGACCGCCCAGGCCGCGGTCCGCGCACCGCTGCTGACCGCCACCGTTCCGGCGGCGGCGGCCGCGCTGCGCCGGGCCGGGATCGGCCCCGCCCAGCTCGACGTCGCCGAGATCAACGAATCCTTCGCTGTCACACCGCTGCTGCTCACCCGCGAACTGGGCGTGGACCCGGCGCGGGTCAACCCGAACGGCGGCGCGCTGGCCTTCGGGCACCCGCTCGGCGCCACCGGCGGCAACCTCTTGGCGCTGGCGCTCGACGAATTGGCCCGCGCCGACGGCGAATACGCGCTTCTGGTGATCCCCGCCGCCCTGGGGCTGGCGACCGCCGTCGTCGTCCGCCGCCTGCGCTGAATCCCTGTCCGCACTCCCGAACCACTCGCACTCCAGAAAGCACGCTCATGTCCGATCAGTTCCTCCCCGCCGCCGACGACCGCGGCGTCACTCCGTGCCATCCCGAACAGGTCGTCCGCGAATACCTGGACAAGGGGTGGTGGCAGCGGGAGACCATGCTCGAGGTCTTCGACGACTGGGTCCGGCGCCGGCCGGACGCGGCGGCGATCACCGATCCGGCGAACCTGGAGGCGCTGACCGGCGCGCAACCCGAGGAGCTGACCTGGCGGCAGCTGCACGACCGGGTGGAGCGGATCGCGGCGGCGCTGCACGCCACCGGGATCCGGCAGGGGGAGGTGGTCGCGGTGCTGGTGCCGAATTCGGTGGCACTCGTTGCCAGCTATCTCGCGCTGTGGCGTTTGGGCGCGGTGGCCACGCCGATGCCCGTGTCCTATCGAGGACACGAGATCTCGGGCATCGTCGCCGCCTCGGGCGCGGTGGCGATGATCACCGTGTCGCGGTTGGCGGATCGCGCACCGGCAGAGGAGGTCTCGGGCCTGGGGTTGCGCACCGTGTACACCGTCGATCGGGACGGCGCGGCGAGCTTGCACCCGGACGCGGCCCCCGATCCCGCGGCGCTGCGCGAATACCTCGCGTCCCTGCGGGTCACGGTCAACGATCGGGTGACGATCTGCTGGACCAGCGGCACCGAGGCCGCGCCCAAGGGTGTGCCGCGCTGCCACGGCGACTGGCTGGCCATCGGCTGGGGCCCGCAGGACGGCTTGGAGACCGGGCCGGAGTCGGTCATTCTCAATCCGTTTCCGCTGGTCAACATGGCGGGGTTCGCGGGCTCGCTGCTGCCGTGGCTGCTCGGCGGCGGGCACCTGGTGCAGCACCACCCGCTGGATCTGCCGGTGTTCCTCGGGCAGATCCAGAAGCACGGTGTGACCCACACCTCGATGCCGCCGGCGCTGCTCACGATGCTCTTGCAGCGCGAGGATCTGCGCGGCCTGGCCGATCTGTCCTCGCTGCGCCGAGTCGGTTCCGGCGGCGCGCCGCTGCCGCCGGGCGTGGTGCGGGAGTGGCAGGAACGATTCGGCATCGAGGTGCTCAACTTCTTCGGATCCAACGAGGGCGTGAGCCTGATGGGCGCGCCGGCCGACATCCCCGATCCGGTCCTGCGCGCCCAGCACCTGCCCAATTACAGTGCGCCGGGACACACCTGGGCGAGCCGGCTGGCTGCCAATACCGCTGTGCGGCTGGTCGATCCGAGCACCGGTGTCCAGGTCGACGAGATCGGCGCGCAGGGTGAGCTGCGCCTGAAGGGGCCCGCGGTCTTCGGCGGCTACCTGCCCGGCACCGCGGCGAGCACGCCGTTCGACGCCGAGGGCTACCTGTGCAGCGGCGACGTCTTCGAACTCTGCGGCGCGGACGGCCGGTACCTGCGCTTCGTCGACCGGCTCAAGGAGATCGTGATCCGGGGCGGCATGAACATCGCGCCCGCCGAGATCGAGGGTCTGCTCCAGGATCACCCCGCGATCGCCGAGGTCGCCATTGTGGGATATCCCGATTCTGTGCTCGGTGAGAAATGTTGTGCGATAGTCGTGCCCAAGCCGGGCGCGAGCATCACTCTCGGCGAGCTCACCGACCATCTGCGGGCCCGCGACATCGCGTCGTTCAAGCTCCCGGAACGGCTGGAGCTCGTCGCGGCGCTGCCACGTAACCCGGTCGGCAAGATCCTGCGCCGGCGACTACGGGATGAATTGCTCGACCAACCCTGATCGGTGCGGTTTCGTGGCGTCTGCGTGGGCAGGACTGGGCAGAGTCCTGTTTTCACCGCGAGGGAGTTTCGATGTCCACCGACGCGATCGTTGTGCTGCGTGCGGACCATACGGCGGTGCGGACGCTGTTCCGCGAATTCGAGGAAGCGAGCGCGGCGGCGCATCGCACGCGCGGGCTGGTGGTCGCGCGGATCATCGAGTTGCTGACCGTGCACACTTGGCTCGAGAACGAGTGCCTGTATCCGGAATTGCAGGCGCTCGTTCCCGGGCTGGAGGCCGCCATTCTCGAGTCCTACGAGGAGCACCACATCGCCGAGGTACTGATGGCCGAACTGGCCGTCATGTCACCCGGCGACGCCCGTTTCACGGCCAAGACCAGGGTGCTCATCGAGCACGTCGAGCAGCATATGGACGAGGAGGAGAACACGCTGTTTCCCCGGATGCGAGAACATCTGGGCCGCAAACAACTTCAGGACGTGGGCGCACGCATGCTGGAGCTGCGGGCGCGCACCGGCGGCCGGACGCCGGCGCCGCTGCCCTGAGGGATCGAAATGCAGTGCGTAGCAACGGTTGCGGAGTTCGATTCCGCCACCAAACTACGCACTGATTTCGGCTCGGTCAGGCGACGCTGCGGCGGGCGGGCCGGGCATCGGGGCCCATCACCTGCTCCCACCAGGAGTCCAGCGGACTCGGGTCGGGCCAGACGATCGGGGTTTCGGTATCGGATTCGGCATCTTCGCGCGGGCGGGGGACAGTGGTGCGGTTGTCGAGACTGGCCACGATCTGGATTCCTCCGAGTGTCTGAAGTTGTCTCTCAGGTGCTGACTGCTTTCACCCCCGCACATCTCGCGCGCTGCACGAGATGTGAACGGCGGCAGTAATTCCCGTGCCGCGCGGGGGTAAACCTCGATAAGCGAAGGGATGCCCGATGTAGGGAAGGGGGACGACCCGGCAGGGCGGGGTCGTACTCGGCGGTGTCCGATGCTCATGCGATCCGCTCGGCGAGCGGTACGACTTCGTTGTCGAATTCGGCACCGGCGCCCGGCACCTGCTGGTCAGCGTAGTCGGCTTCGCCCGACCACGGGAGGTATCCGGCGCGGGTGTGTCTCGATCGTCACGATCGAGACACACCCGCGGGACCAGTCACTGCGGGGAGCGTACGTCCGGCTACCGGTCAGGCGTCGAGGACGCGCTGGCGCCCGTTCCCGCGCGCGATCTCGATCTTGCGCGGCTTGGCCTGCTCGGCGACCGGAATGCTCAGCCGCAGCACGCCATCGGTGTAGTCGGCGCGGATCTGCTCGGTGTCCAGGTGCTCACCGAGGAACAATTGCCGGGTGAAGACGCCGCGCGAGCGCTCGGCGGCGATCATTTCCCGGTTCGCGTCCAGGGCGGGGCGCTCGGCGCGCACCGTCAGCAGGTTGCGTTCGACGTCGAGGTCCAGGGAATCGATATCGATCCCGGGCAGATCGAACTCGACGACGAACTCGTCCCCGACGCGCCAGGCGTCCATCGGCATCACCGCGGGGCGGGCCGCGGTGCCGAGGACCTGCTGCGCGAGACGGTCCAGATCGCGGAACGGATCGGTACGCATCAGCATGGTCGCCATCTCAGTTTCACTCCCATCGTTCTAGGTTGTGCCGGAGATTATCTGTGCCTCCAGGCATAGATTTGTTATAGCAATCTCCGCACAACAGTGCAAGACTCGAGTTCAGATAATCTGTCCTCGCAGCACAGAGGGAGAGCAACCGCATGAACCAGGATCGAGCCGCCAAGGCCCACCTACCCGATCCCGCGGCCGGGGTGTACGGCATCTCGGTGGCCGCGGGCCTGTCCGGCGTCGCCGTGCAGACGCTGCGGCTCTACGAGCGGCACGGCCTGCTCACGCCGTCGCGCAGCGACGGCGGCACCCGCCGCTACAGCGGTGACGATCTCGCCCGGCTGGAACGCATCACCATGCTGGCCGCCGCCGGGATCAACATCGCCGGGATCGGCCGCATCCTCGATCTCGAGGACGACAACGCGGTGCTGCGCGCCGACAACGTCCGGCTGGCCAAACGGCTGGGCGAGAAGTGATCAGCTGTCCATGATGTGCGGCAGCCCGTGGCGGAAGCGGTCGGCGTCGAGGCGCTTGAGGGGTTCGAAGGCCGGGAGCGACACCAGGGGCGCGATGGTGGCCCGCGGCGCGGAATCGCCGGCCGCGTCCAGGATGGCGTTGGTGGCGGCGCGGCCGGACTCGTTGGCGCTCTCCATCGTGGCCAGGTCGATGTGCGAGCGGACGTGGTCGCCGCCGAAGAACAGATTCGGTATCGCGCAGTGCGCGTGCGGGCGGTGATCGTAGGACCCCACGGTGTTCACCAGCAGCGGAGTCTCGTTGTGGATGCCGCCGCCGGACCAGGAGATGCCGGGATCCAGGTGCCAGGAGTGGATGTCGGCGTCGTGCAGCCAGTCGGTCGAGGTGCC
This sequence comes from Nocardia sp. NPDC050435, assembly GCF_040655395.1. Classification (NCBI taxonomy): domain Bacteria; kingdom Bacillati; phylum Actinomycetota; class Actinomycetes; order Mycobacteriales; family Nocardiaceae; genus Nocardia; species Nocardia sp. NPDC050435. The sequence continues at coordinate 653,766 of NZ_JBFAJW010000005.1, forward strand.
CAGCCAGCCGCGCAACTGCGCCCAGACCTCGCGGGCGATCTCCTCCGCCGAGCAGTCCTTGGCGGAGCGGCCGTAGAGGATGCCCGGCGTATCCCAGTCCGAGACGTCCACCGACAGGCATTCCCGGACGCTGCCGTCGCCGTAGCGGGCCGCGAAATCGCCGCGCCACATCGGCGCCTGGCGCAGGGCGGTAATGGCCCAGGGCGTGCCGAGCGCGGCGATGTGTCCCTGCGGTAGCCGCGTCGGTTCGCGCAGGAAGTACTGGATGCCGACCATCCAGTCGGTGATCAGCTCGGCCATGCCCGCCAGGTGCGGGTCGGCGTCGAGGATGTCACCGCTGAGCAGCGGCACGGCCTTCTCGACCGGCATGGCGCAGACGTACCAGTCGGCCTGCACGGTCGATGTGCCGCCGGTCCCCGTCACCGTCACCCCCGCGATGACGCCGTCGCGCAGCCGGAGCCGCGACGCTCGCTGTCCGAGGACGAAAACCACACCGCGCGAACGCAAGTAGGCCACCCACGGGTCGATCCACACCTCGTTCGTCGGCCCGTTCAGAATCCGGTCCACGCCCCCGCTGAACTGCGGGATCAGGCCCGATCCGGCCAGCACCAGGGCCTCGCCGATGGTGCCGATGGTGCGCGCCGAACTCAGGTGCGGCTTGGCGGCGACGGTGATCCGGGTCAGAGCGCTGACCAGATATTCGCGATAGGCCGCCGACTTGCCCCGCGCCTGCAGCATCGCCTCCCAGGTCACGTATTCCCATTGCCCGTAGCGGCGTTCGTCGGAGGAGGTGAACCACAACGCGATCTGCCGGGCGAAGAACGCCAGCTCGTGCGGCGGCAACTGCGGGACGAAGCCGAACGCGCTGATCAGGGCGAGCTGCAACAGCTCCGGCGTGAGGTGGCGCAGTCCGCTCAGCTCCACGGGCGCGAAAATCGGCGGCAGATCGCGGAATCCGGCGACCGCGCCGTCCACCCGCACCAGATTCCCGGCGACGCCGTTGGCGTTGCCGGGGAACGGGATCCGGCTCATGGTGTCGGGAATGTTCTGATAGCAGCCGGGGAAGAACCGGAAGCCGTGCTCGCCCGGGAGGTCGGCGCGGCCGCCCGCGCCGGTGCCCGGCACACCCATGCTGCGCGCCTTGCCGCCGAGGTGTGCGGGCTCGTAAACGGTGACCGCGTAACCTCTTTCGATGAGTTCGTGGGCCGCGGACAGTCCGGCCACACCGCCGCCGAAGATCGCCACCGAGCGCCCGGCGGTGTGCAACGCGGGGGAGCGGCGGGGCGCGGCCTGGGCGGGTGCGGCGCTCAGGCCGCCGGCGGCGCCGAGGACGAGCGCGCCGCGGAGCACCTCGCGGCGGCTGAGCGCGGGCGGGGAATCGTGCATGTCTAGCTCCTGGAAACGGGACCGCAGGCCTGCGCGGCCGAGCGGGCGGCAGGCACGGGAGCGGGGGAGAGCGGAATCGCCTGGGCGGCGGTGCGCGCCTGCAACCATTCGGCGGCGGCGTCGCGGATCTCCTGCCCCAGGTTCACCAGCACACCGGTGCGGTCGCCGCGGCGCAGCGCGTGCGCGGTGAGCGTGGTGATCCGGGCGGGGGTCAGGAGTTGTTTGGGTGTCGTTGTGCGGGAGAATATTTCGGTGGCGGCCAAGGCCAGGGCGGCCTCGTGCTGGGCGGCCCGGTACAGCTCGATCTCGAGTGGGCGCATCGGCTCGGCGCGGGCCAGGCGGTTGGTCCACTGGTACATGTCGAGGCATTCGCCCGCGCGCTGCCGCTCCCAGTCCAGTAGTGCGCGGTCCAGGGCGATGGGGTCGTCGAGCACGGGCGCGACCGCCGCGCCGAGCAGGCGGCCGTAGCGGAGCGCGTCGCGAATGCCCTGGGCGGTCACGGGATCCTTGAAATGCCCGGCGTCGCCGGGCAGGGCCCAGCCCGGGCCGCTGGCGCGGCGGAAGTAGGACTCGATGCCGGTCGCCGCGCGCACCCGGCTCACCCGGGTGCAGCCCGCGAGCCGCCGCGCCAGCGGCGGGAGCCGTTCGATCGCGGCCACATACCGGGCCTCGGACTGCGCGGGCCCGGGGTTGGTCGCGGGCGGCTGGACCAGGCTCAGCAGCAGTCCGTCGTCGCAGGGAAAGGCGGTGCCGAGATCGGCTCCGGCGCGCCACTGCGCGGCGACGTGGCGCTGGCTGGGATCGGCGTCGCGCCAATAGGCGAAGTAGCAGTCCCGCCCGCTCGGCGCGCGCAGGTAGGGCTGTTGCGCGCCGACCAGCTTGGCGACGGTGCTGCGGCGGCCGTCCGCGCCGATCACCAGGGGTGCGCGCAGCTCCAGCGTGCCGTCGGCGCGATCGGTGTAGCGGACGCCGGCGACTCGGCCGCGCGCCCAGAGCAGTTCGCCGACCCGCGCCTGCTCGCGCACCTCGGCCCCGGCCGCGCGAGCGGTCTCGACCAGCGCGGCGTCCAGGCCGGGCCGCCGCACGCACAGGGCGTGGTCGACGCCCTCGACCGGGCTGAACGGAGAGCTGACGCAGAAGCCGGAGCCGCCCGCCCGCGCCACGGTCAACCGCGGTGCGCCGAGGGCGTCGATCGCGTCCGCCGCGCCCAGCGTATGCAGTTCGGCCACGCCCGCCGGCCACAGCAGGTGGGTGGAGAGCGTGTCCGAGGGGAACCGGGCGCTGTCCAGGGCGACGACGTGACGCCCGGCCCGGGCGAGGGCGATGGCGGCGGCCGAGCCCGCGCACCGGGCGCCGACCACGATCGCGTCGACCTGCTGGGTGGCCGTCATGCCGGGTGCCCGAACATCGGGGCGCGATCGAAATCGACTGCGAGGGCTACGTATTCGATCATGATCCGCCTCGGTCACTATGTCTCGGACACTGTGTCCGATAGTGAGCGCGGCGCGGCCGAAAGTCAACACCTGTCTGGGTCAGAAGCCGTATCGGCCGGACGGAAAGGAAAGGAGCACAATGGCACCCATGGCCGTCTCGACACCGGACCTCCGATGCCCTCGCTGACGCGTCCCGCGCGCACGGCCCGCGGCCCCGGCGACGACCGCCGCGCGGAGCTGGAACAGCGGGTGCTCGGCGCGCTGGAACAGCTACTCGCCGAGGGCATTCCGTTCACCGAGATCGCGGTGCAGCGCATCGCCGCCACCGCGCGGATCGCGCGCTCGACCTTCTACCGCTACTTTCCGGACAAGAGTCAGCTGCTCATCCGCATGGCCGACCTGGCCACCGCCGAACTCTTCGGTGCGGCCGAATTGTGGTGGGGCGCCGAGCACGCCGACGAGCGGGCCGGCGTGGTCGCGGCGATCCGCGCGATGATCGCGGGCTTCCGCGAGCATCGCTACCTGCTGCTGGCGCTCACCGAGGTGGCCGCCTACGACCGCGATGTCGGCGCGTACTGGCGTGCGCGGGTGGCCCTGTTCATGGGCGTGGTGCGCGAGCGGCTCGAAGCCGACCAGCGGCGCGGCCGGGTGAGCGGCGAATTGGACGCCGCCGCAACAGCGCTCGTGCTGACCTCGATGGTGGAGCGCGCGATCGCGGTGAATTTCTCCGACGCGCAGGCGGTGGGCGACGAGGTGCTGGCCACGGCGCTGGGCCGCGCGATCTGGCTCACCGTCTACGGTGACGCGCCCGGGTGAAGCGGCGCTAAGCCTTGTGCGGGAGGATGTTCAGAACGAGGGCGAGCCCGATCGCCAAGCTGGCGCAGGCGGCGAGGGTGATGCCGGTTGACCGCGTGATGGCGGCGATCCCGGCCGAGAAGGCCAGGCACGTCGATGAAGCCAAAGCGGCGGTCCCCGGTTCCATACCGGCAATCCGGGTAGGTCGGTAGTCCGTCATACCCTCCGGTTACCCCGTTGCGGCCGTTATGAAACCGTGATGCCGCCTCGGCGGTATCGGCGCAGGTACTAGGCTCGACAGCCACACAGGTGATCCGGTCGTGACGGCCGGACCGGAGAATCGGGTCGAGCATGCGTGAAATCGTGTCCGCGGGAGTGCGCGAGCAACGGGAGCTACTCGGTAGCGGGGAGATCTCGGCCGCCGAACTGGTCGAGGCGACCCTGCGCGGCCTCGAGGAGTCCGACCTCAACGCCTTCAGCACCGTGCTGCGGGCGCGGGCGGTCACCGAGGCCGCCGAGCGCGACCGGGAACGCGCGGCCGGGGCCGATCTCGGGCCGCTGCACGGCGTGCCGATCGCGATCAAGGAGGAACTCGATCTGGCGGGCGAGGTGACGACCTACGGCACCCGCGCCAATCATCGGCCCGCCGCCGCGGACTGCGAAGTCGTGCGGCGGCTGCGCGCGGCCGGTGCGATCATCGTCGGCAAGACCGCCATGCCGGAGTTCGGGCAGTGGCCCTTCACCGAGTCCACCACCCACGGCGTCACCCGCAATCCGTGGGACCGCGACCGCTCCACGGGCGGGTCCAGCGGCGGGTCGGCAGCGGCCGTGGCGGCGGGGCTGGTGCCGGTCGCGATCGGCGGCGACGGCGGCGGGTCGATCCGGATCCCCGCGGCGTGCTGCGGGCTGTTCGGGCTGAAGTCCCAGCGCGGGCGCGTCCCGACCGCACCCAACGAGCACCTGTGGTGGGCGCTCGGGGTGATCGGGCCGCTGGCGCGCAGCGTGCACGACAGCGCGCTGGTCTACGACGTGATCCGGGGCAGCACCCCGCGCGATCGCTTCCAGGCGCCGGACCCGATCATGTCCTTCGCCGCGGCCGCCGCGCAGCCCGCGCCCGCGCTGCGCATCGGGTACAGCACGAAATCGCCGGTGCCGCTGTCGAAACCGGATCCGCAGCACGTCCAGGCGGTGCTGGACACGGCCGAGTTGCTAGCCGGTCTGGGGCACACCGTGTTCGAGATCGACCCGCGCTACCCCGATCCCACGCCCGCGTTCCTGCCGCAGTTCTTCGGGGGCGTCCGCGCCGAAGCCGAGCTGGTGGACGACCCGGCGCGGCTGGAACGCCGCACCCGCGAGACCGTCGCCCTCGGCGCCTGGGCCCGTCGTCCGGTGATCGAGCGGGCGATCCGCCGGGGCGAGGCGCTGGCGCGCAAGGTCGACCGGCTCTTCACCGAGTGCGATCTGCTGCTGACGCCGGTGATCGCCATCCGCCCGCCGCGGGTGGGCGTGCTCGACGGTGCGGGCGCGGTGCGGGCGCTGCTGCGGTCCATGCCGATGGCCGCCTACACCGGGATGTGGAACGTCACCGGGCATCCGGCCGCCTCGATCCCCGTCGGCGTCGGCACCGAGGGGTTGCCGCTGGCCGTGCAGCTGGTCGGCCCGGCGAACGGTGAGACCACGATCCTGCCCGTCGCCGCGCAGCTGGAAGTCGCCCGGCCGCAGCCCCGCGCCTTCTGACCCGTCCCGCGCGCCGGACCGCCGCCACCTTCGGCGCGTCCCTACGATGCCCCTATGACCGAGCAGGCGACCGGCGGGTGGACGTGGCGGCATTCGATGGTGCCGCGCAGTCCACAGGAGCGGCACCGGGCGGCGACGCCGCTCGAGTTGCTACTGGATCTGTGCTTCGTCGTCGCGATCGCGCAACTCGCGCTCCGGCTCGAGCACGCGCTGGCCGAGGGGCATTTCGCGCACGGGGTGCTGAGCTACTTCCTGGTGTTCTTCGCGATCTGGTGGGCCTGGATGACCTTCACCTGGTTCGCCTCCGCCTTCGACACCGACGACGTGCCCTACCGGTTGTCCACGCTGCTGGTGATGACCGGCGTGCTGGTGCTGGCCGCCGGCGTGCCGCGCGCCTTCGACGACGGCGACTTCGGGATCGTGTTCGCCGGCTACCTGGTGATGCGGGTCGGGCTGGTGGCCCAGCAGGTACGGGCGGCGGTGGCCCATCCGCAGGGCCGGATCGCCATGCTGCGCTACGCGGGCGGGGAATCGGCGTGCATGCTCGGCTGGGCCGTGGTCATCTTCGGGCTGCCGGACCAGTTGCGCACCTGGGGATTCCTGGTCATGGCGGCGGCCGAGCTGCTGGTGCCGCTGTGGGCGGAGCGCGCCTGGCACATGCCGTGGCATCCGCATCACATCGCCGAACGCTACGGGCTGCTGACCATCATCGTGCTCGGCGAGACGATCCTGTCCGCCACCAATGCCTTTCGCGACGCCTTCGCCGCCGTCACCAACACCGAACTGCTGCTGATCGCGGGCGGCGGACTGCTCATCGTGTTCGCGATGTGGTGGGTCTACTTCTCGCTCAACGCCGGTGAGCTGCTGACCTCGGCCGCGGTCGCGTTCCGATGGGGCTACGGCCACTATGTGATCTTCGCGGCCGGCGCGGCGGTGGGCGCGGGCCTGTCGGTGAATATCGCCCAGGTGGAGCACCATGCGGAGCTGTCCACGACCCAGGCGGGCCTGGCCGTCACCATCCCGGTGTTCTGCTACCTGCTGGTGGTCTGGTGGCTGATGGTCCGGCCGCACGGCGCGAACGCTCCCTTCGCCTGGACCATGCCGCTCCTGGGCCTGTTCGTGCTGGGCGCGAGTTTCACGCCGCACCCGGTGCCTGTGGCGGGTGTCCTGATGGCGCTGCTGATGGGCGTCAGCATCTACGCGCACTCGCGGCGGCCGGGCGCTGTCGCGGATTGAGCCTCAGCGCTCGGCGCGCGCGGGCACCAATCCGTAAGGGGCAGGGTGGATCTGCCGCGTAAAGTCCATGACCTCCGCGGCGTGCGGGCGCAGCCGCAGCAGCACGAAGTCGCCGCCGTCCGGGCCGCCCGGGAAGAAGACCTCGTAGCCCGGCTGCCACTTGGCGTTCGATTCGACCGTGTCGTCGATGATTTCGGCGGTCGCGTACAGGCAGGTGTAGGCCAGCGTGGCCCGGTCCTCGACGGCGTAGGACACCTCGGGTTGCGCGGCGATCTCCCGCGCTTTGCGCGATTCGGGGCTCGTTCCGATCCAGATCGTGCCGTCGGCGTCGACCTGCATGGTCTGTACCAGGCGAGTGTGCGGTACGCCCGCGGCGGTGGTCGTCAGAAACCCGTATTTGCTGGCACGCACGATTTCCGTTGCGAAGGTGAAGAGTTCGTCGGACATGGGAGTTCTCCTCGGCGATGTAGAAGGCTCGATCTATATAAAGCGAACGTACTACATCGACCCCGCTCCGGACCACCGAGAGTGGTCCGGAGCACGGTGATCAGTCCACGCGGAAGGTGATCGTGCCGGGTTCGGGCAGGTGAGCAGGCCCGACGCGCAGGGTGGCGACGAACTGGCCGACGCCGCCGGGTCGGAACATGGCCGAGCGCCCGATGTTCCAGGAGCCCGGACCCGGCACCGTGACGGTGCGGGTGCCGGTCTCGCCGGTGTCGAGGTTGCGCCAGTCCAGGGTGAGCGGGACCGAGCACGACCCCACGCCGTAGAGCTGGGCGTCGACCTGGAAACTGGCCAGGCCCTGGCCTTCCGGGCCGATGGCCGATTGGATCCGGCCGAAGCACAGGCCGTCCTGGCCCAGGGTGTACACGGTGGGGAACTCGCGCACGTCGTAGACCGCCGCGGCGGGCGCGGCCGTGGCGCACAGGCCCGCCGCCGCGGCCGCCGCGATCCCGGCTGTCGCCGCTGCCTTCGTCGAAATCATGGATATCCCTTCGGTGAAACGACCGACCGGTCAGGTCGGCATCTTCCGAAGGGGGACTACCCACTCTTTCGCCTCGCGAACGGAGCGCGGGAGTTCTACCCGGTCGCGGGGAAGCGCAGGTCGACGGTGAGGCCCGTCGGTTCGGTCCGCCGCGTGGTCACCGTGATGCCGTGCGTGTGCGCGACGCGCGCCACGATGGCCAGGCCGAGACCGGAGCCCGGGACGGCCGAGACGGTGGGGGAGCGGTAGAAGCGATCGAAGATCCGGCCGGCGTCGTCGCCGGAGACGCCGGGTCCGTGGTCGGCGACCGAGAGGGTCCGGTCGCGGATCGTGATGACCACTGGCGGCGCACCGTATTTCAGGGCGTTGTCGATCAGGTTGGTGAGCAGACTCAGCAGGTGGGTGCGGTTGCCGTGGACGTCGAGCGGCGCGAGATCGCGCACCAGGGCGGCGTGCGGGTACCGGGCGGCGGCCTGTTCGACGAGATCGTCGAGCGGGAGCGGTTCGCGAGGTGGATTCCGTCCGGCCTCCTCGATCCGCGCCAGATCCAGCAGGTTGGTGACGAGTTCGGTCAGGGTGTCGATGCCCGAGCGGACGCGGGCCCGGGCCCGCTGCGCGCCGGACTCGGAAAGACCGGGCGCGCCGAGCAATTCGATGTCGGAGCGCAGCGCGGTGAGCGGTGTGCGGAGCTCGTGCGAGGCGTCGGCGATCAGCTGCCGCTGCGCGGCCTGCGCGGCGGCCAGCGCGGCGAGCATCTCGTTGAAACTCGTTGCCAGATCCGCGAGTTCGTCCTCGCCGCGCACCGGCAGCCGTTCGCCGGGGTCGGCGGTGCGCGCCACCCGGCGTGCGACGCCGGCGACCGCGCCGAGCGGGCGCAGGCCGAAGCGGGTCACCAGATATCCGGCGGTACAGGCCAGTACGACGGCGGCGAGCACGCCGAGCGCGAGCATCCGGGCGTAGGTGCGGATGCTCGCGGCCATGCCGTCGGTGCGGGTCCAGACCTGCACGGCGCGACCGTCTCCGGTCGCGGCGGTGAGTACGCGCACCGGGTGGCCGCGGTAGTCGCGATCCTCGAACATCCGGCCGCCGTCGCGGGCGATCGCGGCCTCGCCCGCAGTGACGGCCAGCCCGTCGCCGGAATCATTTGTGCCGGAGACGAATCGGCTGCACGGCGGCGAGGTCAGCCACTGACACGTGCCCGCCTGCTCCGGCACCCAGGTATCGTGCTGCTCCGCCCGGACCGTCGACGTCGCCGCCTGCACGAGCGTCTGATCGACCTGCCGATGGACCTCGCGCTGGAACAGCAGAAACGCCCCCACCGCCATCCCGGTCGCCAGCAGCGTGGCGGCAGCGGCGGCCAGCACCGCCACTCGCTGACGTAAGGACAAGCGGCGCAGGCGCATGCCACCGGATGCTGTCGGCGCGCAACCGGCCGCGCCCGCCGGAACGCGACGCGAGGCGAAATGCCTTGGTGATGAGCGCATTACGATGTCCGAACCTGGTAGCCGATGCCCCGCACGGTGTGGATCACGCCCGGGCAGCCCGCGGCGTCGAGCTTGCGGCGGAGGTAGCGGATGTAGACGTCGATGGCGTTGCTGGTCTGGGGGAGGGCGCCGCCCCAGACGCGTTCGGCGATGGTGTCGCGGGACAGCACCAGGCCGGTGTTGCGGGCGAGCAGGTCCAGCACGGCGAATTCGGTCATGGTGAACTGGGCGACGACGGCCCCCGCGCGGGTGGCCTGGCGCGAGTGCGCGTGCAGCAGCAGGGGGCCGAGCTCGACGTCCGCGCTGTCCGCGGGTGCGCGGTGCTGCGCGCGGCGCAGCAGGGCGCGGACGCGGGCGCGGAGTTCGCCGAGGTCGTAGGGCTTGCCGAGGTAGTCGTCGGCGCCGGCGTCCAGGCCCTGGATGCGGTCGGCGGTGGTGTCGTGGGCGGTCAGGATGAGGATCGGGGTGGCGTCGCCGGCGGCGCGCAGGCGGCGGCAGAGCGCGGAGCCGTCCAGGCGCGGCATGGAGAGATCCAGGACGATGGCGTCGACCGGCCCGTCCTCGAGGATCCGCCAGGCGGCCAGGCCGTCGGCGGCCCGTTCCACCTGGTAGCGGTCGAGCGCCGACAGCGCGTCACCAAGGGCGTCGCGGACGTTCGGGTCGTCGTCGACGACCAGGACGCGCGGCGCCTCTAATAAATCGCTCATCGTCGCTCTCTACCTTCGCCCGGGTGCCTAGGAAAACAGTGCGAACACGACCAACACGGTATGCGGTGATGTTGCTCTGCGGTGCGACGGCTCTCGCCGCGTCGGGCTGCGGACTGCTGCGGAGCGACCGGACCGCCCCCGCGACAGTGCAGCTCGTCGACGGGAAGCCCCGATTGGTTACCGCCGAGCACACCATCGAGGTGGACCCGGCCACGCTGCGCGTCGACTCGGACGCAGGACCGCTGTCCGAGGGGGCGGCCGAAGCGCTGGGCACGCCGGGCGCGCTCACCAGGGACGGAGACCGGGTGCGCTGGTCACTGCCCGGCGCGGGCCTCGAGGTCTCGGCCCGCGCCGACGGCGACCGGCTCGCCCTCGACCTCACCGCCACCACGCCGGCCACGCTGACCTGGCCGGTCGTCCCGGCAGAGGCCCAGGCGATCCAGGTGCCCGAGGGCGACGGGCTGAACATCCCCGTCGGCGACCCGCTCTGGACCGATCCCGATTCCGGCGTCGTCGACCCCGCCGGCCGCCGCCTCCAGGACCTGACCTTCCCCGGCCTCGGCTTCACCGGCGCACACCCGGGCACCGGCGCGAGCTACATCATCCCGACCGACCTGGGCAGCACCGTCACCTTCACCGACCGCGACCGGCGGCTCGGCCTCACGGTGCGCCACGACTTCGACCCGGCCGCCGCGACCGGCACCTACACCGTCGTACTCGACCCCACCCGCGGCGGCCCGATCGACAGCGCGCTGGACTACCGGCGCTGGCTGGCCGGCCACGGCGGGCTCAGCTCGCTCGACGCCAAGATCCGGCAGAACCCCGAGGTGGCGAAGCTGCTCGGCGCGTTCCACGTCTACCTGTGGGGTGACGCCCGGAGCGCGCGCGGCGTGCGGGCATTGCGGGAGGCGGGCCTGGACCGGCTCTGGCTCGGCTACGACTCGGGCGACCCGCGGATCGGCGCGGACGCGATCGAGGCCGCGAAGCGGGCCGGATACCTGATCGGCCCGTACGACACCTTCTCCAACGTGCAGGACCCGGCCGGCGCGATCGACGCGCCCACGTCACGATGGCCCGCACCCCTGTGGCCGGAGGGCTGCGTGCTCGACGCGAACGGCAAGCCCGAGACCGGTTTCGGTGGTCGCGGCTGCTACCTGAGCTCCGCCGCGCTGGCCCAGCGCCCGGACCTGCTGGCCCAGCGCGAACAGCAGATGAGCGCGGACGGCGTGAACAGCTACTTCGTCGACGTCGACGCCACCGGCGAGACCTTCCGCGACTACTCGCCCCGGCATCCGATGACCGAGCAGGACGACCGCGAGCACCGCCTGGCGCGGCTGCGCGCCCTGCTGCCCCGATTCGTCGTCGGCTCCGAAACCGTGGGGGCCTGGGCGAATTCGGCCGTCGCGTTCAGCCACGGCTCCTCGACCCCGATCGCCGACGGACTCTGGGCACTACAGCGCGACAAGCAGCGCTGGGGCGCGTGGTACGGCGCGAACGGACCCGCGAACTTCTTGCAGCCGGTCGAACTCCCCGCGTCGCTCGCCGACCGGATGTTCGACTTCGGATACCGGATTCCGATGTACCAGGCGGTGTTTCACGACGCGGTGGTCAGCACGGACCGCTGGGAACTGGGGCTGAACAAGTTTCCGGCCCTGGCGAAGCGGCGCACCCTGGCCGCGATGCTCTACAACGCGCCGCTCAACTACAACGTCAACCTCGACACCCTGGCCGAGTGGGGCCCGTCGATGGCCCGCGCGCAGCAGTACTTCCGCTTCCTCCAGGACGCCGCGGGCACCACGGCGCTCACCGACTTCGGCTGGCTGACCGAGGACAAACTGGTGCAGCGCACGGGCTTCGGCGACCGCCTCGTCGTGGTCGCCAACTTCGGTACCGCGCCCTACACCGTCCCCGGGCTGGGCACGGTCGACGGCGGGTGCGTCCTGGCCCGGGACTCCGCGAACCAGGTGCGCACCCTGTGTCCGTGACCAGACCGCCGCGGCGTCCCCGGCGACTGCTGACCCACGCTCCGACGGAACCACTCCGACGTCTGCCGCCTCGGCCCCGCGACGAATCCGGTGTGCGGGCTTCGCGACGGACCCGCGTGCCGACGTTGTTGGCGGTCGGGTTCTTCGCGGCGGCCGCGCTCGTCTACGGGGTGACGGCCTGGACCACGGCCGGGCAGGAATGGGATCAGCAGGTGTTCCTGGCCGCGCGGTCGCGGCTGTCGGTACTGCCGGTGCCCGCATGGGCGCGGATACCGTGGGTTTCCAGTCCCGCGATGTGGATCGGGACTGCCACCCTGATCGGGCTGCTCGGTGTCGTGTGTGGATTGCGTTGGCGGACAATGCTTTATCTGGCGTTCCCGCCGTCGATGATTCTGCTGGCCAGGCTGCTGCGCACGGTCGTGCTCGACCGGCCGCAGCTGGACGGGGCCGCGCAGTGGGCCGCCGCGAACGCCGCCCCCAGCGGACACGCGACGGCCGCCGTCGCCGTCGCCGTGGTCTTGGTCAAGGTCGCCCCCGCACTTCTGCGCCCGTGGATCGCGGTGGTGGTGGCGGGCTGGGCCACACTGATCGGGGTGCAGCTGGTGGTGGCGGGCTGGCATCGCCCGGGCGATGTGCTGCTGGCATTTCTCCTGGTCGGTGCCTTTGCGGACCTACTGCCCACGGTGCGGGACGACCCCACGGGCAGCGCCCGAGCCGGGCGGGACCCCGCAGCAGCTCGAGTCCGCGCTCCGGCCGAACGTCGTGGCGGCCTGGCCGGACGCCGCATTCAGTGCAGGCCCGCCGCGCTCATCTTGATCCTCGGCACCCTGGCGGGCGTCACGTCGACCTGGGCGACAGTCGGCACCCTCGGCCCGAAGACCACCCAGGCGTTCGCCCTGATCGCCCTCTGCGCCGCCGCGGTCCTCAGCGCAGCGCCAGCGCCAGGAAGAAGTCGACGCGGTCCTCGAGCCGGGACAGGTCGCGTTCGGTGAGCTCCTCGATCCGCTGGATGCGGTAGCGCAGCGTGTTGACGTGCACGTGCAGCAACTCCGCGGACTTGGTCCAGGAGCCCGAGGATTGCAGGAAGGTCTCCAGGGTGTGCACCAGGTCGGCGCGGTTGTCCTGGTCGTAGCTGCTCAGCGGGTCCAGCAGCCGGGTGCGGAACATCCGTCGCACCTCGTCGGGGACGCTGGCCAGCAGCAGCATGTGGGTGGCGAGCTGATCGTGGCCCACCACGCCCGCGGGCTGATCGCCGCGCGCGGCCATGCGCCGGGCATAGCGAGCCTCCTCGACCGCGCCGCGCAGGCCTTCGCCGTCGACCACGCCGCTGACGCCGACGAAGAGCCGGCCGGCGCCCAGTCCGGGCGCCAATTCGGCGATCGCCAGCTGGATTTCGTCCAGGATCGAGGCGCGCGCCGGGATCAGCGCGATGGCCTCGCCGTCCACCACGCCGGCGGCGGGCCGCCTGCCGTAAAGGATTTCGCGCAACAGGACACGTAATTCACCGGGCCGCAGAGTGTCGCCCTCGGCCGCCGCGGCGACCGCGATGTAGGTCTCGCCGGGGCCGAGCCCGGTCAGTTCCAGGCGCGAGATGATCTCGGCCGGCTTGGCGTCGGAGACGATCAGCTCGATGAGTTCCTGGGCGAGGCGGCCCTCGGCGCTCTGCCGGTCGTCCAGGCGCGCGCGTTCCAGCGACACCACGGCAGCCAGTTCGCCGGGCAGCGCGCGGCGTTCCTCGGACCACTCGGAGTAGTCGCCCTGGAAGACCAGGAACCAGTCCGCGACCCGCGAGGTGCTGTGCTCGTCGACCGCGAACACCGAGAACGGGGCCTCGTCCTCGCGCACCACCAGGGGCAGCCGGCGGGCGTTGAGGAAGGCCGCGGTGACGTCGGCCGGCGGCGCGCTCGACCCGGCGACCACGCGCCCGGTCGAGGACATCACCCAGCAGCTCATGCCGAGGTCGCGCTCGATCAGGTCCAGCACCGAACCGAGCCCGCTGCCCGCGACCAGCTGCCGGTGCCGGTCCAGCACCGCGCTCAGGTCGGCCGCGCGGCCGGTGGAGAGGTTGCGGGTGATCTGCTCGGTGACGGTCGCGAAGGCGATGTTCTCGGGTACCGAGAACAGCGGGATGCGATGCCGGCGGCAGGCCTCGACGATGTCCTGGGGGATCTCGCCGTAACGCGCGTCACCGGCGGCCAGGCCCGCGACCCCGGCTCGGGCGAGTGCGCCGACGAAGGTCTCGCTGTCGGACGGGTCGTCGCGCCATTGCAGACCGGACAGCACGAGTTCGCCGCCGGACAGGTAGCGGCTCGGGTCCAGGAGGTCGGTGGTTACCACCCAGCGCACGAATCGGTCCAGGTCTTCCTCCCCGGTGAGGAGCTCGAGACCGAGGGCCGTCATGGTGAGCAGGGAACGTAATCGCACAGTTTTCTACGCTAACAGTGGGGCGGGTGCCCACCGCATTTGGAGATACGTACAAACCTCGGGGTGTGAACTGGGCCACAGTTCAGATTTCTTGTTCCTACCTGTTCACTTTCCGGCCAGCTGTACTTACGGACATGGATTTACCGCGACCCGCGTGCCGGGCCGAGGCGCTGGTGCTCGAGGCTGTTCGCCCCTGTCCCGGGACTGCCCCGGACGGAGCCGAGAAAACCGCCGAGTTCGAGTTCGACAAAAACCGCCGAACCGGGGATGACCACCCCGCGCTACCGGTCAGCTATGCGGTGATCGATGCTGTCTGCGGGCGGATGGCCGCCTGATGCGCATTCCGGAAACCATCGCAAAGGCAGCAGTCGAATGAAAACTGTCATCGAGAACGCGTACATCGCCCCGGTCGCCGGGCCCGAGATCCCCTCGGGATATCTGGTCGCCGAGAACGGCCGGATCACCGCGCTGGGTGCTGGGCCGGCGCCGAAAGTCGAGGGCGCGGAACGCATCAACGGCGCCGGCTGCCTCGTCACCCCGGGCCTGGTCAACACCCACCACCACCTCTACCAGTGGGCGAGCCAGGGCCTGTTCCAGGACGCGACGCTGTTCGAATGGCTGACGGGCCTCTACCAGCTGTGGGCGCGGATGGACGCCGAGGTGGTCTACGGGGCGGCCTCGGCGGGCCTGGGCTGGCTGGCGCTGAGCGGCTGCACCACCAGCACCGACCACCACTACATCTTCCCCAAGGACCGGGGCGATCTCTTCGACGCGGAGATCCGCGCCGCGCGGGAGATCGGCATCCGATTCCAGCCGTGCCGCGGTTCGATGGATCGCGGGCAGTCCGACGGCGGCCTGCCGCCGGACTCGGTGGTGGAGACCCGCGACGAAATCCTTTCCCACACTGCCGAAGTCATCGACAAGTACCATGATCCGTCCTTCGACTCGATGCTGCGGGTCGCCGTCGCGCCGTGCTCGCCGTTCTCGGTGACCGCCGAGCTGATGACCGAGTCGGCCGCGCTCGCCCGGGACAAGGGCGTGCGGCTGCACACCCACCTGGCCGAGACGCTGGACGAGGAGCAGCACTGCCTCGAGCAGATGGGTTGCACCCCGGTCGAATACATGGCGAAGCTGGGCTGGCTCGGCGACGACGTGTGGTTCGCGCACGCGGTGCACCTGCACGACGCCGATATCCGCCGCTTCGCCGAGACCGGCACCGGTTCCGCGCACTGCCCGACCTCCAACGCCCGCTTGGGCGCGGGCATCGCCCGCGTCACCGAACTGATGGCCGCGGGCGCGCCCGTGGGCCTCGGCGTGGACGGCGCGGCCTCGAGCGAATTGACCTCGCTGGCCGGGGAGATGCGCCAGGCGCTGCTGTTCCAGCGGGCGGTGCGCGGCCCGAAGGCGTTCACCGCCCGCCAGGCCCTGGAGATCGGCACGCTCGGCGGCGCGCGAAACCTGGGGCGGCAGAACGAGATCGGCTCGCTCGAGGTGGGCAAGCTCGCCGATATCGCCGTCTGGCGCGTCGACGGCTTCCGCTCGGCCATCGAGGACCCGGTCTGCACCCTGGTCTTCGGCCCCACGCCGCCGCTGGCCCGGCTGCTGGTCGGCGGGCACACCGTGGTCGAGAACAACGAATTGCGCACCGTCGCCCACGACGCGACCGGCCGCGCCGGCGCCGATGCCCGTAAACGCTTGCTGCAGGAGGGAACCCGATGACAGTCGCTTCCTCCGCGGTGCTCCCGGAGTACGCCGATGTCCTGATTGAGGGGGTCATCGGCGAGCGCCGCGAGAACCACAGTCCGATCCCGCGTCTCGCCACGCCGCCACAGCGGCCGGAGATTCGGGACGATTCCCAGCCGCGTACCCCATCCGGGTTGCGTGGCGCCGGAGTGCCACCCATGCGCTCCGCCACTCCCGCGGGCGTCGCCGTCCGCCGTGACGCGCGCCGCCCGCGGGAGATCTCCGTGCACCTCATCCGGGTGCCGGAACCACCGGAACGCACGTTCCGGAGCTGTTGATCAACGGGGACGCCGCATCTTTCGCAACGAGGCGGCGGTGTCCCACAACCGCATAACCGCCGGCGCGACGGAACATCAACCGGAACGCAGGTCGGCCACGCCCTGAGGAGGGCAAGCCCAATGACCCAGATAGAGACCAAGCCCGTCGCCGAAGAGCCGGCGGCGCCCGGAAAAGCCTGGTATGACCGGTTTTTCCGCATCAGCGAGCGGAAATCCTCGCTCTCGCGCGAGGTTCGCGGTGGTATCACCACGTTCGTGGCGATGGCCTACGTCATCCTGCTGGTGCCGCTGATTCTCGGCGGCGTCACCGACATCAACGGTGACAAGCTCTCGATCGCCCAGCTGACCACGGCGACCGCCTTCTCGGCCGGGCTGAGCACCGTGCTCATGGGTCTGGTCGGCAACGTGCCGCTGGCGCTGGCGGCCGGGCTCGGTCTGGTCCCGGTGGTCGCCTTCCAGGCGGCTCCGCACATGACCTGGCCGCAGGCCATGGGTCTGGTCATCCTGATGGGCGTGGTCATCGTGATCATGGCCGCCACCGGCCTGCGCACCATGATCATCAACGCGATTCCGGTGGCCTTGAAGAACGCCATCGGCGTCGGCATCGGCATGTTCATCGCGCTGATCGGCCTGGTCTCGGCGGGTGTGGTGGGCCACGGCGAGGCCACCGGCCCGCCGGTCACGCTGGGTTCCGGCGGTCACCTCAGTGGCTGGCCCGTGGTGGTTTTCGCGGTCGGCCTGCTGGTCATGCTGGCGCTGTTCATCCGCAAGGTGCCCGGCGCCATGCTGATCAGCATCGCGATCGCCACCGTGCTCGCGGTGGTCATCAACGCCAACGCCACGATCGATCCCAAGTCGTGGGGCCCCGTGGTGCCGGAGACGCCCGAAAAGCTCTTCGCCGCACCCGATTTCGGCCTGATGTTCGATGTCGACCTGATCGGCGGCTTCGCCTCCGCCGGCGCGCTGACCGCCTCGATCGTGCTGTTCACCCTGGTGCTGACCGGCTTCTTCGACGCGATGGGCACCATCTTCGGCGTCTGCGACGAGGCCGAACTGCTCGATGAGAAGGGCACCATGCCCGGCTTGGGCAAGGTGCTGACGGTCGACGGTGTCGGCCAGGTGATCGGCGGCGCCGCCGGCGGCGCGGGCGCGACGGTCTACGTCGAGTCGGCGACGGGTGTCGGTGAGGGCGCCCGTACCGGCCTGACCAGCGTGGTGACCGGCGGCCTGTTCATCGCCGCGATCTTCTTCACCCCGATCGCCGCGGTGGTGCCGATCCAGGCCGCCGCCCCGGCGCTGGTGCTGGTGGGCGCGCTGATGATGACCCAGGCGCGCAAGATCGACTGGAACGACCTGGAAGTCGCGGTCCCCGCCTTCCTGACCATCGCGCTCATGCCGTTCACCTACTCGATCACCAACGGTGTCGGCGCGGGCCTGATCGCCTACGTGGTGATCAAGGCGGCCCGCGGCAAGTTCAGCGAGGTGCACTGGCTGCTGTACGCGGTCAGCGCGGTCTTCCTGGCCTACTTCGGCATCAACGCCATCGAGCTGCTGCTCGGGTAGGTCCCACCTCCGCACGCGGCCTCGCGGCACGGCTCCCTCCGGGGGGCTGTGCCGCGAGGCGCTGTGCGTTCGTCCCTGTCCGTCCGAGCCGGAAGCGCGGGTAACCTGTGCCCATGTGGCTGCGTGCTGAATTCACCACCGAGCCGTTCCATGGCGAAGGCGATCCGCCGCCGCACGCCGCCGAGACCTTGGCCGTGCTCGAAGCCGCCGGTCTCGATTGCGATTTCGGCCCGCTGGGCACCTCGGTGTCCGGGCCCAGCGAGAAGCTGCTGGATTTGCTGCGTGAAGTGCTCGCCACCGGTTTCGCGCACGGCGCGACCAGGGTGACCTTGCAGGTGGAACGAGACGCCGATGACTGATCTGCGACTGGACGCCTCCCATCCGGTGCTGGTGACGATCACACCGCTGCTGCAGCGGGTGAACGGCAGGCTGGTGCCGCCCGACGACTGTGGCCCCGAGGACATTCCGCTGGTGTGGGAGGGCGCGACGCTGGCCGGTGTGCGCATCGGCGGGCCCGCGGAGGCGGAGCCCGCGAGCGAGGGCGGTCTGGCCCGGCTGCTCGAGGATGTGGCGGCGGAGCTGGGCAGCTCCCTGACCGAACTCAAGCGCGCCGACAAGCAGCGTGCTGTGCGTTTGCTGGAAGAGCGCGGCGCGTTCAGCTACCGCAAATCCGCGGAGACTGTCGCCGAAGCGCTCGGCGTCACCCGGTTCACGGTGTACAACTACCTGAATCGAACGCGTTCCTGAGCTCGGGTCCTGTAGGACCCGCTCAACGGAGCCGTGGTGTGAGCCCGCCACTTGGACTTTCACCCCAAAATTCAACAAACTGTTGATTTTCAACTGAGACCTGTGCCACTCTTCTCGGAGTAAGCGGATGTGACCTCCGCTACACGAGAAAGGCCAGGCAATGGGAACTTCCGCAGCGTTCAATTCGACTGCGAGTGCACAACTCCGGCCGGTTCTGCTGGCTTGCTGCGACGTTCCGGCTTGGGCCGACGCCGTCTTGGCGGGCCGGCCGTACGCCGATCTGGAACTCCTGCTGGAGGTGGCCGACGCCGCCGCCCGCAGCTTCACCCGTGCCGACGTCGACCGCGCCCTCGCCGCGCACCCGCGCATCGGCGAACGGGCGAACGGCAGCAGCGTCGACGCGAAATGGTCCCGCGGCGAACAGTCCGGCGTCAGCCAGGACCTGGCCACCGCGGCCGCCCTGATGTCCGGCAACCAGGCCTACGAGCAGCGCTTCGGCCGGGTCTTCCTGATCTGCGCCACCGGCCTGTCCGGCGAGCAGATCCTGGCCGCCCTGCACGAGCGCCTCGGCAACGACGACGAGACCGAAGCGGCCGTCGTCGCGGAGGAACTGCGCAAGATCGCGATCCTGCGGCTGCGCAAGGCAATCGATGAGATGGAGGTGGCCACGGCATGAGTGCGATTACCACGCACGTGCTCGACACGGCCCTCGGAAAGCCCGGCGCCGGTGTGCCGGTCCGGCTGGAGCACGTCAAGGACGGGCAGCCGGTGCTGCTGGCCCAGGCGGTCACCAACGCCGACGGCCGGGTCGGCGAGTTCGGCCCCGACGAACTCGAAACCGGTTCCTACCGACTGGTTTTCGACGTCGCCAGCTACGCCGCCGCCACCGGGCAGGACTGCTTCTTCCCCGAAGCGATCATCACCTTCACCCCCGGTGGCCCGGCGGGAAGCCACTTCCACATTCCCCTTCTGCTGAGCCCGTTCGCCTACTCCACCTACCGAGGGAGCTGATCCTCACCCATGGCCATCCAGCTTGGAACCAACCAGTACGGCAAGGCCGAGAGCCGTGTCGTCCGCGTCTACCGCGACACCGCGCGCCACCAGATCCGCGATCTGAACGTCTCCTCGGCGCTGCGCGGCCGCTTCGAGGACGCGCACATCACCGGTGATCAGAAGGACGTGCTCCCCACCGACACCCAGAAGAACACCGCCTTCGCCTTCGCCAAGGAGAAGGAGATCGGCGCGATCGAGAACTACGGCCTGACCCTGGCCGACCACTTCATCGCCCGCTGCCCCGGCGCCGACGGCGCCCGCGTGGAGATCGACGAGTACGCCTGGGACCGCATCCCGGTCGACGGCCTCGGCCACGATCACTCCTTCGTCAAGAGCGGCGCCGGCGTGCGCACCACCATCGTGAACGTCGACGGCACCGGTCCGGACCGCCGCGCCCACGTGATCTCCGGCATCAAGGACCTGGTGCTGCTCAAGACCACCGGCTCGGAGTTCCACGGGTACTTCAAGGACAAGTACACGACCCTGCAGCCGACCAACGACCGGATCATGGCCACCTCGCTGGTCGCCAAGTGGCGCTACGACTCCGCCGACGTGCCGGACTTCGACAAGTCCTACGACTCGATCCGCTCGATCCTGCTGCGCCAGTTCGCCGCCGTGCACTCCTACGCGCTGCAGCAGACCCTCTACAGCATGGGCCGCGCCGTGCTCGAGCAGCACCGCGAGGTCGCCGAGATCAAGTTCTCCGCGCCGAACAAGCACCACTTCCTGGTGGACCTGAGCCCCTTCGCCCTGGAGAACAACAACGAGGTGTTCATCGCCGCCGATCGGCCCTACGGCCTGATCGAGGCCTCCGTAGTCCGTGACGACGCCACCGATGCCGGCTCCGCCTGGCACGGCGTGCCCGGTTTTTGCTGATCGCGGAGAGGCGACGCCCATGTTCAACCGCCGTAGCAAGTCCCCGGGGCTCGCTTCAACCGAGACGGTCCGGCCGGAAGACACGAAATATCCACCGCTGCAACTGATCGCCTACGGGCTGCAGCACATCCTGACGATGTACGGCGGTGTCATCGCGCCGCCGCTGATCATCGGCGGAGCCGCGGGACTGTCCGCCTCCGACATGGCGCTGCTGGTGACCGCCGGACTGTTCGTCTCGGGCCTGGCCACCATGCTGCAGACGCTGGGCCTGGGGCCGTTCGGCTCCAGATTGCCCATCGTGCAGGGCATCTCGTTCGTCAGTGTCTCGACGATGGTGTCCATCGCGACCGAGGGCGGGCTGCGGCCGGTGTTCGGCGCGATCATCGTCGCGGGCATCATCGGCCTGATCGCCTCGTCGTTCTTCGCGCACCTGGTGCGACTGTTCCCAGCCGTGGTGACCGGCACGATCATCACGGTGATCGGGCTGTCGCTGATGCCGGTGGCGTTCCGGTGGGCAATGGGCGGCGACGCGAAGGCCGGCGACTACGGGTCGATGACCAACATCGGCTACGCCGGCATGACGCTGGTCATCATCC
Organism: Nocardia sp. NPDC050435; assembly: GCF_040655395.1. Classification (NCBI taxonomy): domain Bacteria; kingdom Bacillati; phylum Actinomycetota; class Actinomycetes; order Mycobacteriales; family Nocardiaceae; genus Nocardia; species Nocardia sp. NPDC050435. The sequence continues at coordinate 674,794 of NZ_JBFAJW010000005.1, forward strand.
TGGTGATCAGCCGGGTGTTCCAGGGCGCGATCTCGCGGCTGTCCATCCTGATCGGCCTGATCGTCGGCACGCTGGTCGCCGTGGTCACCGGCAAGGCCGACTTCTCCGGAGTCGGCGAGGCCAAGCTGGTCGCGCTGCCCTCGATCCTGCATTTCGGTTCGCCCACCTTCGAAGTGGGCGCGATCGTCGCCATGACGATCGTGATGTTCGTGATCATGACCGAGGCCACCGCCGACATTCTCGCCATCGGCGAGATCCTGCCGACCGAGGTCGACAAGAAGCGGCTGGCCAACGGCCTGCGCGCGGACATGGTCTCGAGCGCGGCGGCGCCGCTGGTGGGTTCGTTCCCGTGCAGCGCCTTCGCACAGAACGTGGGCCTGGTCGCGCTGACCGGAATCAAGAGCCGCTACGTGGTCGCGGTCGGCGGTGTCATCCTCGCGCTGCTCGGGCTGCTGCCCGTGGTCGGCGCGGTGGTCGCCGGGATTCCGTATCCGGTCCTCGGCGGCGCGGCGATCGTGCTCTTCGGCACGGTGGCGGCCAGCGGCATCCGCACCCTCTCGCGGGTGGACTACGAGGACAACCTGAACATGGTCATCGTCGCGGTCGGCGTGGCCGTGGGCCTGATTCCCATTGCGGCGCCGGACTTCTGGCACGCCTTCCCGAAGTCGATCGCGGTGGTCCTGGAGTCCGGGATCAGTGCGACGGCCGTGGTGGCGATCGTGTTGAACGTGGCGTTCAACGAGATCCGGGCCGGCAAGAAGAAAGGCGCGTCGGTGTTCGGCGCGGCCGAGGACCGGCTCGACGAACTCGGCGACCGGTTCGACGACGATATCCGTCACTAGAAAGACAATCGCTATGCCTTTGATTTTCCTGAACGGCTCCGCCATGCGCGGAGGACCTCTGAATTACCTGCTCGGTGGCGCCCCGTTCGCCGGCGAAGCGGAAACCGCCGCGCGCTACCGCTTCTATTCGGTGGGCGACCGTTTCCCCGGTCTCGCGCCGGTGGCCGACGGCGGCGCGCCGATCTCGGGCGAGCTGTTCGACATCTCGCTGGAGGTGCTGCGGGAGAAGCTGCTGCCGGCCGAGCCGCCGGAGCTGGAGCTCGGCGTGATCGAGCTGCAGGACAACCGCTCGGTGCTGTCCATGGTGATGCGCAAGCCGCCGACCTCCTACCCGGAGCTGATCGATATCACCGAGATCGGCAGCTGGAAGAAATACAAGAAAGGAGCCTGAGAATGCCGAAGTTCGACGTCAACTGCTCGATTCTTTTCACTGATCTGCCATTGCTGGAGCGTCCGGCCGCGGCCAAGGCCGCCGGTTTCGACGCCGTCGAATTCTGGTGGCCCTTCGGCACCGATCCGACGCCGGGCGACAAGGAGATCGACGCGTTCGTCGCCGCGCTCGCCGACGCCGGTGTGCAATTGGTCGGGCTGAACTTCATCGACCTGATCCCGGCCGGGCGCGGCCTGGTCTCGGTGCCCAGCGCGGTCACCACCTTCCGCGACAACATCGAGGTCGCCGTCGGCATCGCCGAGCGGACCGGCTGCAAGGCGCTCAACGCGCTCTACGGCAACCGGGTCGAGGGCGAGGACCCGGCCAAGCAGGACGAGCTGGCGCTGGAGAACCTGCGCCTGGCCGCCCAGGCCGCCGCGCGCATCGACGCGGTGGTGCTGCTGGAGGCGCTGAACGCGCCGGAGTCCCCGGACTACCCGATCGTCTCGGCCGAGCACGCGGTGCGCGTCATCGACGCCGTGGGCGAGCCGAACGTGAAGTTCCTGTGCGACCTCTACCACCTGTCCCGGATGGGGGAGGACCTGCACCAGGTGATCGCCACCTACGCCGATCGCCTCGGCCACGTGCAGATCGCCGACAACCCCGGCCGCGGCCGCCCCGGCACCGGCGACCTCGACTTCGACGCGCTCTTCGCGAGCCTCGACAAGGCGGGCTACCAGGGCCGTATCGGCCTGGAATACAAAGACGCAGACCTGGATTGGAGCTGGATCAAATGAGCAAAATCGGATTCGTCGGACTGGGCATCATGGGCGGCCCGATGGCGGGCCACCTGGTCGCCGCGGGCCACGAGGTCACCGGCTACGACCACAGCTCCGCCGCCCTGGACAAGCTGAAGGCCGCGGGCGGCAACATCGCCTCCGGCGCGGCGGAAGCCGTGCGGGACAAGGACATCGTGATCACGATGCTCCCGCAGGACGAGCACGTGGAGTCCGTGTTCGCCGACGTGCTCGAGCACGCCGCCGAGGGCACCCTCTACATCGACTTCTCCACCATCACCCCCAAGACCTCCAAGTGGACCGCCACCGAGGGCGCGAAGAAGGGCCTGCGCGTGCTGGACGCGCCGGTCTCCGGCGGTGAGCCGGGCGCGAAGAACGCGGCGCTGTCCATCATGGTCGGCGGCGCCGAAGCCGACTTCGAAGCGGCCAAGCCGATCTTCGAGGCGGTCGGCAAGACCTTCGAGCTGGTCGGCCCGAACGGCGCCGGTCAGGTCGTCAAGGCGGCCAACCAGCTGGTCGTGGGCGGCACCTACGCCCTGGTGGCCGAGGCCATCCTGCTGATGGAGAACCTGGGCGCGGACGCGGCCAAGGGCCTGGACGTGCTGGCCGGCGGCCTGGCGGGCTCCAAGATCCTCGAGCTCAAGCGCAAGACCATGCTGGAGCGCTCGTTCGTCCCCGGTTTCCGGATCGACCTGCACCACAAGGACATGGGCATCATCCTGGCCGCCGCGCGCGAGGCCGAGGTCGCCATCCCGATGGGCGCGCTGACCGCGCAGCTCATCGCCGCCGCGCGCGCCATGGGCTACGGCAACCTGGATCACTCCGGTCTGCTGCTGGTCGCCGAGGCGTTGTCGAAGCGGGACAACGCGTGAAAACCCAAGCAACACAGGCTCAGCCGGTGATCCAGCACGCGCAGTGCGCGGTGCGGATCCCGGCGGGCTGGGTGCGCATCGACGGGCCGTACGCGCCCGACCGCCGGTACGCGGCGACCAACCCCAGGGAGAACTGATATGGCGCGAATGCGCACCGTCGACGCGGCGGTCCTGATCCTCGAAAAAGAAGGCGCGACACAGGCTTTCGGCCTGCCCGGCGCCGCGATCAACCCGTTCTACAGCGCCATGCGCGCGCACGGCGGGCTCAAGCACGTGCTGGCCCGCCACGTCGAGGCGGCCTCGCACATGGCCGAGGGCTACACCCGCGCCGAGGCCGGCAACATCGGCATCTGCATCGGCACCTCCGGCCCGGCCGGCACCGACATGATCACCGGGTTGTACTCCGCCAGTGCGGATTCCATTCCGATCCTGTGCATCACCGGCCAGGCGCCGGTGTCCAAGCTGCACAAGGAGGACTTCCAGGCGGTCGACATCGCCTCGATCGCCAAGCCGGTCAGCAAGTGGGCCGTCACCGTGCTCGAGCCCGCGCAGGTGCCCGGCACCTTCCAGAAGGCGTTCCACCTCATGCGCGAGGGTCGCCCGGGGCCGGTGCTGATCGACCTGCCGATCGACGTGCAGCTCGCCGAGATCGAGTTCGACATCGACACCTACGAGCCGCTGCAGGTGCACAAGCCCGCCGCCTCGCGGGCCCAGGCCGAGAAGGTCCTGGACATGCTGGCCGCCGCGGAACGTCCGCTGATCGTCGCCGGCGGCGGCATCGTGAACGCCGACGCGGCCGAACTGCTCGTGGAGTTCGCCGAACTGACCGGCATCCCGGTGGTCCCGACCCTGATGGGCTGGGGAACGATCGCCGACGACCACCCGCTGCACGCGGGCATGGTCGGCCTGCAGACCTCGCACCGGTACGGCAACGCCACCATGCTCGAGTCCGATTTCGTGCTCGGCATCGGCAACCGGTGGGCCAACCGGCACACCGGCGGCGTCGAAACCTACACCAAGGGCCGCACTTTCGTGCACGTCGACATCGAGCCGACGCAGATCGGCCGGGTCTTCGCACCCGACTTCGGCATCACCTCCGATGCCGGCGCCGCGCTGCGGGTGTTCCTCGAGGTCGCGCGTGAGCGCAAGGCCGCCGAGACCCTGCCCAGCCGCGCCGACTGGGCCAAGCAGTGCAAGCACCGCAAGAACGAGGGGCTGCGCAAGACGCACTTCGATTCGGTGCCGATCAAGCCGCAGCGCGTCTACGAGGAGATGAACAAGGCGTTCGGACCCGAGATCCGCTACGTCAGCACCATCGGCCTGTCTCAGATCCAGGCGGCGCAGCTGCTGCACGTCTACCACCCGCGGCACTGGATCAACGCCGGCCAGGCCGGACCGCTGGGCTGGACCCTGCCCGCCGCGCTCGGCGTCGCCACCGCCGACAAGGACGCGACCGTGGTCGCGCTCTCCGGCGACTACGACTTCCAGTTCCTGATCGAGGAATTGGCGGTCGGCGCGCAGTTCGGCATCCCCTACATCCACGTCGTGGTGAACAACTCCTACCTGGGGTTGATCCGGCAGGCACAGCGCAACTTCTCCATGGACTACTACGTCCAGCTCGACTTCGACAACATCAACAGCCCCGAGGTCGCCGGCTACGGCGTGGACCACGTGAAGGTGGTGGAGGGCCTGGGCTGCAAGGCGATCCGGGTCACCGAGCCGGACAAGCTGGGTTCCGCGCTGGAGCAGGCCAAGGGCCTGATGGCCGAGCACAAGGTGCCGGTGGTCGTGGAGGTCATCCTGGAGCGCGTCACCAACGTGTCCATGGGCCTCGAGATCGACAACATCATGGAGTTCGAGGAGCTGGCCGAGTCGCTGGACGACGCGCCCACCGCCATCGCCGCGCTGCCCGAGCCCGAAACCGTCGGAGGCGGCAGGTGATCAGCCCCCGGCGTGCACCGCGCCCCCGGTGGCGGGAGGGGTATGTGGTCATCGCGCCCGACAAGTTCAAGGGCTCGCTGACCGCTCCCGAGGTGGCCGAGCACGTGGCCGCCGGCCTGCGCCGGGTGCGCCCGGATGTCCCCGTGGTGACCGTTCCGGTCGCCGACGGGGGCGACGGCACCGTCGACGCCGTGGTGGCGTCGGGGTTCGCCCGCTTCCGCACCAGCGTGACCGGGCCGATCGGCGATCAGGTGGTCGCGTCGTTCGCGATGCGCGACCAGACCGCCGTGATCGAACTCGCCGAGGCGTCGGGCGTGCGCAAGATGCCGCACCCGCCGACCTCGTCGACCTCGCGGACCGTCGCCAGCACCGGCACCGGCGAGCTGATCCGGGCCGCCGCCCAGCGCGGCGCCCGGCGGATCCTGCTCGGACTGGGCGGCAGCGCCTGCACCGACGGCGGCGCGGGCATGATGTCGGCGCTCGGCGTGAAATTCCTCGACGAGCGCGGCGACCAGTTGCCGCCGGGCGGGGCGGCGCTGCGGCGGCTGGCCCGCATCGACGCCAGCGAGATGGTGCGGGTGCCGCTGGTGACGGTGGCCTCCGACGTCGACAACCCGCTGCTCGGCACGCGGGGCGCGGCCAATGTCTACGCCCGGCAGAAGGGCGCGCGGCAGACCGACGTCGAGGATCTGGAGCGCGGGCTCGCGCGGCTGGCCATGATCGTCAAGCGCGATCTCGGCGTCGATGTGGCCGAGCGGCCGGGCGCCGGGGCGGCCGGCGGCGTCGGCTACGCGGCGATGGCGTTCCTCGGCGCACAGGCCCGCCCGGGCATCGACATGATCCTGGACCAGCTCGGTTTCGCCGCGCAGGTCGACGGCGCGCGCCTGGTGATCACCGGCGAGGGCGCGCTGGATCAGCAGACCCTGCACGGCAAGGCGCCGGTCGGGGTGGCCCGGATCGCGAAGACCGCCGGTGTCCCGGTGGTCGCGGTCGCCGGGCACCGCGAGATCAGCGACGAGCAGCTGCGCCGGATCGACATCGAACAGGCCTACGCCCTGACCGATCTCGAGTCCGACCGCACCCGCTGCATGGCCTTCGCCGGGCCGATGCTGGAGCGGCTGGCCGGCGCGGTGGCCGGAAAGTGGCTGGCCGAAACCGAATTGCGCAAGGTGGCGGGTGGCCATGGATAGGCAGGCCGTCCCCGCCCGGCGCGCCTTTCCAGCGGTGGCCGGCAAGACCGTGGGTGTCGCCTCGGCACTGGTCGGCGCCACCGCCGGCTCGGTCGGCGCGACCGCGGGCGCGCTGGGCATCGCCACCGAGGTGGGCATCGTCGCGGGTGTGGTGGGCGCCACCGCGGGACTGATCGGCGCCGCGGTGGGTTCCATGACGGGCAAGGAGTGAGCATGTACGACTTGGTGATCCGGTCTCGGCGCGCGGTGCTGCCGGAGGGGATCCGTCCCGCGGCGATCGCCGTGCGGGACGGGCGCATCGCGGAGATCGCCGCGTACGAGGCGGAATTGGCGGCAGCCACGAGCACCGATCTGGGTGATCTGGTGCTGCTGCCGGGCCTGGTCGACTCGCACGTGCACGTCAACGAACCCGGCCGCACCGACTGGGAGGGTTTCACCTCGGCGACGAAAGCCGCTGCGGCGGGCGGTGTCACGACGATCATCGACATGCCGCTGAACTCGCTGCCGCCCACGGTCGACGTGCCCGCGCTGCGGGAGAAGCGCACGGCGGCCACCGGGCAATGCCGGGTGGACGTGGGTTTCTGGGGCGGTGCCATCCCGGGGAACCTGAAATCGCTACGCCCGCTGCACGAATCGGGCGTGTTCGGGTTCAAGTGCTTCCTCTCGCCCTCGGGCGTGGACGAGTTCCCGCCGCTGTCGCTCACCGAGATCGAGGAGGTGATGGGCGAACTCGCCGCCTTCGACGGGCTGTTGATCGTGCACGCCGAGGATCCGGGTAGGCTGGAAGAGCCCGCCGACGGGTCCTACGACGCTTTCCTGGAATCACGGCCCGGGGCAGCGGAAGTCGCGGCGGTGCAGGCCGTCATCGAGCTGGCGGAGAAAACCGGCGCGCGCACCCACATCCTGCACGTCTCGGCGGCGGGCTGCCTGGAACCGCTGGCGGCCGCGCAGGCGCGCGGCGTCCGGATCACCGCCGAGACCTGCCCGCACTACCTGACGCTGGCCGCGGCCGAGGCGCACACGACGGCGTTCAAATGCTGTCCGCCCATCCGGGATTCCGCCAACCAGGACGCGCTGTGGCAGGGCCTGGCCGATGGGGTGCTGACGTGCGTGGTCTCCGACCACTCGCCGTGCCCGCCCGCCATGAAGGAGGGGGATTTCGCCAGTGCCTGGGGCGGGGTCTCCTCGCTGCAGATCGGCCTGCCCGCGGTCTGGACCGCCGCGCGCGCCCGGGGCTTCGGCCTCACCGACGTGATCCGCTGGATGGCCGTCGCGCCCGCCGAGCTGGTCGGTCTGGACCACAAGGGCCGCCTCGCGGTCGGCGTCGACGCCGATCTGGTGGCCTTCGATCCGGACGCGCCGTTCACCGTCGAACCGGCGGCGTTGCAGCACAAGAACAAGATCACGGCCTACGCCGGGCGTGAGCTCTCGGGCGTCGTGCGCACCACCTGGCTGCGCGGCGTCGCCGTCGAGAGCGAGTCCACGGCGGGCCGCTTCATCGAGAAGAGTTGAGGGAGAAGATATGTCAGACTTCACCGCGCTACCCGACCTGGCGCTGCGCAGCAATCTCGGCAGCGTGATCGCCGCCAGCGACGAGTCCTTCGAGGAGCGCGAGAACCTCATCAACCCGTGGGCGCCGAAGTTCTCGCCGGAGACCTTCGGGCCCAAGGGGCAGGAATACGACGGCTGGGAGACCCGCCGGCACCGCGGCCCCGGCGACGACTGGGCGATCGTGCGCCTGGGCATGCCCGGCATCGTGCGCGGCATCGTCATCGACACCGCCTGGTTCAAGGGCAACTACCCGCCCTTCGCCTCGGTCGAGGCCACCCGCGTCGCGGGTTACCCCTCGGTGGCCGAGCTGGAGCAGGCCGAGTGGACCGAGATCCTGCCGCGCAGCCCGTTGACCGGCGACGCCGTGCACGAGTTCCCGGTCGCCGACGAGGGCGTGTTCACCCACGTGCGGCTCACCATCTACCCCGACGGCGGCGTGGCCCGGCTGCGCGTGCACGGCGAAGTGGTGCCCGATCCCGCCCTGCTCACCGGCCTGACCGTGGACCTGGCCGCGCTCGCCAACGGCGCGCGCTCGCTGGGCTGCTCGGACATGTTCTACTCCGCGCCGGACAACATGATCAGCCCCGGGCTGGCCCGCAACCAGGCCGAGGGCTGGGAGACCAAGCGCCGCCGCGACAGCGGAAACGACTGGGCCACTTTCAGTCTGGCCGCCCAGGGCGTGCCGCAGGTGCTCGAACTCGACACCACCAACCTGCTGTTCAACGCGCCCGGCGCGGCGCGGCTGCTCGGCGTCGACCTGCCCGAGGGCGCGCCGCTGCCCGCGGCCGACGACGCGGCCTGGTTCGAGCTGCTGCCGCGTACCGCGCTGCAGCCCGACACCCCGCACCGGTTCCGGCTGGACAACGAGCGCCCCGCCACCCATGTGCGGCTCGACATCTACCCCGACGGCGGCCTGGCCCGCCTGCGCCTGTTCGGCGCGCTGACCGCCGCGGCCGAGGAAAAGCTCACCACCCGCTGGGGCGCAGCGTAATTCGCTGATCCTCCGTCGCCCCGGCGCACGCCGGGCGCCCGTACTACGTCTGGGAACCGACGTGCCCCGGGGCGGCGGAGGTGGTGTGACGCAGGCCACCGGCGATTCGGTTGTGTGCAACTTAGTTGCGGACTACCGTTTGAACGGTGACCGATCGCCTTCGCCTCGACGAGCAGCTGTGCTTTCCGCTGTATGCGGCGTCGCGGGCGATGACCTCGGTCTACCGGTCCAAGCTGGACCAGCTCGGGCTGACCTACCCGCAGTACCTGGTGATGCTGGCGCTGTGGGAACGCGACGGTCGTTCCGTCGGTGAACTCTGCACCGCGCTGTCCCTCGATTCCGGCACCCTCTCACCGCTGCTCAAGCGGTTGCAGGGCGCCGGGCTGGTCGAGCGGGAGCGCAGCACGGCCGATGAGCGGCGAGTCGAGATCCGGCTCACCGCCCCCGGCCGCGCACTGCGGGCGCGGGCCCGCGAGATTCCGAACGAAATGGCCGCAGCCGCCGGCCTGTCCATGGACGAAATCGTCGCCCTGCGCGACACTCTGCGGCGCATGACCGAGGCCCTTACCTCAGAACGGGAGACATCATGAACGTCCTCTACACCGCCGAAGCCCTGGCCAGCGGCGACGGCCGCAACGGCTCCGCCCGCACCAGCGACGGCAAGGTCGACGTCAACCTGTCCACGCCCAAGGAGATGGGCGGCAGCGGTGAGGGCACCAACCCCGAGCAGCTCTTCGCCGCCGGCTACGCCGCCTGCTTCCACGGCGCGCTGCGCCTGGTGGGCAAGAACGACGGCCAGAACGTCGACGACTCGGCCGTCGGCGCGAAGGTGAGCCTGGGCAAGAACGACGCGGGCGGCTTCCAGCTGGCCGTGGTCATCGAGGTCACGCTGCCGAACCTGTCCCGCGAGGAGGCGCAGGCGCTGGCCGACAAGGCGCACCAGGTGTGCCCGTACTCCAACGCCACCCGCGGCAACATCGACGTCACCGTGACCGTCGCGGAGGACTGACCCGATGCGCGCGGTAGTCATCGAGGCCTTCGGCGAACCGAAGGATGTGCTGACCGCGGGGGAGCGGCCGACCCCGGAACCGGGGGAGGGGCAGGTGCGGATCGCACTGATCCTGGCGCCGATCCACAATCACGACCTGGCCACCATTCGTGGTGTGTACGGGTACAAACCGGAGTTGCCGGCCATCCCGGGCACCGAGGCCGTCGGGCGCATCGACGCCCTCGGCCCCGGTGTGACCGGGCTGGAACTCGGTCAGCGCGTGAGCGTTTCGGGTATCCACGAGGCGTGGGCCGAGCTGTTCCTGGCCAAGGCCACGCAGGTGGTCCCGCTGCCGGATTCGGTGCCGGACCTGACCGCCGCGCAGCTGCTGGCCATGCCGCTGAGCACGCTCATGCTGCTGGAGGACCTGAACGTCGCGGCGGGCGACTGGATCGCGATCAACGCCGCCAACGGCGCGGTCGGCCGGTTGCTGAACACCCTGGCGCGGCAGCGCGGTGTGCACGTGCTCAGCCTGGTGCGCCGGGCCGAGTCGGTGCAATCGCTGCGTGAGCTGGGTGCCGAGGCCGTCGTGGACACCGGGTCCGAAGGCTGGCAGCAGCGGGCGGCCGAGCTGACCGGCGGCGCGCCGATCGTGCGCGCGGTCGACCAGGTCGGCGGCGGCGCGGCCAACGATCTGCTGGCGCTGCTCGCTCCGGGCGGCGAACTGATCTCCTTCGGCGCGCTGGCCGGTAAACCGCTGATCCTCGACCCCGGCCCGGTGATCTTCAAACAGGTGGTGATCAAAGGCTTCTGGGGCTCCAAGCGGGCCGAGCAGACCGGCCGCGAGGAGATGCGCCGGTTGATCACCGAGCTGGTCACCATGGCCGCCACCGGCGCCCTGCGCCTGGAGGTCGAAGCGACCTACCCGCTGGAACAGGCCGCCGAGGCCGCCGTCGCCAGCGAAACCCCGGGCCGCGGTGCCAAGATCGCCTTGCAACCCTGACCGCAGTACCGAAGCGCAGGTCATCGACATGATGGCCTGCGTTTTTCGTTTTCGAATATTGCAGATTCCGATGAGCGGGACGGGGTGGCCGAAAACCGCGTGCGGAAAGTGATCGGTCGCTACAGTTTCTGCACCCGGCCGCTCGTTCGCCATCGCCGTGATTCAGCGCGAGATGCCGTGGTTAGAAAGGCATTTCGACTATGAGTTCGACGTCGATCCCCGCACCGCCGACCCTGCTCACCGGGCTCTGGCAGCGCAAACTTCCCAGTTATCCCGATACGCCGGCGCGGTCCTGGTATCTGACCGTCGTGGTCATCACCTCGATCGCGCTGTATTACCAATTGTTTGTCACCGGCGCGGTCGGCAACGAGCTGATCGCCTATTTCGACCTGTCCTTCGCCTATTTCGTCTGGATCTTCATCATCGGCGCCGCGTTCGGCGCCGTCGCCTCGGTCGTGGCCGGGGTGCTCGATCGCTGGGGGCGGGCCAACATCGTCGCCTACGGCGTGGTGATCGTGTCCGCGCTGACGCTGTTCGCGGTGCCCGCCACCACCACCAAAGAGGCGTACCTGATCGTCTACATCCTGGTCAGCGTCGTCGAGGGCGCGGTCCTGGTGGCGACCCCGGCGCTGATCCGGGATTTCTCCCCGCAGCTGGGCCGGGCCTCGGCCATGGGCTTCTGGACCCTGGGCCCGGTGATCGGCGCGCTGGTCACCACCGCAATCTCCACCCGCACCCTGGACGCGCACCCGGACTGGCAGTACCACTACCGGCTGTGCGGCGTGATCTGCCTGGTGATCTCGGTGTTCGCGGTCGTCGGTCTGCGCGAGCTCAGCCCCGCGCTGCGCGATCAGGTGATGGTGTCGCTGCGCGACAAGGCGCTGATCGAAGCGCGCGCCCGCGGCCTGAATGTCGAAGAGCTGGAACGCGATCAGTGGAAGCAGATGCTGAAACTGAATATCGTCGGATCGGCGTTGGGTATCAGCCTTTTCCTGGCTTTCTTCTATACGATCGTCTCCTTCCTCGCGGTCTACATGGCCACCAACTTCGGGTTCACCTCGGCGCAGGCGAACGCGCTGGGCAATTGGTATTGGGGCGCCAATGCGGTCGCGCTGGTGACGGCCGGCATCCTCTCGGACTGGTTGAAAGTGCGTAAGCCGTTCATGATTGTCGGCGCACTCATCTCGATCACCGGCATGTTCATCCTGATCCAGTACAACGACGAGCCGGATACCGGGTATTACACCTGGGCCGCCATTTTCGCGCTGATCGCGATCGGCACCGGTATCGCCTACTCGACCTGGATGGCGAGCTTCACCGAAACGGTCGAGGAACGCAATCCCGCGGCGACCGCGGTCGGGCTCGCGGTGTGGGGCGGCACCCTGCGCGGCGTGGTGACGCTGGTGCTGTTCGGTCTGCTGCTGGTGGTGAATGCCGCTGGGCCGCTGGTGAATTACGGTCCGCGCCTGGGCGAGATCCAGGCCAAGCACGCCTCGGAACTCGCCACCATCCAGACCGTCGGGCCGGAAACCCTCGCGGCGCTGCAGGCGAACCCGAACGATCAGGCCGCGCAGTTGACCGCGATCCAGAAGCTGACCGGGGCTTCGCTGGCCGACATCCAGGCCACCATGGCCCTGAACGCGCGGTACCCGCAGGAGTTGCAGACGCTCAACGCGATCGAGGCCGACACCCAGGCGGCGCTGGCCGCCAACCCGGCCGACGGCAACGCCGGGCTCGCCGCGGTGGGGCAGGTCGCGCAGAAGTTCAATATTCCGGTGAACGACGCGATCGCCCGCCTGACCGCCACCCAGGCGGTGCCACGCGATCAGCTGACCATCGCCGCGACGGTCGGCCCGAAGCTGCAGGACGCCGGTGCGAAGCTGCAGGCCATCAGCACGATCTCGGCTTCGGATCGGACCTATCTGGCCGAGCGCGGCCCGGAAGTGCAGCAGGCCAAGCATGATTCGCCCGGTCAGTGGGGCCGCTGGTGGTGGATCTGCCTGATCGCCCAGGTGCTGTTCATCCCGTTCGTGTTCGTCATGGCCGGGCACTGGAGTCCGAAGAAGGCCGCCGCCGAGGCCGCGGCGCACGACGAAGTCGTCCAGCGCGAACTGGCGCAGCTGGCGAAGTGACCCGGGGCGGGAGGGTGACCGTCGCCACCCTCCCGTACGCCGGTATATGTCTGGTCATTTCCGGGACCAGCTGGCACCCTTAACCGGTGACATCACCTCCGGATATCCAGGCCGACAAAGACCCGGCCGACGACAAGCTCGACGCCAGCGTCTTCAAGATCGCCGGCGTCGTCGTGCTCGGCGCGATCATGTCGATCCTCGACATCACCGTCGTCACGATCGCGATCCCCGAGTTCCAGAAGGATTTCGGCTCCAGCTACGCCCTGACCGCGTGGTCGATGACCGGCTACACGCTGGCGCTGGCCACCGTGATCCCGCTGACCGGTTGGGCCGCTGATCGTTTCGGCACCAAACGCCTCTATATGACCGCCCTCGCGTTCTTCGTGCTCGGCTCGGTGCTGTGCAGTTTTGCCTGGAGCATCGAAACTCTTATCGCCGCGCGCGTCGTCCAGGGCCTCGGCGGCGGCATGCTGATGCCGCTCGGCATGACGATCATGACTCACGCGGCCGGGCCGCAGCGGCTCGGCCGGGTGATGGCGGTCCTCGGTATTCCCATGCTGCTCGGCCCGATCGGCGGTCCGATCCTCGGCGGCTGGCTGATCGATGACTTCTCCTGGGAGTGGATCTTCCTGATCAACCTCCCGCTCGGCGTGATCGCGCTGGTCTACGCGTTCGTCGTGCTGCCCAAGGACGAGCCGCAGCCCGCGGAGTCGTTCGACTTCGTCGGCATGCTGCTGGCCTCGCCCGGTCTGGCGCTGTTCCTGTTCGGCGTCTCCTCGATTCCGGACGAGGGCCGGGTCACCGCGCCCAAGGTCTGGATCACGATGCTGATCGGCGCCGCGCTGTTGGTCGCCTTCGTGCTGCACGCGCTGCGCGCCAAGCACCCGCTGATCGATCTGTACCTGTTCCGCAACAAGTCGCTGCTGTTCTCCGTGCTGACGATGACGCTGTTCGCGGCCGCGTTCTTCGGCGCAGGTCTGCTGCTGCCGTCCTACCTGATCTCGGTGCAGGGCGAGACCTCGCTCTCGGCCGGTCTGATGCTGGCGCCGCAGGGGTTGGGCGCCATGCTGACCATGCCGATCGCGGGCCGTTTCGTCGACAAGATCGGCCCCGGCAAGATCGTGCTCACCGGTATCGCGGTGATCAGCGTCGGCATGGCGTTCTTCACCCAGCTCGAGGCCGACACCTCCTACCTGATGCTGGGCAGCGGCCTGTTCATCATGGGTCTGGGCATGGGCTGCACCATGATGCCGGTGATGACGGCGGCCATCCAGACGCTGACCCACCAGCAGGTGGCGCGCGGTTCGACGCTGATGAACATCATCAACCAGACCGCCGGTTCGATCGGCACCGCGACCATCGCGGTGATCCTGACCAACCAGATGAAGGACCGGGGCCTGGCCACCGCGGGCGCCTCCGAGCAGCCGTCCACGCCGATGCCGGATCCGGCGACGCTGCCGCCGGAGGCGGCGGCCGAGCTCGCGGCCAAGAAGGCCCAGATGCTGAGCCTGGCCGCCGAGTCGTTCAGCAACACCTTCGTGGTGGCCCTGATCCTGATGATCCTGGCCCTGATCCCGGCGTACTTCCTGCCGCGGACCAAGCCGGAACTGCCCGCCGACGCGGGCACGCAGGCACTGGTGCACTGACGGAACCCGAGCTCGGGCCCGCGCTGCCTCGGCAGCGCGGGCC